>DASZNP010000001.1:0-12334 GCA_035551255.1 Solirubrobacterales bacterium
GAGCCGGCGGGGCAGGAGGCAGCCGCGGCGTCTGGGTCGGGGCAGAGCGGGACGCCCTTGATCTTCGCGAGCTCGCCCGCGGGGAGGTGGAGATCGAAGCCGCGCAGGGCCTGGTCGCCGTCGGGGCGGGTGAGGTCGAAGACGAAGGGGCTGAACTTGCCGGCGATCGGATTGGTGACCCCGGCGTGGATCGTCGGGCTGAAGCCCTGGCTGCAGCCTTCGGTGATCTGCATCTGGCTCCGGCCGGTGGCCGCCGGGTCGTCTGAATGGGGGCTGAAGGCGTAGTCGGTGGTGAAGGTTCCGCAGTGGTCGGGGTTCTGTAGCGGCGCCCGCGGGCCGCCCCAGACGTTCAGGTCGATCTCTTCGGCGGGGACCTGGGGGAGGTCGCGGAAGACCGCGGTGAGGCGGCCGGTGTTTTTGTCGGGCTCGAGTTCACCGGGGAGCTTGATGTGGAGGCCGAGGGCGTCGGCGGTGAGCCAGAGGCCGAACTGGTGGCCGGGGGTCGGGGTGCGCTGGTAGATCGCGCCTTCGATCGGCTCGGGCAGGTCGGGCGAGGCGATCGTCGCGGTGCCGAGCTTGGAGTTGTCGGGGCAGGCGGTGTCGACTTCTTCGTGGAAGCCGACCTGTTCTTCAGAGCAGGTGCCGATCCAGTTGGCCGCACCGGCGGCGATCTGCATCCCCGCCGGCAGGGTGACGCGGGCTTCGCGCATCGTCGCCGTGGAGCGTTCTTCTTCGCCTAGGTGCTGAGGGAGGATCAGCTTGGTCTTAAGGCCGGTGGGGGCGCCGGCGGTGTGGTTGGTGGGTTCGGCTTCGAAGCTCGGGGCGAAGGGAAGGCCGGTGCAGTCGGTGATGTCGGGGAGGGGGGCTTGGGCGGTGAAGGTGTCGGGGAGCTGGTAGCTCTTCACCGCAAAGTCCACCTGGCCCGACTGGCAGGCCGAAGGGTTGCTCATGAACGCCTTGCGCTGGTCGACGGGGATCCCCGATGCGCGTTCGCCTTTTATGGGTTCCCCGTTGGGGCCTTCCTTTTCGGCTTCGCAGGCGGTTATGCAGCCAATCGCTTCGACCGCCGTCAGCCGCTGTTCGTCATGGACCGGGCTCGCCGGGTTGCCCCATAGCGTCGTTTCGGCGCCAACCAGCGAGACCATCCCAGAGGTTCCGTACACGGTGGCGGTCACGCCGTAGTCGCCGGCCGTACGCACGTGGATGTCGATGAAGGCCGGGAAAAGGCCGGCGATGAAGCCCAGGCGAGCGATTTCCTTGTCGGGGTGCGGCGGGACTAGGTTGTAGATGGGCTCGCTGAACCTGGGGCCGACGAAGGTCACGTAAACCGCCGAGATCCCCACCTGCGAGTCGGGCGGACAGTTGAGCCCGTACAGCTCCCCGGTGGTGCAGCGGGGCACCGCGTTGATGTTGCCGATCAGGCCCGGCGGGATCGAAACCGCTACTTCTTCGGTCCGGCCCATGTTTTCGCTCAGCATCCCGTTTTCCTTGAAGATGTGGTTGAGCAGAAGATCGTTCGAGAAGTCGGGGTGCGCACCCGCTGCCGGAGGGCTGAGGTTCGCGCTCACTTCTTCGATGCCATATTTCACTGGCGGTTCGATGGCTTTGGTAACCGGAGCCGCGCTTCCGGAAGCGACGACTTCTTCGCTTGATGCGGGAGTCACCTGCGAGCTTGGCGCCTGGGTTGCGGCGCCTCCCACCTCGGCTCGGGCCGGGGCCTCGGAGACAACGACGCTCGCGGAATGCGCCCTCGCGGGTCGCTTGCCCTTTCGGTGCTTTGGCTTGCACTTATGCTTGCGGTGGCGGCAGTGGCGCCGGTGCTTCTTCTTCGGCTTTACGTTGCCGGCGCCGGCCAGCGATTCGGAGGGAAGGCCGAGGGAAGAGGAGGTGATGGCGTTTGCCGGTGACTTGCACCCGTCTTCCAGGCAGGTCGCAGTTTCGGGCGGTGGCGGAAATCCGCCGTTGACGCGGGCGTCATAGAGCGCGATCGCACCGCCTCCCGGGGCACCGGGTGCCAGGGCGTCCTGGGAGAGGAAGAGAACATCGTCACCACTGGGAGTGACCGAGAAGAGGACGGTCGGCCTCAGTTCCGCTCCGATCCCGGGTGCAACGGGGTAGGTCAGAGTCGTTCCCGAGGAGATCAGCTTTGCTGCGCCTGCTTCTTCACTCCACTCGTAGATGTCGTTGACGCCGTCGGTGTCCTCGGGGACCAGCGCTTCCTCGGTTTCGAAGAAGACCCGGCTGCCATCGTCGGAGAGGTTGTGGATGATGTCGGAGGTGGGGGTGAGGATCAGGTTCTGCAGCTGCGCTTCGCGACCGGGTTCCGGTGGCCGGCCGAAGTTGCAGGAGACGCATTCCGGGCCCGCAGTGCCGTCGGCGTACCGATAGATCTCGGTATGTTCTTCGTTTTCGTAGGACGTGAGCTTGGCTTTGGACTCGAAGACGATCACGGTGCCGTCAGGGGTGGTGCGGGATGAGTCGGCTCCTGGGCCTTGTTCGGTGTCTGCCGGCCGGTTTACGACAGCTTCGGTCCACGTGCCCAACCCCGGATAGAGGTTGCTCGCGTCAGAGGAGTGGGATAGATCACTCGGCAGTACCGTCACCACGAATTCCGGAGTTCCTCCGCTCCACACGTAGAGGTTTGGTTCCCCCACCGTTCCCTCGCTGCCGTCCAGTTGAGCTTCGGATATGAAGTAGACGTGGGAGCCGTCGCCGGAGACGTTGACGATCAGCCCTTCGTCGCCAGGGTTGACCACGACATCGCCGCCCGTTGCGGTATCGAAGCGATGGATCACCCCTGCTTCTTCTGAGCCGGCCGGTACGACATAGAAGACATAGCCGCCGTCTTCGGAGACACCAGCGAAGATCGGTTCTCCTGCAGCGACTTCTTTGGTTTCCTGGTCGTCGAGGCGGACATAGAGGGTGCCTTCGGCTTCGAAGGCGGTGGCGCTGCCATCTTTGGAGGTTCCCCTCCAGTAGGCCTGTTCGCCAGCTTTCAGGGGTTCCTCCCCGGGCAGCACCGAAACGACATGGGTTTCACCGCCGACTTCGCGATCGTAGACGGCGCCCGTGCCGGTGGGCGCGGCGTCGGGCTCCAGCTGCCGAATTTCACAGGCGTCATCAAATTCACACAGGAAGCTCTGTCCAGAACCCTTTCCAGTCGAAAAGACCACATGCTTGCCTTCTTCGCCCAGAAAGCGACCTTGGGCAAAGGGTTCGCTGCCTTCGGTCCCGAGACCCAGCAGCTCGAAAGATCCGTCCGGCTTTCCGAGATACATGGTCATGGCTCCGACGCTCAACCGGCCGGTCGAATCGTTGTCTCTGATGAAGCTGTAGCGGTGGTCGGGCGAGATTCCTTCCAGCAGCACTCGCTTCGATTCGGAACCATGCGGCGTGACGAGCCGAGTGGTCTGCCACCCTTCCAGGTCTCGCTCAGCTTCGTATACGTCACCGACGCCGGTCCCCGGCCTTTGCGCGGGTAGAGCCGACTGGTAGGTGAGGAAATCGACGCTCGGGCGGGTCGGCGATGCGAGTTCGCTAGGGACGATTGAAACCGTAGGAGGAAATCCGAAGGTATTGAGGGCCTCCACGAAACGTCCATTGGAGTCCGAAGGCGTCACCAGCTCATAGGCCCGGCAGTCTGGAAGGTGATCGCTTGCGCCGGATCGGAGTTCCTGGTTGGGGCAGTCGGCCGCGCTCACTTTGGAGACGTGCCCGGCACAAAAGACGAGCATGATCAAGATGCCCGTCACGACCCACTTTCCCATCAGTCCCCCGCTTTCCATTGGCCTTTATCCCCTAGCCCTACAACCTTTTCCTACAGTGGCAAGGCTAAGCTCGGGAGTTGGCCTTGTCAAGGTACATTTCGGGTTTTATCCAGAAATGTGTGAAACAGGGGCCGCCGAGGCGGCCCCTGAACCAATTCGGTGATCAGTGGAGCTCAACAACTCCAAACGCCTACGGCAATTTGGTGGCCCCTAGCTCCGTACCATTCGTTGTCTCGAGGAGGAACTTCATACTCAACTGACCGCTGCTCGGGCAGAGGAAGTTGCCTCGGATCAGTTTCGATCCGCTTCCCGCCTGGGTGTTCCTCACCGTGAGCTTGGTTGTTGCTTCTGTGGTGAAGTCACCCTTGAGGCTGCTTGTCCCTTCGTATTCGCATTCGCCGATCTGTGTCGAGCCGATGATGAATTTGACGTTGCCGCCGCCTTTCGCGCTCACCCTGAATTCATCTGTGGTGAACGTCGGGTTGGATTCGAGGATCAGCGGATTGGTCGTCACTGTGATCCAAGCGCTACCAGCACCAAAAATCCCGGCGGTTGTGCACTCGTTCAGTCCGTTGTGTGCCGCGACCGCGCCGGTGCCCGAGAAATCGAATGTGGTGATTTCGCCTTTGACGGTGCCGGCAGAGTTGGTAGCCAGGGTACCGCTGAGCTTGGCGGTGGTGCAGCGGACCTGAACCGTCGTGCCATCTGTGGCCACGAAGAGCGTTTCTCCGATGTTTGTACCGACGATCGAGCTGCCAGCGGCCACCGCGGTGCTGCCCTCTACGAGTTGCGGTTTATTTTCAGCCATTGCGCTTGCCGGCAGTGCGAAGGCCGCGAGGGCGACCAGAGCCATGCAGGCAGTGATGAATTTCTTGTACATCTGAGATACTTCCTTCCTTGTTGTTGCCCCTGGGGCGCTCGTTTGTCTGACCGGTGCCTCGGGGGCCCTTTTGCGTCCATAGGTTTCGAGTGGACGTGGGGCTTGTATACCTGGGCTTAGAACTGGGTCAAGGCGATGCGGCCTTGCTTTTGAGGGTTCTTTTTGAACTTGTCCTTCGAGGGGTACGCGCGGAGTCTTAGTTCTTCAGGCGTAGAGCCGATTGGAGCGTAAGACCGCGGGTGACAGAAAGTGCCCTGTTATTTCTGGCAGTCCTTCGGCAGTGCGGATGAACGATGCCGCCAGCTCTCCCCAGTCGTAGGATGCGTCCCTGCGCTCACTTCGATACAGCGTCCTCTTAGGTCTCGCCGTTTGCTGCTGCCTCGCCGCGTCTGCCGCGGCGGAAAAGCCGGCTAACGAACCGTTCTTCCCCCATGCCGGGAACCGTGGCTACGACGCCAGGTACTACGAAGTTCACCTCGACTATCACCGCGACCGCAGCATCGAAGCTGACGTGACCGTCGCCATGCAAGCGAAGGAAGACCTGAGCAGCTTCTCCCTCGACTTCTTCGGGCCGCGGGTGACGGAAGTGCGGCTCGAAACCAAACGCGCCCGGTATCGGCGCAGGCCCGGCAAGCTGATCGTGTTCCCGAAGGCACCGATTCAGAAGGGGGAAGAGTTCGTAACCCGGGTCTTCTACAGCGGCAAACCGCCGAAGGTCACCGACCCGGACGGAACGCAGGAGGGTTGGTACCGGACCGACGACGGAGTGCTGGCGGTCGGCGAGCCGCAGGGAACGGCCGCCTGGATCCCCTGCGACAACGTCCCTTCCGACAAGGCCTCCTTCGGCGTTGACATCACCGTGCCGGACGACCTCAAGGCAATCTCGAACGGCAACCTCTTCAATGTCAATAGGCGCCATCCCGGTGAGGTCACCTACGCCTGGGGGGAAGGGCGGCCGATGAGCCCCTACCTCGCGGTCCTCGACATCGGCCGCGGCAAGATCGTCGGGAGCGCTCTCGATCGACACCGGACCTGGACGCTGATCGACCCGCGGTTGGAACGGCGCTCGCTGCCGGTGCTGGCCGAACTGCCGGAGATCGTCGATTTCGAGAGCAAGCTCTACGGCCCCTACCCCTTCGTCGCCGCCGGCTCGATCGTCGACTACGCGCCGAAGCTCGGCTACGCGCTCGAGAGCCAGAGCCGGCCGATCTACCCCTACGTCCCTGACCTCACCACCGTCGTCCACGAGACCGCGCACCAGTGGTTCGGCGACTCGGTCGGACTGAAGCGGTGGCCGGAAATCTGGCTCAACGAGGGCTTCGCGACCTGGACCGAGTGGTACTACGCCGAGCAGCACGGCCGCCGCAGCGCCCACGCGATCTTCAACCGCCTCTACAAGGTGCCTGCCTCGAACACGAAGTTCTGGGACCCGCCCTCGGCCCACCCTGGTACTCCCGTGCACATGTTCGGCCCCTCGGTCTACGTCCGCGGCGCGATGACGCTGGAGGCGCTGCGGCTAAAGATCGGGACGCAGCCGATGCTGCACATACTCCACCGATGGGCCCAGGCGCACCGTTACGGCAGCGGCACGATCAAGGGATTCATCGCCCTGGCGGAGAAGATCTCCGGGCGCAACCTCGAACCGTTCTTCCAGCGCTGGCTCTACCAGCGCGGCAAGCCCTAAAGGACCAACCAATGACCCGCAGCCGTCTCCTCCTCCCGCTCGTCCTCTGCCTGTTCCTCGCCCTGGCGGCGCCTGCCAGCGCCAAGGTGAAAGCCAAGGTTGAGGTCGGACACGTCACGCTCGGCCACACCGCCGACGGTTACCCCTCGATCCTGGTGCCGGTCACCTACCCGATCCAGATGGTCAGTCACTGGGAGCAGCTCATGGTGACGCTTTGGGACCGCGACGGGGCTTGGGTTTTGCGCCGGCGGATAAACGTGCGGCTCAGCGGCGGCAAGCTGCGGCGGCCGGAGCGGCGGCGGCGCTTCACCTTCGTCCACCGCATCGACCTCCGCGAACGGCCGCCGCTGCAGTTCCATCAGTGGATGCAGGTGGCGGTCCATGCCAAGGCCCGGCTCGACGCCAACGGGGACGCCACGCCGGAGCTGTCCGCCGATGACCACGCCCTGCAGCCGCTGCCGCTCAGCTCCCGGCATCGCACCTGCAGCACCGCCGCGGTGCGCCACACCGGTTCCGGCCGCCGCACGACCGTGCCGCTGCCGGCCTGCACCGCGGAACCGAACTGGCGGATCACCCGGCAGCCCGAACACGGCAGCGCCCAGGTCGAAGACGGCAACGTCGTCTACCGCTCCGATCGCGGCTTCCAGGGAGGGGACGCGCTCACCCTCACCGGCGGCCGCGAAGTCCGCTTCACCGTCGGCACCCCCGACGAACCGATCGTCCGCGCCCTCGGCGACTCGGTCACCGCCGGCTTCGGCTACTACAGCAACGGCACCCCGATGACGATCGGGCACCTGCTCGAATGCCGCCCGGCGGAAAAGGTCTTCAACGATGCCTGCTCCTCGAACTCGCTGAACACGAACAGCAAGAACCCCGAAGTCGTCTACGCGCCCGACTATGGCCTCTCCAACAACATCAGCTGGGCGGCGCAGTGGGCCAACGAACATGGCATCACCAACTTCGAGAACGTCGCGGTCAGCGGCTCCGAACCCTCCGACTGGGCGCCCGGCGGCGAGTTCCACAAGACGACCGCGCGGATCGAGGCCGAAGACCCCGAATACGTGCTGATGACGGTCGGCGCCAACCCGCTGCTCGACCAGATGCTCTTCGGCCTCGACAACATGGGCTGCGCGATCTACTCGGACATCTTCGGCGGCTACAGCGAATGCATCCAGCGCGCCTTCGCCGGGGTCCAACTGCGGGAAAACCTCAAGGCCATCTACACGGACCTCGTCCAACACACGGACGCGACCATCTACCTGATGCAGTACCACCTCTCGGTCCCCTCGATCGCCCTCGCCTACAGCGCCACCCAGATCGCCGAGATGGTGCAGCTGATGAACAACGAAATCGCTGCCGTGGCCGCTGAAGTGAATCCGCAGCGGCTGCAGGTGGTGACGCCGCCGCACTTCGCCGTCGGCATCGACATCTCCCCCGTCTACCCCTCGACCTTCAGCTGCTCCAGCCTCGGGTACACCGTCGACGGGCCGAGCGTGCAGTCGACGCCTACCCAGAAGGAGCTGGCGATCCTGCACCCGCTGTCCTTCTGCAAGGGCCCGGCGAGCGACGGCCCGCCGTGGGTGATCAGCGGCGACACCGGCGTCCACCCCAGCGCCGCCGGCTATCAGCAGATGGCCTCGCAGGTTCCGCCGCCACAGGGCTGACCGAACTGCATCAAATTTTCTCTCTACTGGAGGGAGAATTTGATGCAGTTCGCGCTCATACCTCCAGCCGCTCCTCCTCGAGGTCGAGCTCGCGCTCGATCCGCCGCATCACCTCGGCGGAGATTTTGCCGCTGTCGCGGAGGCCGACGAGGGCGCCGCGCTGGGCGGCGTAGAGCTCGTGCATCAGCCGCTGGTAGGCGAGCGAGCGGTCCTCGATCCCGTCTTCGTCGTCGAGCTTGCCGGCCCGGACCTTGAAGCGGCGACGGCGGAATTCGTACATCGCCCGCACCCGTTTGATCGTGTCCTCCTGGGTCCACTCTTCGATCGAGAGCTCGTCGAGGCGCTCGAGCGCTGCGCCGGCGGCGGTAAGGCGGGCGCGCAGCTCCTCGTGCTCCTCTTCGCTGCCATCGTCGCCGACGTTAAAGCGGCGGATCAGCAGCGGCAGGGTCAGCCCCTGACCGACGACGGTGAAGAGGATCACCGCGAAGGTGATGAAGAGGATCAGGTCGCGGCCGGGCAGCGGTTCGCCGGCGTCGGTCGTCAGTGGCAGGGCCAGCGCCGCGGCGAGGGAGACGGCGCCACGCATCCCCGACCAGGCGGCGACCACGCGCAGCTGCCAGCTGGCGCGGCGTTCGCGCTGCTGCGGGCGGCGGTCGACCGCGCGGATCAGGGCGGTGACGCCGAAGCTCCAGACGATGCGGGTCACGACCACGAGCACGGCTACGAGGAGGCCGTCGAAGATCGCCTCCCCGGCGCTGATCCCGCTCCCCTTTAGCCCGTCGACAATCACCGGCAGCTGCAGGCCGATGAGGATGAAGAGGGTTGCGTTGAGGAGGAAGACAAGGATTTCCCAGACCGCGAAGGACTGCAGGCGGACCGTCGGCGTCACCAGTTCCGGCGAGCGCCAGCCGAGATAGATGCCGCAGGTAACGGCGGCGAGGACGCCGGAGGCGCCGATCTGATCGGCGGGGAGGAAGGCGGCGTAGCCGCTGAAGAGAGAGATCGTGATCTCGGTCGTCGGGTCCTCGGTGCGGCGGCGGATGACGGCGATCAGGTAGCCGGCGACGAGGCCGATCGCAAGGCCGCCGCCGGCTGCGAGGAGGAAGCGCCCGCCGGCCTCGGCGGCGGAAAAGCCGCCACCGATCGCGGCGGCGACAGCGACCTTGTAGATGACCAGGGCGCTGGCGTCGTTGACCAGGCTCTCGCCCTCGAGCACGTTGACGATCCGGCGCGGGATGCCGAGGCGGCGGAGGATCGTCGTCGCGGCGACCGGGTCGGTCGGGCCGACGATCGCGCCGAGGGCGATCGCCACCGCCCAGGGGAGGTCGAAGGCGAAGTGGGCGACGGCGCCGACCACGATCGCCGTCGCCAACACTAGGCCGATCGAGAGCAGCGAGATCACCCGCGTGTCGTGACGCAGGGCGTTCAAATCGGCGAAGAAGGCGCCCGAGTAGAGCAGCGGCGGCAGGAAGATCAACAGCACCAGGTCCGGGTCGAGTTCGATCTCCGGGATCCCCGGCACCAACCCCAGCGCCAGCCCCCCGAGCACGAGGACGATCGGATACGGCACCTGCCACCAGTTCGCAATCGCATTCAGCAGCGCAACCGAGACCAGCAGCGCCGCAATGAAGATCTGAATCTCGCCCACGAATCCGAACTGCATCAAATTTCCGGGCTGGCGGGCATGAAATTTGATGCAGTTCGGGGGATGAGGCGGTTTCTTGTGGCGCCGGATTCGTTCAAGGGGACCCTCGATGCAGCGGAGGTGGCAGCGGCGATCGGGGTCGGAGTCGAGGCGGCGGGTGCGGAGGCGGACCGTTGCCCGGTTGCCGACGGTGGCGAGGGAACGATGGCGGTGCTGCTTGGAGCGCTCGGCGGCGAGCTCCGCAGTGCCGAGGTTCACGACCCGCTGCGGCGGCGGATCGAGGCCGGCTTCGCGCTGCTCGGCGACGGCAAGACGGTGATCGTCGAGATGGCCCAGGCGTCCGGGCTCTCCCTAGTGGCGCCCGAGGAACGCGACGCGGAGCGAGCCGACACCTACGGCACCGGCGAGTTGATCGCCGCCGCAATCGCGGCCGGCGCCGGGCGCGTGCTGGTGGCGGTCGGCGGCAGCGCCACCACCGACGGCGGCCGCGGCGCGATCGAAGCGCTGCGCCAAAGCGAGGCGGCGTTCGTGCTTTCCCCTACATATGCCCCGGAAAAGACGAACGCCGAGGTTGGAATCGACGTTCTTTGTGACGTGAAGACGCCGTTCGAGGAGGCGGCGCGGGTGTTCGCGCCCCAGAAGGGGGCCGATGCGGCGGCGGTTGTGCGACTGACCGCGCGATTGGATGCGCTCGCCGCGGAGCTGCCTCGCGACCCGCACGGGGTGCCGATGACCGGGTGCGCTGGCGGCCTCTCGGGTGGACTCTGGGCCTACGGCGCCGAGCTGCGTCCCGGCGCCGAGTTCGTCCTCGATGCACTCGACTTCGACGCCCGGCTCGCGCACGCCGACGCCGTCATCTCTGGCGAGGGCCGCTTCGACTCCCAGAGCCTCGAAGGCAAGATCGTCGGCGAGATCGCCGCCCGCTGCGCCGCCGCCGGCAAGCCACTGCACCTGATCGTCGGACAGAACGGGCTTGGTGAGGAACTCCCGGCGGCCGTCACCTCAGTCACTGAGGCCAGCAGCCTGGGGGAGATCCAGGAAGCCGCCGCGGACCTAAGCCGCTAGGTCCCGCCGCTCGAACAGCCAGGCGCCGATCGCGGCAAGGACGCAGGCGGCCAGGGTGACGCCGACGAAGGCGAGCGGTTCGATCCCGTGTTCGATCGCGTTGCCGTAGTACTTGAAGACCGAGAGGTAGCGGAGGTCGGAGAGGCTGGTGTCGAGGCGGCCCATCAGGTCGATCACGTACATCGCCACCAGCAGGCCCGCGACCGCGCCGGTGACGATGCTGGTCCGCAGCGAGAAGCCGGCGGCGATCGCGCCGCAGCCGGCAAAGAGCAGCGCCAGCGGCCAGACGTTGGCGAAGCCTTCCGCGGCACGGCTGGCGTCGAGACCGGAGCCGGCGATGAGGCTGCCGAGGCCGCAGAGCACGCCGGTGACGAGCAGGACCTCGGCGAGCTCCACCGCCGTCGCGAGGAAACCGGCGGCGACGATCCGGCTGCGCGAGACCGGGGAGGAGAGCAGGACGTCGAGGCGGCCCGATTCGGCGGCCCCGGTGAGGCCAGAGGCGATCGCCCGCACCGCCAGGTAGCCCATCGCCAGCGGCACGATCAGGCTCAGCATCTCCGCGTGCAGGTACTGCTCGACGCTGGTCAGCTGGCCGATCCCGAACGCTTCCTTCAACCCCTGCGGGTAGCCCTGCACCGCTTTCGAGATCGAGGTTTCGACCGAGGGGAAGATCGCGACGACGAAGGCCGAGAACAGGCCCATCGGCAGCCCCCAGGCGAGGACCGAACGGCGGCGGTCGTAGAGGTGGCTGGCGACCAGCGCGCCGACCTGCGCACTTGGTGAGGAGCGGCTCCCGCTCATCCTGCCTCGTCCTCGTCGTAATAGCCGAGGAAGACCTCCTCCAGCGAGGGATGCGTGACCTCGAGGTCGACCACATGGTGGCCGGCGAGCTCCCGCACCACCGCGTCGAGGTCGCCGGCGGCGGTGAAGGTGGCGCGCCCGCCGGCGAGCTCGAAGTCGGCTACGCCCGGCAGCTCGCGCAGGCGCTCGAGCCCGGCGGGGTCCCGCAACTCGAGCGTGAACCGGCGGCGCGCCTTGCCGAGCAGGTCGGCGATCCGCTCGACCGCGATCAGCCGGCCGCCGCGGACGATCCCGACCCGGTCGCAAACTCGCTGCACCTCGTCGAGCTCGTGCGAGGAGAGGAAGACCGCCGCCCCGCGCTCGCGTTCCTCGCCGACCAGCGCCAGGAACTCCTCCTGCATCAGCGGGTCGAGGCCGCCAGTCGGCTCATCGAGGACCAGCAGCTCGGGCCGGTGGAAGGTGGCGAGGATGAGGCCGATCTTCTGGCGGTTGCCGCGCGAGAGCTGGCCGAGCGGACGGTCGAGGTCGGCGCGAAAGCGCTCGGCCAGCTCTTCGGCGCGAGCGAGCCCGTCGATGCCGCGCAGGCGCGAGAGCAGCCGTACCCCCTCCCGTCCCGTCGCCTCGCGGCCGAGGCCGAAGTCGCCCGGCAGGTTCCCGATCCGCGCCCGGATTGCGACGCTCTCGCGCCGGCTGTCGAGCCCGAAGATCCGCGCCGACCCCGAGCTCGGGTGGATCAAGTCAAGCAGGGTCCGGATCGTCGTCGTCTTCCCCGCCACGTTCGGCCCGAGGAACCCGAACACCACCCCCGCCCGCACCTCGAAGCTGACG
>DASZNP010000002.1:0-29832 GCA_035551255.1 Solirubrobacterales bacterium
AGGCCTGGAGGTTGACGAAGGACGGGTCGCGGAAGTGGACGCGGGCCGGCCTCGAGGAGCCGTCGGCGAGGACGAAGCAGCCGAGCTCGCCGCGCGGGCCCTCGATCGAGTAGTAGACCTCGCCGGGCGGGACGCGGTAGCCCTCGGTGACGAGCTTGAAGTGGTGGATAAGGCTCTCCATCGAGGTCGAGAGCTCCGAGCGCGGCGGCAGCACGTACTTGCGGTCGTCGGCGATGAACGGGCCCTCGGGGAGGGCGTCGAGGCACTGGGCGATGATCCGGCTCGACTCAACCATCTCCGCCACCCGCACCCGGTAGCGGTCGTAGTTGTCGCCGACCGTGCCGACCGGGATCTTGAAGTCCATCTCGGGATAGGCGAGGTAGTCGAAGGCTTTGCGCAGGTCCCAGGGGTCGCCGGCGGCGCGCAGCAGCGGCCCGGTGACGCCGAGCTCCAGCAGCCGCTCGCGGGAGACGATCCCGGTCCCTTTGGTCCGCGAGAGGAAGACCTCGTTGCGGTCGAGCAGGTCTTCGTACTGCCCGACCCGGATCGGCATTTCCTCCGCGAAGGCGCGGCACTTGGCCTCGAAGCCGAGGGGGATGTCCTCGATCACGCCGCCGACCTGGAAGTAGCGGGTGTGCATCCGCTGGCCGGTCGCCATTTCGAACAGGTCGAGGATCTTGTCGCGCTCGCGGAAGCAGTACCAGAGCATCGAGATCGCGCCGAGGTCGAGCGCGGTGGTGCCGAGCCAGACGAGGTGGGAGTGGATCCGGTTGAGCTCGAGGAAGATCGTCCGCAGGTACTTGGCGCGGGGCGGGATCTCGAGGTCGATCAGCCGCTCGACCGCGCCGCAGTAGGCCTCCATCTGGAAGAAGTAGGAGACGTAGTCCATCCGCTCGACGAAGGGGATGACCTTCCAGTAGCTCTTGTCCTCGCAGGACTTTTCGATCCCGGTGTGGACGTAGCCGATCACCGGCCGCAGCTCGCGCACCATCTCGCCTTCGAGGTCGACGACGAGGCGGAGGACGCCGTGGGTCGCCGGGTGGTGCGGCCCGATGTTGATGGTCATGATCTCGCGGTCGAGATCGGGCGTGTCGAGGATGTCGGTGCTCATCCCGACTTCGGCAACGCGCTCAGTCATAGCGGGCCTCGCTGTAGGTGAAGGTGACCGGCTCGCCGCCGACCGGGAAGTCGCGGCGCTGCGGCCAGCCGACGTAGTCGTCGGGCATCAAGATCCGGGTCAGGTTCGGGTGGCCGCGGAAGACGATCCCGAAGAAGTCGAAGACTTCGCGCTCCTGGGCGTCGGCGGTGGGGAAGAGCTCGACGCAGGAGTCGATTGACGGAAGTTGCTGGCCCGCGGGTCCTGTCTCCGATCGGGGGCTCTGCCTCCCGGCAGAGTCCTCCCGATCGTCGCCACCCACGGGAGGAGCGTCTTCGAGCATCGCTTTGACTCGGATGCGCTCTACTCGGTCGCGGTTGATGAGCTCGTAGTGGACGCCGAAGCGGGGTTCGGCCGGCAGGTAGTCGGCGGCGTGCAGGCTGGAGAGGAAGTCGTAGCGCTGGCCGGGCTGCTCCTTGAGCCAGCGCAGCACCTCGATGATTCGTTCCGGGTCGACGATCAGCGCCGCTTGGGCGCGGTCGAAGGAGGTGGCGAGCACGGCGCCGGGGCAGTCGCGATCGATTTCTCCCCGGATCAGCTCGAGTCCGGGAGCGTCAGGCAAGGGAGGGCTCCCCGGCTTCGCGCAGCGCTTCGACCGAGCGCCGCGCTTCCCCGTAGGCGCGGGCCGCCTCCGGGCTCGGTTCCGAGCGCGGGCCGCCGCGCGCCCACTCCTCGGTCCCGTAGGCGTCGTAGCGCCGCCGCCAACTCTGGTCGGGGCTGCCCATGATCTTGCGCTGCAGCTTGGTGAAGCCGTAGAGGACGGCCTCGGGGCGCGGCGGGCAGCCCGGCACGTAAATGTCGACCGGCATGAACTTGTCGGCGCCCTGGACGACGGCGTAGTTGGCGAACATCCCGGCCGAAGAGGAGCAGGCGCCCATCGCCATCACCCACTTCGGCTCCAGCATCTGGTCGTAGAGGCGGCGGACGACCGGCGCCATTTTGATGCTGACCCGGCCCGAGAGGATGATCAGGTCGGCCTGGCGCGGCGAGGCGCGCAGGGCCTCGGCGCCGAAGCGGGCGAGGTCGTAGCGGGCGGTGACGATCGAGATCGGCGCCTCGATCGCGCAGCAGGCGAGGCCGAAGGTGAGCGGGAAGATCGAGTTGGCGCGGGCCCAGTTCTGGACTTTCGCGAAGGTCGTGGTGACGACCCGTTCTTCGACGTAGCGCTCGAGGTCTTCACCCTCGAGGTCGCCGCGGAGCAGGTCGCGGGCCCGGACTTGCTTCTCGCGCAGGGAGCGGCGCTCTACCTCCAATCCAGGGCCCCCTTCCGCCAGACGTAGACGAAGGCGACGAGCAGGAGGACGACGAAGGTGACGAGCTCGCCGAGGACGAGGAGGCTGTCGGCGCCCTTGAGGATGACCCCGATGGGGTAGAGGAAGACGACCTCGATGTCGAAGAGGATGAAGAGCATCGCGACGAGGTAGAAGGTGACGCCGAAGCGCAGCCCCTTCGTCGGTTCGACCGGGATCCCGGACTCGTAGGGCTCGCCCTGGCGTTTGCCGGCGGCGGTGGTGCGCGGCGGCTTCTTCGGGCCGACCAGGTGGTTGACGAGCGCGAAAACGCCGCCGACCGTGAGGCCGAGGAAGGCGAAGACGAGGATCGGTAGGTAGCTCTTCAGCACGGGGAGGTGGGGTTATGGCCGGCGAGCCCGGTCCCGGGTCAGCTACCCGGTTTAGCCGCCGTACCTCCCTGTTATATACCGACTTTGTGACATGTTGCTACATAGTGATTTTCCGCATCAGTAAGCGGAATCCCGACCCATTCGGGCGGATATAGCCCATGGTCGGGCTCCACATCGCCGTAGGCGTCTGCTTAATCGCGCTGAATGCGGCCGCAGGCATCGTCGGCGGCATCGCCTGGTATCGGAATCAGCCCTCGATCCCCTTCTGGTACCTCCTCCGCGCGGCCCAGGTCTCGGTCTTCGTCCAAGCCCTCCTCGGCGGCATCCTCGTCGTCACCAACCACGAGCCGAAGGAAGGCCTCCACTACCTCTACGGCGTCCTCCCGATCCTCGTCTCCTTCATCGCCGAGGGCGCCAGGGCCGATGCCGCCCAGCGCGAGGTAGGCGAGACCGACTACGAGAACCTCCCCCAAGCAGACCAAGAGGCCCTGGCCTTCGCGATCCTCCGCCGCGAGATGGGCATCATGGCCGTCAGCTGCTGGGTCATCTTCTTCCTCGCGCTACGCGCTGCCGGGACCAGCGGCATCTAGAGACCTCGCGACACGCTTACATCTCCCGAGTACTCTGCATACCTCATTCGGTATGGACGGGTCTCGAGACGGGAGGAGAGCATGAAGGGGGACGAAGAGGCAAGAGCACTGCTCGTCGAGCTTTTGAAGCAGGCGGCGCGGCTGGAGCATTGCCTTCTCAACACGTATCTCTACACGGCCTGCTCGCTGAAGAGCATGCCCGGCGAGCTCGCCGAAGTCGCGGGCCGCGAGAACCGCCGCCGGGCGATCCAGTTCGAGCGAGTGCGGTCCTGGAAGAGCGCTCTCCTATCCGTCGCCCATGAGGAGATGCTCCACCTTCACTACGTGCAGTGCATGCTGCGAGCGCTGGGCGAGCCGCCTGAATTCATGTTGCCGAAACGGTCGGAGCGGACCGGAAACTGGATCGTCCCCAACTGGCGCGCCAGCATCGCCGGCAAGCCGCTCGACGGTGAGGGCGGCGTCGAAGTGCCGGTCCAGCCGCTAACCACCGCGACCATCCGTCGGTTCGTCGTCTACGAGTCGACCGATGCGCTCCAGGACGAAGACCCTTTCGGGCCGGAGGCGACCGCGCTCTTCGAGGAACTCCATGCGTTCGAGGTCGACTTCCGCTTCGAGAGCGCGCTCTTCGACGTGGCCGATCCCGAGGAGCGCAAGCAGATGAAGGCGCGACTCGAGGACTTGTACACGACGCTGACTCCCATTCCGGAAGACGAGGGGATGGAAATGGCGTCGATGCTGGCGAAAATGGGGCCGCTGCCAAGCGCGGAAGAGCTGCAATTTCAGTCGATCGCCGACTTCTACGAGCAGGGGATCCTGCCGCTCTACCGAGAGGCCTTCGACCTCGGCTGGGTGACGCACAACGACCGCAATCTCAGCGACGAGCTGCTCGACCCCCAATATGCCCGGGAGGGTCTTCTTCCGATCGGCCCGGTCTATCGGGCCAAGAACTTCGAGGAAGCATCCGAAGCAGCTGAGCCATTGCTCGACTACGAGGACGTCGAAAGCGTGATCAACGCGATCGTCGACGAGGGGGAGGGGATTACCGGTTTCGAGGGCGGCGCCCGTGCGCTCCTCGCGAAAGTCCAGGAGCTGGGGGGAGCCCGGGGCTATCTCGAAGCGCTGAAGGCCGACCAGAGGGAAAAAGACAAACCCACTCCGCAGTGGCTCGAAGAAGGGGAGTTCCTGCGCCAGTCGCACCTCTACCGGTTCGCGACGGTGATGACCGAGCTGGGCCAGGAGAACGAGATCGCGGAGCGGGTCGGGTTCAAGCCGGCACGGGAGCCGGTTGCGGTCGACGAGTCGGTCGCGCTGGCGCAGATGGCAGAGGAGCTGCCCGAGAAGTTCAATGCCTGCTACCTCGTCCTGCTGGCTTGGCTCTCGCGGATTTACGAGATTCGCGTCTGGGAGGCCGACCGCTCTCGCCGGCAGGCGATCGAGATGCTCGCATCGTGGCCGTTGATGTCGATTGCCATCCGGCCGCTGCTCGAGCTCGCCTCATTCGTGCCGGTGGAGCAGGCGCAGTTGTTTCGGCTCGACGAGGACGATCTGCCGCAGCTACCGCTTCATGCACAACAGCTCCATCGCCTGTTCACGGGGGGCGAGCGGTCGGAGGAGATCAACGAGCGCATGGACTACCTCGCCGTGAAGACGCTTGCTGACGTAGCGGCGTGGGCGCGACAGGAGGTCGAAACCGTCGAAGGCGCGCCGATCGATCCGGCGATGCGACAGATGATGGCTTCGCGCCTGCGCGAGCTGGGCCATCTCGACGAGTTCGAGAAGCAGTTCCCCTATCGGATGCACGGCGGCTACTCCAATCGCCCTCCCGACCTCTCCTTTCAGCGTCGGGAGCCGGATGCCGCTCACTTCGAGGAGAACCCGGAAGCGGTGAAGAAGATCTTCGAGGACGCGCTCGTCCTGCGTCTGCGCTTCTCGGGTCGCGGCTTGGTTCAGCTCGCCACCGATCCCGATCCCTCCGCGGACGAGGTGGGGTGCACGGGCACGCACATGTTGCATGCGGCGGACGGCGATAGACGCTTCGATCGGGCCCTCGTCTGGCAGCCGGAGGGCGACCCCGCTCACTCGATCGTCCGCGGTCCGGATGCGGGCATGCCGCCGCTCGGAATCGATTGCCGGGAGGTCGCTCTCGTCGTCACCGAAGAAGGCGGCGCGAGCGCGGCCTACCAACCCTCGGGGATGATGAACTCGCAGGGAGAAGTCCAGACGAGTGGCGTTCAGCAGGACCTCGTGGTGAGCGGCTTGCACCCCGTCGTGGCGTTGCCTCCGGCTGAGGTGGTCGGAGCCGACGCGGCGATTCGCTTCGAATTGCAGCCCAAAGACGGACAGTGGCCGTTTCAGAACGGCTACAACCACCTCGTCTGGCGGGATGGGGAGCCGATCGATCCCTTCATCCTCACCGTCGCCGCCGGCAAGTCGCTTTTTCAGCGCGAGGTCTTCAACGAAGGCCGCCCCCTCCTCGGGATGACGCCATTGCAGCGGCAGATGTCTGCGCGCGGGCCATGGGGATTCGACCTTTACGGGAACATCCCGGACTGGGCGATGGCGAGCCTGTCTGATCAGGAGCGGATGCTCCTGAAGAGCCCCGGCTTTCCCATCACCTACCTCAAGCAGCGCGCCGGAGTGCTGGCAGGCGCGCTCGAATCATGCCTGGAAGAGACTCACCCCGCCCCGACGCAGTCATGGGTGGATGAAGTCGTTTCGTTGAGTGAGCGAATGCGACTGGTGTCGGTGCCACGCGGGACCACTGTGGCCTGGCTGAACATTCTCCTCCACTACGGGCACACGGTCAGCGGCGAAATGACGGTAGGGGGCGGGGAGAACCCGATACTTGCCTCCCTGCGCTCGCGGACCGGCCTTGGGCTCGCCCTGGCCGAAGGGGGTGATCGCAAGCAACCGAACTCCCGATGGCTGCTTGGCTACACCCAGGGAGTGATGGATACCGATGGGCTTTCGGACCTCGTCTACGGAGAGCTCTATGTGCCTCTTACGGTCGTGCCCGGCGCCGAGCCGGTGACGTTCGCCCGGCAATGGACGTTCCCCGAAGAGGTCAGGGATGCGGTGGCCGCCTACGCCTGCCGTTTTGACGCCCCCTTTTGGGCTGATTTTCAGGTGAAGGCGAATGAGCGGACCACGAAGCTCCCCGATGGCACGGAGATCACGGAGACGCTCGAGCGGCAGGAAGCGGATGGGTATGCATATGCGATGACGGGCCCCACCGGCATCAGCGACTATCAGGGTCGCTTCTCGCTTGGCGGACCGAGCGAGGCCGGGCGGGTGACGTTGGAATGGAAGGACACTTTCGTGGCCGAGGATGGAAAGGTGCTGGTCGGAATGCTGAGCTTGCTGGCGGGAGCGGCGGAGACCATGACCGAACGTTTGCGATCGCACTTCGGTCCCGAGTGAGTCAGCGGGGCTCTTACTCCCAAATCAGCGGGTGGTATCGGCCACCGTGGAAGACCAGCGGATCGCCCTTGCGGGACTCGAGGGCGCGGACTTCGCCGGTGACTATCACGTGGTCGCCTGCGGCTAGGACGTCGCGGAGGCTGCAGGCTATGAAGATGAGGGCGTCGTCGATGGCGGGGATGCCGTCTTGGTCTGACCAGGCGACGCCGGACCACTTCTCGGCTACCGGGGCCTTGGTGGCGAAGGCGCGGGCTATCGGCTCCTGGCCGGCGTGGAGGACGCTGATGCCGAAGGCGTCGGCGGCCTGGACGGCGAGGAGGGTGCGGGAGCCGCGGTCGAGGCAGGCCAGCATCATCATCGGCTCTATGGAGAGGGAGGAGACCGCGTTGGCGGTCGCTCCGGCCGGTCCGTCGGGCCCGTTGGCGGTGACGATCGTGACTCCCGTTGGCAGTCCTGCCATGGCGGCGCGGAAGCTGGCTGGATCGGGCGGCGGCATCGCGGGGGAGCTAGACAATATGATGCCCGCCGCATGCGTTCCGCACTGGCCATAGTCGCTCTTCTCGCCGTCGCCCTCGGGCTCTCCGCCTGCGGCTCCTTCGGCCCGGAAAAGGTCTCCGTCTCCAAGGACGACCCCAACTACGCCGGCGCCGAGCTCTTTGCCACCCACTGCTCGGGCTGCCACACGCTGAGCGCCGCTGGCACCCAGGGCAGCGGCAACCGCGGCCAGCGGACGCAGGGCCCGAACTTGAACCAGCGCGAAGAGAGCTTCGAAGACGCCCTCTACGCGATCCAGAACGGCGGCTTCTCGGGCGCGATCATGCCCCAGAACATCGTCGTTGGCGACGAAGCGAAAGAGGTCGCCAAATTCGTCGCCAAGTACGCCGGTGAAGACGCCGAATCCTCGCCGCGTCCCGGCCAGGAATCCCCCTAGCCCGGCGGGCCTCCCATGCTGGACCTGAAGGCGATCCGCTCCGACCCCGAGCGGGTCAAAGCCGCCTTGGCGCGGCGGGGCGCGGCCGAGCAGGTGGACGAGCTGCTGGCGCTGGACGCGCGGCGGCGTGAGCTGCTGCCCGAGGTCGAGAACGCTCAGGCCGAGCGCAAGACGCTCTCCAAGCAAATCGGCGAACGCAAACAGGCCGGCGAAGACGCCGAGGAGCTAATGGCGACGGTGCAGGGCCTGAAGGAGCGGATCGAGTCGGGCAAAGAGGAGCTGGAGGGGGTCGAGGCCAAGCTCGCCGAGCTGGCGCTGACCCTGCCGAACATTCCGGACCCCGACGCGCCGGAAGGGATGACCGAGGAGGACGCCGTCGTGATCCGCGAGGTCGGCGAGCGCTCCCAGTTCGACTTCGAGCCGCGCGACCACCTCGAGATCGGCACCGACCTCGGCCTGATCGAGATGGAGAAGGCGGCCGAGCTCTCCGGCTCGCGCTTCGCCTACCTGAAGGGCGATCTCGTCCTGCTCGAGCTGGCGCTCGTCCGCTTCGCCATCGAGACCGTCCGCGCCGAGGGCCACGAGCCGGTGGTGCCGCCGGTGCTGGTCCGCGAAGAGGCGCTGGAGGGGACCGGCTTCCTGCCCGAGGCCCGCGACCAGATCTACGAGATCCCCAAGGACGAGCTCTTCCTCACCGGCACTTCCGAGGTCGGCCTCGCCGGCCTCCACGCGAACGAGATTCTCGACGCCGCCGAGCTGCCGCTGCGCTACTGCGCCTTCTCGACCTGCTTCAGCCGCGAGGCGGGCGCCGCCGGCCGCGACACTCGCGGCATCTTCCGGGTCCACCAGTTCGACAAGGTCGAGATGTTCTCGTTCGTCGAGCCGGGCGCCTCGCAGGAGGAGCACGAGCGGCTGCTGGCGATCGAGGAGCGCATCCTCGGCGCCCTGGAGATCCCCTACCGGGTGGTCAACGTCGCCGTCGGTGACCTCGGCGCTCCGGCGGCGAAGAAGTACGACTGCGAGGCCTGGATCCCGAGCCAGGAGCGCTTTCGCGAGCTTACCTCCTGCTCGAACACGACCGACTACCAGGCCCGTCGGCTCGGCGCTCGCTATCGCCCGCAGGAGGGCGCGGCGCCCGAGACGGTGCACACGCTGAACGGCACCGCCTGCGCCGTCGGCCGCACGATCATCGCCCTGATCGAGAACCGGCAGGAGAGCGACGGCAGTTTCACGCTACCCAAAACTTTGCATCCGTTCGGGGCGCCTGAAAGAATCGCGGCTCGATGAGCAGCGCAAAACCAGGGCTGTCATGAGCACGGGTGTGCGGGAAGCCAAGCGCGTAGTCCTCTGCGACGACCACGAGATCGTCCGCGACGCGATCAAAGCGCGGATGATGAACTCGAACATCGTCGAAATCGTCGGCGAGGCCGGTAACGGTCGCGACGTGGTCGACGTCGTCAAGGAACTGGAACCGGACGTCCTCATCATCGACGTCGAGCTGCCCAAGCGCGACGGCATCGAGGCGACCAAGGAGGTCCTCAAAGTCCGGCCGCGGACCAAAGTGATCATCTTCACCGCGCACGCCCAGCCAGACCTGCTGGCACTCGCCCTACGCGCCGGCGCCTCCGGCTATGTGCTGAAGTCGGCGCCGGCCGAGGACATCGCCAAGGCGGTCAAAGCGGTGACCCAGGGCGGCACCTTTCTCGGCGGCGACTTTGCTGGCGGCAAGCCCTCCGAGGTCGAGAAACTGCTCGACCTCTCGCCTCGTGAGCGCCAGATCCTCGAGCTCCTCGCCGAGGGCCTGCGGGTCAAAGAAATCGCCGACCGCCTGCAGCTGAGCCCGGCGACCGTGCACACCCACGTGCGCAACGCGATCGCCAAGCTCGAGGTCGACACCCGCACCGAGGCGGTAGCGCTGGCAGTGCGCTTCAGCTACCTCGGTGCCGGCGGCGGAGCTCTCTAGCTCCCAGACCAGTCGCGCGTCCTCCGCTTCGCGTCCGGGTGCCGCTATTTCTTATCCAGGGTCAAGGCGCAGCCGTTGATGCAGTAGCGCTTGCCGCCCTGGTCGGCGGGGCCGTCGTCGAAGACGTGGCCGAGGTGGGCGTCGCAGTGCTTGCAGACGACCTCGGTGCGGCGCATGAAGAGGCTGTTGTCGGGCCGTAATTCAACGTGCTCGAGGTTCGCCGGCTCGGTGAAGCTCGGCCAGCCGGTGCCGGAGTCGAACTTCGTGTCCGAGGAGAAGAGCTCGGTCCCGCAACAGACGCAGCGGTACATGCCTTCCGCCTTCTCATCCCAGTAGGGGCCAGTGAAGGCGCGCTCGGTGCCGGCGTTGCGGGTGACCTCGTACTGCTCGGGCGTCAGTTGGTCGCGCCACTCCTGCTCGCTTTTCTGAACTTTCGTCGTCATCTCGTTCCTTTCTCTCTTGTTTAGAGAGTACGCCCCGGGTATTACGAGGCCGTGACACGTAGAGGCATAGCCACGGCTCTGTTCCTGCTGGCGGGATTCCTCGTCCTGCCGAGTGCCGCCCAGGCCTGCCACGGACAGAAGCACAGCCGCGCCCCGTTCGAGGCCCAGGAGCAGACGATGCTCTGCCTCGTCAACCATGCCCGCGCTGGGCACGGGCTGCCGCCGCTCGCCGCCCTGAAGTCGCTGGTCAAGGCCGCCGACCACAAGTCCCGCGACATCCTCCGCTGCGGCGTCTTCAGCCACGAAGCCTGCGAACGTGAATTCACCTACTGGATGACCCGCTTCGGCTACCGCGGCTGCGCCGAGGGCGAGAACATCGCCTGGGGCAGCGGCGGCCTCGGTACTCCGGTCTCGATCTTCAGGGCCTGGATGAAGTCGCAGGGCCACCGGGAAAACATCCTCGGCGACTACGAAGACACCGGAATCGGCCTGCAGACGGGCAAGCTCGAAGGGTTCCCCGGCGCCCACGTCTGGACCCAGGAGTTCGGCAGCCGCAACTGCTGAGCGAACTGCATCAAATTTCCGGCCTGGTAGCCCGGAAATTTGATGCAGTTCGAGTGGGTCATACGATGCGCCGCGTGTTTGAGGCGTTTTACGAGCGCGACGGAGACCTCTTCCGCGCTACCGAGCTGACGCGGGGGCCTTGGGACCCGGGGGCGCAGCATGCGGGGCCGCCGGCCGCGCTGCTCGGCTACGCGATCGAGGGGCTGCCGGACTCCGATGAGTTCCAGGTGGGGCGCGTCACCTTCGAGATCCTGCGCTCGATCCCGATCGCGCCGGTCCGCATCGAGGCGCGGGTGGCGCGGCCGGGTCGCCGCGTGCAGATGGTCGAGGCGGACCTGAGCGACGAGGCGGGCGAGGTGCTGATGCGGGTCCGCGGCTGGCGCCTCCGCAAGACCAAGCTGGAGTTGCCGGGAGAGGCGCTGATCGCCAGCCAACCGCCGCCGCTGCCCGAGAAAGGGGAGTTAGCTGAGTTCTTCCCGACCGGCGAGGAGCACGGCTACCACTCGGCGATGGAGGTGCGCTTCGTCGCCGGCGGCTTCCTCGAACCGGGGCCGGCGACCGCCTGGCTGCGGATGCGTCAGCCGCTGGTGGCGGGGGAGGAGCCGACGCCGCTGCAGCGCGCGCTGGCCGCCGCCGACGTCGGCAACGGGATCAGCGCGGCGCTCGACTTCCGTCGCTTCCTCTTCATCAACGTCGACCTCACCGTCCACTTCGAGCGGATGCCGAAGGAGGAATGGATCGGCGTCGACGCCGCGACCCTGCCGCGCGCCCACGGAATCGGAACCGCCGAGTCGACGCTGTTCGACGGAGGCGGCCGGATCGGCCGGGCGCTGCAGACGCTGCTGATCAGCGAGCGCTGAGGCCGCGCGGCGCCGGGCGGTGCTCGCGCCGCAACGTCGCCGCAACCAGCAGTGCCGAGCAGACGGCGACCGCGGCGGCGAGGACGAAGGCGCCCTCGTAGCTGGTTAGCGCCGCGGCGAGCCCGGCCAGCGGAGCGCCGATGCCAACGCCGGCGTCGAAGAAAGCGGTGTAGGTGCCCATCGCGGCGCCGCGCGCGGTCTCCGAGACGCGGCCCACTGCGATCAACATCAGGGAGGGATTGAGGAGGGAGAAGCCGCCGCCCATCGCCATCCCCCCGACCATCGCCAGGACCAGGCTGTGGGAGAGCGCGATCAGCAGCAGCCCGGCGGCCTCGACGAGAACGGCGCCGATCGCCACTGGGGCGGGCCCGTAGAGATCGGGCAGGTGGCCGGCGACGAGCCGCGCCAGGACGATCATCGCCGCGAAGGCGGCGAAGACGGTGGCGCCGTGGCCGACCCCGCGGGATTCGAGCAGGAGGACGATGAAGGCGGCGAGGGTCGCGTAGCCGACCGAGGCGAGGGCGACGGCGAAGCCGGGGCGGACCGCCTCCGGCGCGATCAGCGGATGCGGCTCGGCGTGAGCCAGCGGCTGGAAGGGATCGGGGACGCGGAAGGCGATCGCCGCCCCGACCAGCGGCAGCACCGCGGCGCAGATCCAGACGGTCTCGTAGCTGGTCGCGTGCAGCACCACCTCCCCGAGCAGTGGGCCGACGCTAAGCCCGCCCCAGACCGCCAGCCCGTAGAGACCGAGGATGCGCCCGCGCCGCTCCTCCGGCGCCATATCGACGATCCAGGCCGAGCCGGAGGTGTAGAGGGCTCCCTCGCCGGCGCCGAGCACGAGGCGGGCGAAGATCAGGCCGGGAATGCCGAGGTGGGGGAGGTAGAGCAGACCGCTGAGCGAGACCAGGAGCGCCCCGAGCAGGACCGTCGGTCGCCGCCCGCGGGTATCGGCGAGGCGCCCGGCGATCGGCCGCAGCAGCAGCCCGGTGACCGCGTAGGAGCCGATCACGACCCCGACCGCGAGGTCGCTGGAATGGAGCGGGCCGTGGACGTAGCGGGGCAGGACCGGCAGGACCGAGCCGACCGCGATCAGGCCGAGGAAGGTGACGGCGAAGACGCCGGCGAAGCTGAGCCGGGGCCGCTCCTGCTCGCTTGCGGCCATCGCGCCGGCGCTCACTTCAGCAGCGCAGCAAGGTCGTCGAGGACGTGGTCAGGCGCGGGATCGGCCACTTCGGCTTCCTCGCGCGAGGTGGTGCCGCTGAGGACGAGCACGGTCTCCAACCCGGCGGCGCGACCGCCGTCGATGTCGGAGCTGATCCGATCGCCGACCATCGCCAAGCGTCCATCCCGTGGTTCCTTTTGCACGTCATCGGTGCGAAAGGAACCACGGATTGACTCGATCGCCATCTCGAACAGGTGCCGCTCGGGCTTGCCGGCGATCGTCGCCTGCTTTCCCGAGGCGACTTCGACCGCGGCCAGGACCGCGCCCGTCCCCGGCAGCTCGCCGCCTGGGAACGGCATCGTCGGGTCGTGGCTGGTGGCGAAGAGCTGGGCGCCGCGATCGAGGGCGAACTTCGCGGTCCGCAGCTCGCCGTAGTCGAAGCCTCTGTGGCCGGAGACGACGACCACGTCGGCCTCCTCCGCCTCGCTGCCATCCAGCAACCGCGTGCCCGTCGCCGCGACCATTTCCTGCAGCGGCGTGTCGCCGAGCACGAAGGCGCTGCCGTTCTCCCCGGCTGCTTCGCCGGCCAGCCGTGCCACCGCGACCCCGGCGGTGACGATCTGCTCGGGGCCGACCTCGACCCCCAGCCCCCGCAGCCGCTCCACGTAAGCTTCCGGCAGCCGGCCTGGGTTGTTGGTGACGAAGACGATCCGCTTGCCGGCCTCGAGCAGCGCCCGCAGCGTCTCGACCGACCCCGGTACCGGCTCGCGGCCGATCCAGACCACCCCGTCGAGGTCGATCAGGAGTCCGTCGAAGCGGTCGGCGAGGGGCACGCGCGCAGGCTAAAGGGCTGGCGCGATACCGTGCGGGCCGTGAGCGTCAACGGACCAGTCGTCGTCGCCACCGATCTCCACCGCCGCTTCGGCGAGGGGGACGCGGCAGTCGATGCCCTCGCCGGGGTCAGCACCGGCTTCGACCGCGATCGCTTCACCGCGATCATGGGCCCCTCGGGCTCGGGCAAGTCGACGCTGATGCACATCCTCGCCGGCCTCGACAAACCGACCTCGGGCACGGTCGAGCTCGACGGCGTTGACATCACCAAGCTCGACGACGCTGAGCTGACCCAGCTGCGCCGCGACAAGCTCGGCTTCGTCTTCCAGTTCTTCAACCTGATCCCGGTCCTCACCGCCGAGGAGAACCTGGTGCTGCCGCTCTCGATCGCCGGCCGCAAGCCCGACGAGCAGTGGGTCGACACCCTCGTCCGCACCGTCGGGCTCGAGGACCGGCGCACGCACCGCCCGGCCGAGCTCTCCGGCGGCCAGCAGCAGCGCGTCGCCGTCGCCCGCGCCCTGGTCTCCAAACCGGCCGTGGTCTTCGCCGACGAGCCGACCGGCAACCTCGACTCGAAGGCGAGCGCTGACGTGCTGCGGCTGCTGCGCAGCGCGGTCGATGAGTTTGGCCAGACGGTGGTGATGGTCACCCACGACCCGGTCGCCGCCGCTCACGCCGACCGGCTGATCACCCTCCAGGACGGGAGGATCGTCAGCGACGCCGCCCCCGGCTCGGCGGACGAGGTGATCGAGCTGCAGAAGCGGCTTGACTAGCCTCGGCCTCAAGAGCCTCTGGGCGCGCAAGGTGCGGGCGCTGGCGACGACCTTCGCCGTCGTCCTCGGCGTCGCCTTCGTCGCCGGCTCCTACATCCTCACCGACACGATCTTCGCCGCCTTCGACGAAATCTTCAACGAGTCGCTGAGCGGGACCAGCGTCGTCATCACCGCCGAGAACCCGGTCAAGCAGGAAAACGGCGAAACGCCGACGATCAGCGCCTCGCTGTTGCCGCGGGTGCAGAAGACCCGGGGAGTGAGCCTGGCGGCCGGAGCGATCTTCACCCCCGGCGGCTTCTTCAACGAAGACGGCGAAAAGATCGGCAACAAATTCGCCCCCAAGTTCATCTCCTCGACCCTGCCCGATGGGCTCGAGTCGCTCAACTACGTCGAAGGGCGCAAACCGCGCGGCCCGCGCGAAGCCTCGATCGACTTGGGAGCAGCGGAAAGCAGCAGCCTCGAACTCGGCGACACGATCGAGCTGATCGGGCAGGGGACGGCGCAGAAGTTCCGCCTCGTCGGCATCACCAAGCTCGGCAGCGCCTCCTTCGGGGGCGCCAGCATCGCCCAGGTGACGCTGCCGGTCGCCCAGCGCCTCACCCACAAGCGCGGCCGCTTCGACCAGATCTCGGTCGCCGCCGCGGATGGCGTCTCCGCTGAGGCGCTGAAACGGCGGATTGGGCGCGAGATGCCGAGCGGCGTGCGGGTCGAGACCGCGACGGAAAAAGCCGACCGTGCCTCCAAGGAAATCCGCGAAAGCCTGGGCTTCCTGCAGACCTTCCTGCTCGTCTTCGGCTTCATCGCCGTCTTCGTCGGCTCGTTCCTGATCTTCAATACCTTCTCGATCACGGTCGCCCAGCGGGTCAGCGAATTCGGGATGCTGCGGACGCTGGGCGCCTCGCGCCGCCAGATCCTCACCACGGTGATGGCCGAATCGGGAGCGATCGGGCTGATCGGGGCGCTGATCGGGATCGCGGCCGGATTCGTGATCGCCGCCGCGATCGAGGCCCTGTTCAAGGCTTTCGGCCTCGAACTGCCGACGACCAGCCTGCAGCTCGAGTCGCGGACGGTGATCGTCGGGCTCGTCGTCGGCTTGGTGGTGACGCTCGTCTCCTCGCTGGTGCCGGCGCTCCGCTCGACCAGGGTGCCGCCGATTGCCGCCCTGCACGCCTTCAACCCCGAGCCGACCAGGCGCCGCCGGCTCGCCTACCTGGCGCTCTCGGTCCTGCTCGTCGCCGCCGGGCTGGCGATGGTCCTGTACGGGCTATTCGGCAGCGGTTCGGCGGGGACCCGCGCCGGCCTGATGGGCGGCGGCGCGGTCGCGGTCGTCTTCGCGGTCTCGATCTTCAGTCCGCGGCTGGTGCCGCCGCTGGCGACCGTCGCCGGCTGGCCGTTGGAGCGGCTGCGGCGGCTGACCGGGCGGCTCGCGCGCGAGAACGCCCAGCGCAACCCCAGCCGCACCGCGATCACCGCCGCGGCGCTGATGATCGGGCTGGCCCTGGTCGCCTTCGTCACCGTCTTCGCCGCCGGCCTGAAGAGCACGGTCGCCCAGGTCGTCGACGAAAACTTCGCCGGCGGGCTGGTGATCCAGAACAGCGACGGCTTCTCGCCGATCCCGAACGGGGCGGCGAAAGCGGCGCGCCAGGTCCCCGGGGTGAAGCTGGTCTCGACGATCCGCGGGGCCCAGGCGAAGGTGGTCGAAAACGGTGTGCCGGGAGGAACCGTCCAGGTCAACGCTCCGACCCGGGACATCGGCGAGACCCTCAACATCGAATGGAAGCAGGGCGGACCGGAGGCCCTGCGCAACCTCGGCGACCACGAGGCGATCGTTTCCGACGACTTCGCCAGCTCCCACAACCTCTCCCTCGGTGACACGTTCCAGCTGCTGACGCAGACGCGTGCGCGGCCGCGCTTCCGGGTCGTCGGCGAGTTCGAATCGAAGATCGGCGTGCTTGGCAGCGTCCTCGTCACCCAGGCGGTGATGACGCGCGACTTCGCCCAGACCCAGGACCTCTTCGACTTCGTCAAGGTCGAAGAAGGGGCAGACGAAGCGAAAGTGCAGGCGCTGCTGACGGTGGGTTCGGAACGGCTCTTCCCGGTCACCGAAGTGCTGAACCAGGGCGAACTGAAGGAAGAGCGGGAAAAGCAAATCGACGGGCTGGTCAAACTCGTCTACGCGTTGCTGGCCTTCGCGATCCTGATCTCGATCTTCGGCATCGCCAACACCCTGGCGCTCTCGATCCACGAACGGACGCGGGAGCTGGGGATGCTGCGGGCGATCGGGATGTCGCGACGCCAAGTGCGGACGATGGTTCGCTACGAGGCGGTGATCACGGCGCTGATCGGGGCGATCCTTGGGATGGTCCTCGGCATCGTCTTCGCAACCCTGATCGCGCAGCCGCTGAAGGACGAAGGTTTCACCCTCTCCTATCCGGTCGGCTCGCTGGTCCTGCTGTTGGTCTTCGCCGCGGTCGTCGGCGTGATCGCAGCGATTTGGCCGGCGCGTCGGGCATCGAGGCTGAACGTCCTGCGGTCGCTCCAGTACGAGTAGTTCAGGCCGTCAGACCCATCCGCAGCGCCCCGGCCGCTTCGAGCATCGCGGCGCGGGCGGTGGGGCAGATCGCGGTCAGGTTGAGGAAGGTGTGGATGAGGCCGGGATGGCGCCGCAACGCGACCGGTACGCCTGCCTCGCGCAGGCGCTGGGCGAAATCCTCGCCCTCATCGCGGAGCGGGTCGAAGCCGGCCGTGGCGATGTAGGCGGGCGGTAGGCCGGAGAGATCGTCGGTGTTGAGCAGCGCGACCCGAGGGTCGGTGCGGTCGACCTCCGGCGGCAGGTAGTGGTCCTCGAACCAGTCCATGTCGGCGCGGGTGAGCATGAAGCCCTCGGCGAAGGTCTGGCGCGAGTGGGCGGTGCCGGCGGTTTCGGTGACCGGGTAGATCAGCAGCTGCATCTTCGGCAGCGGCATCTTCGCGTCGCGAGCCATCAGGCAGGTCGCGGCGGCGAGGTTGGCGCCCGCGCTGTCGCCGCCAACGCCGATCCGGGCCGGGTCGGCGCCAAGGCGCTCGGAGTTGGCGGCGGCCCACTCGTAGGCGGCGAGGGCGTCTTCGGCCGCGGCCGGGAAGGGATGCTCGGGCGCCAGCCGGTAGTCGACCGAGAGCACGCGGGCGCCGGAGTGGGCGGCGAGGAAGCGGCAGGGATCGTCATGGGTGTCGAGGCCGCCGATCACCCAACCGCCGCCGTGGAAGTAGACGAGCAGGGGCGAGGGCTCCTCCGACGCGGCGGGCACATAGAGCCTGGCGTCGATCCTTCCGCCCGCTCCCGGGATCGCGACCTGCTCGACCCGCGCCATCGGGATCGGTGGCCGGTGGGCGACGATCCGCGCCTCTTCTAGCCGTTCGACCCGGGTCTCCTGCGGCGACTTCTTCTCGGCCAGGCCGTCCTCGTCGTAGACGAGGCGATCCAGCCACAGCAGCGTGTGGATGTCCGGCGCCAGTTGCTGCCCATCGAGCTCCGGCGGCCGCCCGAAGAGCAGCCGCTGCAGCCACGGCGGCAGGCCGCAGAAGAACTTGACGACGCGGTGCTCAGCGGCGACGGGGAGGCGCGGCAGGTTGGCCACCCGCCCAGGCTACCCAGTAACGAACGTCACACATTGGGCGGCGACAGCAGGAGTAGGTTGACCTCTATGGAGGCGACCGCCACCGCTGCGGCTTCGGTCAACGGGCACGCTCCGGCCCCGATCAAGGGGTTGCCGCCCGGCCCGCGGATGGGACGGATCCCGCAGACGGCGATCTGGTCGCGTCGCGCGCAATGGCTGCTGGAGCAGAGCCGCGCCCGCTTCGGTCCAATGTTCACGCTGAAGATCGCCTACGAGGGCGATTGGGTCGTGATCGCCGACCCCGAGCTGGTCAAGCAGGTCTTCACCGGCGACCCGCGCATCTTCCACGCCGGCGAGGGCAACCAGATCCTGCGCCCGGTGCTCGGCGAGAACTCGGTCCTCGTCCTCGACGAGAAGAAACACATCAGCCAGCGCAAGCTGCTGCTGCCGCCCTTCCACGGTGAGCGGATGCAGGCCTACGGCGAGAAGATGACCGAGATCGCCGCCCGCGAGATCGAGAGCTGGCCGACCGGCGTCCCCTACAAGTTGCGGCCGCGGATGCAGGCGATCACGCTGGAGATCGTGATCGAGACCGTCTTCGGCGTTCACGGCGGCCAGCGGATGGACCAGCTGCGCGGAGCCTTGCGGGACTTCCTCGACCTGACCAGCGACCCGAAGGCGCTCTTGCCGATCCTGCTGATCGGGCCCGACCGGCTCAACCGCGTGCCGCTGTTCCGGCGCCGGGTCGAGCGGGTCGACGAGCTGCTGGCGCTGGAGATCGCCGAGCGCCGGGCGGCCGCCGACCTCGAGGAGCGCGACGACGTGCTCTCGATGCTGGTCCAGGCCCAGCACGAGGACGGCAGCCCGATGAGCGACGCCGAGATCCGCGACGAGCTCCTGACCCTGCTGGTCGCCGGCCACGAGACGACTGCGACCGCGCTCTCCTGGGCGATGGAGCGCCTCACCCGCCACCCCGACAAGTTGGAGCGCCTGCGGGCCGAGGTCGAGGCGGGGGAGGAGGCGTACCTGACCGCGACGATCCAGGAGACGCTGCGGCTGCGCCCGGTAATCGTGATCGTGATCCGCAAGCTGACCGAGCCGGTCGAGCTCGGCGGCTACGAGCTGCCGGCGGGCGCCCGCGTCGTCCCCAGCATCCACCTGATCCACCGCGACCCGCAGATCTACCCCGAACCGGAGCGCTTCTTGCCCGAGCGGTTCCTCGACAACCCGCCCGGCACTTACACCTGGATCCCCTTCGGCGGCGGCGTCCGCCGCTGCCTCGGCGCCGCCTTCGCCCAGTTCGAGATGAGTGTGGTCCTCCGCGAGCTAGTCCGCCGCTACGAGATCACCCCCGCAAACCCAGCCCCAGAGCGCCCCTATCGCCGCGCCATCACGGAGACCCCAAGGCACGACGCCACCGTCGTCTTGAACTAACGGCCGACGGGCCGATTTCCGGTCCATGTGACCGGTTTTCGTCCCGTCGGCAGGTGGGTATTGGTCTGGCCAATGAAGCCGGGCAACCGCGAAACGATCCCGACTATCTCCGAGGCCGTGCGCGAGGCGACGGCGATTGTCGATCCCGAGGGGACCGACACCGCGGTGATCGGCTTCTTCGAGAGCTTCGAGGACGACGACCGACCGACCACCGCCGCCGAGGACCTGCGCGGCGAGCTGCTCAGCACCGTCCAGGGGATCGATCCCGAAGGCGATGACCCGGCCGCCCTAGCCGCCGCAGCCGCTGCCTTCTGGCTCGCCACCAACCCCGGCCAAGCCGACAACGGCGACCACGTCCTCCGCGAGGGCGTCCGCCTCGTCTTCGAAGGCACCCCACCCGAGCCACTCGCCGAGTGGCTGACGGCCCGGGGCGTCGAGCTCTAAGGGTTCCTGGGGCGCTAGGACCAAGCGGGAGGACGCACGCGGCGAGCGACAGTGCTTCGCACGGCGCGCAGCCGCGGGTGGTCTCCCGCGCAGTGTGTCCTAGCGTTCCAGGCTCAGCCGCAGCCGGTGTTGTTGCCGCACTGGCTGCACGTGTAGCAACTGCCCGTCCGCTGCATCATGCCGCCGCACTGTTCGCAGGCCGGGCCGAGCTCGAGGCCCTGCATCTTCGCCGGTCGGACCGGGGGCTCTTCGGTCATCGCTGCCGTCGGTGCGACCGCGCCGCCGTTGCCGTTACCGCCGTTCGAGTGACCGTTGCCGTTGGCCGGGCCCGCCGTGTCGGTGGCGATCCCGAGGCCGAGCTGGGAAGTCTCTTCTTCCTTCTTGTTGCGGACCTCCTGGGTCATGATCCCCAGTTCCTCGAGCGTCTCCGTGTCCTCGATGAAGCGGCTCGCCAGCCAGCGCATGATGTAGTCCGGCATCGATTTCGCGAAGGGGATCTCCGGGTTGCGCGTCATCCCCTCCGGCTCGAAGCGCATGTAGCTGAACTTCTGGACGAAGGTCTCGAGCGGTACCCCGTACTGGAGGCCGAGGGAGATCGCGGTCGCGAAGGCGTTGAGCAGGCCGCGGAGCGTTGAGCCCTCCTTGCCGATGTCGGTGAGGAATATCTCGCCGAGCGTGCCGTCGTCGTATTTGCCGGCGGTGATGTACCCCTCGTGCCCGGCGATGTTGAACTTGTGGGTGATCGATTCGCGCTCGAGCGGCATCTTCTTGCGGACCGGCTCGGCCAGTTGTTGTTCGGCCTCGGCCCCCTTGCCCTTCTGCGCGTCGGTGCGCAGCGCCTGGGCGGTCTTCGAGCCGTCGCGGTAGATCGCTAACGCCTTGAGGCCGCCCTTCCAGCCGCGGGTGTAGGCGTCGGCGATGTCCTCGACCGAGGCCGTCTCCGGCATGTTCACCGTCTTCGAGATCGCTCCGGAGAGGAACGGCTGCGTCGCCGCCATCATGTCGATGTGGCCGGTGTGGCTGATCGCCCGCTCGCCGACCGCGACGTCGAAGACCGGCAGGTGCTCGTCCTTGAGGCCCGGCGCGCCAACGATCTTGTTGTTCTCCTTGATGTAAGCCTCGATCTGATCGATCTCGGCGTCGGAGTAGCCGAGCGTCTGCAGGGCGAGCGGCACCGAGCGATTGGTGATCGTCATCTGCCCGCCCCCGACCAGCTCCTTGAACTTGACCAGCGAGAAGTCGGGCTCGATCCCGGTCGTGTCGCAGTCCATCAGGAAGCTGATCGTCCCGGTCGGGGCTAGCACCGTCGCCTGCGCGTTGCGGTAGCCGTGCTCCTCACCGAGCTCGACCGCTTCGTCCCAGGCGCGCTGGGAGGCCTCGAGCAGGTCGCCCTTGATCCCGGTGCCGTCGACCTCGTAGGCGGCGTCGCGGTGCATCCGCATGACGCCGTTGTGCGGCTCGCGGTTGCGCTCGTACTCCTCGTAAGGCCCGGTCGCGCCGGCGGCGATCAGCGCTGACTGGCGGTAGGCGCGCCCGGTCATCAGCGAGGTGATCGCCGCGGCGACGTTGCGGCCCTCCTCGGAGTCATACGGGAGGCCGTCGCTCATCAGCAGGGCGCCGAGGTTGGCGTAGCCGAGGCCGAGCTGGCGGAAGCGACGGGCGTTCTCGCCGATCTCCTCGGTCGGGTAGCTCGACGGGCCGACGATGATCTCCTGGGCGAGGAAGACGACGTCGACGGTGTGCTCGAAGTCGGCGGCGTCGAAGCTGCCGTCCTCGCGGCGGAATTTCATCAGGTTGATCGAGGCGAGGTTGCAGGCCGAATCGTCGACGTGCATGTACTCGCTGCACGGGTTGGAGGCGTTGATCCGCCCGGACTCTGGGCAGGTGTGCCAGCGGTTGATCGTGGTGTCGTACTGAACGCCCGGGTCGGCGCAGCGCCAGGCGGCGTCGGCGATCTTGTTCATCAGTTCGCGGGCGTCGATGCTCTCGATCGGCTCGCCAGTGACGCGGGCCGTCAACTTCCAGTCGTCGCCCTGCTCGACCGCCTCCATGAACTCGTCGGTGACCCGGACCGAGTTGTTGGCGTTCTGGTACTGGATCGAGTGGAAGCCGTCGCCGTCGATCGACATGTCGAAGCCGGCGTCGCGCAGGGCCGCAGCCTTCTCCTCCTCTTTGGCCTTGCACTCGACGAAGTCGACGATGTCTGGGTGGTCGACGTTGAGGACAACCATCTTTGCCGCCCGCCGCGTCTTGCCGCCCGACTTGATCGTCCCCGCCCAGGCGTCGGCGCCCCGCATGAAGCTGACCGGACCGCTGGCGGTGCCACCCTTCTTCAACGGCTCTTTCGAGCCGCGGATGTTGGAGAGGTTGATCCCGGAGCCGGAGCCGCCGCGGAAGATCTTGCCCTCCTTAGTGTTCCAGTCGAGGATCGACTCCATGTTGTCTTCGACGCTGAGGATGAAGCAGGCCGAACACTGCGGCGTCTCCTCGAAGCCGACGTTGAACCAGACCGGCGAGTTGAAGGCCGCCTTCTGGTTCAGCAGGATCGCGGTCAGCTCCATCTCGAAGGCGTCGGCGTCCTCCTCGGAGGCGAAGTAGCCCAGCTCGCGCCCCCAGTTGGAGATCGTCCCGGCGACGCGGCCGATCATCTGTTTGACCGAGCTCTCGCGCTCCGGGCTGCCGAGCTGCCCGCGGAAGTACTTCTGGGCGACGATGTTGGTTGCGTTCTGCGACCAGCTCTTCGGGAACTCAACCCCGCGCTGCTCAAAGGCCGGGCTCTCCGGGTTGCCGATCACCGCATCGCGGATCTCCCACTCGATCTGGTCGAAAGGATGCACGCCAGGGGTCGAGTACCTGCGTTCGATCGAGAGGCCCTGCAGACCGTTCTTGGGACTGGCAACGGCGGTCTTAGACATCGAAAAACTCCTCTCGGGCGGGCTTTAAGCGGTAACTACGCAGGATCGCTAATCGACCGGTCGGAAAAAGTGTCGAAAGGCGCAATTAGGAGGTTCTGAAAGCGACGAATCTCTCCACACATTGTGTCAACTCCGCAAACTCGGCCAAGGGGAATCTGGCTCCAATTCGGCGTCGGACAGCTTCCATGGGGGTACGCTGTGGATATGGAGGAACTGCGCAGGGGCGCGGAGCGGATGGGCGAGCGGGCGAGCGCCGCTCGCGAGGCGATGGGCGACCGTGCCCAAGCCGCCAAAGACGCGATGGGCGACCGCGCCAGCGCCGCCAAAGAGGCGGTCGAAGAGCGGGCGACCGCGGCCAAAGAGGCGACCGCCGAGGCGATCGCGCTGGTCAAGCCGAAACTGCGCGGCGTCTCCCACGAGTGGGCGTTCTTCCTCTCGCTCGGCTTCGGCGCGACGCTGATCGTGCTGGCGAAGACGCCGAAGGCGACCCTGGCGGTCGCGATTTACGCGCTCAGCCTCTCGGCCCTCTTCGGCACCAGCGCCCTCTACCACCGGGTCGAATGGACCCGCCCCAGCGCCCGCCAGTGGATGCGCCGACTGGACCACTCGATGATCTTCTTTCTCATCGCCGGCACCTACACGCCCTTCGCCCTCCTCGTCCTGCACGGGACCCTGGCGCAGGCGATCCTCGCTGTGGTCTGGATCGGCGCCGTCGCCGGGGCGATCGTCGAGATGGTCTGGATCGACCACCCGAAATGGGCCTCGGCCCTGATTTACCTGGCGCTCGGCTGGGTCGCCGTCGCCGCCTTCCCCGAACTCTGGACCTCCCTAGGAGTGACCGGAACCCTCCTGGTCGCCTTCGGCGGCCTCCTCTACACGGCAGGCGCGGTCGTCTACGCGACCCAGCGCCCCAACCCCAATCCGGCCGTCTTCGGCTACCACGAGGTCTTCCACCTCTTCGTCATCGCCGCGGCGATCGCCCAGTACTCGGCGATCGCCTTCTTCGCCCTGCCTAAGGGCTAAGCGGCGGCCGGGACCAGGTCGCGCAGCTGCTCGACTTCCGAGACCAGCTCGGCCAGCAGGCCCTCCAGCTGCTCGGACTGATCGGGAGCAAGTTCGAGCCTTCCGTTGCGGTAGAGCTCGGCGGCGCGGGCTACTGGCAGTTCACCCTCGACTACGCGGCCCCCGAGGGCGCCGAGGACTTTGCGGGTCTCGGCCTGGGCCCAGACAGCGCCGAACATCCCGGTCGAGGCGCCGATCACCATTGCCGGCTTGCCGGTGAGGGCGCTCTGGCCGGCGGGGCGGGAGGCCCAGTCGAGGGCGTTCTTGAGGACGCCCGGGATCGAGTGGTTGTACTCGGGGGTGGCGACGAGGACCGCGTCGGCCTCGCGCATCGCCTGCCGCAGAGCCTCGACCGGCTCCGGCGTCCCCATCTCCTCGACGTCGGCGTCGTAGGGTGGGATCTCACCGAGCCGGTCGAACTCCACCAGGTCCGTGCCGGCGGGAAGCCGCTCGGCGGCCTCCCGCAGCAGGGCGTGGTTGTAGGAGTCCCGGCGCAGGCTTCCGGTTATGCCGAGGACTCTCATCGCTATGCCTCCTCGCCGACGAGCTCGAGCTCGACGTTGATCGTCACCGCGTAGTCGAGGACGTCGCCGCCGCTCGGCAGCTGCGCCTGCCAGTCGAGACCGAAGTCGCGCCGGTCGACGGTCGAGACGATCGAGAGGCCGACGCGGGCTTTGCCGTAGGCGTCCTCGCCGAGGTGGGCGAAGCGACCGCTGGCCTCGACCTTGCGGGTCTCGCCGTGGATCTCGAGCTCGCCGGCGACGCGCAGGGTGCCGTCCTCGCCGACGCTCAGCTCGGTCGAGCTGAAGCGCAGCTGCGGAAAGCGCTGGGTGTCGAAGAACTCGGGGGAGAGGAGGTGGCCCTTGAGCATCTCCTCGTCGATCTCGATGCTCTCGACCTCGACGCTGCCCTTGAGCTGCGCCTGCTCGCCGCCGGTTAGCGTCGCCTCATAGCGCTCGAAGCCGCTGCGGAAAGTGGTGACTCCATTGTGGGTGACGGCAAAGCTGACCGAGGAGTGGACCGGGTCCACCGCCCAGGTGCCTGCCGGGATCTGCTGGGTGATCGTGGTGCTCATGATGCCTTCTTTCCCTAGACGGTTGATGCTGAAACAGTTGACTTGGAAATCATCTTAGCGGGAGAAGGTTTACTTGTCAACTATTGTCAGAACAACCAATCTGTGGGAAGATCTATCTATGAACGAGCAGAGCGCAGCAGTCGCGGAGAGGAACGGAACGGGGGCGAAGGTCGACCCACACCGCGAGGCCTGGATCTCGCTTACCCAGACCCATGCCGCCGTCACCGGCCGGCTGCAGGAGGCCCTGACCGCCGCCGAGCTGCCGCCGTTGCCGTGGTTCGAGGTGCTGGCAACGCTCGACCGCGCGCCAGAGCAGCGGCTGAAAATGGGGGAGCTGGCGGAGGCGCTGGTGATTACCCGCGGCGGCCTGACCAAGCTCGTCGACCGGTTGATCAAGGCTGGCCTGCTGGAGCGGACCTTCTGCGAGACCGATCGCCGCGTCTCCTACGCGACCCTGCTCCCGGCCGGCGTCGATCTGCTCGAGGAAATGCGCCCGATCGTCCGTGCCGAGCTCGCCTCCGCCTTCAGCGCCAAGCTCACCGTCGCCCAGGCAGAGGAGCTGCGCGAGATGCTCGACAGCGTCCGCGGCGGCGCCTGCGGAACCAGCTGAAGCTGGCGCTTACTAGGCGAGGGTCGACGCGGCCCGCTCCTTGGCGGACTCGATGATCGCCAGCACCGCCGCCTCCTGGCCGTCACGGAGCAGCCCGATCGGGTCGGGGTCGCCGTTGACGATCCCCTCGAAGAACTCCTTGCGGTCCTGGTAGGTCGGTAGCGTCCCCTTCGCCCAGCCGCGGGCGTCGTTGAGGATCACCGCCAGGCGCGCGTACTCCTCGCCGAAGAGCTCAGAGATCTCGCGCTTCATCCGCTTAGCGAGAGCGGGGGAGGCGCCGGCGGTCGAGATCGCGATCGCCAGCGGTCCAGTGCGGACGATCGCCGGCAGGATGAAGTTGCAGAGCGGTGGCACGTCGACGATGTTGACCAGCATCGCCCGCTGCTCGGCGTCATCGAAGATGCCGATGTTGACCTCGGAATCGTCGGTGCAGGCGATGACCATGAACATGCGCTCGAGATCCTCGGGGCCGGCATAGGGCCGCTTCTCCCACTGGATCGAGCCCTCGCTCGCCAGCTGTTCCAGCTCGGGGTGGGCGGTCGGCGCGATCAGGGTCACGTCGCCGCTGCAGGCCAGCAGCCCCTCGACCTTCTCCAGCCCGATGTCACCGCCGCCGACGACCAGGCACTTGCGTCCGGTCAGTTTCAGGCAGGCGATGTAGAAGGGCGTCTCGAGCATGTCCCGCACGCAGGACTGATCGCAGATCCCTTTGCGGAACTGGCAGACGCACTCCTTGCCGGCATAGGCCTGAGCGGGCATCGAGAGAAAGACTAGTGATCCGCCATCGACGGGCCGAAAGTACCCCTATATGGAGCGAAATCGTCCCGTCGGCGGCTAGACCGACTCGAGAGTGATGCGTAGGCCCTCGTCCAGGTCCATCTCGGCGCGCCAGCCCAGCTCTTGCTCGGCGCGGCTGGCATCGATCGTGATCTGCTGCACCTCACCGGTCCGTTCCGGGGCGAATTCGGCGTTGAAGTCCTCGTTGCCGGAGAGCTTCTTCAGCGCCTCGATCAGTTCGAGGACGTCGGTCTCCTTGCCGGTGCCGATGTTGATCGCGCCGCTCGCGTTGGAGTCGCCGGCTGCCAGGGCGGCGGAGACCACGTCCCCCACATATATGTAGTCGCGGGTCTGCTTGCCGTCGCCGAAGACGGTCGGGCGCCGGCCGCCTTCTTTCAGCAGGCCACAGAAGATTGCGATCACACCGGCCTCCCCGAGCGGGTCCTGGCGGGGGCCGTAGACGTTGCCCAACCGCAGCGACACTCCCGAAAGCCCATAGAGCCGCTCGTACAGCGAGACGTAGCCCTCGGCCGCGAACTTGCTCTGACCGTAGGCCGACATCGGGGCGATCGGGGCGCTCTCGGGAAGCGGGAGCTGCTGCCCAGCACCCTCGCCGTAGATCGCGCCGCCGGTCGAGATCGAGACCACCCGCCCGCATTCCGACGCGCGCGCCGCCTCCAGCACGTTGGCGGTTCCGCCAACGTTGATGCTGGCGTCGAAGAACGGGTCGGCGAGGGACTTGCGGACGTCGATCTGGGCGGCGAGGTGGAAGATCTTCTCCGGCCGTTTCTCGGTCGCGAGGCCGACCAGGCCGTCGCGGTCGCGGATGTCCATTTCGACCAGCTCGGCGCCGTTCGCCAAGCCCGGTTCGAGGTTCGACATCCGCCCGGTCGAGAGGTCATCGACGACCGTGACCTCGTCGCCGCGCTCGAGCAGAGCGTCGACCAGATTGGAGCCGATAAAGCCCGCGCCGCCAGTGACCAGACACCTCATGGGCCGGTGATCCTAAGCACATCGGCGGCCGCTGCGAAGGAGATTGGCCGGTTGTACGCCTTATTGCGCGGCCGACGGCCCCTGCTACCCTCGCCGCCCCATGAGACTGATAGTCACCGAGAAGAACAACAGCGCCAAGAAGATCGCCGAAGCGCTGAGCCGTGGCAGCAACGCCTCGGACAAAACTTTCAAAGTCCCCTTCTACACCTGGACCGACGACGACGGCGGCGAGCAGATGACCGTCGGCCTCAAGGGCCACGTGCTCGGCCCGGCCTTCCCGGAGGGCTACTCGAACTGGCAGAAGACCGACCTGCACGATCTGATTGACGCCGAGCTGATCAAGGAACCGACCGACAAAAACGTCGTCAAAGCGATCAAGAAACTGGCCAAAGGCGCGGACGAGCTGGTGATCGCCACCGACTTCGACCGCGAGGGCGAGCTGATCGGGCTCGAGGCGCTGGAGGAGATGCTCGACGCCAACCCCGAGCTTGGCTCCCGCGAGGGCACCGCTGACGGGACCCTGCGGATCAAACGCGCCCGCTACTCGGCCCTGACCAAAGAGGAGATCGAGCGCGCCTTCAACGAGCTCGACGAGCTCTCCTACCCGCTCGCCAACGCCGGCGCCGCCCGTCAGGACATCGACCTGCTCTGGGGCGCGACGCTGACCCGCGCCGTCTCCCTGGCCAGCCGCCGCTTCGGCTCCAACTTCCTCTCGGTCGGTCGCGTCCAGAGCCCGACCCTCGGCCTGATCGTCGAGCGCGAGATGGAACGGCGCGCCCACGTCGCCAAACCCTTCTGGGAAGTCTTCGCCAAGTTCCAGCATCCCGACGGCAGCTTCGAGACCCACCACACCGTCGACAAATTCTGGAAGAAGGCCGAGGCCGACGCGGCCCTCGCCGGCACCTCCAACCCGGGCACGGTCAAAGCGGTGACGGCGCGGAAAAACACCCGCAAACCGCCGACCCCCTACAACACCACCGCCTTCTCTACCGATGCCTCCAGCCGCCTCGGCATCACCCCGGCCAGCGCGATGCGGATCGCCGAGGACCTCTATATGGACGGCTTCATCTCCTATCCGCGCACGGACAACACGGTCTACCCGTCTTCGCTGCCGGTGCGCGAGCTGGTCTCCTCGCTGGTCCGGATCAAGGAGTTCTCCGCCTCGGCGGGCCTGCTCGACGGCGAGCTGACCCCGACCCGCGGCAAAAAAGAGACGACCGATCACCCGCCGATCTACCCGACCCAGGCGGTCCATCCGGGCGCCCTCGAGGGGCCGAAGAAACGCGTCTACGAACTGGTTGTCCGCCGCTTCCTCGCCACCTTCAGCCCGCCGATGATCACCGAGTCCACGCGCGCCGACATCGAAGCCGGCAACCAGACCTACTTCGTCCGCGGCTCGGTTGTCGTCGATCCCGGCTACGCGGCGATCTACACCTACGCTCGCTCCGCCGACGAGGAGATCCCGAAACTCGAAGAGGGCCAGACCCTGCAGCTCGAGGGCGACCCGTGGGTCGTTGACAAGGAGACCCAGCCGCCCGGCCGGATCTCGCAGGCGAAACTGATCGAGATGATGGAGGAGCGCGGCCTCGGCACCAAAGCCACCCGCGCCGACATCATCCAGAAGCTCTTCGACCGCGGCTACGTCTACGGCAACCCGCCGATCCCGACCGAGACCGGGATCGCCCTCTACGAGGCGTTCAAGAACTACGTGCCGGCGATGGCGACGCCGGAGATGACCGCGACGCTGGAGGCGGAGATGGACCGGATCGCCGCCGGCGAGATGTCGAAGGGCGCGGTCGTCGGCGAGAGCCGCGAGCTCCTGCACAAGACCTGGAGCGAAATCGACGAGAGCCGCGAAGACCTCGCCAAAGTGATCTGGAAGGGGATGGACGAGGACCGCATCCTCGGCCCCTGCAAGGTCTGCGAAGAAGCCGGCCGCACCAAGGAGGACGGCTCGCCGAACATGCTGCGGATCATCCGCGCGAAAAAATCGGGCAAACGGTTCGTCGGCTGCACCGGCTGGACCGCTGACGATCCGGACTCTTGCGACCAGACCTTCCCGCTGCCGCAGCGCGGCGACGTCTTCCGGCTCGAGGAGCGCTGCTCGATCTGCGACCGCACGCCGCGGCTCAAAGTCCAGCCCTTCCGCGGCCGGCCCTGGAACCTCTGCCTCAACGACGACTGCGAGTCGATGCAGGAGATGAAGAAACGCCGCGCCGAGCGCGAAGCCGCCCGCGCCGCCAAAGAGGCGATGGGAAAGAAGCCGAAGCCGAAAGGCGACGAGGACGCGGCGTCGGGCAAAGCCGACACGGCGACGCGCAAGCGCAAACGCGCCAAAGCCGGCGCCAAAAGCTGAGGCCGCCCCCGTTGTTCATCTCCCTCGAGGGAGTCGACGGGTCGGGCAAGAGCACCCAGGCGCGCCTGCTGGTCGAGGCGCTGGGGGAGGGGACGGTGGCGATCCGCGAGCCGGGCGGCACCGAGGCGGCGGAGCGGATCCGCGAGCTGCTCGCCGACCCGGGCGTCGAGCTGGAACCACTGGCCGAGCTGATGCTGTTCCTGGCAGCGCGGGCCGACCTCACCGAGCGGGTGATCCGCCCGGCGCTCGAGGCGGG
>DASZNP010000003.1:0-5889 GCA_035551255.1 Solirubrobacterales bacterium
AGTCAATTGCCAGATCAGGATTGGTGGCCGCACGGGGTGCCGCCGGTAGTTAGAGCAGTTGAGGGCGCGCCCCTCACCCCTCGTGCAATTGCCGAGGCACTCGAGTACAGGGAACTGTTCAACAAGCACCAGGAACAGCAAAGAGAAGAGGCGCGCGAGACTGATACGGGTCTGGAGTGGCGCATCCAGATCACCCCCGACTACTCCTGCATGAGCGACGAGCGGCGTGAGGCCGTCGAAACGGAAATCGCTTCACTTCGGGCCGACCCAGAGGTCCGCGCTGGCCTACGGCGGCGACTGCAGAAAACGCAACCTGAGCTGGCGCGGCTGATGGACGACGAGGGTTCGACCACGACCTGACCCTGAAATGATCGCGCCTGTGTCGGGCCGGATGCCCGCAATACCCTCCTTGTACTCGCAACGCAAAAGCTGGGAGTCAGGACTGGGACGAATGTGTAGCTAGTCCTGCAGGACGCTGATGGTGCGGCCCTTGCGGGCCGGCTTGAACGCGACCGTGCCCGGTCGGGTCGCGAAGATCGTGTGGTCGCGGCCGATGCCTACGCCCTCGCCGGGCCAGAAACGAGTGCCACGCTGACGGACGATGATCTCCCCGCCGGTGACTTTCTGGCCGGCGAAGACCTTGACCCCGAGCATGTTGGGGTTGGATTCGCGGCCGTTGCGGCTGGAGCCGAGTCCTTTCTTGTGCGCCATTAGCTTTTGCCCCCTTTGAGGGTCGTCACCTCGAGCCGGGTCAGCTCGGAGCGGTGACCGGCGCGGCGACGGTAGCCCTTCTTCGCCTTGTATTTGAAGACTTTGACCTTCGGGCCGCGCAGGTGCTCGGCGACTTTGGCCTCGACCTTGACTTTGTCGAGGGCTTTCTCGCCGGCGAGGACGTCATCGCCGCGGAAGAGCACCGGCCGCAGGACGACTTTGTCACCCTCTTTGGCATCGAGTCGATCGACGAGCAGGGACGTGCCTTCCTCGACTTTGTACTGCTTACCGCCGGTTTCGACTATCGCGTAGGTGCTCATCAGTCTTTCTCGCTGCCTTGCTTGGCGCGCGAACGCCCACGGCCACCCCTGCGGCCACGACTACGTTTGCGCGAAGGAGCATCGGATTCTAGCTGGGAGCCGTTCTGCTCGCCTCCTGAAGAACCGTTCGGCGAATCGCCGCCCAGCAGCGAGGCGATCGCAGCCGAGCGCTCGACCTCGTCGATCCGCACCATCTTGCGCTCGCCGACGAAGGGACCACCACCGGTGACGCTGACGATGTAGGAGTCGATCCGAGCGACCGCGTCGTCGGCGTTGTACATGTGCGGCTCATCGATGTCGACCAGAACCTCCTCGCCGACCTTGAACGGCAGCGCCCGCTCCTCGATCTCCTCGCGGCTGCCCTGCTCGACGACCCGGAAGGTCTCGATCGGCAGCGCCTCGCCGCCCTCGAAGTGGAACCGCTTGCCGGTCTCCTCCTCGAGCTCGGTAAGGCCGCTGTCCTCGTCGGTCAGCTCGTGGGCGACCTTGGGGTTGACGCGGATCAGGAAGGCCTCGTCTCCGGAGTTCTCGGCGGCGATGTCGCGCATCTTCCGCAGCCCCTCCAGCGCCACCGTCTCGGCCGAGAGCACCACGCCCTCGCCCTCGCAGGTCGGGCAGGGCTCGGTGAGGATCTCCCGCACCCCGTCGGTGACGTTCTGCCGGGTCATCTCAACCAGGCCCAGCGGCGAGACCTCGACCACGTAGCTCTTCGACTTGTCAGCGTCAAGGGCTTTGCGCATCGTCTTCAGGACCTTGTCCCGGTTGCTCGCCTTCGCCATGTCGATGAAGTCGATGACGATGATGCCGCCGATGTCCCGCAGCCGCAGCTGGCGGACCGCCTCATCGGCGGCCTCGGTGTTGACTTTGGTGATCGTCTCCTCGAGGCCGCCTTTGCCGCGGCCGGTGAAGGAGCCGCTGTTGACGTCGATCACGGTCAGCGCCTCGGCGTAATCGATGATCAGGTAGCCACCCGAGGGCAGGTCGACCCGCCGGTTCAGGGTCGACTCGATCTCCTCGTCGACCTTCCATTTCTCCAGCAGCGGCTTTTTGCCCTCATAGAGCTCAACGCCGTCGACCAGCTCCGGTGCGGTGCGCTGGAAGAAGTTCGTCACCCGCTCGTACTGCTTCGGCGAGTCGATGATCGCTTTCTCGAACTCGCTGAGGAAGACGTCGCGGAGGACTCGAATAGAGAGGTCGGCCTCCTGGAAGACGAGCGAGGGAGCCTTGGTCGACTCCGAGCGCCGCTCGAGGACCTCGTTCAGTTTCTGCAGGTACTTGATCTCCCGCACGAAGTCGGCTTTTTTGGCGCCGTGGGCGGCGGTGCGGACGATCAGCCCGCCTGGTCCCTTGTAGGTGCGGTCGACCATCTTTCGCAAACGGTCGCGCTCTTTTTCGGCCAGCCGGCGGCTGACGCCGACGCCACTCCCGCTCGGGGCAAAGACCAAGTACCGCCCGGCGATCGAGACGTTCATCGAGAGCCGCGCACCCTTCGTCTTCAGCGGGTCCTTGACCACCTGGACCAGGATCTCCTGGCCGGGCTTGATCAGCTCGTTGATGCGGCGGCCGCCGCCGCGCCCGCGGCGTGGGGCCTGCTCACCGTCGGGGGTGAGGATCTCGTCGACGTGGAGGAAGCCGTTGCGCTCGAGGCCGATGTCGACGAAGGCGGCCTCCATCCCGGGCAGGACGTTGTCGACCTTGCCCTTGTAGATGTTGCCGACGATCGATCGCCGGCCCCGCCGCTCGATGTAAAGCTCGGCGACGTTGCTTTTGCCGCCCTTCTGCTTTGCCTCGAGGACGGCAACACGGGTCTCGCCGCGCTCGGCAGAGACCAAAATCGTTTTTTTCATTTGTGATTCAGCTCAGTTCAAGTAGGTACGCAATGCCGGACCTCATTCTGCGAGATCACCAGGCGAACCTTCCCCTCTGACTGAGATGCGCTTGGACGTTGATGCTCTGAAGAACGCCGATCGCCAAGAAAGTAGCGAGCACGGAGGACCCTCCGTAACTCATCAACGGCAGGGGGATCCCGGTGATCGGCATGATCCCGAGGTTCATCCCCACGTTGACGAAGGTCTGGAACAGCAGCGCGACGGCGATGCCGCCCGCGACCAGGGTCCCGTATGAGTTCTTCGAGAGCGTCGTTATCCGCAGCGCCCGCCAGAAGAGCAGGGCGTAAAGGGATAGGACGAACGCGGCGCCCAAAAACCCGTAGCGCTCACCGATCACCGCGAAGATGAAGTCGGTGCTGCGCTCGGGAACGAAGTCGAGCCGCGTTTGGGTGGCTTTGTCGCCGCGGCCGGTCACCTGACCGGCACCGACGGCGGTAACTGATTGGTTCTGCTGGTACCCCGCCCCGGCTTCATGCTCATGGGGATGGAGGAACGACGTCAGCCGTTCTTCCTGGTAGCCGTGCATGATCGGGTGGCCGGCCATCGGAGCGACGACCAGGACCAGCACGATGATTCCAGCGATGCCGCCGCCGATGGCAGCGAAGTGCGTCCAAGGGACGCCTCCGAAGTACATGACGGCGAGGGTGGCGACCACCAACACCATTGAGGTGCCGAGGTCGGGCTGCAAGAAGACAAGCGCAGCCGGTGCCAGACCGAGACACAGGTAGCGCACGGTCCGCTGGACCGGCGAGCCCCGCCTGGCGCCATCGATCACGAACCCGGCAAGCGCAAGCACGAGCAAGAGCTTGCCGAGCTCCGATGGCTGGAAGGAGAAGAAGGGAAGTTCGAAGGCGCGCCGCGAACCCCGGGCGGCGAAGCCGAAGACGAATACAAGGGCGACGCTGACGCAGAGGAAGGTGTAGAGGCCGACCCGCAGCTCGCGGAAGCGCGAGTAGTCGATCCGGGTCAGCGCGAACATGCCGAGGACGCCGAGGACGGCGTAGATCGCCTGCCGCTCAAGGTAGTAGTTAGGGCTGCCGGGGACGTCGTGCCGAGTCGCTTGCCCGAGGGTGAGGATGCTGAAAGCGACAAGAGCGACCGCGGCAAAAGCCAGCGGCCAGTCCATGTGCGCGAGGCCGAGGCGCTCGCCGATGCTGACCTGGACCGCGAACGGCTCCGGCCGGGCATTCCTGGTTCTCGTGGCGTACATCATCCGGTTGGGGTTTCGGTTTCGCCTTCGCCTTCTGATTCGGCGGCGGCTTCAAGTTGGTGGCGGAAGAAGGCTTCGAGGATCGTCCTCGCAGCGGGGGCTGCCGATTCGGCGCCAAACCCACCTTCCTCGATGGTGACTACCGTCACGATACGCGGATTGGGGTACGGGGCGAGGACCGCGTACCAGGATTGGTCGGCATGGCCCGGCCGTTCGGCCGTCCCGGTCTTGCCGGCGACGGGGATCGGAAAGCTGTCGAAAATCACGTGGGAGGTTCCGCTGGGGCCCTGCGCGGCGTCGTGCAGGCCTTCCAGGATCACCGACCGCGTGCCCGGGTCGATCTTCAGGTGACGCCGCGGACCGGGGTCGAATTCCTTCTGCACGCGCCCCGCCGCGTCCTCGATTTCCAGACCCAAATGCGGGGTGACGACCGTCCCCCCGTTGCCGAGCGTGGCGTAGGCGACCGCCATCTGCAGCGGGTTGGTCTGCAGGTCCCCCTGGCCGGTAGCCAGCTGGATGTTGTCGCCGGCTGACCAGGGTCGTTCGGTGTTCCCTTCTTTGTAGAGCTGGTTGCGCCACTGCCTGGTCGGCAGCAGGCCGTCGGTGTTGACCGGGATGTCGATCCCGGTCGGCCGGCCGATCCCGAGCTGGTGCGCCCACTGCTGCAGCTCACCGGTCTTCCACATTTCGTAGCCCAGCGTGTAGAAGAAGACGTCGTCGGAGACTTCGAGTGCCGGAACCAGGGTCAGGGCCCCGTACGCCGCGCCTTCGGCGTTTTCGAAACATTCCGTGCCGAGGCAGAACTTGCCGGGGTCGTTGATCACCGTACTCGGGGTAATCACCCCGTTTTCCAATGCCGCCAGAGCGGTGATGAGCTTGAAGGTCGAGCCCGTCGGATAGAGCCCTTCGGTCGCGCGGTTCGCCAGCGGCGCCGATTCGTTGCGGTAGAGCGCGTTGACCTGGGCCTGAGTGGGGGTGATCAGTTCGGATGGGTCGTAGGTCGGAGAAGAGCCGAGGCCGAGGATCTGGCCGTTGTGGACGTCCATCGTGATGAACGCCCCTGGCAACCCCTGGCTGGCCAAGGCGCTTTCGCCGGCTTCCTGAACCGTTGGGTCGATCGTCAGCTTCAGGTTCTCGCCCGGGGTCGGCGGGATTTCGATCAGTTGCCCCCCGGGCGTCGGCTCGCCCAGCGCGTTGACCTGGATCTTGGTCAAGCCCGGCTGACCGCGAAGGTAGTTGTCGTAGGTTTCCTCGACGCCTTCCTTGCCGACGATTTCTCCCGGTTGCAAGCCTTTGCCACCGGGTTCTTCCAGTTCTTCTTCGGAGACCTCGCCGACGGTGCCGAGCGCGTGGGCAGCCAGCGTCCCGTGCGGGTAATGGCGGACGAAGACCCGCTGCACCGCCACGCCGGGGAACTTCGGCTGGTTTTCTTCGATGTAGGCCACGAGGTCGAAGCCGACGTCCTGGCGCAACGTCACCGGGGCACCGACGGCGACTTCTTCTTCTTCGGTGATCTTCCGCTGCACCTGCGGCAGCGTCATGTTCACGAGGGCGCCGATCCGCGCCAGCTCCGCCCGCTGTTCGGCCGGATCTTCGGGCAGTTTGGAGGTGTTCAGCTGCAGTGCCAGGGCGCTGCGGTTGTCGACCAGGACCTTGCCTTCGCGGCCGAGGATGTCGCCTCGGGGGGCAATGACTTTGAACGAGCGGGTGCGGTTGTTCTTCGCCTCGGCCAGGTACTTGTCGCCGGAGAGCACCTGCA
>DASZNP010000004.1:0-9914 GCA_035551255.1 Solirubrobacterales bacterium
GGCGTCGTCGAACGCTTCGCGCGCCGCCCGCGTCGCCTCCGGCGCGTCGAGAACGCGGAAGCCGGGATCGACCCCGGCGGCGACCGGATGCGCCGCCAGCACCCGGTTGCAGAAGCCGTGGATCGTCGTGATCCAGGCGCCGCCGATCCCGGCCAGGACCGTCGCGGCTCGCTCGCTCCCGCGCTCCGCCCGCCGCGCCAACTCGGTACGGATTCGCTGGCGCAACTCGGCCGCAGCCTTCTCGGTGAAGGTAAAGGCGAGGACGGCGTCGGGGGAGAGGACGGAGTCGCAGACGAGGCGGCAGTAGCGGTCGACCATCACCCCGGTCTTGCCGGTGCCCGCGCCCGCCTCCAGCAGCACGTCCTTGCCGCGGACGGCGATCGCCGTGGCCTGCTCGGGCGTCGGCTCGCGCGGCGGCGCCTGGGTCTGCTGCTCGACGCTCACCGTTCGTCGCCTTCCTCGTCGTCCATGTACTGGGGCGCGCGGTCGCGGCGGCAGATCGAGGCGAAGGTGCAGTAGGCGGGACAGACGTCATGGCCTCGCAGGCCTGGTCGTGGGCCGGGGTCGCGGCGGATGTCGCCGGTGCGCATACGGGCGACGATCTCGCCGGCACGGCGGCGCGAGTCGTCAAGCAGCTCCTCCAGCTCCTCCGGCTCGACGACGTCCTTGGGATAGAGCTTGTAGGGCACCTCTTCGGCGACGGCGGCGGAGACGACGCCGCGCGGGCGGCGTGCGTCGGCGTCGGTCCCGCGTAGGGCGAAGTAGAGCGCCCCGGCCGGCTCGGCGCCCCAGTGCTCGGCGACTGCGAGCAGGTAGAGCGGCAGCTGCAGCTTCGCCTGCTCCTCGAACTTCTCGCGCGCAGTAACCCGGCTCGCGAGCTTGTAATCGATGACGACGGCGCGGCCGTCGGCGGCGCGGTCGACTCGGTCGACGGCGCCGTGCAGTCCCCAGCCGCCGAGGTCGAGCGGCGGCCGCTCCGCATCCGGGTGATCGCCGAAGCGCGCCTCCAAGAGCCATGGCTCGAAGCCGCCACGCTCGCGCCCGGCCTCGTCGGCTAGGAAGCGCTCGAGTAGGCGTTCGACCCGCCGCGCCATCGCCCGCTCGGCCGGATGCATCCCGAGCTCGCGCTCGGCGACGATCGCCGCCACCAGCTCGCGCCCGCGCTCGGTCCAGGCGGCGAGGGTGCCTGGACGCGGCAGCGGATCGCCGCCCGGGCGCTCGCGGTAGAGGCGCTCGAGCGCCTCGTGCATCAGCCCACCCTGGACGAGCGGGTCGGGGACCGGATCGAGCAATTGCGGGTCGAGCTCGTGGCCGGCGAACCAGCGGTAGGAGCAGAGGTCGAATTCCTCCAGGGTGGTGCCGCCGTAGGCGGCGACATCGGCAAGCGACTCCAGCGCTGCCGGGTTGGTCAGCGGGCCTGGCGCGCGGGAGGCGCTCTCGGCGCGCCGCGCCTCGCCGACGCGGGCGACGATCGCCGCCGCCAGCTCGGCTTCGACCCCGATCTGAGCGAGCAGCGCCGGCGCGTCGGCGCCCGGGCCGTGGGCAGCCAGCGCCCGCGCCAGCTCGTCTTCCGAGGGCGCCTCGGCTAGCGGCGCGACCACCTGCGCCAGGTCCCGCGTAATCGTGATCTCTTCCTCCAACGGGTCGGGCGAGCTGCCGTCGGGGGCGGGGGAGAGGAGCGCCCGCACGTCGTCGATCAGCGGCGAGCGCGCCGTCGCGCTGCCGTCCTCATCGCTGTCGCGGTAAGAAAGGACGAGGCTGCGGCGGGGCAGCGCCAGGCAGGCGTGGAAGAGGTAGCGCTCCTCGGCCTCGGTATCGCGGCGCGGGTCGAGCCCGAGCGTCTCCCGCTGTGCGTCGGAGAGGAACGGGTCGGCGCCGCGGTCGCGGCGCGGGAACTCGCCGTCCTGCAGCGAGCCGACAACGACGTGATCGAAGCGGGCGGCGCGGAGCCGGTAGGGGTCGGCGATCCGGACTCGTCCCTCGACCGGGCCCGACCAGACGCGGAAGTCGAGCTCGGCGACGAGCGGCGCCAACTCGTGCGGCTGCGGCGCCAGCGCCCCGAGCTCGCCCAGCTCTGCCAGTGCAGCGGCGATCGCCGAGGCGGCGCGCAGCTCCAGTCCTTCTCCCTGTGGCAGTGAGGGACCGTCGTCGGCATCGCGCAGCGGGCGCGCGGCCATCCGTCCCGCCAGCGCCCCGACCTCCGCCGCCAGCGCTGCCGGCGAGCGCTCGGCCGCTTCGCGCAGGCGCAGGAGGTCGCGCGGCGGCTCGCCGTCCTCGCCTTGCCAGAGCAGCAGCGCGGCGTCGGCGTCGCGGACCCGGCGACGGCGCAGGTTGCGCTCGAACCAGTCGACGCGGCCGGGCGAGAAGCCGGAGGGGCCGCGCAGGTAGCGGAGGAAGTCGGTGGCGCGGCGGGCGCCGAACTCCGCCTCGAGCAGCGCGATCACCGCCCCGCCGACGCTCGTCCCCGCGACCGGCACCTCGGCCTCCAGCGCCGCGGCGATCCCGTTGTGCTCCAGCGCCGTGGCGATCTCCGGGCCGCGCCGCGCCGGGTCGCGGAGGGCGATCGCGATCTCGGCCGGGTCAGCGCCGCCGGCGACGAGCCGAGAGACATTCGCGGCAATCGCCTCGGCCTCGGAGCGGGTCCCGGCCGAGCGCAGCAGGGTGAGGCTGCCGTCGGCTTCGGCCCGCTTCGGCCGCGCCGCGCCGAACCCGATCGTCAGGTGGAAGAGCAGCGGGCTGAGGGTGTTGCCGGGATCCGCTTCGGTCACCACCTCGTTCGTCACCTCGAGCCGCTCGCGCAGCTGCGTCAGCAGCCGCCCGCGCGCCGCCAGTGCCGCGCTTCCCTCTTCATAAGGGAGCGCGATCGTCACCTCGGTCTGCCCCGACAGCGCCGCGACCAGCTCGAACTGATTCTCGGTCAGGTCGTCGAAGCCGTAGAGGAGGACCGGCCGCGCCCCCCAGAAGGAGCCGTCGCGGCGCAGCTGGACGATCGCCTCGCGGGCGATCCCGTGGGAGTCGACGCGCCCGGTCCGCCGCCGCACCTCCTCGTAAGCGCCGTAGAGGGCGCCGATGTCGCTGAGGTAGGCGGAGCCCTCGAGCGTGGCCGCGCTCGCCTCGACCTCCTCCGGCTCGACCGCGGCCGCCTGCAGCTCGCCGAGCAGGCGCTCGAGGGCGCGGGCGAAGCGCGGGCGGCCGGCCGAGCGCCGCAGCGGCCGCAGCCGCTCCCGCTGCGCCTCGATCGCAACCGAGACCGCCCGCAGCCGCTGCGCCGGCGAAAGCTCGGCGCCCGCGGGCGCACCGGCCATCGTCGCGACGGTGCGGAAGAGGCCGCCGAAGGTCATCGCCGCGCCGCCGAGCAGGGCACCCATACATGCACCTTCGGTGCACAGCTCGCGCTCGAAGGCGAAGACGTCATCGACGGTCGGCACGACCAGGATTGGCTCGCGCTCCAGGGCAGCGGTGAAGTCGCGGCGGATCACGCCGGCGCGGCCCGAGTTCGGGGGTCCATAGACGAGTTTCAACGGCACGGCGTCCGAGCCTAGGGACGGGTCCGGCGCCTTCTCGGCACCGCCACCCACGACCCCGCAAAGTGGGGGATTAGCGGGGCATCTTTGGCGTCATCGGCCCTCTCTACCTTTCTCGGCAGCCGATGTCACTCTGCTTCGTAGACCCAGCCGACGCCATCCGGGCCATCGCCGACTCAGTCGGTCGTGAGGCTCGCCGCCAGCTCCTCGGGGAGGCGGTACGCGCCTGGGTGGATGAGATTCCCGACGCCGAGCTAGAACTCCACTATGCGAAGGCGATCTCCGAGCTAGACGAGCACGACCTCTCGATGCTCGCCGCCTGGCACGGCTCTCTCGACTCCGGCCAGCCAGTCCCCAACCGCGACTTCCTCATGGGCGCCTTCAACGGCCTCGGCGAGAACCGCCGCGAGGCCCTCAAGCTAGCCGCCGGCTTCCGCGGCGAGGAGGCCGTCGACTCCGGCGTAACCGAAGAGGACGCCCTAGAGCTGGTTCTGAGCCTCCTCAGCCCGCCTCGCCTGATGGAGCTGGCGAGCGAGGCCATGGAGCTCTACGTCTGGGACCGCGCGGGCTCAGACAACTAGGAGGGAGAGTGCCCCGGCCCGGCCGATGAAAGGCCGGGGTCATCTGCACCGTTACGAGGACTTCCGAGTATTCAGAATTGGTGCAGTAGTTGCAATGCTGGCTGCCTTCATCTTGCCACCCCCTTTGTGGTTCGAGTCAATAGATGCGCAAAATATTCTGAGCAATCAGAGGCAGCAAGTCAAAAAGAATTCCGATCTAGCCCTTTCTTTCGGAATTGAAGCGGTCTAGGTTCGGAACCCATTGGGCCTTCTTAAAGCGAAATAGCCCAGTGGGAAGGGGGAAGAGGTATGAAGGACAAGCGCAATGGCGCGGGAGGGCGAAAGCCGGCAGCGGTCCTTGGGTACGACCTGCGGGTGAAGATCTTGGCCGCCTGCGATCAACGCGAAGCGACGTCGCAGGAGTTCGTCGACCCGGCCCGAGGCCTGACGTTGGCGAACGTCAATTACCACTTCAGTGAGCTTGCGAAGTGGGGCTTCATCTACGTCACCAGGAAGGAACCAAGCGGAGGGAGCGAACGCTGCTATTACCGGTCCCTGCGGCAAGGCATCGTCAGTGACGAGGAATTTGCCGAAATGAAGCCCGAGAAGCGGAAGGTGCTGACTGGAGCGACCGTGGAGGCCATTGCTGAACGGGCTCACGATGCCGCGCAAGCCGAAACGATCGACAGGCGCCCCAACAGCCATATCTCTTGGGATGCTGAATGGCTCGACCCGGAGCGCCATGACTTGCTCATGGCCAAGTTGGATGAGTTCCTCGAGTTCTTCAGTCAGCTCAAGGAAGAAATGCAGGCAGACCCGGCGCTTTACGAGGAGGCGATCTTCACAACCATGGCCCTGATGGGCTTCGAGAGCCCGCCGGAAGAAGAAAAGCGACCCAGAGGCAAGCCCCGGCTGGCCCGCCCGGGCGAGAAGGCGCGCCCGAAACCGCGCGCCTGATCGAACCCGAGCACCTGGGATCGACAAGAGGAGGAGCCATCGAGATGTACTTCTCGATCTGGAGAAGCACCGACGACCAGCTCTACTTCGAGCTGAAAGGAGACAACGGCGAGACCGTCGCCGTCTCTGAGTTGTACCGGCGGAAGCAGTCTGTCGAAGACACCATCGCCACCATCAAGCGGGAGGCGGCATCGGCCGACGTTCGCGATCACTCCAAAGGCACCAAGTACGACAGGGAGATGCCGTAGATGAGCCCGCCCCCATAGCTAAGCTCGTTCCTTGGAAGTTCCGCCACAGGCAATCGTCATCTTCGGCGCCACCGGCGACCTGGCGCGGCGGAAGCTGCTGCCGGGGCTGTTGCGGCTGTTCCAGGCTGGGTTGATGCCGGAGTTTCGGGTGATCGGGGTGTCGATGGAGGACATCTCGGATGCGGAGTTCCGGGGGATTGCGGAACGGGCTTGCCGGGAGTTCGCGCGGAGCGCCTTTGGCGGCGAGGAATGGCACGAGTTCTCGGGGAAGCTGTCTTATGTGCCGCATGCGGAGGCACCGGAGGCACTGGCTGAGGCGGTGAAGAAGGCGGAAGGTGAACTGGGCTCGGAGATGCGGCTGCTCCACTACCTGAGCGTGCCGCCGACCGCTGCCCCGGACGTGATCCAGATGCTGAAGACCTGCGGTCTCTCGCAGCGCTCGCGGGTGATCATGGAGAAGCCGTTCGGGACCGACCTCGCTTCGGCGCGGAAGCTGAACGAGATGGTCCACGAAGTGCTCGACGAGGAACAGGTCTTCCGCATCGACCACTTCCTCGGCAAAGAGGCGGCGCAGAACATCCTCGCGCTGCGCTTCGCCAACGGCCTCTTCGAGCCGATCTGGAACCGGAACCACATCGACCACATCCAGATCGACGTGCCGGAGACGCTCGGGGTCGGTTCGCGGGCCGCCTTCTACGAGAAGACGGGCGCCTTTCGCGACATGGTCGTCACGCACCTGTTCCAGATCCTCGCCTTCGTCGCGATGGAGCCGCCGACCTCCCTGGCGCCGGAGCCGATCACCGACGAGAAGAACAAGGTCTTCCGCAGCATCCAACCGCTCGACCCGAACGAGGCGGTCCGCGGCCAGTACGAGGGCTACCGCGAGGAAGACGGGGTCGATCCGAACTCGAGTACGGAGACCTTCATCGCCCTGCGCTGCGAACTCGACAACTGGCGCTGGAGCGGCGTCCCCTTCTACCTGCGGACCGGCAAGCGGATGGGCGAAAGCTCGCGGATCATCTCGATCGCCTTCCGCGAGCCGCCGCACGCGATGTTCCCCGGCGATTCGCGCGTCGGCCGCTACGGCCCCGACCACCTCACCTTCGACCTCGACGAGTCCTCCCGCGTCTCGCTCTCCTTCTACGGCAAGCGGCCGGGGATGGGGATGGTGCTCGACAAGGCGAGCATGCAGTTCTCACTCGACGAAACCGGCTACGCCGGCGACGCGGTCGAGGCGTACGAGCGGCTGATCCGCGACGCGATGATCGGCGACCGCACCCTCTTCACCACGGCGAAAGGGATCGAGCGGCTGTGGGAAGTCTCCGAACCGCTGCTGCAGGACCCGCCGCCGGTGAAACCGTACCCGCAGGGGTCGTGGGGCCCGTCGGAGATCGGCGCCCTGATCTCGCCGCACAGCTGGCGGCTGCCATTCGCTCGGCGCTGGCGCGAGGCCTCGGAGCGGCCAAGCGACGGCAACGGCGCGCCCGCCGACGTCCGCGCCCGCGAACGCTCCTAGGCGCCGGCGCCCGCGCCGACCGCTGCTCGGATCTCGGCGATTGCCTGCTCGTTATCGCGGAAGTGGACCGCCTTCATCCCGGCCTTTTCCGCGCCTTCGCAGTTGACCTGGAGGTCGTCGATGAAGAGGCAGTCCGCAGCCGCCATCCCGATCCGCTCCAGGGTCAGCCGGTAGATCCGCCCTTCCGGCTTGCGGCAGCCGACCAAGGCGGAATCGACGACCTCCTCGAAGATCTCGTCGACCGGCATCATCGAGCGCCAGAGCGGCTCCCACTCGCGGACGTTGTTAGTCAGCATCGCCATCTTCAGGCCGCTCGCCTTCAGCTCCCGCATCAACGCGATCATCGGCTCGTTCGGGTCGAGGGCGTCGAAGTAGACCTCGCGGAAGCGGTGCAGGTGGGGCCGGTGGCCAAGCATCGGCTCGAGATGGGTGTTCAGCAGCTCGAGGAACTCAGACTCCTCGAGTTCGCCGCGCTCGAGCTCGAAGAGCGGGTTGTCGCCGCGCTCAGCGGTGGCAGCGGCGAGCGCCTTGCCGAGACTTTCGGCCGGGATGTCGATCTCGTCCTGGACCCGTTCGAAGCTGCCGAGCAGGGGCGTCGTTAGGACGCCGCCGAAGTCGGAGACGATCGCCCCGATCCCGTTGCCCGCGGGCTCACTCATCGACGGCGCGGGCGACCTCGTAGGTGCCGAGGCCCTCGCGGCCTTCGACCGTCCAGCGGAAAAAGGCGATCTGCGAGTCGAGGTGTTGCTTGCACACGCGCACCGAGCTGATCAGCGAGCCGGCGCCACGCAGCGGCCGCATCTCCTCGACCGATGGCCACAGCTCCAGGGTTGCCCGCCGCTGGATGCCGTCTTCGCCGTACTCGGTCGAGAGCAGCGTCTCCTCGAAGGTCTGCGGCGCCCCATCGGGCTCGCAGAGCGCCGCGGTCACCTCCTCGGCGTCGATGCCGCGCGCCCCGCCCGGCAACTGCGAAGTCAGCGCCAGCAGGCCGCCGTCGGAGAAGACGATCCCGATTGACCGGCGCACGACGCTTCCCTGCTCGCTCATGCCCGGCAGCCTAGTGATCGCGAGCGAACTAGATTGCCGTCTTCGTGCCCGACTTCCAGATCCGCGACGCCGACCCCAACCGCGACGCCGCCGCCTGCGCGGCGATCTACGCGCCCCACGTCGAAGACGGTCCGGTCTCCTTCGAGGAACGGGCGCCGGACGCGGACGAGATGGCGGCGCGGATCGAGCGCTACAGCGCCGGCCACGCCTGGCTGGTGGCCGAGCGGGAGGGGGAGGTGCTCGGCTACGCCTACGCAACCGCCTTCAACGAGCGCCCCGCCTACCGCTGGAGCACCTCGGTCTCGGTCTACGTCGGCGACAGCGCCCGCGGCGAAGGAGTAGGCCGCGCCCTCTACGAAGCCCTCTTCGACCGCCTGCGCGAGCGCGGCTTCCGCATGGCCTGCGCGGGGATCACTCTGCCGAACGAGGCCAGCTGTGGTCTGCACGAGAGCCTCGGTTTCGAACTGGTCGGGGTCAACCGCGAAATCGGCTGGAAGCAAGGCGCCTGGCGCGACGTCGGCTGGTACCAGCTAGAGCTCACCCCAGCCCCCAAGGGCCCACCCCCCGAGCCGCGCTGACCCCGCCGAACTGCATCAAATTTCCGACCTGGCAGGCATGAAATTTGATGCAGTTCGCGCCCGGCTACCATTGAGCCATGCCCGACGATCAGATCACCACGCCCGATCAACAGCCCGCGGCCCCGGCGGCGGAGCACGACGAAACGCTTACCGAGGAGGACGTCTACGAGGCGCTCGAGGAGGTAATCGACCCCGAGCTCGGACTCGACTTCGTCTCCCTCGGACTCGTCTACGACGTCAACATCGAGCAGGACTCCCAGGTCTACGTCACCTTCACCCTCACCACCCCCGCTTGCCCGATCGGCCCCCAGGTCTCCGAGCAGATGAAGGAGTTCGTCGGCGACCTCCCCGGCGTAACCGCTGTCCATCCGAAGATGGTCTTCGACCCCCCGTGGTCCCCGGAAATGATGACCGAGGACGCTAAGTTCGCCCTCGGGTTCTGAGCCTCCGCGATATCCGGTAACCACCGGTACCAAAAGTCGAACCTTCCAGAGGCGGTCACCCGGCGAGCTTCAACCGCTGCCATAGGGTGGCCGTCGTTTTGTCGACTAAATCTGTTTATTGGGGGCTCTTCTTGAAGGCAAAGACGTTGGTGTTCCCGCTCCTACTCCTCGCCTTGGTCCTTGCAGTCTGTCCGGCTTCTGCCGGGGCAGCAGCCACGGGAGACGACTACCCGTCCCAGTGGCGGGACATCCCGATGGACTCTGTCTTCGACAGCTGGGGGGAGTACAACCGCGAGTGCACCAGCGCCGTTGCCTGGTGGCTGCACGAGCGCAACGGGTTCGAGATGCCGTTCCACGACAACGCCAGCGGCTGGGGACCGGATGCCCAGAGCCGTGGGTATGCGGTGAACGGCACCCCGGCGGTGGGCGCCGTGGCATGGTGGGGGCCTGGTGATCACGTCGCCTGGGTCGCCGCCGTCGGGGCGGGCACGGTGACGATCGAGGAGTACAACTACGACTACGCCGGGCACTACCACGAACGCACCATCCCCTCCAGTTATCCCTCCGGCTATATCCACTTCAAGGACCTCCCCAGTGGGCCACCCGGGGAAGGAAGCTTTGTAGGCCACAACGGCTTCGTCTACCGCCTCGCCGGCGGCGCACCGGTCTACGTTTCCAACTGGGCGGCGGTGGGGGGCCCGCAGCCGGTGCGTAACCTCTCCGACGCCGAATTCGCCACCCTGCCCCAGTACCCGCGGGATGGCACCCTGCTCGGCGGCTCCGACGGCCGCGTCTACGTCGTCGCCGGCGGCGCGCCGCTCTGGGTCAGCAACTGGGCCGCGATCGGCGGACCGCAACCATCAATCGGGATCGACGGTGCGGCGGTGGCGCACGCAGGGGAGGGCGTCCCATGGGACCACCTCCGCTCGTACCCCGCTGACGGCACCCTGCTCGGCAGCTCCGATGGCCGCGTCTACGTCGTCGCCGGCGGCGCGCCGCTCTGGGTCAGTAACTGGGCCGCGATCGGTGGTCCGCAGCCCT
>DASZNP010000005.1:0-5654 GCA_035551255.1 Solirubrobacterales bacterium
TACCACCCACCACAACGCGCTTGACCGCGAACTGTTCCTGCGCACGGCGACCGAGCTCTACCTGAAGCGGGCGATCGTCGGCGGCTTCGAGGACGTCTACGAGTTCGGCAAGTTCTTCCGCAACGAGGGGATGTCGCCGCAGCACAACCCCGAGTTCACGATGCTGGAGATGTTCGTTGGGGGCGCTGATTACAACGGCGTCATGGAGTTCATCGAGTACCTGGTCGCACACGTCGTCGAGGAAGTGATGGGGACGACGAAGGTGATGCGCGACGGGGTCGAGATCGACTTCGCCGCGCCCTGGCCGCGGGTGCGCCTGCGCGACGAGCTGCTGCGGGAGATCGGACTCGACATCTACGAGGCGAGTCGGGACGAACTGGCCGAGGCGGCCGGCGACGCGGTTGGCCCCGACGACGACTGGGCCGGCGTTGTCGACACCCTGCAGGGCAAGTTCGTCGAGCCGAAGCTGATCCAGCCGACCTACATCATCGACCTGCCGATCGACATCTGGCCGCTGGTCAAGGTCCATCCGGAGAGCGACCGCATCTGCGAGGCCTTCGACGGAATCGTCGCCGGGATGGAGATCGTCGGCGGCGGCACCGACCTCAACGACCCGATCGAGCAGCGCGAGCGCTTCATCAAACAGCGCCAGCGCCAGGAGACCGGGGCCGAGCCGGACCCGCATCCCAACGACGAAGAGTTCGTGCGGGCGCTCGAATACGGGATGCCGCCGGCGAGCGGGTGTGGGCTGGGGATAGACCGCCTGCTGATGCTGATGACCGGGGCGAAGACCCTGCGCGACGTCATCATCTACCCGGCCATGAGACAACTCCCCGGTGAGTAGTCACCTCGCCGCCGACGGGACGATTTCCCTCCATATAGGGGTACTTTCGGCCCGTCGACCTCTAGTACGACTTGAGTAGCCCGCCGTCGATCGGGATCACCGTGCCGGTGATGTAGGCGGCGCGGTCGGAGCAGAGGAAGGCGACGAGGTCGCCGTACTCCTCGACGGTGCCGAGGCGGCCGGCGGGGACTTCCTCGCGGGCGGCTGCTTCCACTTGCTCCATCGAGCCGCCGAGCTCGGCCATGCGGTCGGTGGCGAAGCGGCCGGTGGCGACGGTGTTGACAGTGATGCCGTCGCCGGCGACCTCGCGCGCGAGCGTCTTGAAGAAGCCGACCGTGGCCATGCGGTGGGCGTTGGAGAGGTTGAGGGCGGGGTTGACCTCGATCGTCGTCGTCGAGCCGACGTTGACGATCCGCCCCCAGCCTTCGCCACGCATCCCGGGGACGACGGCGCCGGCGAGGATGCGGGGGGCGAGGACGAGCGAGCGGTAGGCCAGCTCCCATTCCTCGAAGCCGTGGTCGAGGGCGCCGCCGGGGGGAGGGCCGCCGGTGTTCGTAATGAGGATGTCGACCGAGCCGAGCGCCTCGGCGACCTCGAGCGGCAGCCGGGCCAGGCGGTCGAGGTCGGTGGCGTCAGCGACAAAGGTCGCCGCAGCGCCCGTCTCGGCCGCAGCCTCCTCGAGTCGCTCCTGCGAGCGGCTGGCAAGAGCGACCCGCGCCCCCTCCCGAGCGAGCGCCGCAGCCACGCCCCGGCCAATTCCCCTGCTAGCACCCATCACCAGCGCCGTCCGCCCATCAAGTCCAAGATCCATGCCCAGACCCTAGCCCGACCCGCGATGCTCAAACCTAGCTGCGCGGGTAACCTTCCAGGAGAGCGCCCGTAGCTCAGTGGTCAACGGGTCCTTTCGGGGGCCCAAAGAGCGTCGGTCTTTCAAGCCGAAGGTCGCGGGTTCGACTCCCGTCGGGCGCATTCCTTGGTGTTCCGCTCTGCGCCGGGTATTGCCAGGTGCAGAGCCAAGTCTTCGGTCTCGGGCCAGATCGGCGTTCCGGCGGCGTCCGGGCGATTCCGCGCGGTTCCGGCGCGTCGTGGTCTCATCCTGGTCACATTCTGTGGCGAGCAATAGGGTCTCGGCGATGCCAAAGGAGAAGGCCGAAGCTCGCAAGGCAGTCCGCGCCGCTCAGAAGCAGTTCGAGCGCGAATCCGACGCAGCCAACAAGGCACGGCGCAAAGCCTTCGCCCAGGCCCAGAAGGAAGGTCTGACCCTGCGCGAGATCGGCGAGGAGGTCGGCCTGCACCACACGAGGGTCGGCCAGATCATCCGAGGCCAGTAGAAGCTTTGGAGAGTTTGACTCTCCAAAGGGTGCTAAGCTGAGGCACAGACATAAAGCGCCCCCGCGCTGGTGGAACAGCCGGGGGCATGGCACAAGGAGCGTGAACTCCCTATGCACGACAAGCCTAGAGGCGGCGACATTGAAGGCGCCTCGACCACCGCTGAGATGGATGACCGCGACCAAGCGGCGGTGCTGCGAGAAGTCCTGTTCATCTACCCCGAGGTTCTGACGCTCGATGAGCTGGCCCGTCAGCTGACCTTCGGCTCGGATGCGTTCGCCCAGCGCGACCGGATCGACCGAGCCGTCCGTGACCTCACTGGAGCCGGCTTGCTTCACCAGGTCGGCCCGCTCGTCCTCCCGACGAGGACCGCAGTCGTCTTCGGCCGACTGGCCGAGCTCTGATGGACGGCCGGAACGTCGACCGAGACGCCGCCAAGCGGCTCGGCAAGAACCTCTGGCTAGCCCGCCGTCGCGCCGGCTATTCCCAGGAAGCTCTTGGCGACCTCTGTGGGTTGCACCGGACGGAGGTGGGCATGGTCGAGAACGGCCAGCGCCTGCCGCGGGTGGACACGCTGATGAAGCTCGCCACCGCCTTGGAGATCGGGGTGGAGAGGCTGGTGGAAGGGATCGAGTGGATACCGCCCGCTCCCTCCGCCAAAGGTGGCTTCGTCGTGAGGAGGCCGGCATGAGCGACACGATGGTCTCAACCGTGCGGCTGTCAAGGGAAATGGCGACCGCGCTCAGCGCGGTCGCCCGGGCCGACGAGATGCCCGTATCCGAGGCCATACGGGAAGCGATCGACAGGCATATCGCCATCCGAAGAGCCGACCACGCATTCCAAGAGCGCCTGAAGAAGTGCCTCGATGAAGACCGAGAGGTCCTGGAACTCCTAGCCGAGTAGCCACCGCATGACCCCTCACGCACTATCACCACGGAGTCCCCGAACCTCCAACCTCGACCCCCGACACACTACGAACCCTCCGGATTCGTGCCTGAGCCGCCCGGTGTCGGGGCGTAGGAAAAAGCTCGACAGCAAGCAGCCAACCGCCCCTCCGGGCGGCCGATTGTGGCACGGCTTCGCCGTGCGGAGGCCGCCTGTAAGGAGGGGCGGGAGGGGTCTGACCTTCGGTCTTCTGGAAGCACCAGGAGCTCATCCGATGCAGACGGCGTCCGCGCTGGACATAGGTGGCATGGAGAGGAAATCCACCAGTCCGAGCTTCTTCACCGAGCGCACCCTCGCCGACTTCCTCGCAGTCAGCGACCGGACCATCCGCAACTGGATCAGGCGCGGGGAGCTGCCTAGCTACAAGCTCGGCGCGGCACGGCGGATCGACCCGGCTGACGTCGAGGTGTTCCTTGCTCGGCATCGGGACGGGGTGTCATGAGGCGCGATTCGCCAGTCAAGCGCCGCAACCCGTCGGGACAGGTCGTATGGGTAGCGCGGTACACCGGGAGGGACGGGAAGCGTCACATCGCCAAGCCGACCTGGAACCGCCGCAAAGGCACCTTCAAGCGGAAGGCCGATGCCCAGAAATCCATTGACGAGGCATACGGGCTCTCAGATCGGCCGGACACCCTCGGCGACTACGCCGCCACCTGGACCGAGCGACATCCGCGGTCGGAACGAACGAACGCAACGAACGACCACCGCATAAGCCGGGTTGCCGAAGTAGAGATCGAGGGCATCCCGCTGAAGGACTGGCTACTGCGCGAGCTGCGCCGCCGCCACACGCTGGCGCTGGTCGACCACATGCTCAGGACCGAAGGTCGAGCGACCACGGGTGCCGGCGGCATCCTCCGCGCGCTGTCCGCGATGGCCGAGGACGCGATCACCGATGAAGTCTGCGACCTCAACCCGTTCAAGGGCATCCGCATCCGAGCGAACGACCCGAGGGCGCGGAAGAAGCCCAGGCCGATCCGCGTCTTCAGCTTCGAGGAGATGCACCGCTTCGCCAAAGCGGCCGGTCGTTACGAGGCAATGGTCCGCGTCTTCACGGACTGCGGCCTGAGGCTGGGGGAGGTGCTGCCTCTGCGCCCCGAAGACTTCGACGGCGAGGCGCTCCAAGTCCGTCGCACCGCCCACGAGGGACAGATCCTCGAGGGAACGAAGACCGACCACGGCAAGCCCGACGCCGGCCGCGTCGTGCCTGTCCCGGCAACCCTCGCCTGGATGCTCGAAGCCCAGATCAACCTCAACGGCCCCGACTGCCAGCTCCTCTTCCCAACCCCCCGCGGCCGCCTCTGGCGCGAGCGCACCTTCTACCGCGACCTCTGGAAGCCCGCCCAAGAAGCCTCCGGCCTAGACATCCGCCCCCACGAGTGCCGCCACAGCTACGTCACTCACCTTCGCGCTTCTGGGGTAAACGATGCAGACCTTGCGGCGATGGTCGGGCACCAGGTACAGACGATGCTGGCTCGCTATACGCACCCGACGGGGCACGAGTTCGAGACTGTGCGTGAAGTGGTGGGCTAGAAAGCCCTGGGCTATTTGGTCGGCATCGCAAACGGTCGTCGGAAGGCCCGACTCTCAGCGATGGCAGAGATGATCTCTTTGACCTCGGGCGAAACCTCGTCTTGGCGAAGCTCCCTTGCGATCTGCTCAGCACCGAAACCGACACCAAAGTTATCCTGAGACCACCTTGAAAGCGCTGATAGAACTTCTTTGCCTGGGGCTAACGCCCACCGATTCTCTGGGTTCTTCCAAGCCTCTGACACACGCTTTCTCGCGAGCTTGTTTGCTTTAGTGAGGCCACCCTTCTTATTGCGCCCATGAAGGATGGTGGCGATTGAGTCTTGTATCTGTTCCTCGCGCATCTCCTCCACAATTTCATCGATCTTCTCCTCGACCTGAGTGGCCGCCGGGCTCTCTTGAGACTCATCAACCCCGGCGAAAATGAAACGCGCAATTGCCTCCGGAACGAGAAGATAGTTCTCTAGCTCCTTGCGGTTCCAGACTCGGAGCTGAATCCCCCAGCCCCTCGCCTCAGCGTAGCGTTCGGAGATCTCCTCGTCGGGAAAGTAGTCTCTATCGAGAATCGCGAACGCCCGAATTCGGTCGCCTTCTGCGTTCGTTTTGGGAAGCCTGGACGGAACACCTGCGCCCCAGCCGCCTCTTCCACCCATCTCGGCGTGAGGAACCAAATCGATTGGGGTCTGCCCAGGTAACGCGATCCTTTGGAGAATGCGCAAGAGCTTGACGTCCTCACCCTCTACTAGGTAGAAGCTCGCCGCCCGCAATAGCCGGGTGAGCTGGATGTTTTGGACTGAACCGATCCCATCCATCACCTCTTCTAGACCAGGCAAGGAGGTCACAAGCTCGGACTTAGCCTGTCGACGGTCGATCGCCAAGATCGATCGCGGATCAACGTCCGAGATGATCTCCACCGAGTGGGTAGCGATTATCAGCTGACTGAATCTGCTCCGAACGAGACTCAGGAGACGCCTCTGAAGATCAGGATGCATATAGACGTCAGGCTCAT
>DASZNP010000006.1:0-11001 GCA_035551255.1 Solirubrobacterales bacterium
CGGTCGTATGTCCTTGCAGTTGTCAAACCCGCCCGCAGGCGGGGTCGGGGCGGGTGGAGGCCCGCCCCTGGGAGTCGCTATTCGATGATCTCGGCGACGACTCCCGAGCCGACGGTGCGGCCACCCTCGCGGATGGCGAACCGCAGGCCCTGGTCCATGGCGATCGGCTGGATCAGCTCGATCGTCATCTCGACGTTGTCGCCCGGCATCACCATCTCCGTCCCCTCGGGGAGGTTGGCGATCCCGGTCACGTCGGTGGTCCGGAAGTAGAACTGAGGCCGGTAGCCGGAGAAGAACGGGGTGTGACGGCCGCCCTCCTCCTTCTTCAGGCAGTAGACCTCGGCTTTGAATTTCGTGTGCGGCGTGATCGAGCCGGGCTTGCAGAGGACCTGGCCGCGCTCGATCTCCTCGCGCTTGGTGCCGCGCAGGAGGCAGCCGACGTTGTCGCCCGCCTGACCCTCGTCGAGGATCTTGCGGAACATCTCGACGCCGGTGACGGTGGTTTTGCTCGTCTCCGGGTGGATGCCGACGATTTCGACCTCGTCGCCGGTGTTGACGACACCCTGCTCGATACGGCCGGTGGCGACGGTGCCGCGGCCGGTGATCGAGAAGATGTCCTCGATCGGCATCAGGAAGGGCTTGTCGAGCTCGCGGACCGGCTCCGGTATGTAGGAGTCGAGCGCCGCGGCGAGGTCGAAGACCGCTTTCTGGGCCTCCTCGTCGCCTTCCAGCGCCTTCAGCGCCGAGCCTTTGATGATCGGCGTCTCGTCGCCCGGGAAGTCGTACTCGTCGAGGAGTTCCTTGACCTCCTCCTCGACCAGCTCGATCAATTCCTCGTCGTCGACCTGATCAACCTTGTTGAGGAAGACGACGACGTGCGGGACGTTCACCTGACGGGCGAGCAGGATGTGCTCGCGGGTCTGCGGCATGACGCCGTCGGCGGCGGAGACGACCAGGATCGCGCCGTCCATCTGCGCCGCACCCGTGATCATGTTCTTCACGTAGTCGGCGTGGCCGGGGCAGTCGACATGGGCGTAGTGCCGGTTGTCGGTCTCGTACTCGACGTGCGAGGTCGCGATCGTGATGCCGCGTTCCTTCTCCTCCGGAGCGTTGTCGATCTCCTCGAAGCTCTGAGCCTCGGCACCGCCCACGGTGGAGAGGGTTTTCGTGATCGCGGCCGTTAGCGTCGTCTTCCCGTGGTCGATGTGACCGATGGTCCCGACGTTCACGTGCGGCTTATCGCGCTCGAATTTCTCCTTCGACATTCTCTCCGTTTGCCTTTCGAAAGTTGTGTTCTGTCTGGTCTAGTTGCTTGAGTCTTGTGGGCGGCTCGTCCGCGGCAGCCTCACGCTGCCTGCGGGCAACCCGGGAAATATAGCCAGGTTCAGCGCCCGTCTGCGGCTGGGCTCATGAGGCTGCACCCACCGGGTCACCCGAACGGTGCTCGACGATCTCCTCGGCGATGTTCGAGGGGACCTCCTCGTAACGCTCGAACTGCATCGTGTAAGTCGCTCGGCCCTGGGTCATCGACCGCAATTCGGTCGCGTACCCGAACATTTCGCCGAGCGGGACGAAAGCCTGGACTGCAAGGGCGTTGCCGCGCTGATCCTGACCCTGGACTTTGCCGCGGCGGCGGGAGAGGTCGCCGATCACGTCGCCGAGGAAGTCCTCGGGCGTGACCACCTCGACCGCCATTACGGGCTCGAGCAGGACCGGGTTCGCCTTCTTGGCGCCTTCCTGAATCGCCATCGAACCGGCGATCTTGAACGCCATCTCCGAGGAGTCGACGTCGTGGTAAGAGCCATCGACGAGTTCGGCTTTAACGTCGACCATCGGGTAGCCGGCCTTGACGCCGTTTTCCAGCGCCTCGCGCATCCCCGCTTCGGCCGGTCCAATGAACTCGTTGGGGATGACGCCGCCCTTGATTTTGTCCTCGAAGACGAAGCCTTCTTCGGGCGCCGGCTCGATGTTGATGACGACGTGGCCGAACTGGCCGCGGCCGCCGGTCTGGCGGACGAAGCGGCTCTCGACCTTCTCGACCCGCTTGCGGATCGTCTCGCGGTAGGCCACCTGCGGCTTGCCGACGTTCGCCTCGACTTTGAACTCGCGCAGCATCCGGTCGACGATCACCTCGAGGTGGAGCTCGCCCATCCCGTGGATCAGGGTCTGGCCGGTTTCCTCGTCGGATTCGATCCGGAAGGTCGGATCCTCTTCGCCGAGCCGCTGCAGGGCGTTGCCCATCTTCTCCTGGTCGGCCTTCGTTTTCGGCTCGATCGCGACCGCGATCACGGTCTCGGGGAATTCGATGCTCTCCAGGGCGATCGGCGCGTCGGGCGCGGCCAGGGTGTCGCCGGTGCCGGTTTCTTTGAGGCCGACGCCGGCGCAGATGTCGCCCGCGTAGCACTCGTCGATCTCCTCGCGGCTGTTGGCGTGCATCATCAGCAAGCGGCCGATCCGCTCGGTCTTCCCGGTTTTCACGTTGAGGACGCGGCCGCCTTTCTCGAGCTTGCCCGAGTAGACGCGGAAGTAGGTGAGCTTGCCGACGTAGGGGTCGGACATGACCTTGAAGGCGAGGGCGGCGAAGGGGGCGCTGTCGGAGGCTTCGCGCTCGGCCTCGACGTCCTCGGGCTGGCCCTTACCCGCGGGAACGACGCCGGTGACCGCCGGGACCTCGAGCGGCGAGGGCAGCAGTTCGACGATCGAGTCGAGCAGCGGCTGCACGCCCTTGTTCTTGAACGAGGTGCCGCAGAGGACCGGGGTGATGCTGGTCGAGAGCGTCGCCTCGTGCAGCGAGGCGATCAGCTTCTCCTCGGGGATGTCTTCCTCGCCGAGGAAGGCCTCCATCAGCTCTTCGTCGTAGTCGGCGCAGGCTTCGATCAGGGCCGTGCGGTATTCGTCGGCCTGATCTTTGAGGTCGTCGGGGATCTCGATCTCCTCGTAGGCGGCGCCGAGCTCGTCGGTCCAGATCAGGCCTTTCATCCGCACCAGGTCGACGACGCCTTTGAAGTTCTCCTCGGCGCCGATCGGCAGCTGGATCGGCAGCGGGTTGGCGCCGAGCCGGTCTTTCATCGTCTGCACCGAGTTGAAGAAGTCGGCGCCGGTGCGGTCCATCTTGTTGATGTAGGCGAAGCGCGGGACGCCGTACTTGTCGGCCTGGCGCCAGACCGTCTCGGACTGCGGCTCGACGCCGGCGACGGCGTCGAAGACGGCGATCGCGCCGTCGAGCACGCGCAGGGAGCGCTCGACCTCGACCGTGAAGTCGACGTGGCCGGGCGTGTCGATGATGTTGATGCGGTGGTCCTTCCACTCGCAGGCGGTCGCAGCCGAGGTGATCGTGATCCCTCGCTCCTGCTCCTGTTCCATCCAGTCCATGACGGCAGCGCCCTCGTGAACCTCGCCCATTTTGTGGGTGCGCCCGGTGTAGTAGAGGATGCGCTCGGTCGTCGTCGTCTTACCGGCGTCGATGTGCGCCATGATCCCGATGTTCCGGGTTTTCTCGAGTGGAAAGCTGCGTGCCATGAGTTCTAAGTCCAGTAGTCGTAGTAAGCCGCAAAAAAAGGCCCCAAGGGGCCCGGCGAAGCGTCCTGCGAAAAAACAGCGAAAACTGCCTGAGCGAGGGGCGATGATAGCAGCGCTTCGCCGCTGGTCACGTCAGGTTGATCGGGCCGGCAATCGCGGCTTGGAGCGGTCCCATCCGGGCGTAGTTCGGACGCGCCGCTACATGGCTCTGGCCTGGGCTTGGCTCTGGCCAAAGCTGCGGCCGCTGCTCGCCTTCTTCTTCCGTGGCGCGGCATTGGTCGAGCGCGGGATCCGCTCGCTCTGCACGCTGCTGGTGCGCCTGGCCACCGCCGTGAGCAAGGTGGTCACCCCGGCGAGAGGGGCCGCCGTGGTCCTGATCGGCGCGGGGGCGCTGCTCGCCGTCTCCCAGTTCATCGACTACCGCGCGGTCGAGATCGGGCAGCCGGGCTACGAAGGGCTGCCCGGCGTCGCGAACGTGCCGACCGAAGCAGTCCGCACCGCCGGCGACGCCCATGCCTACCTGCTGGTGCCGGTCGGCCTTGCCGCCGTCGCCCTCGGGCTCCTGGCGCTGGTCCGGGAGCGCCGCAACCTCGGCCTCCTCGTCGCCGCCCTCGGCCTCGTCTCGATCGCCGTGATCCTGCTCGTCGACCTCCCCGCCGGACTCGACGAGGGCAGCAAGACCTCCGAATTCGCAGGCACCACCGCGGTGCTCGAGGACGGGTTCTTTGCAGAGCTCGCAGCGGCCGGGGGGATGGTTTTGGCCGGCTTGCTCTACTATGCGCGGCCGTGCCGAATACGAATCAGCTTGTCAGGAAGGGCCGCAAGCGCCCGAAGAAGAAGACCACGACCCCGGGCCTCAAGTCGGGCCAGGGCCGCAAGAAGCGTGTAGCCGCCCCGCAGCGGCGCGGCGTCTGCACCCGTGTCGCCACGGTGACGCCGAAGAAGCCGAACTCGGCTCTGCGCAAGATCGCCCGTGTGCGGCTGACCAACGGGATGGAGGTCACCACCTACATCCCGGGCGAGGGCCACAACCTGCAGGAGCACTCCGTGGTCCTGATCAGGGGTGGTCGCGTCAAGGACCTGCCGGGCGTCCGTTACAAGGTCGTCCGCGGCACCCTCGATGCGGCCGGCGTCTCGGACCGCAAGCAGGCCCGCTCCCGCTACGGCGTCAAAGCTTCGTAATGCCCCGCCGCTCAGCAGCACAGATCCGGCCGATCGAACCGGACGCCAGGCACCGCAACCGCCTCGTCCAGCAGCTGATCAACAAGGTCATGAGCGACGGCAAGAAGAGCCTTGCCGAGCGGATCGTCTACGACGCCCTGGCGATCGTCGGCGAGCGCACCGGCGATGACGCAGTCGAGACGCTGGAGGCGGCGATCAAACAGCTGACCCCGGTGCTCGAGGTTCGCTCCCGCCGCGTCGGTGGCGCCACCTACCAGGTGCCGGTCGAGGTTCCCGCCCGTCGCGCCCGCACCCTGGCGGTTCGCTGGCTCGTCCAGTTCGCCCGCCAGCGCCGCGAGTACTCGATGGCCGAGCGCCTGGCCGGGGAGATCCTCGACGCCAACCAGCAGCAGGGCAGCGCCTGGAAGCGGAAAGACGACATCTACCGCATGGCCCAGGCAAACAAAGCCTTCGCCCACTACCGCTGGTAGCTCCCAAGCCTCTACTTGCCGTCGACATCGACGGCGTCATCAGCTTGTTCGGGTGGGAGGAGCGGCCCGCTCATACTCAGCTGCAGCTGGTTGACGGAGTGCCGCATTGCATCTCGTTGCCGGTCGGAGATCGGCTCTTGCGGTTGACCGACCACTTCGAGCTGGTCTGGGCCAGTGGCTGGGAGGACAAGGCGAACTTTTATCTACCGCAGCTGCTGGGGGTGCCGGAGCTGCCGCACATCAGCTTTGACGTAGCGCCTCGCAGTGGAGGGGCGCACTGGAAGCTGGCGGCGATGGAGGCTTTTGCCGGGGAGCGGGCGGTTGCCTGGATCGACGACAACTTCGATGAGAGCTGTTACGAGTGGGCGGAGCGGCGCCGGTGGCCGACGCTGCTGGTCCCGACGGAGCCGCACCTGGGGCTCGAGGAGGGGCACGTCGCGGCACTGAACGCCTGGGCCACCTCTCTACACTGAGTGAATGACGGGGTTCTGGCCGATCTTCTTCCTGCTCGTCGTGCTCAAGATCCCGGTCCTGGGATCGCTCTGGCTCGTCTACTGGGCGGCCAAGCAGCACGACGAACCGGAGGCCGCGACCGACGAGGACGGCGGCTTCAAGCGCCGCCCGCGCCCGCGGATGCCGAAAGGGCCGCGCCGCGGAGGACCGCACGGGGGCGGCGCTGCACTTCCAGTCCCCGACTGCCCGCCGGGCGGGCGGACCCGCGTGGTCAAGCCGGCTGCGCAGCCCGCTTTCGCTCGCGCCGGATCTCGCGCAGGTAAGGATGGAAGTCGACCTCGACGGTATGACGCTTAGAGGCAACGAAGCGCTTCGCCTGCTTCCGTTCCTCGACCGCGATCTCCCGCTTCATCTCCCCCGCCGGCGGTAGCGCCGCTCCCCCGCTCAGCAGGTCGGCGACCCATTCGGCCTGCGCCTCGGCCAGCGGCATGATCGGGCCGAGCGGCTGGATGAAGCCAATGAAGTAGAGGCCCGGGCGCTCGACCGAGACGACCCGCCGGTAGAGCGGCAGCCGGTTGTCAGGGGCCGAGAGCACCTTCGGGTCGAAGAAGGGGAAGGTGATTTTGTAGCCGGTGCAGTAGACGACGAGGTCGATTTCCTCGCTGCTGCCATCGACGAAGCGGACGGTGCGGCCGCCGGCGAAGCGCTCGATGTTGGGCTTGACGGTGATATCGCCGTGGCCGAGCCGGGGCAAAAGCTCCGAGGAGACGGTCGGGTGGGCCTCGAAGAGCTTGTGGTCGGGCTTCGGCAGGCCATAGGTCTCCATGTCGCCGGCGGCGATTTCGAGCCCTTTCATCGCGAAGAAGCGCTGGACGGCGAGCGGCAGGTAGGAAGCCAGCGGGTGGACCGCCTCGTCGATCGGCTTGCCGTTCAGGTACTTCGGCAACACGTAGGCGCCGCGACGGACCGCGAGGAAGGTCTTATCGGCGATCCGCGAGGACTCGACCGCGATGTCGGTGGCGGAGTTGCCCAGCCCGAGGACGAGGACGCGCTTGCCGCGCAGAACGTCCGGCTCCCGGTAGTGGTGGGCGTGCAGCTGCTCGCCCTCGAACTCCTCGGCGCCGGGGAAGGCGGGCTCGGGCCAGCGCGGGTCCCAGTGGTGGCCGTTGGCGACGAGGACGGCGCGGTAGCGCTCGGTCGCCTCCGCCCCGCTCTCGGACTTCGTCGTCACCGCCCACTCGCCGTCGGCCGGCTCGACCTTTGTCACCTCGGTGCGGAAGCTGATCTTCTCCCGCAGCCCGAAGTGGTCGGCAAATTCGTCGAAATAAGCGGCCATCTGGAAGTGGTCGGGATAGTCCGGGTAGTTCTCCGGCATCGGTAGGCTCTTGAAGGCCATCACCCGCCGCGAGGTGTTGATGTGCAGCGAGCGGTAAGCCGACGACATCCCGTTGTCGTTTTCGAAGCGCCAGTTGCCCCCGATCTGCGAGCCCTTCTCGAAGCAGTCAAAGGGAATCCCGCGCGCGTCCAGCACCTGCGCGGCGGCGATCCCGGAACTGCCGGCACCGATGATGCAGACCTTCCGCGTCGAGGGCATGGCGGCAATCTAACGGACTGGCTACCTGGCCAGTACGAGCACCCGGCGAGTTTCTATTCCCCGCGCGCCTGACGTAGCCGTTCTAGGTCTTCGAGGTCGCTTGGCCGGCCGGCCTGACGCTTCAGTGCTACGAGATCCTCGTAACTCGCCACCCTGACGCGGATGCCGTCCAGATCAACCTCCAGCGCCGCGGGCGACAGCATGCCCCAGAGTTCTGAATCACCAATCCACTGCATCACATCGAAGCGGCCGAGCCGCGTCTGAAGAACCCAGTTCCCACCCAATCCGAGAGTGTCTGCGTCGAGAGGATCGGGGAGCTCGGAAGCTTCGGACTCCCCGGCTCCGTCCAGCTCTGCATCTAGATCCCGCAGCACCGCCGCCAAGCGCTCGAGGTTGGAAGGATCGGGCGCGGGGACCACGTCGAGATCCTTGGTCGCCCGCACGTAGCCGTGGAAACCGACCGCAACACCACCGATCACGACGAACTCGACACCTGCTTCGCCGAGATGGCGAAGAAGCCCCTGGATATCGAGTTCAGGCACTGCGCTGGCGACGGCCTGCTTCGGCCACTCGCGACATGAAGCGCGAAAGCTCGCAGACCTGCTTGATCCGCTCCGCTGGGGCAAGCTCCAGATAGTCGCGGCGGAGCCTCGCACTCTCGGCCTTGCCGTCGGGGCTCCAGTTGCCGATCCGCTCTCGCCTGACCGCCATCGCCGAGGATTCTACTGCGGCGGGAAGTGAGTCCTACAACCTGAAACGCCGAGAGGTCGGGATTGGGGTCCCAACCTCTCGGCGTTCAAGGAGAAATGAAGTACCTCAAGATGCGGAAGCTCTGTTCTTTCTCTTGGGGTACTAGCTATTTACCCACGGATGGGGGTGCGTACACATCCGTACACACCCCCACCCGCAGGTTCTCTCAAATACTTATTTGGCTTCTTCGGAGCTCGACTCGATCTCCTGCGCGAGCTCCTCGAGCTCCTCTGCGAAGGAGGTGCCGAAGCCCTCGACCGGGGCCTCGACTCCGTCGACGCCGAGTTCGGCGGCGAGCTCATCTTCTTCGAGCAGGTCCCCGTCGTCGGGAGCGGCGATCGGTTCAGCCGGCTCGATCGCGACCGTGCGGTAGTGCTTGAGGCCGGTCGCGGCCGGGATCAGCTTGCCGATGATCACGTTCTCCTTCAGGCCGACCAGGCGATCCCGTTTGCCCTCGAGGGCAGCGTCGGTGAGCACCTTCGTGGTCTCCTGGAAAGAGGCCGCCGAGAGGAAGGACTCCGTCGCCAGCGAGGCCTTGGTGATCCCGAGGATGACCTCCTCGCCTTTGGCCGGCGTCCCGCCGTCTTCCTTGGTCTTTTTGTTCAGCCGTTTGAGGCTGCCGCGATCCTCGAGCTGCCCGGGCAGGAGGCTGGTCGAGCCCTTCGACTCGATCCGCACCTTCTTCAGCATCTGCCGAGCGATGATCTCAATGTGCTTGTCGTTGATGTCGACGCCCTGGGCCCGGTAGACCTTCTGCACCTCGTCGACCAGGTAGACCTCGACATCCGTACGGCCGCGAATCGCCAATAGATCAGCCGGGTAGAGCGAGCCCTCGTTCAGCGGCTGTCCGACCTCGACCCGGTCGCCGTCGGCGACGTGCAAACGGGTCCGCAGCGGGAAGCTGTAGCTGTGCTCCTCGCCGCTTGACTCGGTGACGATCACTTTCAGCGCTTTGTCGGTTTCCTCGATCGAGACCTTCCCGGCGGCCTCGGCCATCTGCGCCAAGCCCTTCGGTTTACGCGCCTCGAAGAGCTCGACGATCCGCGGCAGACCCTGGGTGATGTCCTGGCCGGCGACACCTCCGGTATGGAAGGTGCGCATGGTCAGCTGGGTCCCCGGCTCGCCGATCGACTGCGCGGCGATGATCCCGACCGCGTCGCCGATGTCGACCATCGACCCGGTCGCCGGCGAGATGCCGTAACAGGAGCGGCAGACCCCGGACTCGGCCTCGCACTTGAGAGCCGAGCGGACCGGAATTTTCACGCCCTCCTCATCACCGAAGGCCTCGGCGATCTCTTCGACGTCCCCCTGGGTGATCAGCTGGTTGCGCTTGAGCAGCTCGCGACCGCGTTTGGTCTCGAGCTTTTTCGCCGCCAGGCGCCCGAACAGGTTGTCGTTGAGGGAGCCGTCGTCCTTGCGGAGATCCATCTCGATGTGATCTTTGGTCTTGCAGTCCTCCTCACGGACGATCACGTCCTGGGCGACGTCGACCAGGCGGCGGGTGAGGTAACCGGAGTCGGCCGTCCTCAGCGCCGTGTCGGCGAGGCCCTTTCGAGCGCCGTGGGTGGAGATGAAGTACTCGAGGACCGAGAGCCCCTCCATGAAGTTGGCCTTGATCGGCCGCTCGATGATCTCCCCTTTCGGGTTGGCCATCAGACCGCGCATCCCGGCCAGCTGGCGGATCTGTTTGAACGATCCGCGAGCGCCCGAGTTGGCCATCATGAAGATGGGGTTGAGCTCGTCGAGGTTGTCCTCCATCGCCTGCGCGACCTCGTCGGTGGCGCGGTTCCAGTGAGCGGTCACTGCCTCGTGACGCTCCTCGGCGGTGATGTAGCCCTCGTCGTACTGCTGCTGGATCGCTTCGGTCTCCTTCTCGTAGCGATCGAGGATTTCCGGCTTCTCCGGCGGCGACACGACGTTGTTCTTCGACACCGTGATGCCGGCCTGGCTGGCGTAATGGAAGCCGAGGTCCTTGAAGGCATCGAGCACCTGCGAGACCGCCGGCGCGCCGTAGGCCTCGACCAGGTCGGAGACCATCTGGTTGATGTCCTTCTTCTTCAGCGAGTGATTGACGAACTCGAACTGATCCGGATCGAAGTCCTCTTCTAGAGCATCGGCGAGTGCGTTTTCGATCTTCTCGTTGAAGATGATCCGGCCCACGGTGGTCAGGAAGTGCCCGCGCCCGGCCCGCCGGTACTCGGCCTGGTCGTGCAGCTTGCAGCCGCCGTTCTCGTAGACGAGCTCGGCCTCCTGCGCGGAGCGGAACACCTTCACCGCCGGCCCGGAGCCGTTGGTGCCTTTGCCGCTCTTCAGCTCCTCGTCGACTTTGGCCAGCTCCTCCGCATCCGGTCCGTAGGTCAGGAAGTAGATGCCGAGCACCATGTCCTGGGTCGGGGTCGCCAGTGGCGCCCCGTGGGCCGGGGAGAGGATGTTGTTGGCCGACAGCATCAGGATCCGCGCCTCCGCCTGAGCCTCGGCCGACAGCGGCACGTGGACCGCCATCTGGTCGCCGTCGAAGTCGGCGTTGAAGGCGTGGCAGACCAGCGGGTGGACTTGGATCGCCTTGCCCTCGACCAGAACCGGTTCGAAAGCCTGGATGCCGAGGCGGTGCAGGGTCGGTGCCCGGTTGAGCAGGACCGGGTGCTGGTGGATGACTTCCTCCAGCACGTCCCAGACCTCCGGGATCATCGACTCGACCATCTTCTTCGCGGCCTTGATGTTCTGCACGGCTTTGCGCTCGACGAGCTGGGCCATGATGAACGGCTTGAAGAGCTCCAGCGCCATCTGCTTGGGCAGCCCGCACTGGTGCAGCCGCAGGCTCGGGCCGGAGACGATCACCGAACGGCCGGAGTAGTCGACGCGCTTACCGAGCAGGTTCTGGCGGAAGCGACCCTGCTTGCCCTTGAGCATGTCGGAGAGGGACTTCAGGGGACGGTTGCCGGGGCCCGTGACCGGGCGGCCGCGGCGGCCGTTGTCGAAGAGCGCGTCGACGGCCTCCTGCAGCATCCGCTTCTCGTTGTTGACGATGATCTC
>DASZNP010000007.1:0-6888 GCA_035551255.1 Solirubrobacterales bacterium
CGTCGCCGAGCGGATCGGCAAATTCGCCCGCCCGAAGCGGATCGTCTGGGCCGACGACCTCCCCAAGACCCGCTCCGGCAAGATCATGCGCCGCCTCCTCCGCGACATCGCCGAGGGCCGCGCCCTGGGCGACGTGACGACGCTGAAAGACCCCGACGTGATGAAGGAACTAGAGGGCAAGATCGCCGAGGAGGAAGCGAAAGCGAACTAGCGCTCCCGCGTCGCGATCCGCTCGATCGCGACCGAGAGCGCCTGCAGCTGCTCCTGGACATTGTGCAGTTCGCGCAGCGCCAGCGCCTCGGCGCTGAGTTTCTCTTCTTCGAGCTCTTCCTCGATCTCGGCGATTTCGGGAGCGAGGAAGCGCTGGGCGAAGGCACCGGTGAGCAGGGCAACGAAGCCGATCCCGATGATCAGGACGATGACGGTGACGACCTCGCCGCCGGTCGTTTCGGGATAGATGTTGGAGCCGAGCGTGGTCATCGTCGTCGCCGCCCAGTAGATGCCGTCCCAGGTGTCGAGGTGCTGCTGGTGCTCGAAGGCGACGAAGACGCTGCCGCCGCCGACGATCGTCAGCACCGTCAGCAGCAGCGCGTAGCGCAGCCCCTCGAGCGAGAAGACCTCGCGCGAGAGCTGGGCCAAACGCAGGAGGCGAAGAAGCCGCAGCAGCCGCAGGACCCGCAGGCTCTGCAGGCCGGCCGGCAGCACCGGCGGCGTCACCAGGACGATGATCACGTCAAGGGGGTGTCGCCGAACCCAAGCCCACCGGTTCGGTACCACCCAGAGCATGATCACCAGCTCGACCAAGAAGGCGATCCACGTGGTCCAGTTGAGCACCACCGCGACCGTCTCCAGCGTCCCGCCTGGTTTCGACTCGTAGATCGCCACCGTCGGCAAGGTCAAAGCCGCCGCAATCAACATCGGCGTGTTCAGCCGTTCGCGCCACTTGATCGCCCGCGCGTTCATCGTGCCGCCGCTGGTCTCGGGCAGGGGAGAGGCGGCTGTCTCAGGGGTGTCGCGGGTCACCGCGACTGATTCGACGCGGGCCGGTCGCAGCCTCTTCGGCGGTTGCGGGGTTGATGTTGAACGTTTAGGTTGCTCTGAGTGAGGAGGCGCGGCCGCAACGTCGGTTGGTGGGTGATCTTCGGGCTGCTGGCCCTCCTCGTGGTCCTCGGGTTGGTTGGCGAAGGCAAGCCCGACCTGACCGAGCCTCGCGAAGACCTCTGCCCGCAGGGGGCGGTACTGCGCCAAGCCCGGCTCCTGGAACGGGCGCAGGCCCTTTACGTCGAGGCCGCCGCCGAAGGGGACGCCTGCGGTCCCGAACAGGGCGAGGCCAGCCCGCCGCTGAGGGAAACGGAAGTGGGGCTGGCGAGGGCGGAACGGTTGGTGCTGATCGGGGCGGCAAGCAGTAGCGCCAAACGCTTCAAAGCCGCCACCGGAGCCTACGTCAAAGCGCTATCCGTCTACCCGTTCAACGGCGCCGCTCGTCTTGGGCTCGCCGAAGTCCTGGGCAATCCCGAAACGGCAGCCAGCTTGACGCCGGCCGGCTATTGCGTGCTTGGCTCGGAGCTGATTAAGGCCGGTGTGCTCGGCCAGGCGCAGGCGACGATTCGCGCCGGGCTCAAAGCCGGCTCCGCCTCCGGCGGCGCCCTGCGTCATGCCCCGCAAGATGCCTCGCCGCTCGTCTGCCGGAAGAAGCTGAAAGTGCTCAGCGCGAGATCGGCGACGGCCGTGGCGGCGCTCAACGCCGCCACGAGGAGCGCGCGCGAAGGGAAGGTCGCGAAGGCCAGGGAACGGTATGCCGCCGCCCTGGTCGCGAACGCCGACCTGACCGAGGCCCGTACCGAGCTCGAAGGCGCGATCGACGAAGAAAGCCACTTCGACGCGATCGGGTCCTGGCTCGAAGGGGTTACGGCGACGCTGAAGGACGCGCTCAAATGGCTGCTGCCGCTGGCGGTCGGGCTGCTGCTCCTATTGGTCCTCGTCTGGATCATCGTCCGCGAGGGCTCGGCCCGGATCATCTGGATGCGCCGCCTCTTCGAGTGGATCGGGAAGGGTTCGGTCTTCTTCCACGATGCCGCTGTGCCCGAGATTTCGATCGAACCGTTCGAAGGCAGCGACAGCAGCAAAGAACAGGGGAAAGAGCTGACGAACCTGCTCTCCGCGGCGATGGCGCAGGAGTCCCGCCGCGGCAGATCGTTCCCCTTTGACCGCCTCAACAAAGGCAGCACCGAGGACATCAAGTTCACCACCGTCGTCTCCGAAGCACTCGGGCAGGTCTCCGAGACGAAACTTCTCGGCGAACTGTTCAAAGTCATCAGCCGCCTCTTCCGGCGTCGTTCGATCGTCCTCACCGGCCGCCTGATCTCGGCCGGCGACCAGGGGGTCGGCCTGATGCTGGCGGTCCAGGGGAATGGCCGCAAGATCAACGACGAAGTAATTCTCTGGGAGCAGACCTACGACCCCCGGCCCGAAGGCAAGGATGCGGTTCGTTACCTCCGCCTCGCCCCCGCCGCCAAGGTCTGGTCCCGCCAGAAACTCGCCGCCGCCTACATGCTGCCGCAGGAAGCCGAGCCGGTCAAATGGCTGCCGGACGCCCTCTTCCAGAGCGGGATCGCCTGGCAGGTGCGCCGAGACTTCGAGCGGGCCGAGGCCCTCTACGTGCTGGCGTTGGAAAAGGAACCCGACCTGCTCCCGGCGGCGCACAACCTGGCGACGATCGAAATGCACTGCAAGGAATTTGCGGCCGCCGAGGCGCGGCTGCGGAACTTGCGGATGCGGCTGGCGCAGCTGCGCAAGGAGCGCGCCGAAACGGCGGGCGGTGACGAGGTGGAGAAGGCCAAGCTCTGGCCGGTGCTCGGCACCGCCTCTCTCTACAGCCTGATCCTCTCCATCGCCTACCAGGTTGACGGCAGGGTGATGCCGAACCCGCGTCTGGGGGAGGCAGTGAAAATGAGCGAGCAGCTGGTCCGCAAACTGGCTGGCCTGCTCGAAGGTCCGCGCCACGAGTTCCTCAGCCCCGAGAACATCCAGGAACTGGAAGCGGCCGAGCTGCCTTCGATCGTCGTCCGCGCAAGCCTGCTGGTGCGGCAGTTTCCGGCCAAACGCGCCCGAGCCATCAGCGAGGCTCTGGTGACCCAACCGCTGATCGCGATCGGCAGAAAAGAGCTCGTCAGGCGTCTGGTCGAGCTGGAGCCCTGGCAGCTGATCGATTACGTAAAGAGCCGGGAGGTCGTCTCCCGCCGCACCCACTACAACCTCGCCTGCTACTACACGAACCTCGGCACTCTCGCCCACCGCGACTCTCAGCGGGAGCGCTGCTTCGACCTCGCCTTGAACGAGCTCAGAATCTCGCTCGTCGGGGGCGAGCTGGGTCAGTGGGCGGACCTCGACCCGGCCCTGACACCGCTGAAGCAGGCCAAGGGGGAGGCCTTCGCCGAAGCGCTGAAAGCGCACGAGATCAAGAAGCAGGGTGGCGACGATGCCGCGACCGACAAAGAGGGGACCGCGACCGACAAAGAAGGAAAGGCGAAGCAGGTACGGGTCCGGCTAGCCCGTCTCTTCCAGGGCTGGTTCGGCTCCTAGTTCGACGTGCGCCTTGCTGTCCGAGCTGCGGATCAGGAAGAGGGTGGCCAGGAGGCCGAGGGCGGCGAAGCCGGCTCCGACTAGGAAGGCGGTGCTGAAGCCTTCGGTGAGGGTGGTGGGGTCGTGGGAGTCGCCGATCTTCGAGTTAGCGATTGCGGCGAGGACGGCTAGGCCGAGGGCGCCGCCTACCTGCTGGGAGGTGTTGATCAGGCCGCTGGCCAGGCCCTGCTCGCGGTCTTCGACGCCGGAGACGGCGGCGATCGTCACCGGGACGAAGGCGAAGCCGAGACCGACCGCGGCAAAGAGAGAGGGACCGAGGATGTCGGCAAGGAAGCTGCCGTCGGCGGAGATCTGGCTGAACCAGACCAACCCGACGGCGATCAAGACCATCCCTGCCGCGAGGATCGGCTTGAACCCGACTTTCGTCACCAGCCCCGAGGCGATCCCGGCCGAGAGCATGATCGCGACCGCCAGCGGCAGGTAGGAGAGGCCGGCCTTGATCGCGCTGTAGCCGAGCACCTGCTGCATGTAGAGCGAGATGAAGAAAAACATCGAGAAGAGCGAGGCGCCGACGAGGATGCCGACGACGTTGGCGCCGGTGATCGTGCGGATGCGGAAGATCGAGAAGGGGACGAGCGGGGCGCGCGAGCGCCGCTCGATTGCCACGAAGGCGATCAGCAGGACCGCCGCGAGGGCCAGCACGCCGATCGTCTGCGTCGAGCCCCAGCCGGCGCTTTCGGCGTCGAGCAGGGCGAAAACCAGGGCCGAGAGGCCGAGGGTGATCGTCGTCGCCCCGGCGACGTCGAAGGTGCGCACCTCCTGCTCGGCGTGGGACTCGGCGATCAGGCTCGGTGCCAGGGCCGCGGCGGCGATCCCGATCGGCACGTTCACCCAGAGCACCCATTCCCAGCCGAGGTATTCGGTGAGGACGCCGCCGAGGAGGACGCCGGCGGCACCGCCGGAGCCGGCGACCGCGCCCCAGATCCCCAGCGCTTTGTTGCGCTCGGCGCCGTCTTTGAACGTGGTGGCGACGATCGAGAGGGCTGCGGGAGAAAGGATCGCGGCGCCGAGGCCCTGCACCGCGCGGGCGGCGATCAGCTGACCCGAGCTGCCGGCCAGCCCGCCGGCCAGCGAGGCGAGCGCGAAGAGCACCAGCCCGAACATGAAGACGCGGCGCCGCCCCAGCAGGTCGGCGAGCCGGCCGCCGAGCAGGAGGAAGCCGCCGAAGGTGAGTACGTAGGCGTTGACCACCCAGGGCAGGCTGCTCTCGGTGAACTTCAGCGCTTCGCCGATCGTCGGCAGGGCGACGTTGACGATCGAGGCGTCGAGGACGACGACGAACTGGGCGCTGCAGAGCAGGATCAGAGCGATCCAGCGTTTGTCGCGGGCCGCGGCGGCGTCGGTCATCGGACGATCTCCACTGGCGCGGAGGATTTCATACGCGCTACCTCGGCTCTTCTCGAATCGTGCGGTTTCAGCGGGCGAGGAATTCGGCGAACAGCCGCTCGACCGTCTCCGGCGCGTCGGCGAAGGGCCAGTGGCCGCTTGCCGGCAGCACGTGGACCTCGGCCGCGGGGAACGCGTCGCGTTGCCGCTCTGCATACGAGGACGGCAGGTAGGCGTCGTGCTCGCCCCAGATCACCAGCGCCGGGATCTCGCGGCTCGCGAACAGCCCCACCAGCGCCTCCGACATCCCGCCGGGATCGTCGGTCGCCCGGTAGAGCTTCAGCACCGCTTTGCGGGTGCGGCGGTCGAAGTGGTCGTACATCGCTTCGACGAAGTCGCGGGGCAGCCCGCGCGGCTCGTTGCGGTTGAGCAGGAAGCGGAAGGCAGAGCGGGTCGCCGTCGCCTGGAACAGCTCGCCGACCACCGGCGTGCGCCAGATCCGGGCCAGGCTGTGCCAGCGGTAGCCGGGGAGGAGGCCGGTGTCGATCAGGGTGACGCTGGCGATCGCGTCAGCATGCGCCGCCGCCCAGTAGAGGCCGATCGGGCCGCCGAAGTCGTGCAGCACCAGGTGCACGCGCTCGATCCCGAGCTCGGTCAGGGCCTGGTCGACGAAGCCGGCGTAGCCCGGGACGTCGTGCTCGAAGCTGTCGGGGGCGATCGTCTCGCCGAAGTCCGGCAGGTCGAAGGCGACTGCGCGCTTGCCGATGCTCGCCGCCGCGTCCGCCAGCCCGACCCAGTCGTCGGACGAACCCGGGTTGCCGTGGAGGAAGACGACCGCCTCGCTCGCCTGCGCCGGACCCGCCTGCAGGAGGCGGGTCCGGGTGCCGCCGGCGAGGAGGCTGCTGCGCTCGACCGGGGACTGCGTGTACAGGCCGCTCATCGGGCCACCGCGTGCCGGACGTTGGCGGCGAGGGCCCGCGGCAGCACCCGCGGCAGCGCGTCCTGCGGCCTGATCTTCCGGGTCGCGAATTCGTCGAGGATCGTCGCCACCTTCGGGTCCCGCGCCGCGGCGGAGAACATCAGCCGCTCGGACGGGTTGAGGCGGCGCCCGTTCGCGTAGTCGTGGATCAGGAAGGCGTGCATGCCGAGCTCGCGCTTGTGCCGGCGCCGGTAGCGCTCCAGCCCCTGCTCGAGGGACTCGCCGTCCTGCAGCGCCGGCATGACGCTCTCGGCCAGCCACTCCGAGGACTGGAAGGCCCAGCCGCAGCCGACGCCGAACAGCGGGTCGGTCGCCAGCGCCGCGTCGCCGATCAGCGCCAGCCCCGGCGCTACCGGCTTGCGCATCCGGTTGGTCATGTCGATCTTGCCCAGCACCGGTTCGACCGCCCGCGACTCGCGGATCGGCGGTGCGTCCGGAACGTCGGCGAGGAACTTGACCAGCGCCGCTTCTGGGTTGGCCTTGAATTCCGGCAGCCGCGCCTTCGTCGGCATCGCTGCGTAGAAGGTGAGGTCGCTGTCGGTGGGGAAGGCCGCGCACCAGTGCGGGTCGAGGAACCAGATCAGCCCGTCCGGGGAGTGCTTCGGCGGCGGCCCTTCGAAGTAGCCGCCGTAGGCGATGCGGTTGTGGGGGTAGGTCTTGACCGGGACTTCGGAGAGCTCGGCGATCTTCGAGTCGCGCCCGTCGGCACCGATCGTCAGCCGCCCGCGCAGCTCGCGCTCCTCGCCCTCACGGTTGCGGGCGACGACGCCCGCGAAGCTGCCGCCGTCGCGCAGCAATCGCTCGACCGTCCAGCCGAGCAGCATCTCGACCCCCGGCGTCTCGGCAGCCATCGAGCGGACCATCGGGTCGAGGACCTCGCGCCGCAGGTCGATCCCGCGGGAAGCGCGGTCCTCGGGGGCCTCGATCCAGCCCCACTTGGT
>DASZNP010000008.1:0-5774 GCA_035551255.1 Solirubrobacterales bacterium
ATGGGCGTCGGCCTCGCCCAGGGCGCGCTCGACGAGGCGCTCGCCTACGCCAAGGAGCGAAACGCGTTCGGCCAGCCGATCTCCCGTTTCCAGACGATCCAGGCCAAGCTCGCCGACATGGCGACCGAGATCGAGGCGACCCGCCTGCTCGTCTACAAAGCCGCCCGGATGAAGGACCGCGGCGAAAACTTCAGCCTCACCGCCGCCCAGGCGAAGCTGAAGAGCGGCCGCCTCGCCGTCCGCTGCTGCGAGGAGGCGGTCCAGATCCACGGCGGCTACGGCTACATCGAGGAGTACCCCGTCTGCCGCTTCTACCGCGACGCCAAGATCCTGACGATCGGTGAGGGCACCGACGAGGTCCAGCAGATGGTGATCGCGCGCGCCCTGGGGGCTTGACGTGATCCCCGCTGCCGTCCGCATCCGCGAGGTCGGCCCGCGCGACGGCTTCCAGAACGAGCCGGAGACGATCGCCACCGAGGACAAGGTGCGCCTGGTCGAAATGCTGGCGCGGACCGGGTTGCGGCGGCTGGAGGTGACGAGCTTCGTCCGCGCCGACGTGGTGCCGCAGCTGGCCGACGGACGCGAGGTGCTGGAACGGGCTCGAATCCCTGATGACGTCTCGGTCTCGGTCCTGGTTCCGAACATGCGCGGGCTGGAAGCGGCGCTCGAGGTGCGCGACCGAATCGACGAGGTCAACGTCTTCCTCTCGGCTTCGGAGACCCACAACCGCAAGAACGTCAACCGCTCGGTCGAGGAGTCGCTTGCGGGACTGGAACACGTGCTGGCGCGCGCGACCGAGGAGGGTCTGCGCTGCGAGGGCGTGATCAGCACCAGCTTCGGCTGCCCCTATGAGGGCTACGTCCCCTTCGAGCGCGTCTTCGAGATCGCCAAGCGGCTCTCGGTTGCCGGCGCCGTGGAGATCGGCTTTGGCGACACCACCGGGATGGCGAACCCGATTCAGGTCGGCGAGTTCTTCCGCCGCGCCCACGAGGAGATCGTCGGCGCCGAGCTGACGGCCCACTTCCACGACACCCGCGGCCAGGCGCTGGCCAACGTCCTGGCGGCGCTCGAGGTCGGAATCGATTCCTTCGAGTCGAGCTTCGGTCAGCTCGGCGGCTGCCCGGTCCCACCCGGCGCCACCGGCAACGTCGCCACCGAGGATCTGGTCTCGATGTTGCACGAGATGGACGTCGAGACCGGCATCGACCTCGGCAAGCTGCTTGAAGCGGCGCAGGCCGCGCAGGAGGTCCTCGGCCGCCCGCTCGCTTCCCACACCCTCGTCGCCGGCCCGGTCGAGTGGCACCACGAGCGCGACCCGTTCAAGGAGAACCCGCCGCGATGAGCGTGACCAAGGGGACCACGGAGAGCGCCCGCGAGAAGCACCTCGAGCTGATCGCCGAGCTGGAGGCCGAGCTCGAGCGCGTCCGCGCCGGCGGCGGTGCCAAGGCCGTCGAGCGCCACCGCGGCCGTGGCAAGCTGACCGCGCGGGAGCGGATCGCCGGCCTCTGCGATCCCGGCACCGAGTTCCTCGAGCTCTCGCCGCTGGCCGCCCACGGGATGTACGACGACGCGGCGCCGGGGGCGGGGATCGTCGCCGGCGTCGGCACCGTCAGCGGCCGCCGCTGCGTCATCGCCGCCAACGACGCCACTGTCAAAGGCGGCACCTACTACCCGATCACGGTGAAGAAGCACCTGCGCGCGCAGGAGGTGGCGCTGCAGAACCGGCTGCCCTGCATCTACCTGGTCGACTCCGGCGGCGCCTACCTGCCGCTGCAGGGCGAAGTCTTCCCCGACCGCGAGCACTTCGGCCGCATCTTCTTCAACCAGGCGACGATGTCGGCGCAGGGGATTCCGCAGATCAGCGCCGTGATGGGCAGCTGCACGGCAGGCGGCGCCTACGTGCCGGCGATGAGCGACGAGACCGTGATTGTCCGCCACCAGGGGACGATCTTCCTCGGCGGGCCGCCGCTGGTGAAAGCGGCGACTGGGGAGGAGGTGACGGCAGAGGAGCTCGGCGGCGGCGACGTCCACGCCCGCAAATCCGGCGTCGCCGACCACCTCGCCAAGGACGACGCCGAGGCGCTCCAGATCCTGCGCGAAATCGTCGCCACGCTGCCGTCGAGCCCGGCGCCGCCCTGGGAGCGGATCGAGCCGCGCCTGCCGGCCGGCGACCCCGAGGAGATCCTCGACGTCGTCCCGATCGGCTCGCGGGCGCCCTGGGACATCCGCGAGGTGATCCGACGCATCGTCGACGGTGGCGAGATGCGCGAGTTCAAGGAGAAGTACGGCAAAACGCTGGTCTGCGCCTTCGCTCACCTCGACGGCCACCCGGTCGGGATTGTCGCCAACAACGGCATCCTCTTCAGCGAGAGCGCCCTCAAGGGAGCGCACTTCGTCGAGCTCTGCGACCAGCGCCGGATTCCCCTGGTGTTCCTCCAGAACGTCAACGGATTCATGGTCGGCTCCAAATACGAGCAGGGCGGCATAGCCAAGGACGGAGCGAAGATGGTCGCCGCCGTCTCCACCGCCCGCGTTCCCAAGCTCACGGTCATCGTCGGCGGCTCCTTCGGCGCCGGCAACTACGGCATGTGCGGCCGCGCCTACTCCCCGAGATTCCTCTTCATGTGGCCCAACGCCCGCATCTCGGTGATGGGCGGCGAGATGGCAGCGGCCGTCATGAAGGAGGTCGGACAACCCGAGACCGCCGCCCTCCTCCACGACCAATACGAAGAGCAGGGCAAGCCCTTCTACTCCACCGCCCGCCTCTGGGACGACGGAGTCATCGACCCCCGCGACACTCGCCAGGTCCTCAGCCAGGCCCTAACAGCCTGCGCCAACGCCCCACTGGCCGAGCCGGCTGCGCCTGTGTACCGGATGTAGCCCTTCACAGGTGGGAGCTCACGATGGCACCATCTCGTGACAAACCGTGACGAGTGCGAACTGTCACCCATGCGTCATGTCACACGGCGCTTGCAGGCGGAAGAACTCCAGACTTACCGAGAGCGAACTTAAATCAGACACGCTGTCTGGATAAACCTGCAAAGGAATCCTTGACAACCCCGCGCCCACGACTGTAGAAGCTCCTCCGAAAGGTTCGTGAACTTTTGAGCGAACCAAGAAGAACTCCCGAGACGCCTTCCGCAAAGACAGCGCCCCGGGAGCTCAAATCAAAACTCGAGCCAAAGGCTCGAACGAGAAAGGAAGTATCTCATATGAAAGGCAAGCTCATTGCGGCCTGTATGGCGCTCGCGGCTTTCGTTGCCTTCGCCGTCGTACCGGCGACCGCTTCGGCGATTGAACTCCAGGCGCCGACAGGCACCAAGCTCGCCGCTGGCACCCTGATCAAAGCTACAAATGTCGGCGAAACCCTTATGAAGAACGACACGGGTACCGAAACCCTGATCCGGTGCAACAAAGCCGAAATGACAGGCGAACTCCTGACGAACGGTCCGGCTACTGCCACCGGCAACATCACCTCCAATAAATTCACCGGAACCGCTGCCAGTGAAGATTGCACATCGAGCACCGGTGCGGGGATCAAAGTCACAACCGGTATCACCGGGGGTCTGCCGTACTGCATGAAGACGATCGAACTCAAAGACGAAATGGAAATCCGCGGCGGCAAATGTTCAGAAACTGCCCGCTCGATCAAATTCACACTCGACGCGACAGGCATCGGTAACTGCGGCTACGAAACGGCCAAGCTCATCGGCTCTTTCGTCACAGATACCTCGGGTCAGGACCTGACCGCCACCATCACGGCGGGGTCTAACTCCACATTCAACCGGTTTGAGTCCGAAGGGCTGGTAAGCATCTTCTGCCCGGAACACTCGACCCTGGAAATGACCTTCACACTCGAGAAGGACGAAGCGACGGCTAACCCGATCTACGCTAAGTAGAAGAGGTTCTCCGTAAGCAAGGGCGGGGTGGCCATTGGCCGCCCCGCCCTTGTGAATTACGGAAGTTGTCACTCGAGGAGAACGGAAGTACCTGATAGGAATTATCTGATACTCGCTCGCAGGGGAATGGACTCGGCGAGTCACGCAGGGACGGGGAGGGGTTCATGCCGTACAGCAAGATTTGGAGCAGGATTGAGCGGTCGATGCCTGCGGCGTTTGCGTCGGGTCTTCTAGTTGTGGCATTGCTTGCAGCGCTACCCGCGGCGTCATCAGCTGCTGGTTGCCCCAATGATTCAACTCGGGTTGGCTCTTCCGCTGCGCTCCCTGACTGTCGAGCCTACGAGCTGGTCACCCCGCCAGATACCAACGGCCGGTTGGTGAATGCCCCCAATGTCTTCGCCCTTACGAGCCAGTTCGAACTATTTCCGACGGAACTGGCTTCCCCCACGGAGGATAGCGTGCTCTACATGGCATTTTCCTCGCCGCTTGCGACGGTGGGTGAAGGTAACGGGATTCTCGACTATTACGAAGCACGACGGTCCTCTGGAGGATGGGAAACGGTACGGCGTCTCGGGCCCAATGGATTGGAATCTTCCAGGACCATTCCCGGGGGAGCGACCCCAGACCATTCTTATGCCTTTATGGAGGTGGAGAGCCTGGTTGGCACTCTCGCGGGGAACGGCCCCATTTCCTACGTTGTCAATCCCGACAACACGTTCGAGCTGACTGGGGTTGGCAGTTTGGGAACCGAACCGGCAGCCGAAGGCCGATATATCACTGAAGATGGGGACCACATCATTTTTACGACGGGGAAAAGCCCTTCCCAGAGCCATAATTGCGCATTCAGTAAAGAATGCCTTGTGAGAAGGCTTGAGGAGGATGCACCCGGAGGTGGTGCTGGTGTCGTGTATGACAGAAGTGCCAACGGCCCCACGCACGTCATCTCGCTGTTGCCTCCCAACGTGACTCCTCCGGATGGTGAGCAGGCGTACTACCAAGGGACCTCCAAGGACGCTTCAAGCGTTGCGTTTACGATCAACGGGACTCTTTATGTTCGCGTCCGTAACGGGGAAGTCGGAGCGGAAACCGAGGAAGTCGCCGCTGCGGAACCGGTATTTTCTGGCATCTCAAGAGAAGGGCGGTACCTCTTTTACGTCACTGGCGGAGGCACCGGCACGATTCACCGTTTTGACACCACGGATGAAAGTGACGAAGAACTTAATGCAAGTGCCCCGGGCGAAGTAGTCAACATCTCCGCCGATGGCTCGCATGTTTACTTCATCTCGAATAAACAGATAGAAGGCCAAGGGAAAGAAGGGTTCCCCAATCTTTATGTATGGAGCGAGGGCGGTGTGGCATACGTCGCTACCGTCTCCCTAAGTGATCTGGAACGGACCTCCGGCGATCAGAACAGTTTTTGCGCTGAAACGAAAGTGTGCGGCGCTCCTGCCTTGACGCGGTGGACCACCGACGCCGTTGCGCCGTCCCAAGCACCAATTGAGCGCGGCCCCGGCGCGGACTCCTCTCGCGCTACCCCTGATGGGAAGGTGCTTGTTTTCGAGTCGAAGGCGAAACTGACTGGCTATGAAAACGCGAATCCTGCTGCCTGCCCTAGCTGGACTGCCCCCGGGCCCGATGGGGTCGAAGGCACGGCGGACGACATTGTCCTCAACGAAGAAGGGCGGTGCACCGAGATCTATCGGTATGAGGAAGGCAAAGGCCTGACCTGTCTTTCCTGCAACCTCGGCAAGCCGGCGGGAGGGGACGCCCACCTACAGGACCTTGATCTGGCTCCGGCACCGATAGTCGTCAACAACCTGAGCACTGACGGTGGGCGCGTGTTCTTCGAAACTCCGGAATCGTTGGTCGAATCTG
>DASZNP010000009.1:0-5967 GCA_035551255.1 Solirubrobacterales bacterium
GCTGGTTCTTCGCATCGCTCACGTCGTCACCACCAGGACTGCGGTCACCAGCACGTTCAGCGTCGCCAGCGGGAGCAGCACTTTCCAGCCCAGGGTCATCAGCTGGTCGTAGCGCAGCCGCGGCAGCGTCGCGCGCACCCAGATGAAGAAGAAGATCCCGGCCATGATCTTGAGCAGCATCCAGATCGGGTCGAGCCAGCCTGGGCCGGGCCCCATCCAGCCGCCGAGGAAGAACGCCGCAGCGATACCCGAGACGACGAACATCTCGAGGTACTCGGCGAGCAGGAACGAGGCGAAGCGGGTGCCGCCGTACTCGGTCTGAAAGCCCTGGACGAGCTCGGCGTCGGCCTCGGGCATGTCAAACGGGGTGCGGTTGGTCTCGGCGAAGCCGGCAAGCATGAAGATGATGAAGCCGACGAACTGCGGGACCACGAACCAGATGCCGCCCTGCGAGTGGACGATCGAGACCAGCGAGAGGGAGCCGCTCATCATGATCACGCCGAGCAGAGCGAGACCCATGCTGACCTCGTAGGAGATCAGCTGGGCGGCCGAGCGCATCGCCCCGAGCAGGCTGTATTTGGAGCCCGAGGACCAGCCGCCGAGGAGGAGGCCGTAGAAGGCGATCGAGCCGACGGCGAAGAAGTAGAGGATGCCGATCGGGACGTCGATGCCGTAGAAGCCGACCCCGCCCTGGACGTCGCCCCAGGGGATGATCGCCAGCGAGAGGACGCCGGCGAGGACCGGCAGCAGCGGCCCGAGGATGAAGAGGGTCGAGACCGCGTTCTCGGGCCGGAAGCTCTCCTTGGAGATCAGCTTGCCGACGTCGGCAAGCGGCTGCAGGAGGCCGTAGGGGCCGACGCGGTTGGGGCCGTAACGGTGCTGGAAGCGGCCGATCAGCTTGCGCTCGAGGACGGTAAGCAGCGGCAGGATGCCGAAGATCACCCCGAAGATGACGATGCTCTTGACGATCATCACCCACGTTGCTTCGACGACCTGGGTATCGGCGAGCGGCAGCATCAGGCGCGCACCTCGCTCAGCTTCTCGATCTCGACGCTGACCGGGCCGCCGTTCAGCAAGGCGTTGGCGTTGCCGTCGAGGACGCCCTCGGCCATGAAGACGACGCCGACTGGGACCCGCTCCTTGATCTGCACCTGGGCCTCGACGCCGTTGACGAGGACCCTTTCGCCGCTCTTCAGGCTGAGCCGGTCTGAATCCGCAGGCGAGATCTCCACACGCTGCTGCGGCTGCAAGAACTTCAGAGGGGGATTGAGCTCGGTGACGGGGCCGGCCCAGAGGTCGCGGTAGGTGCCAAGCGTGAGCTGGCCGTCCGAGGTGCGGGTGGGCTCGGCCGACACGTCCTCCCCGAACGCGACTCCGCGAGGAGTGGGGTCGGGCTGGACCATGCTCAGCGGCGCGTCGCGCTCAGTATCCGGGGAGGACATATCGGCCGGCCCGGGAGGCTCGGGAGCGTTGCCAGAGGAGGCACCGCCTTGGCGGTCTTGCCAGCGCAATCCGCGGCCGCCGATCTGCTCATCGGTGATGCCGTTGTAGAAGGAGACGGCTTCCGTCAGTGCTGCGAAAGCGGTCGGCTGGGAATCGATCCCGGTAACCAGGCCAAGGTTCTCGGCCAGCTGGGAGAGGACGAGGACGTTGGGGCGGATGTCGCCGGGGCGGCCGGCGCTCGGGCGGACGCGCTGGAGGCGACCGTCGGGGTGGGTGACGGTGCCGTCTTTCTCGGCGTGGGTCTCAAGCGGGAAGACGACGTCCGCCTTGGCGGTGGTCGCGTTCTCATGCATCGAGAAGGAAACGACGAAGTCGGCGGCGGTCAGCGCCTCCTCCCAGGCGGGGGTGTCGGGGAAGTCGCGCAGCGGGTCGGCGCCGAAGAGGACCAGGCCCGAGATCTCGCCGTCGATCAGGCCCTGGCGGATCTCCTCGGTCGCCATCCCGGCGGCGGTCTCGGTTAGGCCGGGGCCGGCGTCGGGGAGGCAACCAGCCTCGCGCAGGCCGCGGGCGTTGGTGGTGTCGGGAATCTCCAGCAGGCCGGCACCATCCGTGCTCGCCATGCCGGTCACCTTGGCGACGTCCAGCAGCGCCTCGGCGGCTCCGTCCTCGCGGGCGATCCGCTCGCCCCAGATGAGGACGACCTTCCCGGCGTCGCGGAGGGTGCCGCTGATCGGGGTGGCGACGTTCTCGGTTCCGCCGATCGCGGAGGCCAGCTCACCGACGAAGTGGGCGGCTTGCCCGGGCGCGTACCGAGCGATCGCCTCGGCGCCGCCGTCGAGCGCGGTCGGGCGCTCGGTGGCGACGACCAGCTTGGCGCCGTTGCGGCGGATCGCCTTGCGGACCCGCAGGTCGAGGATCGGGCTGCTGTGCAGCGGGTCGGTGCCGAGGACGAGGATCGCGTCGGCCTCGTCGATGTCGCGCACTTTGGCCGAGATGTTCGGCTCGTTCAGCTGCCGCAGAACGTCGGCCTTTGGCCCGCGCGAGGGGCGCGAGTCGAGGTGCGGCGAGCCGAGCGCCTCGCGCAGCAGCCGCTGCAACAGGAAGCCCTCCTCGTTAGAGGCGTCGCCGACGATCGCCGCGACCTTGCCCGGCGCATCCGATTTTGACCCCAGCCCGGTGGGGTCAATCTCGGCTGCGGTACGCAGCCCTTCGGCCGCCACCTTCAGCGCCTGCTTCCAGCCAGCGTCGGCGCCGCCTTTCAGCCGCGGACCGATGATCCGCTCGGGCGCGTCGAACATCTCGAAGCCGTAGCGGCCGCGGTCGCAGAGCCAGCCGTCGTCGACGTCGTGGTTGTCGCGGGCGAGGACGCGTTTCACCTGCTCGTCGCGGACGGTGAAGCTGACGTTGCACTGGCTCGGGCAGAGCGTGCAGACCGAGCCGGCGTGCTCGATGTCCCAGGGCCGGGCGCGGAAGCGGTAGGTGTAGTTGGTCAGCGCTCCGACCGGGCAGATGTCGGTGATGTTGCCGTGGAACGGCGCCACGTAGGGGCGGTCGTCGAAGGTGCCGACGTAGGTGCGGTCGCCGCGGTCCAGCAGCTGCAGCTGGGCGTCCTCGGAGACCTCCTGGCTGAAGCGGACGCAGCGGTAACAGAGGATGCAGCGCTCGCGGTCGATCGCGACCAGCGGCGAGAGTTCGATCGGCTTCTCGAAGTGGCGCTTTTCATCGATCACGCGGCTTTTGCCGGGGCCCCAGCCGTAGGAGATGTCCTGCAGCGGGCATTCGCCGCCTTTGTCGCAGACCGGGCAGTCGAGCGGGTGGTTGACGAGCAGGAACTCGACGACCGCGCTCTGGGCGTGTTTGACCTGCTCGGTGCGGGTGTGGACGACCATCCCCTCGCGCACCGGCGTCGAGCAGGAGGTCTGCAGTTTCGGGATTCCCTCGATCTCGACCAGGCACATGCGGCAGGCGCCGACCGGGTCGCCGAGTTTCGGTTCGTAACAGAAGTACGGGATCTCGACGTCGCCCTTGCGGGCGGCGTCGTGGAGCATCTCGCCCTCGATCGCGGGCACCTCGCGCCCGTCGATCGTGATCGTCACCTCGCGGCCGGCCGGGCTCATACCGATGCCCCCAGGGTCTCCGGCGGCGCCTGGACCACAGCGTGCGGGTCGAGGACCAGCTCCGGGTTTTCCATCACTGCTTCGAACTCCTCTCGGAACTTGCGGACCATCGCGCCGACCGGCATCGCCATCGAGTCGCCGAGGACGCAGAGGCAGTGGCCGATGATGTTCTGCTGGACCGAGGAGACGATGTCGAGGTCGAGCGGCGTCGCCTCGCCGCGGACCATCCGCTCGAGCATCTTCACGGTCCAGTTGGTGCCCTCGCGGCAGGGGGCGCACTTGCCGCAGGACTCGTGGTGGTAGAAGCGCGCCGTCCGCAGCGCCAGGTGCGGGATCGAGACGCGGTCGTCGCAGACGATGATCGAGCCGGAGCCGAGCATCGAGCCGGCCTCGGCCATCGCCTCGAAGCTGTAGGGGAGGTCGAGCCCCTCCTCGGCCTTGAGGACCGGGGAGGAGGAGCCGCCGGGGAAGAAGGCCTTGATCTCGTGGCCGTCCTCGGGGCCGCCGGCGAGGTCGTAGATCAGCTCGCGGGTCGGGATCCCGAGCTCGACCTCGTAGTTGCCGGGGCGCTTGACGCCGCCGGAGATCGAGACGACCTTGGTCCCGGGCGACTGCTCGGTGCCGAAGCCTTTGAACCACTCGGCCCCGCGGCGGACGATGTGGGGGACGTTGGAGAGCGTCTCGACGTTGTTGATCAGGGTGGGCCCGCCATAGAGGCCCTGGACCGCCGGGAACGGCGGCTTCAGGCGCGGGTTGCCGCGCTTGCCCTCGAGCGCGTCGAGCAGCGCGGTCTCCTCGCCGCAGATGTAGGCGCCGGCGCCGCGGTGGACGACCAGCTCGAGGTCGCGGTGGCAGCCGAGGATGTTCGTCCCCAGGTAGCCGGCCTCATAGGCTTCGGCGACGGCGGCATCAAGGATGTCGGCCTGTTCGTCGTACTCGCCGCGGATGAAGATGAAGGCGTGGCCGGCGTCGGCGGCAAGCGCGGCGATCGCAATCCCCTCGATCAGCTGGTGGGGGTTGCGCTGCATCAGCTCGCGGTCCTTGAAGGCGCCGGGCTCGGACTCGTCGGCGTTGCAGCAGAGGTACTTGGCCATGTCGCCACGGGGGAGGAAGGAGGCCTTTTTGCCCATCGCAAAGCCGGCGCCGCCGCGCCCCCGCAGGCCGGAGTCTTCGAGCTCTTTGAGGACCTCGTCCTGCTCCAAATCCTTGTAAGCGCGCTCGAGCGTCTCGTAGCCGCCGACCAGGCGCCGGTACCCGTCGAGGGTGCGCAGCGAGGGGTCCTCGGCGTGGTCGAGGAGGACGCGCTTCTCCAGCTGGTGGGGCATCAGGCGTCCCCCGCCAGTCCGCGCTTGGCCAGCGCCTTCTCGGGCAGCACCTCGGCGTCGGCGCGCAGCTGCTCGATCGCGGTCCCGGCCTCGGCCGCCTCCAGCGGACCGTAGTAGCGCTGGTCGATCGAGGCCATCGGGGCGATGTCGCAGGCGCCGAGGCACTCGAAGCCGGTGACGAAGAAGTCCTCGTCGCCCTCGGCGGCGGCCTTGAAGGCGTCGAGCAGGCGATCGCCGCCGCGCATCCAGCAGCTGATGTTGGTGCAGACCTCGATCCGGTGGCGGCCGACCGGCTTGGTGTGCAGGAGGTCATAGAAGCTCGCCACCGACTCCAGGTAGGCGGGCGTCACCCGCATCACCGCGGCGGCCTGGCGGATGCCATCCGGCGTGCACCAGCCGTAGCGCTCCTGCACCGCCCACAGCGCCGGGATCGAGGCCGAGCGACGGTCGGGGTAGCGGCCCATCAGCGTCTCGATCCGCTCCTGCAGCTCCGGCGGGCAGTCGACTTCGTGCAGCTCCGGGATCTCCTCCTCGGCGCGACCGGGGACGCGTCCCTCGCGCACAGCCGGGTCGACCGGGAGGTTCGGGTTGCTGATGCCAGAACCGTCGACGGGGCTCATCGGTCGACACCTCCCAGGATCGGGTCGAGCATGCCGAGGCTGGCGATCATGTCGGCGACGTAGCCGCCCACGGCCATCTCGCGGAAGGCCTGGAGGTTGACGAAGGACGGGTCGCGGAAGTGGACGCGGGCCGGCCTCGAGGAGCCGTCGGCGAGGACGAAGCAGCCGAGCTCGCCGCGCGGCGACTCGATCGCGTAGTAGATCTCGCCGGGCGGCACGCGGTAGCCCTCGGTGACGAGCTTGAAGTGATGGATCAGCGACTCCATCGAGGTCGGCAGCTCCGAGCGCGGCGGCAGCACGTACTTGCGGTCGTCGGCGATGAAGGGGCCTTCCGGCAGCCCTTCCAGCGCCTGGCCGATGATCCGCGTCGACTCGACCATCTCCGCCACCCGCACCCGGTAGCGGTCGTAGTTGTCGCCGACCGTGCCGACCGGGATCTTGAAGTCCATCTCGGGATAGGCG
>DASZNP010000010.1:0-36199 GCA_035551255.1 Solirubrobacterales bacterium
CGCCCTGCTTCAACTGCGGCGTGACCGTCGGCGAGGTCGTCGCGACGACCTCGACCTCTGGATCGCGCTCGTCAACCAGCTTGGCTCGGCGCTCTTCATGGTCGCCGCGATCGCCGCCTTCGTCCGCCCCTCGAGCGGTGACGAGCTGGCGGTCGGCATCGCCAACTGGAGCACCTTCGCCGGCGCTGCCTGCTTCGCCGCGGCCGGGGTGATGCAGGAGTTCGCGCGTCCCTGAGGCCTGAAAGGATTGGCCGGATGGCCAGTGGAAAGGCGGAGGCGCCGCGGACTGAGAAAGTGCTGCCGGGAGTTTGGCGGCTGCGGTTGCCGCTTCCTTGGCCTGGGGTGCCCCATGGGAATGCTTGGGCGATCGAGCACGACGGGGGTGTCGTCATGTTCGACACCGGGATCGGCGGCAAGGGGAAGCTGCGGCAACTCGACCTGGCGCTGGCGCAGGCAGGCGAGGGGTTCGGGGTCGAGGACGTGCGGCTCGTGGTCTGCACTCATTCGCACACCGACCACTACGGGCTCGCCGGGGCGATCTGCGAGCGGGCTGGCTGCGAGCTCTGGATGCACCCGAACTGGGAGCACGTGCGGCTGCTCGCCGACGATCCCGAGGCGGCGCTGGAGGCGCGGATCGAGGTGGCGCGGCAGAGCGGGGTTTCGCCGACGGCGCTGGAGCGCTACCGGGCGAACCGCAGCGACAGCGAGACCGGGATCGACATCCTTAAGGAGCCCGACCGCGAGCTCGTCCCCGGAGTGGAGGTCGAGACCGACCTCGGCACCTGGCAGGTGGTGGAGACCCCTGGCCACGCCCCGTCCCACGTCGTTCTCCATCAGCCCGAGCGGCGCCTGCTGATCTCCGGCGACCACCTGCTCGGCCGCACGGTCCTTTTCTTCGACTACGGCCACAGTCCCGACCCGGTTGGGGAATTCTGCGCCAGCCTCGACCGGGTCGAGCCGCTCGAGGTCGACCTCGTCCTGCCCGGCCACGGTCGCACCTTCCGCGACCCCGAGGCGAAGATCGCCGAGTCCCGCCGTCAGGTCAACGAGCTGCTCGGCAAGGTGCGCGAGGCGCTCGGCCAAGGCAAGCGGACCGCCTTCGAAATCGTCGAAGACATCGTCGGCCCGGACATGGTCAGGAGCCCGGCCAGCGCCTGGGTCCTGCAGATCGTCCTCTCCTGCCTCGACCACCTGGCGATCGCCGGCGAGGTCGAGGGGCTGGACGGCACCGACCCGCAGCGCTGGCGACTCACGTAGCCTTTCGGCCAATGGCGAGCTTCACCTACGTGCGCCAGGTCGCCGCCCCGCCCGAGATCGTCTTCGACGTCCTCACCGACCACCGGCGCTACCCCGAGATCACGCCCCTGCGCCGCGCCGAGCTCGAGCGCGAGGGGGAGCCGGAGCCCGATGGCGTCGGCGCGATCCGCGTGCTCGGCGTGGCCGGGCCGCCGATGCGCGAGGAAGTGCTCGCCTACGAGCGGCCCTACCGCTTCTCCTACAAGCTCCTCTCCGGCCTGCCGGTCCGCGACCACGTCGGCACCGTTGAATTGGAACCGAAGGACGGCGGCACCGAGGTCACTTACGCTGTGAAGACGACCCCGACCATCCCGCTCGCCGGGCCGGTCTTCATGGCGGGCCTGAAGAAAGCGATTAGGGATCTAATCGGGGGAGTCGCGAAAGAGTCCGAGCGCCGCGCTGCGGATGCGCGGTAGCGGGTTCCTCGAGAAGCACCTCTGGCACCGCTCCAACCGGTGGCTTGCCGTGGTGCTGCTGGCGCTCGGGATCGCCGTCGGCGGCGCGATCATCGGCTACGAACTGCTGAAGCGGCCGGCCGACGTCCACAACGCCGAAGCGATCCGCCACTTCAAGCCGCAGAAGCCGCCACCGCCGAAGCAACCGCAGACGGTCAACTGGCCGTTCTTCGGCCTCAACCCCGCCCGGACCAAGTACCTGCCGGTGAAGGGGATCAAGCCGCCCTTCGACAAACTCTGGCGCTTCACCGAGAAGCCGCTGCAGGAGTTCCCGCCGATCTACGTCGGCGGCAAGCTCTACTTCGTCAACAACAACGGATATGCGTTTGCGCTAGACGCCGACACCGGCAAAGTTCTCTGGGAACGGCGGATCGGGCGCTTGAACGCCTCCTCGCCGGCCTATTACAACCATCGCCTCTACATCGTCAACCTCGAGCCCGGGCACCTGGTCAAGCTGGACGCGAAGACCGGCAAGGTGATCTGGAAACGGAAGCTGCCGGGCCGGGCGGAGTCCTCGCCGGTGGTGGTCGACCGCACCGTCTACTTCGGCTGCGAAAACGGCGAACTGTTCGCGGTCAGCACCGGCAAAGGGAACGTGCGCTGGTCGACTCCGCTCGGCGGCGCGATCAAGGCCGGCCCTGCCTACTACGGCGGCCGCCTCTACGTCGGCGACTACGGCGGCCACATGAACGCGGTTGACGCCAAGAGCGGCAAGCTGATCTGGCAGAGCGGCTCGCTCGGCCCCGGCTTCGGTGGCTCGGGCGAGTTCTACTCGACCCCTGCGGTCGCATACGGCCGCGTCTACGCCGGCAACAACGACGGCCGCGTCTATAGCTACGACACCAGCGACGGCGCCCTCGCCTGGTCCTACTCGACCGGCGGCTACGCCTATTCCGGCCCGGCGGTTGCCAACACCAAGCACAGCCCGCCGACCGTCTTCATCGGCTCCTTCGATGGCAACGTCTACGCGCTCAACGCTAAGGACGGTGCGCTGCGCTGGAGCCGCTCGGCCGGCGGCCAGGTGGTCGGCGCGCTCTCGGCTGTCGGCGACATCGTCTACGTCTCCGAGTTCACGCACAAAACGACGAGCGGCTTCATGATGAGGAGCGGCAAGCGGGTCTTCCGTTACCCCTACGGCACCTACACGCCGGTGATCTCCGACGGCCGGCGGATCTACCTGACCGGGTACTCGAGCGTCACCGCGCTCCAACCCCACCGGGCGGTGGTGGCGGTAGGTGCGGGGCACCCCGCGCGTAAGCCGGGAAAAGGCCAGAGTGGAGCTGCGCACGCAGGACGCTCAAGCTCGAGCCGTAGTTCTGGATCCGGTAGCTGTTCGAGTCACCAAAGTCCTGGTAATAAACGAGCATCCGGCAACGGCGGTGGCTGTCCACCCAAGCAAAAAGCTTGCGGACAAAAGAAGGGTCCTCACCTTCAACAGCCCACTCGGCAAGCGCAAAAGGCTTGCCGGAAAAGCGGCGGTAAAGGCCAGTAAGCGCGTCCCATTCGGGATAGCCGGAGTAGAAGTCGGTCCCGACCCAGTCGACCCAGCGCGAGCCGGGGTAGAAGTGTTTCGGCCGGTTCTGGGGAAGGGTGGGGGAGCCGGCGGGAAGCGGGCTCCAGACGATCGCGACCGGCGCCTGCGGCAGGGCTTCGACGTTGACGGTGAGCGGCGGCAGCCCGGCTTTGGCGAGGCGACGGTCGATTTGTCGTTTGGTGCCGCCGCCGTGGACGATCACGTAGATGCGGCGGAAGGCCCGTTTGTAGGCGTTGGGGCTGTGTTCGGGACCCCGCGAGGCGCCCGAGCAGTCATAGGCGGCGTAGACGTTGAGGCAGCGGTTCGGCTCCCCGAGCGGCCGCACGTAGGCGCGCATCCCTTTTTCGAAGAAGAGCTTGTTGAGGCGAACGAGGTAGCGGTCGCCGCGGCCGGCGGCGATCTGCGGCAGGGAGATGATCTCGTGGCCATCGTTGTTGTCGGCGGTCGAGATGTGGATCATCGGCCGCGCCCGCGCGGTCTGCCAACGCCGGATCGAATCGGGGAAGTCGCTGCCCCAGGTGCGGAAGGACTCGATCACCGCCGGGTGCTTGTGCACCGCTTCGGAGAAGTGCCCGAAGTCGGCCATGTCGCCGGTGTCGGAGACGCCGAAGTAGACCTTCTTGCTGGGCGGCTTGAGGAGCGGCCAGGCGGACGCGGAGGCGGCGGTCGCGAGGGCGACCAGCAGCAGGCAGGCGAGGACCGCCCCCGGGAGTTTCACTTTCGAAAGCACGGCGGGAGCGTCAATGCTTGCAAGCGCCGCGCGTCTGCCGTCACCGAGCGCGAGTGGGCGCAAGCCCAATTGCGTGGTTCCTTTCGCACGACATACGTGCAAAAGGAACCACGACTCAGGCGGCGAGCGGCTCGGACTGCTCGGCGATCAGCGCCAGTACGTCCGGCGCGTACTTCTCGATGAAGCTGGGGCCGATACCGCTGATCGCCAGCAGGGACTCCTCGTCGGTGGGGCGGGTGGCGGCGATTGCCATCAGCGTCTTGTTGTGAGCGACGGTGAAGGCTGGGTTGCCGGCGGCGGCCTCTAGGCGCCAGGCTTTCAGTGCCTCGAACAGCGGCGCGTCTGCGGGCGAGAGGCTCGGGGTTGGCGCCTGCGGCTTGGCGGAGCTGCTCTTCGAGCGGGAGATGGTGACGGTGTCCGGGTCGGGCAGCCAGTCGAGCATGTCGCAGACGTCACAGCAGCGCTCCAGCGGTGCCCCAGCGGTGCGGTCGGAGAAGTGGTCGAGGAGGGCGCGGCGGCGGCACTCGGTGCCGTAGATGAACTCCTTGATCACGTGGTAGGCACGCCAGCCGCGCTCGCGGGCGATTGCGAGCTCGGGGTCGTTGGCGCGCTGTTCGTTGAAGCGAACGAGGCGGCCGAGGTCGGCTTTGAGGGCCAGCATCGTCGCCCGTGACGGCAACCCGTCGCGTCCCGCGCGGCCCGCCTCCTGGTAGTAGGCCTCGACGCTGGTCGGGATCGTCACGTGCCAGACCGAGCGCACGTCGGGCTTGTCGACGCCCATCCCGAAGGCGTTGGTTGCGCAGATGACGCCGGTGTCGGTGGCCATGAAGCGCTCCTGGATCGCCGTCCGGTGCTCGGGTTCGAGGCCGGCGTGGTAGGCGACCGCGGCGATGTCGGCCGCGCGCAGGTCCGCCGCCACCTCCTCGGTCTGCTTGCGGGTGCCGCAGTAGACGATCGCGGGCCTGTTCGCAGGATCGGCCAGACCCGCCTCCAGCAGCGCCTGCCGACGCGCCTGCGAGCCCTTGCCCTCCAGCGCGACGACGTCGAAGGAGAGGTTGGGACGGTCGAAGCCGGAGCGCACCTGCAGTGGCTCCTTCATCCCGAACCGCGAGGCGATCTCCCGCGCGACCGGGACCGTTGCCGTCGCAGTACAGGCCATCACCGTCGGCCGCCCCAGCCGCTGCACCACTTCCGGCAGGCGCAGGTAGTCGGGGCGGAAGTCGTGGCCCCACTCCGAGACGCAGTGCGCCTCGTCAACCGCGACTAGGTCAACCGTGCGCTCAGCCAGCGCTTCGAGGAAGACGTTCGACCCGAACCGCTCCGGCGCGCAGTAGACGATCCGCGCGTCCCGTCGCACCGCGTCGAGCGCATCCCAGGCAGCCTCGTCCGACATCCCCGAAGTGATCATCGCCACCGGCTGCCCCAGCCGCCGCAGCTTCTCCCATTGGTCACGCATCAAGGCGATCAACGGGCTCACCACGATCGTTAGCTCTTCGCCGGCCAACCCAGGCAGCTGATAGCAGAGGCTCTTCCCGCCGCCGGTCGGCATCACGATCAGGGAATCGCGCCCTTCGAGGGCCGCGACCACCGCCTCCCGCTGACCCGCCCGCCACTCGGCGTAGCCCAGATCGTGCAGCAGTTGGTCGGCCCGTTTCCCCGCGTCGGTCATGGACGAGCCAGGGTAGGCCCTGCGGCGGTCCTACTTCTCCTCGTCGCCGTCGTTCTCGCCCTTGGTTGCGCCTTCTACGTGCTTGGCGCCGGTAACCGTCAGCGTCCCCCGCTCATCCGAGCCGCCCGGGCAGTAGATCGTGTACTTGCCCGCCTCCAGGGTCGCCGAGAAGCTGCCTTCGAGGCCGTCGGTGATGTTCTCCTCCTCGCCGAGGACCTTGTCGCCTTCCATGATCTCCACCTCGGTCACCTTGGTGGTGCCGGCGTTTTCGATTTCAAAGGCGATCGGCCCGGCCGGGGCCTGCGCGTCGCGAGGCTCGCAGCCGGCGTCCGTGAGCTTGAAGCTGATCGTTTTCGTACCGGCAGGCGCCGCATCGCTCGAGCCGCAAGCGCTGACACCGATGGCGAGGACGAGCGCCGAAGCGGCGGCGCATAGGGGGAGGAGGTGCTTTTGGTTCATGTGAGGGGTGGCTCCTTGTCGTTCTTCTGGACGAGAGTTAGGGCACCCTAACAAAGACCGACGGATTCAGTCGGAATAGGTGCGCCGGTCTTTTCTTCCGCATAGCGGACAAAAGGACCGGCACACTCAGGTGGGGCCCCCGTTAGCCGCTGGGCGGATGGCGGTGACGCTTAAGCGGTGGTCTCGGCGCCGCCGAGGCGACTGCCGGCGCGGAAGCGGTCGAGCCGCGGGCGCACCCGCATCCCCTGCGGCCAGAGCACGTAGAGGGCCATCGGCACCGCGTAGCCGAGGTAGACGATCGCTTCGATCACCGTCGGCGCGGGCTGCAGGCCGAGCATCCCGGTCAGCAGCGAGCCGGAGACGGTGTTCGGCTGGACCAGCCAGGAGAGGTCGACGGCCTGGCCCTGGAGGCCGTTGATCCAGGCCGCCTCGTGGGCGGTGTGGGCGGCGGAGGCGAGTAGGCCGGCGGCGACGAAGACGAGGACGATGCCGGTGAAGCGGAAGAAGCGGGTGAGGTTGATGCGGACGCCGCCACGGTAGAGACCGAGGCCGATTGCGACTGCGGCGACTAGGCCGAGGACCGCGCCGGCGGCTGCGGCGGTCGTGTTTTTCGACTCCTGGAAGGCGGCGAGGAGGAAGACGGAGGTCTCGAAGCCCTCGCGCAGGACGGCGAGGAAGGCCATCCCGACCAGGGCCATCGCCGAGCCTGCCGCGAGGGCCGAGGCGGCGCCGCCTTCGAGGTCGGCTTTGATCCCGCGGGCGTGGCGGCGCATCCAGACGATCATGTAGCTGACGGCGCTGACCGCGATCAGAGCGACGACCGTCTCCAGCCCCTCCTGCTGCTTCTGCGGCAGCTCCTGGCCGACAACTTCGAGCAGCACGGCGACGCCGATGCAGAGCGCAACTGCGATCCCGATGCCCAGCCACATCTGCCGCATCGCATCCTGGCGGCCCTCCTTGACCAGGAAGGCGGCGATGATGCCGATGATCAGCGAGGCCTCTACGCCCTCTCGCAAGGTGATGACGAAAGTGGGGATCATGCGGGTGGTCCTTCTCGTGGGGCTCGCGGGCGTTAGGCCGCCCTAATTAGGAGCCCCGAAAACCTAGCATGCCGCTAGGGAATCAGGTGGACGGACGCCACGGCTGTGACCACTGTCCGGTTCCGCGAACCAGGTCCTCGGCCTGCTTCGGGCCCCAAGTTCCCTGCTCGTACGCATGAACCGGGCCCGGCTCGTCGAGCAGCGGCTGGACCACGCGCCAGGTCTCTTCGATCGAGCTCTGGCGGGTGAAGAGCTGGTGCTGGCCGGCGATCGCGTCCCCGAGCAGGCGCTCGTAGGGCTCGGGGTCTTCGCCGGGCGCGCGCTCGAAGAGGACCTCGAGATCGGCCGGCTGGAAGGCCTCTTCGGCGGCTTTCTTCGCGTAGAGGCGGATACGGGCGCCGGCTTTCGGCTCGATCCGGATCGTCAGCTGGTTCGGTTCCGGCGTCTTGCCGTGGCCGACTCCGAGCTTTGGCGGCCGTTTGAAAAAGACCGAGACCTCGCTCACCTTCTCGGGCAGGTACTTGCCGGCGCGCACGAAGAAGGGGACGCCGCTCCAGCGCCAGTTATCGACCTCGAGCTGGACCGCGGCGAAGGTCTCGGTCTTCGAGTTCGCCTCCACGCCGTCGACCTCGAGGTAGCCCTCGTACTGGCCGCGCACGTAGCGCTTCGGGTCGGCCGCGCACATCGCCTTGAAGAACTCGAGCTTCTTGTCGCGGACGCTGTCGGGGTGGTTGCCGGTCGGCGGCTCCATGCCGACGATCCCCAGCACCTGCAGGGCGTGGTTCTGGATCACATCGCGCATCGCCCCGACCGCGTCGTAGAAGCGGCCGCGGTCCTCGACCCCGAAGTCCTCGGCGATCGTCATCTCCACGTGGGAGACGTGCTCGCGGTTCCAGACCGGCTCCAGCAGCGCGTTGGCGAAGCGCAGGTAGGTGATGTCCATTACCGGCTCCTTGCCGAGGTAATGGTCGATGCGGAGGATCTGCTCCTCGCGGAGGACCGCGGCGATTTCGTCGTTCAGCTTGCGGGCCGATTCGAGGTCGTGGCCGAACGGCTTCTCGATCACGACGTGGGCGTTCTCGGTCAGCCCGGCCTCGCCGAGACCCTGGACGACGGTGGCGAAGAGGGCGGGCGGGATCTCCAGGTAGAAGACCGGGCGCTTGGCGTCGCCGATCGCCTTGCCGACGCGCGCGAAGGTGTCGGCGTCGGCGTAGTCGCCCTGGATGTAGGAGAGGCGCTTGGCGAGCCGGTCGAAGACGTCCTCGTCGGGGCTGCCGACGGTGTTGCCGACCGCGTCGTGGGCGTGCTGGCGCAGCTTCTCGTCATCCCAGTCATCGATCGCGACGCCGACGATCGGGACGTCGAGCTTGCCGGCCGCCTCCAGCCGGTACAGCGCCCGGAAGGTCATTTTCTTCGCCAGGTCGCCGCTGATCCCGAAGATCACGAGGACGTCGGCGGCGGCGTCGTTTGCCATCGCCGGGCAGGCTATCGTCCATCCACCCCAACAGCGGAGGACTCATGGAACTTGGAATCGTCGGCCTCGGCCGAATGGGAGCCAACATGGCGCGGCGCCTGATGCGCGACGGCCACAAGATCGTCGCCTATGACGTCAATCCCGATGCGGTCTCGCAGCTGGCGGGGGAGGGCGCCGAGGGTGCTTCCTCGCTGGAGGAGCTGGCCTCGAAGCTACCTGCGCCGCGCTCGGTCTGGATCATGGTCCCGGCCGGCGAAATCACCGAGCAGACGGTCGACGCTGTCGCTGCAGTGCTCGAGTCCGGCGACGCGATCATCGACGGCGGCAACTCCTACTACCGCGATGACATCCGCCGCGCCGAAAAGGTCGGCGAGCAGGGAATCGACTACGTCGACTGCGGCACCAGCGGCGGCGTCTTCGGGCTCGAGCGCGGCTACTGCCTGATGGTCGGTGGGCCCGACCGGGCGGTCGAGCGACTCGACCCGATCTTCGCCAGCCTCGCGCCGGGGGTCGAGGCGGCGGAGCGGACGCCCGGCCGCGAGGGCGAGCCCTCGCCATCGGAGAACGGCTACCTCCACTGCGGCCCAAATGGGGCCGGGCACTTCGTGAAGATGGTCCACAACGGGATCGAGTACGGCGTCATGGCCGCCTACGCCGAGGGGCTGAACATCCTCAAGAACGCCAACGCCGGCAAGGTCAAGCGCGAGGCCGACGCCGAGACGGCGCCGCTCGACCATCCCGAGTACTACCAGTACGACCTCGACCTGCCCGAGGTCGCCGAGGTCTGGCGGCGGGGCAGCGTGATCGGCTCCTGGCTGCTCGACTTGACTGCGGCGGCGCTGCAGGAATCGGGCGATCTGGAGGAGTTCACGGGGCGCGTCTCCGACTCCGGCGAGGGCCGCTGGACGGCGATCGCGGCGATCGACGAGGGGGTGCCGACGCCGGTCCTGACGACGGCGCTGCACGAGCGCTTCTACTCGCGCGGGCTCGGCGATTTCGGCGACAAAGTCCTCTCGGCGATGCGCAAACAGTTCGGCGGCCACGACGAGAAGAAGGACTGAACGGCGATGGCGATCGAGCTCGAGGTCGCCGGAGACGAAAAGGCCGCCTCGCGGCGCGCGGCCGAGCTGATCGCCACCGCCGGGGCCAACGCGGCGGCCGAGCGCGGCCGTTTCGCCTTCGCGATGAGCGGCGGCCGCAGCCCCTGGGCGATGCTGGCGATCCTCGGCGAACTCGAGGAGATGCCCTGGGACAAGATCGAGCTGTTCCAGGTGGACGAGCGAGTTGCAGCCCCCGGCGATGAGGCCCGCAACCTCACCCACATGGTCCTCGGCCTTTCGATGGACCACCAGGCCTCGCTGCGGCCGATGCCGGTCACCCAACGCGATCTCGACAGTGCCGCCCGCGACTACGAAGCCAGCCTCCCCGACCCCTTCGACCTAGTCCATCTAGGTCTGGGCCCCGACGGTCACACCGCTTCCCTAGTCCCAGGCGACCCGGTCCTAGAAGTGACCGACCGGCGAGTAGCGATGACCGAGACCGCCTACCAGGACCACCGCCGCATGACCCTCACCTATCCAGCCCTAAACGAAGCCCGCCGCATCGTCTGGCTGGTCACCGGCCCCGACAAGGTAGAAGCCCTCCAAAAGCTCCTAGCCGGCGACGAATCCATCCCCGCCGCCCACGTCCACAACGACAACATCACAGTGGTCGCAGACGAAGCCGCTGCCGGCTAGTTCAGCGAAAGCGCGGCCTTCACTTCGGCCAGTTTCTCAATCCGCGGGTTCTCGCTACCGACCATCCGCTCCAGCCAGTCTTCTATTTCGCTCACGTCGAGTGGGTTGGTGGCGACGAGGATCTGCTCGATGTCGAGCCAATCCTTGGGACGGTCGAACATCGCCTTGCAGACCGCGAGGTGCTCGGGGGAGAGGATTGGGATCGTCTCCTGGTTGAACGGGACCTTTCGGGCGTTGCGCTGCATCGCATCGTGGAACGGGTCGTAGGAGAAGAAGAGATCGACCGGGTTGCGGTCCCACCAGAGGCGTACCTGCCCGTCTCGGTTCAGGTTCTCGACATCGACCTCGACGTCGATGCCAAGCGGGGCGAGGGCTTCGCAGATCTCGGGCCAGCGGTCCGTTGGGACGAAGACATTGATGTCGACGTCGATCGTCGTTCGCGGCTCTGCGTAGTAGGCAAGAGCCAACGCGCCGCCAATCGCGTGGGGGATTTTGGCTTTGTCCAGTGCGTGATGAATCAGCGTCACCTTCTCGGGCAGAGAAGGAGATTTCTCAGGACGACTTTGGGAGTCGGACTGAGAGGCGACCATCACTAGATCGATCGCAGATGGGGAAAGCCGATCTCATGCGGGCGGAGCCTGATCGGTAGGGCGTCAGCCAGTTCCAGTAGTTCACGTAGGGCATTAGCCCGTTCCTCTGAGGAAACCCCGATCCACTGCGTTGCCGCCCGAGCAGCGTCGGAGATGACCTTCTTGGAGCCTGGCTGGTGGTCCTCGGGCTCGGGTTGCGAAAGAGCATCGATCAGGAGGCGGCGTAGCTTCGGGTCTGGCTGTTCGCCGCTGGCAATTCGGCGCAAAGTCTCGCTTGCCGCGTTATCCAGCTCGGAGCCGCGAATGGGGGCGCCTGCCCGTAGCGCCAAGCGAGTCAACTCTTCGGCCGTCGGCGGCTTCTCGGACTTGTCCCGGACCTTTTCGATCGTCTCGAGAGTTAACTCACGGAAGCTCACGAGCGTGCGGCTGCGCGGACCTTTGGGGGTGCTCACCGACTCTCGAACCTCGTATCGACCTGGCTTGGTCGCAACGACGTAAGCCATAGTGGGTAAATCGTACCACTACGTAGTGACTTCGGCTGAATCTTGGCTCAAGAAGCCGGATCTAGCGAGACGGCGTGGTTGCCGATGATGCGGCCGTCTGGGTCCCACTTGCGCTTGACCTCGGCGAGGCGGGAGCAGACGTCGGGGGGCAGGATCGCGTCGGAGTCGCAGGGGCGGTCGGCGAAGTTGAAGTAGCCGCCGTCTGCGGTCCACGGCTCCATCGCCTCGTGCATGCGGTCGAGGCCCGCCTCCACGGCTTCACCCATCTGCGGGCTCATCACCATCCCTACACCGAACATCACCCAGTCCGCCTCGAGGTGGGAGAGGGCGCCGCCGTCGGGGTCGGGGCGGCCGAGGGCGCCGCCGAGCTGGCGGATCTCGGTCAGCAAGAGCGGCGAGCCCGAGTCCGCCCCGGCGACGCCGACGTAGGCATCGATCGCCTCGTCGGAGAGCTCGCGCAGGACGCGATGGTGGCCGAGGCCCGGCACCGGGTGCTCGGGGTCCATGTGGATTTTGCAGAGGGCGGGGGCCGGGACCTGGCCGAAGGTGTCGAGGATCGGCTCGCCGATCTCCCGCAGCGGCGCGAAGGCGGCTTCGCCCTTGGCCTGGTCGCCGATGCAGGCGCCGTCGATCGTCAGCAGCGCTTTGCCGCGGAGGAACTCGGGCACGTCGGGGACATCCGGCGGACGCAGGAAGCGGACCACGGAGGTGACGTCGTCGGAGACGCCTGCCGCCCATTCGCGGTAGGCACGGACCCCCTCGGCGCCGACCTCGGCCGGGAACAGCAACGCCCCGGCGTAGATGTCGGCGATCGGCACCAGGTTCACCTGCAGCGCCGTCACCACGCCGTAGTCGCCGCCGCCTCCGCGCAGCGCCCAGAAGAGGTCAGGCTCGTTCTCGGCGTCGATCGTGCGCTGCTCGCCGTCAGCGGTGACCAGCTCGATCGCGCGGACGCGGTTGCAGGCGAAGCCGTAGCGCCGTCCCAGCCAGCTCAGCCCGCCGCCGAGGGTGAAGCCGGTGACGCAGACATCCGGGGAGGAGCCGGGGAGGGAAGCGAGGCCGTGCGCCCCGGCCGCTTCGGCCAGCTCCAGCGAGAGGACACCCGCTTCGAGCTGCGCCGTCTGCGCCTCGGCGTCGACCTCGATCCCGCGCATCCGCTCGGTCTTGACCAGAATCGTCCCCTCCAGCGAGCGCAGCGAAAGCGCTCCGTGCCCGGAGCCCTGCGCGCTCACCCGCAGTTCGTTCTCGGCGGCGAAGCCCACCACCTTTGCCACGTCCTCGCCGTTCTCGACGAAGGCGACGGCCTCCGGATTCTGGTCGGCGGCGAGGTTCCAAGCCTGTCGCGCCTGGTCCCAATCGGAGTCGTTCGGGGTGACAACTCGGCCGGCGATCGCCAGCCCGCTGAAGTCGGTCATCGGTCTCTCCCTCCTGAAGTCGCTGACCCGCGCACCCTACCCCTGAGGACAAGGGCCGATCTGTCTGAACTCAGACCTTGCGAATGTCCACCGCGTCTCCGCGGCCGATGAAGACCTCGGAAACCATCTCCGGCGGGAAGAGACCGTGCGCCGCGACGCCGGGATCGGCCTCCAGCCGCGCCGCCAGCGCCGCCGGATCGTCGAGCCCGCTGCCGCGGTAGTCGGCGATTACGCCGCCGTCGGGGGAGCGGGGCACGTCGCGCAGCTCGACGTCGCTTCCGAGGCGCTCCAGCGTCGAAGCGGCCCCGAACCCGAACAGCTCCAGCGGCACCGGGCCGCGCAGCGCCTCAACCGGCTTGCTCGAGTCGCAGACGACGACGAAGCGCGCGGCCGCCGCGGCGACGATCTTCTCGCGCAGGTGGGCGCCGCCGCCGCCCTTGATCAGCCAGCCGTCGGGCGTCACCTCATCGGTGCCGTCGATCGCGATGTCGAGTCGCTGCAGGGAGTCGAACTCCTCGACCGGCATCCCCAGCTCTCGCGCCTGTTCCTCGGTCGCAACCGAGGTCGCGACGCAGCGGATGTCGGTGAGGCCGCGGCGGGCGATCGCCGGCAGCAGGTGAGCGACCGTCGAGCCGGTCCCGAGCCCGACCGTCATCCCGCTCTCAACGAGCTCGCCGGCGGCCTCGGCGGCGAGGCGCTTCTCGTCATCGGGCGCGTTCACGACCGGCACGCTACATTGCTCCAATGACCCTTAGCACCGCCGCAACCGAGACCCAGGACTACAAGGTCGCCGACATCGGCCTCGCCGAGTTCGGCCGCAAGGAGATCTCCCTCGCCGAGGTTGAGATGCCCGGCCTGATGCAGACGCGCGAGGAGTACGGCTCCTCCCAGCCGCTGAAAGGCGCGCGGATCACCGGCTCGCTCCATATGACGATCCAGACCGCGGTCCTGATCGAGACCCTGGTTGCCCTCGGCGCCGAGGTGCGCTGGGCCAGCTGCAACATCTTCAGCACCCAGGACCACGCCGCCGCGGCGATCGCCGCCGCCGGCATCCCCGTCTACGCCTGGAAGGGCGAGACGCTGGAGGAGTACTGGTGGTGCACCGAGCAGGCGCTGATGTGGCCCGACGGCGAGGGGCCAAACATGATCCTCGACGACGGCGGCGACGCGACCCTGCTCGTCCACAAGGGCGTCGAGTTCGAGAAGGCGGGCTCAGTCCCGGACCCGGCCTCGGCCGAATCGGAAGAGTTCAAGATCGTCCTGCAGACGCTGCAGCGCTCGCTCGAGGAGGACCCGCAGCGCTGGACCAAGATCGCGGCGAACATCAAGGGCGTCACCGAGGAGACGACGACCGGCGTCCACCGGCTCTACCAGCTCGCCGAGACCGGCGACCTCCTCTTCCCCGCGATCAACGTCAACGACTCGGTGACCAAGTCCAAGTTCGACAACCTCTACGGCTGCCGCCACTCGCTGATCGACGGGATCAACCGCGGTACCGACGTGATGATCGGCGGCAAGGTCGCCGTCGTCTGCGGCTACGGCGACGTCGGCAAGGGCTGCGCCGATTCGCTGCGCGGCCAGGGCGCGCGGGTGATCGTCACCGAGATCGACCCGATCTGCGCGCTGCAGGCGGCGATGGAGGGCTACGAGGTGCGCAAGCTCGACGAAGTCGTCGAGACCGCCGACATCTTCGTCACCGCCACCGGCAACAAGGACATCATCACCCTCGACCACATGCGGCGGATGAAGCACAACGCGATCGTCGGCAACATCGGCCACTTCGACAACGAGATCGAAATGGCGGCGCTGGAAGAGTCCGACGCCGAGCGCATCAACATCAAGCCGCAGGTCGACGAGTGGAAGTTCCCCGGCGGCAACGCGATCATCGTCCTCTCCGAAGGGCGGCTGCTGAACCTCGGCAACGCGACCGGGCACCCGAGCTTCGTGATGTCGAACTCGTTCACCAACCAGGTGATCGCCCAGATCGACCTCTTCGGCAAGCGCGACGACCAGTACGCCGGCGAGCCCAACGTCTACGTGCTCCCGAAGCACCTAGACGAGAAGGTGGCCCGCCTGCACCTGGCAGCGCTGGGAGTAGAGCTCACCGAGCTGACCCCCGAGCAGTCGGCGTACTTGGGCGTCGCGGTAGAGGGCCCCTTCAAGCCGGACCACTACCGCTACTAGGACGGCTTGGACAAGATTCTCGCGCGCGTCTGGCGGCGGCGGACGCTGCGCGGTGCGGCGTCCTCAGTTGACCGAATAGCGCTGCTATTCGGTCGCCCTGCGTCCTTGCCCCGCTTGGTCCGGCGCTCGCCAGCCACACCCGACAATCTCGCCAATCCGTCCTAGCAGCGGCCGCCTCCCGATTTAATCTCGGCCAATGGATCCGCGACTTTGGATCTCCTCCAGCGGCGAAGCGCCGCATTCGGTGGCGCTGACCGGCGAGCGGACGGTGGTTGGGCGCTCGCCTGAGGCTGATGTGGTGGTGGAGGACGAGGCGGTGTCCTGGAACCACCTCGAGATTGAACGCAAAGGCGACGTGCTGATGGCGACCGATCTCGACAGCCGCAACGGCACGGCGCTGAACGGCGAGCCGCTCGACCGACCGCGCCGTTTGCGCGACGGCGACACGCTGATGGTCGGCAACCACCGCCTCGAAGTGAAGACCGGCGACATCACCCCGGTAGGAGTGACCGTTGCCGCCTCCGAGCCGGCGGTGGCGCTGAACGAGGAGGAGCGGGCGACCGCCGCCGCCCTCGTCGCCCCTTACCGCACCGAGGGCGCCTTCGCCGGCCGCCCCGCCACCCGCGCCGAGATCGCCGCCGAGCTCCACGTCTCCGAGCGAACCGCCCAACGCCGCCTAGACGCCCTCGCCACCAAACTCGACATCCCCGGCAACAGCGGCCGCGACCGCCCCCGCCAAATCGCCGCCCGCGTCATCGAACTAGGCCTAGACCGCCCACGCTGACACGCATCCGATTTTCTGCACACCCTGGTGTGGCAAGAGTCGGATGCGCTTCCGGCTACGGCCATGGCCACCACCGACTGGCCCCTTGGAAGCGCGCTCGACCTTGGCGCGGCCGCGACTTCTCCTGACGCTGGGGTTCAACTATCGGGAGGTCTTGCCATGAACCGTTTCCTCTACACCGTCTTTTTCTGCGCTGCTGCATTGCTCGTGCTGAGCACGGGAGCGGTTGCCGAAACGCTGTCCTCTGAACCGGAACCATCTGCTTGTCGCTACGTGCAGGCGGGGCCGGCGGGGCTCCGCGGAAACAAGCTCCTCATCGACGGAACTCCCAACCAGATCACTCTGCGGCGCGAAGGGGAAGCGATCCTTGTCGTCTTCCGCCATACCGGCACGGAATCAGTGTTGGAATGCGAAGGGCCTCAGGCGACGGTTCGGAACATCGATCGGGTCGTCTACTTGCCTCCGTATGAACTACATGTCGCTCACCAGCTGACGCTCGACGAGAGCGGCGGCCTTCTGCAGCCGGGGGCGACTCCCGAGCCAGGAGGCGACGAGATCGAGGTGGTCGCCAAGTTCCCGAAGGAACCTCCGCACAAGTGGTCGGACATCTTCGTCGTCGGCACTGCTGGAAACGACTGGATCCGGATCGGCGCCCTGCGGGGCGGCTGGACCGGCGTGAACCTCGAGAGGACGCGAGACGGAGCGCATGCGGATGCCGACCTGATCGTCTCCGCTGCCAGAAGAGGCCACTTCCAGCTCGACGGTGGGCCTGGGGAGGACCGTTTGGCTGCCAGCGGGATCGGCTCGGAGTTCGTCGGGCCGATGATCCAAGGCAGTCTCTCGCTGCGGGGTAAAGGCGGCAACGACGTCATGCTCGGCGGTCCTCAGCACGACCACGCCAGGGGAGGAGCCGGCAAGGACCTCATCTATGGCCGTGGCGGAGATGACTCGCTGGAAGGGGAAGAAGGAGATGACCGGCTGTACGGTGGACCGGGCGAAGACCAGATCGGTGCGGGAAGGGATATCGCGGAACCCTTCTACGACTTCCTTTCCGGAGGTCCCGGCCACGACGCGCTGCACTCGATCGACGGGAACCGCGACAAGGTCCTCTGCGGAGCAGGCCGGGATCAGGCCTATGTCGATGGGGTAGACGAATGGAGCCGGGCTACTTGCGAGAAGCAGCACGGACCTGACTTCCCGCGTTGATCGCTGACCCCCATCGGGCCAAACGTGGCCCGATGGGTGGCGCCGGTGGCATTTGCCGGCACGGCTCTTGGCCCGAGCATCGGTGTACGCAAACGCTGATCGCTCGGAAAGGAGCATCCGATGTTCAAGAACTTCCTCAAGAACAGCATCCTCACCGTCGTTCTCGCATTCCTCGCCCTGGCCATTCCCGCTAGCGCCTTTGCTGCTGGTGGGGCGATCGTCTTCTCGAAGATCACCGAAGACCACCGCATCTACAAAGAAGGCGACACCGTGTTGCCGCCCAAAGCCCCCGAAGGCGGGCTGTTCGCGGTCAAAGACCACCACCTCAACCAGCTGACCGAAAACGCGGCGGATACGGAACCGTCGTTCTCGGCGGACGGCCACACGATCGCCTTCGCCCGCGAAGGGGACGTCTTCGCGATCCGCGCCGACGGCTCGGGGGAGAAACGGCTGACCAGCGGCGCCGAGGTGGACTCGCGCCCGCTGATCTCCCCGAACGGCCGCGTCGTCGTCTTCCTTCGAGCGACCACCGCGGGCGCCCCGCGCGACCTCTACACGGTCAGCATCAACGGCGGCTCCCCGCACCCGATCGCCGCCTCGCCCGGTGACGAGCACGAAGCCTCGTTCTCGCCCGACGGGCGCACGATCGCCTTCGTCCGCACCTCGGCGGTGGGCAGCGGCTCCAACGACGACATCTACACCGTGCGGCCCTCCGGCGCGAAGCTGCACCGCTTGACCCGGACCGCTGGTCTCGACGAGTACGCCCCCAACGTGCTCAACACGACCATCGTCTTCAGCCGCGGCAAGAACGGCGAAGGCCCGAGCGCCTACGCCGACGTCTACAAGATGGGGATCGACGGCGCCAAGCCCCGCAAGGTGATCGCCGGTGCCGGCTCGGCCTACGTCGAGGACGTGACCGCTAACGGCCGCACGATCCTCTTCCGCCGCGACCAGGGCCTCTGGGTCAAGCAGCTCGGCGGCAAGGGTCGCAAGCTCTCCGAGCTGCCGGACAACGCCCACGTCAACAGCGTCTTCTCGTCCGACGGGAAGCAGGTCGCGACCTTCACCGAAGCCGACGGTGAACAGTCGCTCTCGGTGATCGAGGTCGCCACCGGCCGCAGCAGCTACGCCGAAGTCGTCGGCTACTCGGGCGGCGAAGTGACCACGACGATCGGCCCGATCGTCACCTGGCAGCCGGTTCCGCACCGCTAAACGCAGCACCCCTCGTTCCCCGCAAATCCCCTGCGCGCTGGGTATAACCCGGCGCGTGGGGGATTTCTCTGTAGGCAGCGAGGTTGCCGGCTACCGCATCGAAGCGCTGCTCGCGCGCGGCGGGATGGGCGTCGTCTACCGCGCCACCCATCTCGGGCTCGAACGGCCGGTGGCGCTGAAGGTGATCGCCCGCGAGCTCGCTGACCGCGACGGCTTCCGCGAGCGCTTCCTCCGCGAGAGCCGTCTCGCCGCCCGGCTCGACCACCCCTCGGTGGTGCCGATCTACGACTCGCGCGAAGTCGATGGCGAGCTGATCGTCGCGATGCGGCTGATCAAGGGCGGCGACCTGCGGGCCCTGATCGACCGCGACGGCCCGCTGTCGGCGCAACGCGCCCTCCATCTGCTCGGCCAGGTCGCCGACGCGCTCGACGCCGCCCACGCCGCCGGCATCGTCCACCGCGACGTCAAGCCGCACAACATCCTCGTCGAAGGCGACCGCGCCTACCTCTCGGACTTCGGCCTCGCCAAGGCCTTCGATGAGAGTGGCGGGACCGGTGACGCCTCCGTCGTCGGCACCGCCCACTACATGTCGCCGGAGCAGTGGCGTGGGGACTCGATCGGCCCGGCCGCCGACGTCTACTCACTCGGCTGCGTCCTTTACGAGGCGCTGACCGGGATCGCCCCTTTCGCCCGCGCCGAAGCCGACACCGAGCCGGAGATGCCGCAGGGGGTGGAGGAAGCGATCCGCCGCGCGACCGCCAAAGACCCACTCGACCGCTACCGCAGCGCCGGCGAGCTGATCGCCGCGGCGCGGACCGGCGCCGGTTCAGAGATCCGCCCGACCGCCGTCCTCTCCCACGACCGCAGCGAGCGGACGACGGTGCCGAGCGCTTCGCAGGGTTGGTTCGGCCTGCGGGGGAGGCGAGCGGCGCTCTGGATCTTCAGCGGCTTCGCGGTGATCGCTATCGCGATCGGGGTTGCTGTCCTGCTGTTGCTAGGAAGCGAAGGCCCGAGCGTCTCGACCCCGATCTCGGTTGGGACGCCGCCGCTGCGGATCACCGCCGACGGCGAGGGAGCCTGGGTGACGAGCGAGCGGGACGGCACGGTGACGCACCTCGACCCCGACAGCGGCAAGCAGCTGCGGCAAGTCACGCTCCGCCGCGGCATCTCCGGGGTCGCGATCGGCAGCAAGTGGCTCTGGGTGACGGACCCGCGCCGCCACGAGCTGCTGCGCCTCGATGCGAAGACGCTGCGGCAGAAGCAGGCGATCCCGATCCCCGGCGCTCCCGGGCCGATCGCCCTCAGCTCGCAGCCACGCCGGGTCTGGGTCGCCGACGAAGACGGCAAGGGCATCGCGGTGGTAAATGCCGAAGACGGCCGTCGCATCCGCACTCAGCTGCCACCGCACGTGGCGCCGCTGCGCCTGGCGGTCGGCGCCGGTGGCCTCTGGGTCTCGAGCTCCTCGACCGCGAGCGTGCGCCGGATCGACCTCGGCTCGCTGGAACCCGGGGACCCGATCCTCGCCGGGCCGCGACCGGCGGGCGTCACCGTCGCCCAGGGCGCCGTTTGGGTCACCAACCCGCCGCGGGGGACGGTGACCGAGATCGACCCCTCGCTCCGCGAAGTCCGCGCTCAGGTCGAAGTCGGCAGCAAGCCGGGCGGGATCGACGCCGGCACCAGCGCCGTCTGGGTCGCCAACGCCGCCGACGGCACCGTCTCCAAGATCGACCTCGACTCCGGGGAACCCGAAGGAGATGCGATCAAGGTCGGCCCCGAACCGGGCGCGGTCGCGATCGGCGGCGAAGCGGTTTGGGTCGCAAATAACGGAGACGGCACCGTCACCCGCATCGAGCCCTGAGGACGGCGCCCTAGGCAGTGCGGGCAAACATCTAGGATCGGGCCTAATGACTCAGGACATCGATCAGCTCGCAATCAACACGATCCGCACCCTCTCGATGGACGCCGTCCAGAAGGCGAACTCGGGCCACCCGGGGACGCCGATGTCGCTGGCGCCCGTCGCCTACGAGCTCTGGCAGAACCACCTGCGCTACGACCCGGCCAACCCGATCTGGCCGAACCGCGACCGCTTCGTGCTCTCGGCCGGCCACGCCTCGATGCTCCTGTACTCGATGCTCTTCCTCGCCGGCGTCCGCAAGGTCGACGCCGACTACAACGTCCTCGACGAGCCGGCCTGCGGCCTCGACGAGATCGAAAGCTTCCGCCAGCTGCACTCGCGCACGCCGGGCCACCCCGAGTACCGCTGGACCACCGGCGTCGAGACCACGACCGGGCCGCTCGGCCAGGGCGTCGGCACCTCGGTCGGGATGGCGATGGCCTCGAAGTGGCTCGGCGCTCGCTATGGGACCGAGCTCTTCGACTTCGACACCTACGCGGTCGCCGGCGACGGCTGCCTGCAGGAGGGGATCTCCCACGAAGCCGCCTCGCTCGCCGGCCACCTCAAACTCGACAACCTCTGCTGGATCTTCGACAACAACCACATCTCGATCGACGGCGACACGGCGCTTGCCTTCAGCGACGACGTGCTCAGCCGCTTCGAGGGCTACGGCTGGAACGTGCTGCGGGTCGGCGATGCCAACGACGCGGGGCTGCTCGGTCGCGCCTTCGAGGAGTTCAAGGCCGAGACCGGCCGCCCGACCCTGATCGTGGTCGACAGCCACATCGGCTGGGGCTCGCCGAACAAGCAGGACACCGAGTCCGCCCACGGCGAACCGCTCGGCGAAGAGGAGATCGAACTGACCAAGGAGGCCTACGGCTGGCCGAAGGACGCCAAGTTCCTCGTCCCCGACGGCGTCCGCGAGCGCTTCGACGAGGTGATCGGCAAGCGCGGCGCCGAAGCCCACAGCGCCTGGGTCGACACCTTCAACAGCTACAAGCAGGACAAGCCGGAGCTCGCATCCGAGCTGGAGCTGATGCAGCGCCGCGGCCTGCCCGACGGCTGGGACACCGGCCTACCGACCTTCGAGGCAGACGAAGAGAAGGGGCTCGCCACCCGCAAGGCTTCGAACAAGGTCCAGAACGCGATCGCCGAGCGAGTCCCGTGGCTGATCGCCGGCTCCTGCGACCTCACCGATTCGACCTCGGTCCGCCTCAGCGGCGCCGACCAGTACGAGCCGGGCAGCTACGACGGTCGCCAGGTCCACTTCGGGATCCGCGAACACGGCGCCGCCGCGGCCTGCAACGGGATGTCAACCGCGAAGCTGCGCCCGCTCTGGTCGACCTACCTCACCTTCTCCGACTACGGCCGCGCCGCGATCCGCCTCTCGGCGCTGATGGAGCTGCCGGTCGTCCACCTCTTCACCCACGACTCGATCGGCCTCGGCGAGGACGGCCCGACCCACCAGCCGATCGAGCAGCTGATGGCGCTGCGGGCGATGCCGCACCTCGACGTGATCCGCCCCGCCGACGCCAACGAGGTGACCGAGGCTTGGAAGATCGCCCTCAACCGCACCCACTGCCCGGTGGCGATGGTGATGACCCGCCAGACTGTGCCGGTCTTCGACCGCTCGAAGTACGCCTCGGCTGAGGGGGTGCAGAGGGGCGGCTACGTGCTCGCCGACCCCGAGGACGGCGAGCCGGAGCTGATCCTGATCGCCACCGGCAGCGAGGTCCAGCTCGCCCTCGGCGCCCACGAGCAGCTGAAGGGCGAGATCGCCACCCGCGTCGTCAGCCTCCCCTGCTGGGAGATCTTCGAGAAGCAGGACCAGTCCTACCGTGACGAGGTGCTGCCGCCGGAGATCACCGCCCGCCTCTCGATTGAGGAGGGCTCGACCCTCGGCTGGGAGCGCTACGTCGGTACGGAGGGCGCGATCATGGGTATGAGTACCTTTGGACAGTCGGCGCCGTTCGCGGACGTCGAGGCCGAGTTCGGCTTCACCGTCGACAACGTCGCCAAGGTCGCTCGCGAGGTCGCCGAGCGCACCGTCGCGAAATCCACCACCTGAGGAGGCGGCTGATGAAGCCCACCGAGCGTTTGCACGAACTGGGCCAGAGCCTCTGGCTCGACAACATCACTCGCCCGATGCTGCGCGACGGCGTCCTCGAGGGCTACATCCGCGACCTTTCGGTCACCGGCCTCACCTCGAACCCGTCGATCTTCGACAAGGCGATTTCGGGTGGCGAGGCCTACGACGAGCAGATCGCCGAGGAGGCGCCGAAGGCCGCTGCTGGCGAAGGAGTTGGCGCGACCGATACCGAGAAGATCTTCTTCGAGCTGGCACTGGCCGACCTGCGCGACGCCTGCGACCTCTTCGCCGACGTCCACCGCCGCACCGCCGGCATCGACGGCTTCTGTTCGCTCGAGGTCTCGCCGCTGATCGCCGACGACGCGGGGGCGACGATCGAGGAGGCGAAGGCGCTCCACGCCAAGGGCGAACGCTCGAACCTCTACATCAAGATCCCGGGCACTCAGGCGGGACGCGAGGCGATCGAGGAGTCGATCTTCGCCGGCATCCCGATCAACGTCACCCTGCTCTTCGACGACAAGCAGTACCTCGGCGCCGCTGATGCCTACATGCGCGGGATCGAGCGGCGGATCGAGGCCGGGCTCGACCCCGACGTGCCCTCGGTCGCCTCGATCTTCATGAGCCGCTGGGACGTCCCCGTCGGCAAGGACGTGCCCGAGAACCTGGTCAACCGGCTCGGGATCGCGATCGGCGGCCGCGCCTACCGCGCTTACAACGAGCTCCTGGAGTCCGACCGGATGCGCCGCCTGATGAACGAGGGCGCGCGGCCCCAGCGGCTGCTCTGGGCGAGCACCGGGACCAAGGACCCCGACGCCTCCGACACCCTCTACATCGAGGCCTTCGCCTCCCCGCTCACGGTCAACACGATGCCGGAGCCGACGCTAAAGGCGTTCGCCGACCACGGCCAAGTGACCGACCTCTTGCCCAAGGACGGCGGCAACTCCGAGCAGGTGCTGGCCGAGTTCGTCGAGGCCGGCATCGACGTCGCCGCCCTGGCGACGCGCCTCCAGGAGGAGGGCAAAGAGGCCTTCAACAAGTCCTGGAACGAGATGCTGCAGACGATCGAGTCGAAGAGCGGGGTCAAGGCCGGTTAGCTGTTCCTTTTGGCGGGATAGCGACCAAAAGGAACAGCTATGAGTGCACTGCGGGAGACCAGGGCCTGGCAGGACCTGCAGGCCCATTACGAGAAGCTCCGCGACGTTCATTTGCGCGATCTCTTCGCTGCTGACCCCGAGCGGGGCGAGCGGTTGCGGGCCGAGGGCGCCGGGCTCTACCTCGATTTCTCGAAGAACCGGATCACTGACGAGACGGTGATGCTGCTGGGCGGGCTGGCGCACCAGCGCGGCGTCTTCGAGCGCCGGGAGGCGATGTTCCGCGGCGAGCACATCAACGTCTCCGAGGACCGCGCGGTGTTGCACGTGGCGCTGCGGATGCCGCGCGGGCGCTCGCTGGTGGTTGAGGGGGAGGACGTGGTCAAGCAGGTGCACGAGGTGCTCGACCGGATGGCGGCTTTCTGCGAGCGGGTGCGCTCGGGCGAGTGGCGCGGCCACACCGGCAAGCCGATCCGCAACGTGGTCAACATCGGCATCGGCGGCTCCGACCTCGGCCCGGGGATGGCTTACGAGGCGCTCAAGCACTACTCGAAGCGGGAGATGACCTTCCGCTTCGTCTCCAACGTCGACGGCACCGACTTCGCCGAGGCCACGCGCGACCTCGACCCCGAGGAGACCCTTTTCGTCATCTCTTCGAAGACCTTCACGACGCTGGAGACGATGACCAATGCGCGGACCGCGCGCGAGTGGGCGCTGGCCGGACTGGGGGGTGACGAGGCCGCGGTCGCCAAGCACTTCGTCGCCGTCTCCACCAACGCCGAGGCCGTATCTGAGTTCGGCATCGACACGCAGAACATGTTCGGCTTCTGGGAGTGGGTCGGCGGCCGCTACTCGATGGATTCGGCAATCGGGCTCTCGACGATGCTGGCGATCGGCCCGGCCCGCTTCGAGGAGATGCTCGCCGGCTTCCACGCGATCGACGAGCACTTCCAGGAGGCCCCCACCGGCGAGAACCTGCCGCTGCTGATGGGCCTGCTGGCGGTCTGGTACGCCGACTTCTTCGGCGCCGAAACCTGCGCGGTGCTGCCCTACGACCAGTACCTGCACCGCTTCCCCGCCTACCTGCAGCAGCTGACGATGGAGTCGAACGGCAAGCACGTCACCCTCGACGGGGCCCATGTCGACTACGCAACCGGCCAGATCTATTGGGGCGAGCCGGGCACCAACGGCCAGCACAGCTTCTACCAGCTGATCCACCAGGGGACGCGCTTGATCCCCTGCGACTTCATCGGCTTCGCCAACTCGCTGAACCCACTCGGCGACCACCACGACATCCTGATGTCGAACGTCTTCGCCCAGGGCGAAGCGCTCGCCTTCGGCAAAACCGCCGAGCAGGTGCGGGCCGAGGGGACCGCCGAGGAGGTCGTGCCGCACCGGGTGATGGAGGGCAACCGTCCCTCGAACACGATCCTCGCTGAGCGGCTGACGCCAGCGACGCTGGGCTCGCTCGTCGCCCTCTACGAGCACAGCGTCTTCACCCAGGGGGCCGTCTGGGGGATCGATTCCTTCGACCAGTGGGGAGTGGAGCTGGGGAAGGTGCTGGCGAAAGCGATCATCCCCGAGCTCGAGTCCGAATCCGAGCCGGATCTGCGCCACGACAGCTCCACCAACGCGCTGATCCGCCGCTACCGCTCCCAGCGGCGCTAGCCTCAAAGGCCATGCCACTGCTCGACCCGCTCCCCCTGGCGGCGTCGGCGTCCAATCTGCTCGCCGCCCGCGAGCAGATGGCGTTCACGCTCGGCTTCCACATCGTCCTCTCCTGCCTCGGCGTGGCGCTCCCGGCGACGATCCTCGTCGCCAACTACATCGGCCTGAAGAAGGGCGACGAGGCGGCGATGGAGCTGGCGAAGCGCTGGTCGAAAGCGATGGCGGTCACCTTCGCGGTCGGTGCCGTCACCGGTACCGTCCTCACCTTCGAGTTCGGCCTCCTCTGGCCCCATTTCGAGCAGCGCTTCGGCGCCGCCTTCGGGGTCGCCTTCGCGATCGAGGGGATCTTCTTCTTCCTCGAGGCGATCTTCCTCGCCGTCTACATCTATGGCTGGAAGCGGCTGCGGCCCTGGGCGCACTTCTGGTCTGGGGTGCCGATGTTCGTCACCGGCATCGGCGGCGCCTTTGCGGTGGTCGCCGCGAACTCGTGGATGAACCAGCCGCAGGGGTTCACCCTCGACGCCGCCGGCAAGGTCACCGACGTCGAACCGCTGAAGGTGCTCTTCAACCCGGCGACGCCGTACGAGGTCCCGCACATGATCCTCGCGGCGTACATGGTGGTCGGCTTCCTCGTCGCCTCGATCTATGCGGTCGGGATGCTGAAAGGCCGGCGCGACCGTCTGCACCGGCTGGGGCTGCTGATCCCGCTGACGATCGGGCTCGTCGCGACCCCGCTCCAGCTCTTCGTCGGCGACACCGCGGCGCGCGAAGTCGCCGACCACCAGCCCGCCAAGTTCGCCGGCATGGAGTGCATCCAGGAAACCGGCGGCCACCAGACCGAGTGGCTCGGCGGCGTCTGCACCTCCGACGGGGTGAAGGGCGGAATCGGAATCCCCGACCTCGACTCGTTTCTGGTCGGCTTCAACGCCGACACCAAGGTGACCGGGCTGAACGACATCCCGCAGGACGAACGACCCCCGGCGAATACGCTGCTGCACCTCGCCTTCGACGCGATGGTCGGTATCGGCACCGGCTTATTGGCGCTCGGCGCCTGGTTCGCCTTCATCTGGTGGAAACGGCGCGACATCCCGCGCACGCCCTGGTTCCTGCGGATCGTCTCGATCACCGGCGCCGCCGCGATCCTGGCGCTCTGGTGCGGCTGGATCGTCACCGAGGTCGGCCGCCAGCCCTGGATCGTCCAGGGCTACATGCGCACCTCCGAAGCGGTGACTAGCGCGGGCGGGATTTGGTTCACCTTCGCCCTCGTGCTGGCGCTCTACGCGGCGATCGGGACGATCGCGATCGTCGTCCTGCGCTCGATGTCCCGCCGCTGGCGCGAAGGCGGGACTGACGTAGAGGCCGGCGCCCCGTACGCCCCGCAAGAGGAGGCGTACCAACAGTGATGCCGACGGGCCGAAAACGTCCCTATGCGGGACGAAATCGTCCCGTCGCCGGGAGATTCTTGTGAGCAAGGCCGACGCCGCGGCGGGGATTCTGTGGGTCGGGGCTACCTTTTACGCGCTCTTCGGCGGGGCGGATTTCGGCGGCGGCGTCTGGGACCTGGTCGCTGGCGGACCCGAGCGGGGGGAGCGGCCGCGGGCGCTGATCCAGCGCTCGCTGACCCCCGTCTGGGAGGCCAACCACGTCTGGCTGATCTTCGTCCTCGTCGTCCTCTGGACCGCCTTCCCGGAGGCGTTCAGCGCGATCTTCACGACGCTGTACGTGCCGCTGGCGCTGGCGGCGCTGGGGATCGTCCTGCGCGGCTGCGGCTTCGCCTTCCGCAAGTCGATCGAAGGGCTGCAGGGGCGGCGAGCGATGGGGGCGGCCTTCGCGATCTCCTCGCTGATGACGCCGTTCTTCATGGGCACCGTCGTCGGCGCGGTCGCCGCCGGCAACGTCCCTGCCGCAGGCAACGGCGACGCCTTCTCGACCTGGCTGGCGCCGCTGCCGCTCCTGGTCGGGGCGATGTTCGTCGCCACCAGCGCCTACTTGGCGGGCGTCTTCCTAATCGGCGACGCGCGACGCGCCGACGACGAGGAGATGGAGCGCTACTTCGAGCGCCGCACCCTTGGCGCCGCCGTGGTCGCGGGAGCCTTCGCCGTCGCCGGGCTCTTCGCCCTCCACTCCGAAGCCCGCTATGTCTTCGACCGCCTGACCAGCCAGGGACTGCCGCTGGTGATCCTCTCGCTGCTCTGCGGTTTGGCCCTCCTGGTCGTCCTGCTGCGCGGCGGCCGCCGCCCCCTGCGCCCGCTCGCCGCCGGCGCCGTCGTAGCCGTCATCTGGGGCTGGGGCGTCGCCCAGTTCCCCTACCTGCTGCCAACCGAGTTGCGCATCGACCAGGCCGCCGCCCCGGACCCGACGATGACCGTCATCTTCATCGTCTTCGCCGTCGCCGCCGTCCTCGTCCTGCCCTCGCTCGGCCTGCTCTACACGCTCAGCCAGCGGGACCTGCTGGAGAGCGAGCACTGACCTCCTCCAGCTGCTGCTTCAGCTGCCGCAGGGTGCGCCGCATCTGACGGCGGACGGGGATCGAGGCGGCGAGCTCGGTGACCAGGCCCGGGATGCCGCTGCCGGGGAAGGCGTAGGCCCAGCGGAACTCGATCCGCGTGCAACCTTCCGGCAGCGAGCGCAGGCGCCAGCGGCCGCGGTTGTCGACACCGGTGACCGAGTGCCAGGCGATGTCGAAGGGCTCGTTCCACTCGACCATCTCGATCAGGCCGCCGACCTCGGCGGCGCCGACCTGGAGCAGGATCCGGTAGCGGGCTCCGAGGCCGTTGGCACGGTCGCCGGCGACCTCCCAGTGGGTGAGGCCGGCCATAAAGCGCAGGTAGTTCTCGGGGTCCTCGAGGTAGTGCCAGACCGCCTCCGGCGGCGTTGCGACCTCGACGTGCTCGTCGATCCTCATCCGATCACCGGGAAGCGGCGTTCGGCGGCGAGCCCGTCGAGCGCCATCTGCATTTGGTCGGTGACGAACTCGTAGACCTCGTCGAGGTCAGGATCGGCGCCGAAGCGCTCGATCACGTCGATCGGCGGCAGCACCTGGACGGTGATCTTCGCCGGCAGCGGGAAGTGGCCGAGGAAGTCGCCGACGTTGAGCCCCCAGGGCAGCGCCAGCGAGATCGGCAGTACCTTCAGCCGTGCCGTCTTGTCGAGCTTCAGCGCCCGGGCCAGGCGGTTGCCGCGGCTGAGGAAGAGGGCAGTCTCCTGGCCGCCGATCGAGACCACCGGGACGATCGGCACGCCGGCGTCGAGTGCCAGCTTGATGAACCCCTTGCGCCCGCCGAACTCGATCTTGTTGCCGTGCCAGCTCGGCCGGTGCGTCTCCCAGTCGCCGCCCGGATAGACGAGCACCGGCGCCCCGGCCGCGAGCGCCTTCTCGGCGTGGTCGTGCGAGGCGCTCAGGGTCCCGGACTTGCGCAGCATCCCGCCGGCCAGCGGCCAGCCCATCGCCAGGTTGTGGGCGAGCTGGTGGAAGGGGCGCTCGACCCCGAAGTGGGTCGAGAAGGCGAGCGAGAAGACGAAGGTGTCGATGATGACGTTGCCGCCGGAGTGGTTGCCGACCAGCAGCACCGGGCGGTCGGCGGGTACGCGGGCGAGGTCGCGGACCTCGGCGCGGAAGTAGACCGTCGCCAGTAGCCAGAGCAGCGGCAGGTTCTTGCGGATGTAGTCGGGGTCGCGATCCTCGAGGCTGCCGCTGCTCCCGGCGCTGATCCGCTCGCCGAGGTAGCGGAAGGCGGCGGTGGGGATTGCTTCGCCGATCACCGGACTACGCCGCGGCGTCGCGGGCCTGCTTGAAGATCGCCACCCACTCGTCAAGGCTGAACTCGGCCGGCTCGGTCTCTTCGAGGAACTGCGACAGGGTCGTCGCGAATTGGTGCGGCGACTCGATCTGCGGCATGTGGCCAATGCCGTCGAAGATCTCCAGGCGGCTGCCGGGGATGCGCTCGTGCGCTTCTTCGCCGTGGTGGACGGGGATGATCGGGTCGTCCCTGCCCCAGACGATCAGCACCGGCATCGCCTCGGCGAGGTAGAGCCGGTCGCTGGCGTCGACGCGCTGGCCGCCGGTGCCGATGACGGCGCGGACCGTGCAGAGGAAGGCGCTACGGCGCACCGGGTCGGTGAGGCTGCCGTAGCCGCGCAGCACCTCGGCGAGGTCGGCGCTCGGGCGCAAGCCCAGCGCCGCCAGGCCGCGGGCCAGCGGCGGCACGACCTTGGAGCCGACCGCCGCGGTCGCGTTGATGAAGATGTCGGCGCCTGGCAGAGCCGCGGCGCGCAGCAGCGGGCTCACCTCGGGCCCGAGGCCGCCGCTGGAGACGAGGACCAGGCGTTCGACCATCTCCGGGAACTGGTAGGCGAACTGCATCGCAATCCCGCCCCCCAGAGAGTGGCCGACCACCGTCGCTCGTTTGTGTTCGAGGGCGAAAAGGAGGTCGCGGAGGCCGGCGGCGAAGGCGCCGATCGAGTAGTCGCCGCCGCCGGGGCCGGAGGCGCCGTGGCCGGGCAGGTCGGGGGCGATCACCGTGTGGTTGCGCGCCAGCGGTTCCGCCACCTCTTGCCAGTTCTCGAAGGTCCCGGCCATGCCGTGGATCAACAGCAGGACGGGACCTTCGCCGGCCTCGGCGTAGGTGACCGAACGACCGTGCAGTACCTCCGACTTGACCTCCCACAGGCTCATGGCTACTTCCGCGCTCCCGTCACGGCCTCGCCGGCACTGTGGACGACGCTGGTGAGGAAGTCGTACTCCGTCTTGACCAGCTTCTGCGACATCTGCAGGGCGGAGTCGATGATCTCCTGGCGTTTCGACGGGCCCCCTTCGTGGTCCGGCAGCGCCTCGTCAACTGACTCCATGAAGCCGCGGACCGCCTCGATCGCACTCTGCTGGCTCTCTTTTACCTGCTGCAGCACCTGCTCAGAGAGCTCCGTGCCTTTTCCGATCGTGCCGGGGCTTGATGCTGCCTGCGGCTCGGTTGCGGTTGCCATTTTTGCCTCCCATTAGTTGATGGCTTGATGTGTCATCAACCTATGTCGAGGTCTCAGCGGCGCCATCGGGAAAAAACCGCGTTTCCCAGGTGGCTTATCCCGGGCGGCTGCAGCAGCCTGGTCGCCTTTCCGAGCGTGCTGCCGACCGCGCCGCCGAGTCCGCGGACGAGCGCCCCCGGCGAGTCGGGCAGCGCCAGGCGGCCGATTTTCTTGACGACGCTGCCGAACTGGCGGTGCAGCGGGCCGACGTTGTAGGGGAGGCCGTAGCGTTCGCAGATCTCCCGCACCTCGACCGAGATTTCCCCGTAGCGGTTGGCGGGCAGGTCCGGGAAGAGGTGGTGCTCGATCTGGAAGCTGAGGTTGCCGGCAAGGATGTGGAAGAGCGGGCCGCCGCTGAGGTTGGCCGAGCCGAGCAGCTGGCGGTGGTACCACTGGCCGCGGGTCTCGTTCTCGGTCTCCGCCTCGTCGAACTCGTGCGTCCCTTCCGGGAAGTGGCCGCAGAAGATGATCGTGAACGACCAGAGGTTGCGGACGATGTTGGCGGTTGCGTTGCCGGCGAGCGGGAAGGCGAACAGCGGGCCGGAGAGGGCGGGGAAGAGGACGTAGTCCTTCAGGGCCTGGCCTCGGACCTTGGTCCCGATCCCCTTCAGCAGCTCGCGCTTGTCGGCGAGGGTGATCTCGCCTTCTGCGATCCGCTCGACTTCGAGGTCGTGCAGGGCCACCCCATACTCGAAGAAGGTCGCCAAGAGAGCCGCCCAGAGCGGGTTTCCAAGGTAGTAGGGCTTCCACTCCTGTTCCTCGGACATGCGCAGCACCCCGTAGCCGATGTCCCGGTCCTTGCCGACGATGTTGGTGTGGGTGTGGTGCATGTAGTTGTGGGAGTGGCGCCACTGATCGGCGGGGCAGGCGGTGTCCCACTCGAACTGCTTGCCCGAGAGCTTCGGGTCGTTCATCCACTCGTACTGACCGTGCATCACGTTGTGGCCGATCTCCATGTTGTCGAGGATCTTGGAGAGCGAGAGGGCGGCGGTCCCGGCGAGCCAGAAGGGCGGGACGACGCCGGCCCAGAGCAGCCCGCGGCCGGCGACCTCGAGCCCGCGCTGGGCGCGGATGATGCCGCGGATGTAGTCGGCGTCGCGCTGGCCGCGATCGGCGAGGACGCGCTGGCGGATTGCGTTCATCTCCTCGCCGAGCTGCTCGAACTGCTCGGGCGTCAGGCCGTAGGGGTTGGTGGTGGGCCGAGCGGCGAGGTCGAGCGGGGGCGCTTGCGGCGGAGCGGGCGTTGCGGTGGTCATCGAAATCCTTTCGTGAAGGTTCAAAGCTCGACGACGAGGTCGCCGAGGGCAGCGGAGACGCAAAGCTGGATCTCCTCGTCGGGGGCGGAGGAGACCTCGCCCGTGATCAGGTTCTTGTGGGTGCCGGCGCGCTTGCGGCAGGTGCAGGTGTGGCAGATGCCCATCCGGCAGCCGTAGGCGGGAGTGAGGCCGGCGGCCTCGGCCTCTTCGAGCAGCGAGGCGCCGCTGTTGGCGACCTCGACATCGGAATCGGCCCCGGTCCGGGAGAAAAGGATGGCGCCCTCGCCGGGCTCGCCGACGGGAACGAAGGTCGGCGGGACGAAGCTCTCGACATGGAGCCGGTGCTCGAGGCCGTTGGCCCAGGTGCCGCGGACCGCGTCGAGCAGGGCGGGCGGGCCGCAGGCAAAGGTCTCGGCCTCGGCGAAGCAAGGATCGGTCTCCGGGAGGTGGGTCGGACTGAAATGCCCGTCGAGCTCGCCGGCGCCGGGGTCGCGGGTGTAGGAACGCAGGAGCTGGAAGTTCGGGTGGGCGGCGGCGAGGCGCTCGAGTTCCTCGCGGTAGATGCAGCGCTCGGCGTCGGGCGCGTAATAGAGGAGTACGACCGGGCGCTCGTACCCCTCGGCGAAGAGCGTGCGGAGGATCGCCATCAGCGGCGTGATCCCGCTGCCGCCGCCGATCAGCAGGACCGACTCGGGCCGCGGGTCCGGCAGTTGGAAGTCGCCTTCGCCGGCGGAGAGACCCAAGACCATCCCCGGTTCGGCCTGGTCGACGAGGAAGTTGGAGACCAGTCCTTCGGGGTGGCGCTTGGTCGTGATCTCGACCGTCGCCCCGCGCCCTTCGACGCCGGTGGGGGAGTAGCAGCGCTGGTGGCGCACGCCATCGATCTCGACCGCGACGTTGATGAACTGGCCGGCGCGGAAGCCTTGCCAGACGCGGTTCGGCCGCAGCGTCAACGTCACGCTCTCCGCGGTCCCGCGCTCCGCTGCGACCACCTCGGCCCGGCACTCGCCAGCGACCAGCAGCGGGTCGAGCTGTTCGAGATACGAGTCGACGCCGTGCGGAGTTGCCACTGCCTCGAGGAAGCGAAGGCTGCGGCGAGGGAGGAGCTGAGGCGACATGACCTTGATCAAGGTAACATCAAATGCCGTCACGTCAACTAGCGAAACATCACACAATGGTAGCTTTGCCGCCGTGCCAGAGGTGAAGAACGACTTGACGATCGAAGAGCTGGCCGCCGAGACGGGAATGACGGTCCGCAATATCCGCTCCCACCGCGCCCGTGGCTTGCTGCCCGCCCCGGAGGTCCGCGACCGGGTCGGCTACTACGGGCCCGAACACCTGGCGCGGCTGCGGATGATCCAGGAGCTGCAGACCGACGGCTTCAACCTCAAGGGGATCGAGAAGCTGCTGAACCAGAACGTCGGCGCCGCCGAGCAGTTCCTCTCCTTCCGCCGCGAGCTCGACGGCTTCGACGGGGAGCAGCCGAGCACCTTCACCCGCGAGGAGCTAGCCGACCGCTTCGGCGACGGCATCGACGAGGCGCTGAAGCGCGCGGTCGGTGTCGGCGCCCTGGTCGCGGTCGAGGAAGACCGCTACGAGGCGCCCTACCCCTCGCTGCTCGAGGCCGCCGAGGAGATCGTCGCCACCGGCGTCTCCCTCGACCACGCGCTGACCGTGCTGGAGAAGGTCCGCAGCCGCTGCAAGTCGATCTCCCACGAGTTCGTCCGCCTCTTCCTCGAGGACATCTGGAAGCCGTTCGAAGCGGAGGGCTACCCCGACGAGCGCTGGCCCGAGGTCCGCGCCGCCCTCGACCGCATGCGCCCGCTCTCGCTGCAGGCGCTGGCGGCGCTGCACCGGATGACGCTCTCGGACGAAGTCGAGCGGGCGCTCGGCAAGCAGCTCGAGCGGATGGCGAACCGCAAGAGCTAGGCTGCGCGCCTTGATCAAGGCGGTCCTCTTCGACATCGATGGCACGCTGCTCCATACCGGAGGGGCCGGCGCGGTCGCCTGGCAGCGCGCCTTCCTCGAGCTCTACGAGATCGAAGCGAACATCGGCGAACATACCCATGCCGGGATGACCGATCCGGAAATCGCCGAGATCGTCTTCCGCGAGGTGATGCACCGGCAGGGCTCGCCGGAGGAGCGGGCGGAGGCAATCGGCTGCTACCTCGGCCACCTCGCCGATGCAGTCGCGGAATCGGAGGGCTACTTCGTGATCGAGGGGATCGAGGAGCTGCTGCCACGGCTTGTCGCCGACGGCATCCTGCTCGGCGTCGTCACCGGCAACATCGAGGCGGCCGCCCACATCAAGCTCGCTCGCGGCGACCTCAATCGCTATTTCACCTTCGGCGGCTACGGCTCGGACTCGCGCGACCGCACCGAGCTGACCAAAAAGGCGCTGGAGCGAGGTGAGGAGGTTTCCGGCCATCGTCTCGACACGGCCGAGACGATCGCGATCGGCGACACCCCCCGTGATGTCCGCGCCGGCCACGGGGCCGGCATCAAAGTCGTCGGCGTCGCCACCGGCTCTTACGCGGTCGACGAACTCACCGATGCCGGCGCCGACTGGTCACTGGAAAACGTGACCGAGGGCTTCCCGGTCTAACTCGTCAGGCCTTTGAACATCTAGCTTGGTAGATGTTCAAGAAGCGGCTCTCGAAGCCGTTGCGGGCCATCCGCAGGTAGAGACGCCACACCCGGATTCGTTCCTCGCCGGCGAGTCTCGTTGCCTCGGCGAGGTTGTCGTCGAGGTTCTGCGCCCAGTGCTTCAGCGTCTCCGCGTAGTCGGGGCCGAAGTCCTCGACGTGGTGGGCGATGAAGCCGGCGCGTTCCAGCGCCAGCAGGTTGCGCGAGAGGTGCAGCGGCGCCGCGTCGGGGAAGACGTAGCGCTCGGAGAAGTCGCCGGCCTCGGGATCGGTGTGGCGGAGGCGGGTGATGCCGTGGTTGAGCAGACGGCCGCCGGAGTCGAGCAGGCTCGCCAGCGTTTGCGCGTAGAGGTCGATGTTGGCCGAGCCGACGTGCTCGACCATCCCGATCGAGGCGATCGCGTCGAACTTCTCGCCCAGCGAGGGCAGGTCGCGGTAGTCCATGACGCGGATGTCGACGCGGTCGGCGACGCCGGCCTCCTCGGCTCGCTGCCGCGCTTTTTCGGCCTGCGGCGGCGAGAGGGTGATGCCGACGACGTTGGCGCCGTACTTGGTCGCCGCGTGGAGCGGGAAGCCACCCCAGCCGCAGCCGACGTCGAGGACGCGCTCGCCCTCCTTGATCGCCAGCTTGCGGGCGACCGTGTCGAGCTTCTCCTCCTGCGCTTCCTCCAGCGTCTTCATCTGGCCGTCGCGCCAGATCGCGCAGCTGTAGACCATCGTCGGCCCGAGGAAGAGCTCGAAGAACTCGTTGGAGACGTCGTAGTGATGGCGCACCGCGCGGGCGTCGCGCTCCTTGCTGTGGCGCTTGCCGCTCGGGCGCAGCTCGGAGGCCGGCCGCTTCGGCGGCATCGTCAGCCCCATCGCCCGCACCGCGCCCTTCATCAGCGCCCGCTGGTCGGCGCCATCGAGCGAAGGCGGCTGCCAGCCGTCGAGGACGCGGATCACCGCGTCGATGTCGTCGACCTCGAGCTCGCCGCTGACGTAGGCGCGGCCGAGGCCGAGCTGGCCCGGTGCGCGCAGCGCATGCGCGAGTGCCTTCGGCGAGCGGACGCTGAAGGTCGGGCCGCCGTTGTCGGAGGTGGAGGGGAGGCTGCTGCCGTCCCAAAATTCGATCGTGAAGGGGCGCTCGGGGAGGCGGGTTTCGATCTCCCGCCGCAGCGGCGCAGTGTTTGCGAAAGGCATAGGCGGGGCACCCTACAGACTCCGAATCGGCTGGCCCGCCGGCCGAAGGTTTTACGAAAAGCCGCAGCTCCTACGCGTATGATCGCCCGCCATGACTACCGTCGGACCGCTTCCCTCAGACATCCAGCCGGTCGAGAACGAGACCCGGGACCGGATCATCACCGGCCTGGTCACGATCATCCCCTTCATCGCCGTCGGCATCGCCGGCTGGCAGGTGTGGGGGAGCGCCCTGCATTGGAGCGACGTCTTCCTCTTCGTCGGCATGTACTTCCTCACCGGGATTGGGATCACCGTCGGCTTCCACCGCCTGCTCACCCACCGCTCGTTCAAAACGTACCCGTGGCTGCGCGGCCTGTTCGGGATCCTCGGCTCGGCGGCGATCGAGGGACCGGTGATCTCCTGGGTCGCCGACCACCGCAAGCACCACACCTTTTCCGACGAACACGGTGACCCCCACAGCCCCCACGTCGACCACGGTGGCGGCTGGAAGGGGGCGATGAAGGGCCTCTTCCACGCCCACGTCGGCTGGATCTTCATCCACACCCAGCGCGGCAACAAGGAACGCTTCGCGCCGGACCTGATCAAGGACCCGGTGATCAACTGGGTCGATCGCACCTTCATCTACTGGGCGATCCTCGGCCTGCTGCTGCCGTTCTTTCTCGGCTGGATCATCGGCGGCACCGTCGTCGCCGGGCTGACCGGCCTTCTCTGGGGCGGTCTCGTCCGGGTCTTCGTCCTCCACCACTTCACCTACAGCATCAACTCGCTCTGCCACACCTTCGGCAAGAAGGAATTCGAGACCACCGACGAGTCGCGCAACCTGGCGCTGATCGCGATCCCGACCCTCGGCGAGGCCTACCACAACAGCCACCACGCCTTTCCGACCTCCGCCACCCACGGCCTGCGCTGGTGGCAGCTCGACGTCTCCTCGCTTGTCATCAACGGCCTGGAGAAGGCCGGCTTGGCTTGGGACGTGGTGCGGGTGAGCCCGGAGCGGCTCGAAGCGAAGACGATGGGTGCAGATCGCACTTAGGGAGCGTCCTCAGCAAGCTGAGGGAACGCTTTTCA
>DASZNP010000011.1:0-14486 GCA_035551255.1 Solirubrobacterales bacterium
CAGCTCGCCGTCGGCGAGCCCCTCGCCGAAGCGGTCCCACCAGGCGGCGAGGTCGGTCGCCTGGCGCATCCCGCTGAAGCCATCGCGGGCGTAGTAGAGGAGCAGGGCGATGAGGCGGTCGACCGGCTCGGGCCGCCACTCCTCGCCTGCCTCCGACGGCGGCAACAGCCGCTCCTCGGCGAAGCGATCCTCGTACCAGTGGATGCGCCAGTGCAGCTCGACCGCCGGCAGTTCGCCGTGCGGCATCGCGAAGTGCAGCAGTGGTAGCCCGTTCTCCTCGACCGGGTCGGTCGGCTGTTCGTAGCCGAGCTCGGCCACGACCGCGACCGCCTCGCGCAGCCGCGATGCGGGGACCAGCAGGTCGATGTCGCTGGAGAGCCGCCGTCCCGCCTCGCCGTGCAGCTCCTCGCCGAGGCCGGGACCCTTCAGCGCCGCGGCCGCGATGCCGCGCGCCCCGAGCGCCGCGATCACCTGCTCGCCCATCAGCAGCAGCAGCGCGTCCTGGCGCCGGCAGGCTTCGACGGAAGCGCTCGCGGCCTCGCTGAACTCCGCCGGCGCCCCGGCCCCTGCCAGCGCAGCGATCCGCGGCCCCAGCGTCGGCAGCAGCCGCGCGTGAGCGAGCTGCTCGGTCAGCGCCGACCACTCGACCGCCCGCACCAGCTCGTCGATCCGGCCGCGCTCGGCCTCGCGCCGCTCGCGGGTCGCGGCGGCGCGCAGGATCAGCTCCTGCTCGGCGCTCATCTCAGACGGGACGGAGCGGGGCATCTCTCAGCGCGGGCCGGGCTCGGTCGGGTCGTATTCGTGCAGCTTCATCGGCAGCACCTGCAGGCTGCTCCAGGGGAAGTTGGCGAGCAGGTCTCCCGGCGACTCGCCTTCGAAGTAGCCGTCGTCGCCGAGGTAGGGGTTGCCGCTCACGGACGCAGGGTCCTGGGCGAAGAAGTGGGCGACGCCGGCGCGGTCGCGGACGAAGATGCCGTAGTGCTTGGCGGCGCGGGCGATCATCAGGCCGAGCGGCGAGAGTCCGAGCGTCGTCAGGTCGAGGTTCGGGTCGAGGCGCAGGTGCGTGCCCTCGGGCAGGGTCGTGGCGCTGGTCGAGGTGCCGTCGGTGCGGCGGGCGGGCGAGGCGAAGACGCCACGGCGGACCCGCGGGACCGCCAGCGCCAGGGCGTGGTTGATGTGGCCGGCGCGGAGGTCGGCGAAGGTGATCAGGCCCCCGGCGATCGAGAGCGAGGAGGCTGAGGAGCCCCACCACGGCTTCGCACCCGGCCAGGCCTTCGGCCCGTAGGCGCCGGAGCTGCGCGAGACGTTGCGGATCGCGCCGCCCCAGGCGGCCCGCGCCACGCCACCCTCGTCGGAGAAGCGCCAGAACTCCCAGAGCCGGTCGGTCGCAGGCTGGTAGACGACGAGGTTGCCGTCGGTCCCTTCCGAGGGCTGCGCGTTGGGCGGCAGCGGCACCCTGCGCCAGGCCGCCTGCAGGGCGGGAGCGCGGTAGGGGCTGTCGAGCCGCACCGGAACCAGCGGCTGCACGGCGGGGACTTTGTAGACCGGAACGCTGTAGTCGGTGGTGTTGATCCAGGGCCGCTCGCCCTTGTATTCCTTCGCTTTGATTTCGGCGGCGAAGGCGGTGGCGAGCTTTTCCGAGGCCGGATCGAGCGGCTGGTCGGCTTCGAGGCGCGTGTTCCAGAAGCTCTTCTTGGCGAAGAAGCGGAAGTAGCGCGGGGAGGCGCCGCTGCTGGCGGTGGCTTCGTCTTGGGGATCGCTCCCAGAACCGCAGCCGACGACAAGAGCTGCGGCGCAAAGCGCGAGCGCGACGAGCGCCGCTAGACGCACCACGTCGCGAACTCCTTGCCGGTCAGATCGCGCAGCCGCGCCGCCTCGGGCGCGTAGAGCTCCTGCAGGCGCTCGCGCAGCTGCGGCGAGAGCTCGCTCTTTACCGGTTTCCAGAGCACCCCCTCGACTTTGCTGCGCAACCCACGCCGGAAGCCCTTCGGCACCCACTGGAAGCGGGGCGCGACGTGGCGGGCGATGAACTCCGCGTATCCGCTCGGATAGGTCCGCCATTCGCCGCTGCTCAACAGCTCCTCCTCGCCGGCCGCCGCCTCGGCTTCTTCCTCGACGCCGAGGAAGCGGTGGATCTGGCGCAGCGTCCCGGCGCGGTCGGCCTGCAGGTCAGCCTGGTCGACGACGAGCACCCGCTCGGCCGGGAAGTGCTCGAGGTAGAGCTCGAGCTGGGTTGCGTAGAGGCTGGGGGAGATGTAGGGGGTCATCCGGTCGGTGAGGTCGCCGAGCGCCAGCTCCAGCGGCCGCCGCTCGCCGAGCAGCGCGGTCGTCATCCGGTGGTGGGAGAGGGTGCGGGCGACCGGGTCGCGGACCATGTAGACGAAGCGCGCCTCGGGGACCGCCGCCTTGATCCGCGCCGGCACGCCGGTCCGCCGCGGGTGGGTCGCGTAGTCGGTCGAGGACTCGCCGCGGACCGCGAAGGCGGGGTCAAAGAGCGCTTCATAGGTCTCGCGCGAGGCGACGTGGTCGGCCGGGTAGGCGATGCCGTTGTCGGGGCCGCCAAAGAAGCGCGGCTCCTTCACCGCTGACATCTGGATCTGCGGGTGCGCGTCGAGGTAGGTGTGGAGGCTGGTGGTGCCGGCCTTCGGCGCACCGATGACGAAGAAGGTGGGGAGGGCCATCAGGCGCTCCCGGCGGCGGGGGCGGCGTGCGGCGCCCAGGCGGGGACGGCCGCGCGAGCGGGCAGCGCGTCGGGGGCGACGCCGCGGGCGAGCCCGGCCCAGACGAACAGCACCACCATCGGGAACGGCGCCGTGTGCGGGTCGACGAAGCTGACGACGAGGAAGAAGACGGCGACCGCCAGTAGACCCAGCTTCCAGGGACGCAGCGACGTCGGCCCCGGCGCGAGCACGGCCTCGCCGACCGCCCAGACGAGCGAGGCGAGCCACAGCACCAGCCCGACCAGTCCCAGCTCGACCGCGTAGGAGAGGTAGGTGTTGTGGATCGGGAGGATTTCGTCCGGCAGCCCGATCGTCACCCCGTGGTAGTAGCCGCTCATCGGGTAGGTGGACGGCTGGCGGAAGTAGTCGACGCTCCCTTCGGCATAGCGACCGAAGCCGAAGCCGAAGAGCGGCCGCGCTTCGACCATGCGGATGCCGGCGGCGGTCTGGTTCTTGCGGTCCCACAGGCTCTGCTGGTAGGTCGCCCGCTGGGAGACCCGTTCCTGCAGCTGCGGCGAGACCGCCAAGGCGCCGCCGACCACGACGACGGCGATTGCCGCCCCTGGCAGCAGCCAGCGCCGCCCGGTCTGCGTTGCCAGCGCGACCACCAGCACCCCGGCGACGGTCGCGATCCAGACCCCGCGCTCGAGGGTCAGCAGGCAGCCGAAGAGGCAGACGAAGACGGTGCCGCCCGCGAGGCGCCGCGGCCACGGCCGCCGCCAGCGCGGCAGGGCGATCGCCGCCGCGGCGGCGCAGGCGAAGCAGGCGAAGCCGTCGGCGGTTGGGCTTTGGAATGGGCCGCCCGCCTTCGCTTCGGAGGCCGCTTCGGCGAACCCTTCGAAGCTGATGTGGCGGATGTAGGTGGGGAAGACGAAGGCGTGCGGCCCGAGCGTCTCGAAGATCGCGGTCAACCCTAGGTAGGCGCCGAGCCCGACCAGCGTCCCCAACAGCCAGTCGCGTTCGCGCTGACCGGCGAAGACGACCGGGGCGACGAGGAAGAGCAGGAACGGGGTCAGCCCGAAGACGTCGAGCAGGAGCAGGTACTCGCGTTCTTCCCCCACGGTCCCGGCGACGGCCGCCGAGGCGACCGCGTAGAGCACGGTCATTGCCATCAGCAGGTGGACGCCGCGCAGGCGGATCGGCGGCAGCTGCGCCGAGCCGGGCGAGCGCAGCAGCACCTGCAACAGGGCGGCGAGGACGAAGAGCCGGTTCAGCGGCAGGTTGCCGAGCCCCATCTGCGACCAGCCGCCGGAGAAGGCGGTGAGGGCGACGGCGATGCAGAGGGTGACCGCCGGCGGCAGCTCCCAGAGCCGGCGCATCGCCAGGATCCCGATCACCACCGCGACCGGGGTGACCAGCATCCAGTGGCCTTCGAGTTTGCCCGGCTGCAGTTTGTGGATGACCGCGAGCGCCGCCAGCCCGAGCGCCACCCAGAGGATCGCCGGCGGCCGCCAGGTCGGTCGCGCCGTCGCCATCAGAGGCTCCAGTTCGCGAACCGCTCCCCGCTCAGGGCGCGCAGCCGCTCGACGTCGGGCGCGAAGAATTCCTGCAGCCGCTGGCGCTGCTGCGGCGTCAGTTCCGGCTTCTCCAGCTGCCGCCAGAAGGCCCGTTCCCAGGTGCGCCGCGCCCGCGCCCGGGCCCCGGCCGGGATCCAGCGGGTGCGGGGGGCGATCGTGCGGGCGATGAACCCGTGATGGCCGGGAGGGGACACCCGCCGCTCACTCGTCCGCCACAGTTCCTGCTCAAAGCGCTCGGACTCGAACTCGGGGTCGACGTCGAGGAAGGTGAAGACCTGCCGCAGGGTCGCCGGGCGGTCGGCCAGCAACTGCGCCTGGTCAACGACGAGCACGTCCTCGGCCGGGAAGTGCTCAAGGTACAGCTCGAGCTGGCGCCCGTAGAGGCTGTGGCAGGCGAGGTAGCAGTAGGGGTCGGCGAGCCCGGCGATCGCCTCCTCCAGCGGCCGCCGCTCTTTGCCCGAGGCGGTCGAGTGCTGGTAGTGGGAGAGGGTGCGCTCGACGGGATCGCGGACGAGGTAGATCAGCTTCGCCTCGGGGACAAGCTCCTTGATCCGCTCCGGCACGCCCTCGCGCCGCGGCGCGTTCGTGTAGCTCGGCGAGGCCTCACCGCGAACCCGGAAGCTCGGGTCGAAGAGGGTTTCGTAGCGGGCGAGGTCGGCGACCCGTTCGGGCGGGAAGGGGATGCCGTTCTCCGGGCCGGCGAAGAAGTGCGGCTCCTTCACTGTCGACATCCCGATCTCGGGATGCTGGTCGAGGTAAAAGTGCAGGCTGGTGGTGCCGGCCTTGGCGGCGCCGATGATGAAGAACGTCGGCAGGGCCATCAGGCCAGGCGGTCGAGGCGGCGGTGCTCCCGGACGACGGCCGCGAGGCAGCCGAGAAGGAGGCCGCCGAGCAGGCCGAGGAAGCCGTAGAGCTCGACCTTCGACTTGCGGTCGCTTTCGGCGCTGGTCGCCCCGGCCAGCACCGTGACCAGCCCTTCCCGCGGCGCCTGGCTGGTGATCGCCGCCACGTAGGCACTTTCGATCCCCTGCAGCTTCACTTTCGCCGCGTTGCGCTGGGCTTCGGCCGTGACCAGGGCCTTTTCGTTGCCGCTGCCGGCGAGGCTGTCGACCCGGTGTTCGGCCTGGCGCAGGGAGGCGGTCGCGTTGCGGTAGCCGGTCAGCAGCACCTTCGCCTGCGGGTTGGCGCTGTTGGCCTTGCTCTCGTAGCCGACCACCGCCTTGGCAGCGACGTTAGCGAGGTTCATCGACGCCGCTTCGCTGTCGCCGGTGGCGATTACCCGGAAGGCGGGGGCAAGCGGGATCGGCTCAGCGGAGAGGCGGGAGACGGCCGCGGTCGCCGGCACGCCGAGTTCCTTTTCGACCTTGGCGAGGACCGGGGCGGCGCCGATCGCGCGGCTGAAGGCGGTGGCCAGCGAGCTGGCTGACTGCACGTAGCCGAGGAAGCCGGGCGAGTTGGGGTTGACCTGGCCGACCTGGAGCGTCGCCGAAGAGGTGTAGGTGGCCGGCCGCGCCATCCCGATCGCCAGGCCGACGACGGCACCGAGCACAGCGATCGCGGCGATCAGGCCCTTGTTCCAGGTGATCGCCCGCCAGGCGAAGCTGTTCGCGGGCGCGAAGACGCCGTCCCCGTTCAGGTGGGCGTCCTCTTTCAGCGGTGGTCTGGGGTCGAGCGCAGTCGGTGAGTTCATGCCTGAGGCCTCCGAGCCTCTGGTCAGTGAACGCGCGGCGCCTTCTCCAACTTTTGCCCTACTTTTCGGCCCGCTCGCGACAGCTTCGGGGCGCGTCGCCCGTTGGTCGGTTGATGGAGAAAGAAGCGGGGAACGACGCGGGGCAGAACGGATCGGGCAAGGGCAAGCGCGGCACTTACAAGGCCGGCTTCTTCTTCGGAGCGCTGAGCTTCAGTGCCACGGTCGGGCTCGGCTTCGTCTCGACGATCATTACCGCCCGCCTCTACGGCGTCGACGTGATCGGCGAATATGCCCTCGTCTGGGCGCCGGTAGCGGCGATGTGGGTGCTCTCGACCGTGCGCGAGCAGCAGGCGCTGATCCGTGAGATCACCAAACTCGAGCCGCGCCACCCGCGCGTCACCCAGCTCTTCGCCGCGGTCTTCGCCTTCTCGTTCGGGTTGACGGCGCTGGTCGGGGCGATCGACGCCGTCGCCTGCCTCTTCGTCTTCCCGGGACCGCTGAACGCCCCCGACCTGCTGGCGCCGGCGCTGGTCTCGATCGCCGGCTACGTGCTCGTCACCAACACCGGCTGGAACCTCGACTCGATCCTCTCCTCGTTCGTTGCCGGGCGGTCGCTCTTCCGCGTGCGGCTGACCGAATCGCTCAGTTTCATCGTCTTCGCCGCCACCGCTGCTGTCTTCTCGCCGACGGTCTGGGGGCTGGTCGCGGCGACGATCGGCGCCTCGGCGCTGGCGCTCTGCCACCGTCTCCTCACCGCCCGCCACTTCGTCCACCCGCGGCTGAACCGCGCCGAATTCCGCGCGGGGCTGCGGGTGCTGCCGGACCTGCTGCGCTTTGGGCTGAAGGCGGCGCCCGGGCAGATGGCCCAGGGGATCTCCCAGCAGGGCGGCGTCTGGGCGATCGGGATGGTCGCGCCGGTCGCCGTCGTCGGCGCCTACAGCCGCGCCCTGGTAATCCCGCGCAGCCTCCAGCAGGCGAGCATGCGGATCAGCGAAGTGCTCTACCCGACCCTGGTCGGCCGCCACAGCGAGGGCGACGGGCACGGCTTTGACCGGGCGATGATCGACTCGATCCGCTACGAAGTGATCGGGATGCTGATGCTGGCGGCGGCGATCGCCGGCGCCGCGCACTCGGTCCTCGAACTGTTCGGCCCCGGCTTCGCGCGGGCGGTGCCGGCGCTGGCCCTGCTGGCGATCTACCCCGCGCTGGCCTCGGTCACGGTGACCCAGACGCAGGCGCTGTGGGCGGTCAACCGTCCCGGCATCACCAGCCTGATCGCCTTCCTGCGGCTGGCGGTGGCGATCGCCCTGCTCGTCTTCCTCACCCCGAGCATGCACATGGTCGGACCAGCGGTGGCGATGCTGGCCGGCTTCGTCGTCGTCATCGTCCTCTCGGGTTGGGTCTTGCGCGGGCACCTGACCCGGCCGCTGCGGGCGACCTGGCCGCTGCGGCAGATGCTCGTCCTGCCGCTTGCCTACGGCGCTGGGTTCGGCGCCGCGCATGGGCTCGAGACGGTGCTCCCGTCTCCCTGGGCACTGCCGCTTTGTCTGGCAGCCGGGGCGTTCGCCTATCTCGTCGCCTTCCTCGTCTGTGGCGGCCTCAACCAGCGCGACCGGAGCCGGCTCGCCGAGGCGACGACGATGCTGCGGGCGCGCTTCGGGCGCCCTGCCGCCGCGCCCGAGTCAGGAGGTCGAGTGCAGGTCCATCCGGAGGAGCTGCAGGTGGCTCCAGGGGAAGGACGACAGTAGCTTCGCCGGGCTCTGGCCTTCGAAGTAGCCGGTCTTGCCGATGTAGGGGTTGATCGCCAGGCCCGAGGGGTCCTGGGCGAAGAAGTGGATCACCTTGGCGCGGTCGCGGACGAAGATGCCGTAGCGCTGGGCGGCGCGGGCGATCTCCAGGGTCAGCGGCGGCAGCTTCAGTTTTTCGAGGTCGAGCGAGGGGTCGAGGCGCAGGTGGGCGCCCTCGGGCAGCGAGAGCGCGCTGGTCGAGGCGCCGTCGGTCCGCTGCGCCGGCGAGGAGTAGACGCCAGCCCTGACGTTGGGGATCGCGAGCGCCAGGGCGTGGTCGATTGAGCCGCGTTCGAGGTCTTCGAGGGTGATCAGGCCGCCGGCGATCGAGAGCGAGGAGGCTGAGGATCCCCACCACGGTTTCGCGCCGGTCCAGGCTTCGGAGTTGTAGGCACCCCAGTTCTTCGAGGCATTCTGGATCGCGCCGCCCCAAGCCGCCTGCCAGCCGGTTTCGGTGTGGCTGGCGTGCCAGAACTCCCAGAGCTTGTCGCTGCTCGGCTGATAGACGACGAGGGTGGCGTCGGTCCCTTCCGAGGGCTTCGCGGTCGGCGGGATCGGCACTTCTTCCCAGGCCGCCTGCAGGTAGGGCGCCGAGTAGTTGCTGACCAGCCTCACCCGTACCTTCGGCTGGCCGGCGGCGACGCGGACGATCGGGACGCTGTAGTTGGTGGTGTTGATCCAGGGGCCGGTGCCGGCGGCGATCGCGGCTTCGATTTCTTTGCGGAAGGCGGCGGTCAGCGAGCTCGATTCCGGGTCGAGGGTGGCGAGGGCGCCGGGTTCGGTGTTCCAGAACGAGGTCGGCGAGAAGAAGCGGAAGGGGGTGGTCGTGGTCGCCGTGGCTTCGGTTGCCGGTTCGGCTTCCGGCGCGGATTCGGCTTCTGGCGCCGGTTCGGCGGGAGGTTCAGTCACTTCCGGTTCGGGCTGGGGTTCCGGTCCAGGTTCGGGAGTGGGTTCAGGTTCCGGTTCAGTGACGGGCGTCGGTTCCGGTTCCGTCGTGGGCGGCGGCGATTCGGTCGTCGTTTCGGTCGGCTGTTCGCTTGGTTTTTTGTGCGTTTCGGTGTGGCCCGGCGCGGTCGCCTTCGAATCGGTCACCGGTTCGGTGGTCGTGGTCGCGCCGGTGAATTCGCTTTCGATCTGCAGCTTCGGCTTCGACCGCCGTCCCTTTGCGCAGGCGCGGGAAGAACGGTGGGCGCGATGGGCCCGCGATCGCTTGCACTTGGCCTTCGCCGCCTTGCCGTCGTGCTTGGGGGTCGCGGTGGCGGAAGCGACCGGGAGCAGGAGCAGCCCAGCGGCAAGCGCCAGCATCAGAGCCCCGAAGAGGGCGCGGAGAGTTCGCTGTCGCAGAGTGGCGGCCATGGGAAGAAGAAGCTCCGCGCCGCCCATCGACCATTTCCAGCAGCCAGCAGCATTCCCCGCCCCCGCGTGGACGTTTGTCGGACAAGCCGACTACCCACTACCTCTGGACGCCCCGCACAACCGCCGACGGGCCGATTTCGTCCCGCATAGGGCCGTTTTCGGCCCGTCGGCGGGTTTATGCCCGCAGGAGCTCGCGGATGATGTGGGGGGAGCCGATGCGGCGGGTGCGGGTGCGGACGCGGACGGGCTCCTTGGCCACGTCCTTGACCGCCTCCCAGATGTCGGTGCCGAGGGAGTCGGTGCAGCGGGGGAGTGAATCGAGGTCGGCTAGGAGCTCGTCGAGGTCGTAGCCCATGATCGCGAGGCGGTCGCGGCCGAGGAAGCGGAGGTAGCGGCGGCACCACTCGCGGCGCAGCGGGCTGGCCAGGGTCTTGCGCCACTTCTGCCCCGGCTCGGAGCTGAGCGCCTTGTAGCGCTTGCGGCCGGTTGGGTCGCCCATCCGCCCCGGCAGCTCGACCTCGGCGAAGTCGGTCAGGGTGCGCGGCTCGAACTCGAGGTCGAGGTAGCCCATCAGCGCCCGCCAGGCGTCTTCGTCGCCGGCGCTCAGGTCCTCGAAGCGGGCGGCGTGGACGTCGGAGCGGTGGGCGTCGTAGGCGTCGGTTAGCCGCGGCAGGCCGATGAAGAGGTCACTGCTCATGAAGGTCGGCCGCCACGGCCCCCAGGTGTCGATCAGCGAGGCGATCACGCTCAGCGGGTTGCGCCAGAGGAAGACGAACTTGCCTTCGGGGAAGAGCTGCATGATCTCCTCGGCGATCAAGCAGTAGGGCGGGGACTTGTCGAGGAAGTAGGCGTCGTCGGGGCCGGCGGCTTTCTCGTAGAGACGGAGGGCGAAGCGGCGCAGCTCCTCGACGTAGTCGTCGCCGCCCTCGGGCAGGGTCGAGGCGAAGTCCTCAATCGCTGTGACCAGCAGCGGGTGGACGTACTCGGCGTCGACGCCCTGCGGGCGCAGCGTGTAGGCGTGGGGCAGCAGCAGCCACGGCTCGGCCGCCGTGGCGATGCCGTCATGGGCAGCGATGATCCGCTGCACCAGCGTCGACCCCGCGCGGGAGATCGAGAACAGGAAGATCGGCTTTATGGCCATGGCCTCATAGAGGCAACGAACCCGCGTGTACGACTCTTGTGCGCGGCGCCGTAAAGAGGGCGCGGTTGCGCCCGTTCCCCTTGTATGGGGACGATCGTCGGAATCCTGGATCCGCTCGGCGCCGCGGCGGGCGAGCCGCTGCGCGGCCGCCTGCGCGGGGCGCTGGGCGCGGAGGAGCCAGCGTGGGTGCAGGAGCAGGGAGGGCTGGTGCTCGGGACCGCCGGCGAGGTCGAGCGCGCCGAGTCCGACGGGCGGATCTGCCTCCTCGAGGGCCGGCTCTACAACGGCGAGGAACTTGCCTGGCAGCTCGGCGTCCCCGCCTACGTCAGCCCGGCAACACTCCTCCTCCGCGGCTACGAACAGCTGGGGGCCGAGCTCTGGCCGCTGCTGCGCGGCGACTTCGTCGTCCTCATCTGGGACCGGGAGGCGGAAGCGGGGGCGCTGGTCCGCGACCAGCTCGGCGGCCGCGCCCTCTTCCTCCACCGCACCGGCGGCGTCGTCGCCTTCGCGACCGAGCTGGCGAACCTGGTCGAGCTGCTGCCCAGCCGCCCGCCTGCCGACGACGTCGCCGTAGCTCACTGGCTGCTGCCGTCGGTGGTCCCGGAAGAGCGCACCTTCTTCGCTGGAATCGAGGAAGTGCCGCCGGCCACCTGTCTGGCGCTCGGGCGCGACGGTGCGCAGGCGCGCCGCTACTGGGCGCCACGCTTCGAGCAGCAGCGCGACCTCTCTTTCGAGGAGGCGAGCGCGCAGGCGCGCGAGCTGCTGGTCCAGGCGGTCGAGCGCCGCGCAGGCGAGGCGGAAGCGAGCGCGATCCTGCTCAGCGGTGGCATCGACAGCGCCGGCGTCGCCGGAGTCGCCTGCAACTGCCTCCCCGACGAGCAGCGCCCGCTGCGCGCCTACTCGGCTGTCTTCCCGCGCCATCCCGAAATCGACGAGGGGCCGCTGATCGCCTCAGTCGCCGCCCACAACCGCCTGGCGGCGACGGCGATTGAGACCGAGCCGGGTGGGCTGCTGGCCTCGACTGCCCCATATATAGAGCGCTGGCAGGCGCTCTCGCCGACCCCGAACCTGAGCTTCCTGCGGCCGCTGCTCAACCGCGCCGCCGACGACGGCGTCCGTCTCCTCCTCGACGGGGAGGGCGGCGACGCGGTCTTCTGGTACTCGGCGCCGCTGGTGGCCGAACGGGTCCGGCGCGGCCGGCTGCTCTCGGCCTGGTCCCTGGCTGGCAGCTTCCCCGAGTACGGGGTGCCGACGACCTGGCGGACCCGGCTCGACAAGCTGCGCCAGTGGGGCCGCAGCCGCGACTTCTCGCCGGTGCCGCAGGACTGGCTCGCGGTCCCGCCCCACCTGCTCGAAGCCGAGGATCCGGCGCCGGGAGTGGAGGGGCCGGCGTGGTGGGTCGCACAGGTAGCCGCGATCCTCGGTCCGGGCTCGCGGATGGCCCACGACGTCACCCGCCGCAACGCCGCCCTCAGCGGCCTCGAGCCGAGCCATCCACTGCTCGACGTTGACCTGATCGAGGCGGTCCTCTCCTTCCCGCCGGAGCTGGCCTTCGAGCGGCGCTTCAACCGCCCGGTCCTGCGCGAGGCGGTCGCCGGCCTGGTGCCGGACGAGGCTCGCCTGCGCCCCTACAAGAGCAACTTCGACCCGGTCATCGTCGCCGGCATGGAGGCCGACCTGCCGCTAGTCGAGGCGCTGCTGCTGCGCCCCAGCGCCCACGTCGGCGCCTACACCAACCACGAGCGCCTCGCCGACCACATCGCCTCGCCGCCGCAGCCGCTGGGGGCCCGCCGAGCCTGGGCGATGTCGCTCTGGTTCCTGGGCACGATGGAGTGCTGGTTGCGCCTGCAGGCCGGCGAAGAAGTCCTGCCCGCGGACGCCCTCAGCAGGATTGGTACGCCCGGCTACTCATTTTCGAGTCTTTAACGAACCAATTCGTACTTTTTCCCCACCATCGACCGCTCGAATAGTCCCTAGCATCGAGGCATGAATAAAAACGCTCTCAAATACGAGCGGCCGACCGTGGTGGACCACGGTTCGCTGACCGAGCTCACGGCTGCACTTGCCGTGGGTGGTCCAGCGGACACCCACTTGGCCCACCCGCCCGGTCACAGCTGTCCTCCCAGCGGCGCACCTTCTAAAGGCTGCAAATAATCCGCTGGACCCGGCAGTAGGCGAGCTCGACCGACGGTCGTCACGAGGGGCGACCGTCGGGCGAACTCGCTAAATCATTTTCTGGAGCTGGGCGACGAGGGTGTCGGCGGCTTCTGGTCCCGGTCGCGGACCTACTTGGATGCGTAGGCAGGGGATGGTCTCGGCTATCCGGCTGCAGAGGTCTAGCTGGCCCTGGAGGCGGGTGGGGTCGCGGACTATGTCGTTGAAGGTGCTGCCGAGGAGCTCCCAGGGGTCGGCTTTGCCTTTGGTGGCGGCGAGGGTGCCCGGGATCTCGGCGGGCTCGAGGATGCAGACGGCGCGGAGGGGGAGGGGGCCGGCGGCGGCTTCTACTCGGTAGCGGGTCTCGTGCTCGTCGCTGACGACCACCTCGCGCAGGGCACCGCGGTTGTCCTTACGCAATAGGTCCCGCGCGCCCTCGCGGACTTTGGCGGTGGCGATCGCGGGGTGGGCGACGGGCCGCTCGCCCGCGAGCTCGATCGCTACTGAGTCGTCGGCCAGGAAGCCGGTGCCGCCCAGGTGCATGTTCAGCGCGAGGGTCGACTTGCCGAGGCCGCTGCCGCCGGCGAGGAGGACGGCGCCGCCATCTAGCTCGATCGCACTGGCGTGGAAGACCTCGAGCCCGTGCAGCAACGCCGCGAAGGGGAGGACCTGGCCGATCAGGTAACGGCGCCAGTCCCACCGCTCCTCGTGAGCGGGGTCGAGGTGCAGAACCGCGCGGCTGCCGTCGGCGGCGAGGACGAAGACGCCGGCCCCGTAGAGGTAGAAGCGGTAGCCGCGCTCGTCATCGCGGTCGATCGTCAGCCCGAGAGTCCCGTCGGGGTAGTGCCACTCCTGTAGCCGCTTGGCGCCCTCGAACGGCTCGGCCGGATCGGGCGATAGCGCCAGGGTGACGTCCCGTTCGCCGGGCGCCGCACCCTCGCTCGGCTCCAGGCCAGGGAGCGGGAACTCGCTGCCTAGGGATAGGCCGAAAGCCTCGCCGGCCCAGGTCGATATCTCGGTCGCGGCCACTGTCAGAGAAACGGCGCCGCCCCGCTGTCTTTTCCGCTGCGGCTACGGTGCCGCGGATGACGGATGCGGACAAGCGGCTCCTTGCTGCGTGCCTGGCTTCGCTGCTGGCGCTGGCGCTGCTGGCCTGGGCGGTCTTTCATGCCCCCGGGGTGCGGCACCTCGATGCGCGGGTGCTTGCTCGGGTCTCCGCCGATCGCTTTGGGGGTCTCGGGGGCGTCGCCCATCCAATTGCCGATCTGGGGAACCCGGTGCCGCAGGTGTTGCTGCTCCTTGCCGGCCTGGTGGTGGCGCTCCGCGGCGGCAGGCGCGGGGACGCGGTGGCGGGGCTGGTGCTGGTGGTCGGTGCCGACCTGACTACGGCCCTCCTCAAGCATGCGCTGGCGGCGCCGCGTCTCGATTCCGTCCTCGGCTGGGCGCAGGTCGGCGAAGCGTCCTTTCCCAGTGGCCACGCGACGGCCGCCTTTGCAATGGCGGGCGCCTGGGCGTTCTTCTTCGTGCCCGCGCGCTGGCGCTGGCCAGTCGCCGCCGCCGGCTTCTTCCTCGCCTCGCTTGTCGCCCTCGCGGTGATCGTCCTCCGCTACCACTTCCCCTCCGACGCGTTGGGCGGCCTGCTCGTCGTCTCTGCCTGGACCTGCGGCGTGCTCGCGCTTCGACTGGAATCTTTGTCCAGTCGCTGAGATTGCGCTCTCGGCAGCGGGAAGCGGACCGAGAAAGAAGGGAGGAATTACGCAAAACCCGGTAGATCCGTCGGCTTCGGTCGGCTTTTCGTCCGGGCTACCGGTAGGAGAGATTGACCGCACCCGCAACCCCAGCCGCGAAGGGCCGACCCCGCGTTCACGGGCGCTCGATCTGCGTCGACGGGCGCAAGCTGCACGTCAAGGGCGTCACCTACGGCACCTTCCGCGAGCGCGACGGCGAACCGTTCCCCGACCCCGAGCGGGTGCGCGAGGACTTCGAAGCGATGGCCGCGGCGGGGGTGAACGCCGTCCGCACCTACGTGCCGCCGCCGCTGTGGCTGCTCGACCTCGCCCACCAGCAGGAGCTCTACGTGATGCCCGGCCTGGCCTGGGAGCAGCACGTCGCCTTCCTCGA
>DASZNP010000012.1:0-21791 GCA_035551255.1 Solirubrobacterales bacterium
GGACCGGGAGCGCCGGCAGCAGTGGGCGCACACGAATCCGCTCCCGGGGAGCCGCGAGGTTGTCTTCGACGGCCCGCGACTGGAGGTCGACGGACCGGGGCTGCGCACCAGCCTCGAGCTGGGCGAGGTCGCCGCGATCGAAGCGACTTGTCCCAGCGGCAAGAGCCTTGCCTGGACGCGCAAGCGGGCGGGGATGCCGGTCGAGGGGGTCGTCGAGGTTCCCGGGCGTCGGATCGAGATCGCCGGCCGCGGCATCGACGACGAGTCGGCTGGCCACCACCAGCGCCACACTCACTGGCGCTGGTCAGCTGGCGTCGGCGAGTCGGTCGAGGGGCGCAACCTCGCCTGGAACCTGGTCGAAGGAATCAACGATCCACCGCAGGGCAGCGAGCGGGCCATCTGGGTCGACGGCGAGCCCTCCGAGCCACCGCCCGTCACCTTCCGCGAACTCGACGGCATCGACCTCGGCGAGGCCGGTCCCCTGGACTTCAGCTCCGAGTCAGACCACGCCCGCGACGACAACTACCTGCTGATCCACTCCCGCTACCGCCACCGCTTCGGCACTTTCGCCGGCGCGCTGGGCGGCCTCGAGCTCGCCGAGGGCCTCGGCGTGATGGAGGAACACGACGCGCTCTGGTGAACGCATCCGACTTTCACCACACCCCGCTGTGGCGAAAGTCGGATGCGCGTTTAGCTCCGGTGCTCGGGGTTGGGGGAGTCGAAGCGGCAGCCGGCTTTCCACTCTTCGGGCTGGTTGCCGTGGGCGGGGATGCCGCCTGCGTCCTTGAGGATCCGCGCTAGGTGCATCAGGTTCCAGGCGGCGAAGGTGGTGTTGCGGTTGGTGAAGTCGTTGTCGGGGCCGCCTGAGCCCTCGTCTAGGTAAGACGGGCCGGGGCCGGCCTCGCCGATCCAGCCGGAGTCGGCCTGGGGCGGAATCGTGTAGCCGAGGTGCTGCAGCGAGTAGAGGACGTTCATCGCGCAGTGCTTGATCCCGTCCTCGTTGCCGGTGACGATGCAGCCGCCGACGCGGCCGTAGTAGGCCCACTGGCCCTGGTCGTTCAGCAGGTGCGAGTTGCCGTAGAGGCGCTCGATCGCGTGGGTGGCGACCGAGGACTTCTCCCCCAGCCAGATCGGCATCCCGAGGACGAGGATGTCGGCGGCCAGCACCCGCTCGTAGATCTGCGGCCACTCGTCGCGCTCCCAGCCGTGTTCGGTCATGTCCGGCCAGACGCCGATCGCGATCTCGTGGTCGACCCAGCGGATGCAGTCGACCTCGACGCCCTGCGCGCGCATCACCGCCATCGATTTGTCCATCAGGCCCTGCGTATTGGAGGTCTCGGGGCTGCGCTTCAACGTGCAGTTGATGAACAGCGCTTTGAGGTCGGAGTAGTCGGTTTGCGGCATGTTGGTCGTCTCTCCCTTGGTCGGTCGGCTGACGCGAGCCTTCCACACCGCCCTTACGGATGTGTGAACTACCAGGTGTCGACGAAGCGATGGGCGCCGGGCGGACGGGCGTCGCCGGCGGCGATCAGCGTGGATGCGATCAGGGACCGGGTCTCCGCCGGGTCGATCACGTCGTCCAGCTCGAAGAGGGCGGCGGCGTTGAGCGCTTTCGCGTTCTCTTCGGCCTGGGCAGTGAGGTCGCGCACGCGCTGCTCGCGCTCGGCCTCATCCGGAATCGCCTCCAGCTCCTTGCGCAGCGCCAGCCGCACCGCCCCTTCCAGTCCCATCGGCCCAAGGTGGGCGCTCGGCCAGGCAACGGTGAGGAGCGGCTCGTGCAGGCTGCCGCCGACCATCGCCTGGGCGCCGAGGCCGTAGCCGCGGCGGAGGATCACGGCGACGAGCGGCACCCGCAGGGCGGCGCCGGCGACCAGCAGGCGGGAGGCGTGGCGGACGAGCCCGGTCGCCTCGGCGTCGGGGCCGACCATGTAGCCGGGAGTGTCGACGAGGGAGACGACCGGGAGGCCGAAGGCGTCGCAGAGCTGGAGGAGGCGGGCGGCCTTGTCAGCGGCGTCAGAGGTGACGGCGCCGGCGGTGTGGCGGGTGTCGTTGGCGATGATCCCGAGCGGGCGACCCTCGATGCGGGCGAGCGCGGTAACTATCTCCGGCGCGAAGCGCTCGCGCAGGAAGGTGACCGATCCCTCATCGCAGAGGGTCTCGACGATCGGCCGCGGGTCGTAGGCGCGGCGCTTGCGCTCGGGGACGAGGTCGCGCAGGCGCGCCTGGTCAGGTTCGGGGCCGGGCGCAGTCGCGCCCTGGAAGTAGGCGAGCAGCTTCTTGGTCGCGGCGGTCGCCTCGGCCTCGTCGGCGCAGACCACGTCGACCACTCCGTTCGGCGCCTGCATCCCGATCGGGCCGACCTCGTCGGGCGGAACGTCACCGAGCCCGCCGCCGGCGATCATCGCCGGCCCGCCCATCCCCAGCGAGCTCGCCTCGGTGGCGACGATCAGGTCCGAGCAGCCGGCGATCACCGCGTTGCCGGCGAAGCAGCGGCCGTGGACGATCGCGATCCGCGGCACCAGCCCGGAGAGCTTCGCCCAGAGCGCGAAGGCGCGGGTGTCGAGGGCAGAGACGACGGGGTAGTCGGTGTCGCCCGGGCGCCCTCCGCCGCCCTCGGCGTAGAAGACGACCGGCAGCCGCATCCGCTCGATCAGCTCGAAGAGGCGGTCCTTCTTGCGGTGGCCGAGGGCGCCCTGGGTCCCCGCGAGGACCGTGTAGTCGTAGGAGAGGACCGCGCAGGCGGCGCGCTCGGGGTCGAAGAGGTCGCCGTTGACGCGGGCGGTGCCGCCGATCAGGCCGTCGGCGGGGGTGCGGGCGATCAGGTCCTCGAGCTCGCGGCGGCCGCGCTGGGCGGCGATCGCGTAGCGCCCGTACTCGACGAAGGAGCTGGGATCGACGAGGTCGTCGAGGTTCTCGCGGGCGGTGCGCCCGCCGGCCGCGTGCCGGCGCTCGACCGCGTCGGCGCGCGCCGCGTCCTCGGTCAGCGCCCGCCGCGCCAGCAGCTCCCTCAGGTCCTCTCGCTCCTCCTCAGGCACCGGCGCATCTTTCCACTCCCATGCCGACGGGACGGAAACCCTCCATATAGGAGTACTTTCGTCCCGTCGGCAGGAGGTTCAGCCGTCGAGCTGCTTTGCGAGGTGGCGCATCGCCTTGGCGTTGACGCGTTTGGCGAAGGCTCGGGTGAGCGGCGGGATCAGGCGCTCGCTGCGCGGCAGCTGCAGGAAGGCGAGCTCGAACTCGATCCGGGTGCCGCCGTCGGGCGCCGGTTCCAGCGAGTAGGTGCCCCGGGTCCTGCGCTTGCCGCCGGAGGAGACACCCTGCTCGACAATTCGTTTCGGTGCCTCGCTCTCGGTCACCTCGAACTCGAAGTGGTCCTGCGAGCCCGGTGCGTCGACCCGCGCCCGCGCCTTCGCGCCGACCCCACGCTTCGGCCCGGAGAAGGTCCAATCGACCAGGTAGTGGTCGAGGAACCGCTCATGGTTGGCAAGCGCGTCGAGGAATTCGAACACCTCGCGCGGCGGCCGAGCAACGACGACTTCAACCGTGACCGGCTTCATCAACCGCGATCCTATGGCCGACGGGACGAAAACCGCTCTATGTATCCGGTTTTCGTCCCGTCGGCGGGAAGTTTGGGAGTTAGCCGCGGATCGCTTTGCCGACTATGTGCTTTACGCGGGTGCGGTCTCGCTGGCTGAGGTTGCCGGGGCGGCCCTTGGACTTCTTCAGCAGGTTCCAGAACTCGGTCTGTTCGCGCTGGGAGAGGTTCGACTCGATTCGCTCGCGGCCCTTGTTTGCCAGCCAAAGGCTCGCGACCCAGACTTTCGCCCAGGGGACCCGCTTCCAGAGGTGGGGCGCAGCTTTGCGGGCGAGCCAGAACGGCATCCTGGCTCCGGCGGCTATTCGACCACTTCGACGGTGCCGTGCATCGTCGGGTGGATTTCGCAGTGGTAGGTGTAGGTGCCGGGTTCCTTGAAGGTCGCCGAACCGAGCTTGCCTTTTTCGATCGTGCCGGTGTCGAAGCTGCCGTCGTCGGCGGTCGCCGTGTGGGGCGCGGTGTCCTCGTTCTGCCAGATCACCTTGCCGCCGGCCTGCACCACGACCGGGTCGGGTTCGTAGGTGAATTCGACGATCTGGACTTTTTCGGACTTCTGCGCCTCGCCGCTGGGGGCGGTTTCGCTTTCGGCTTCTTCCTTGCCTTCTTCGCCCGCTTCTTCGGCTTCTTCGCCGGCTTCTTCAGCGGCTTCGCCCGCTTCTTCGCCGGCGCCTTCGACTTCTTCGGCGACCGACGGGGCGGGTTCAGAGGAGTCGGAGCCGCTGCCCCCGCAGGCAACGAGGCCGAGGGAGAGGGCGACCAGGGCAGCGGCAAGCAGCGGCTTCGAGCTCATTGATGCTGTGTACCCAGTCGCTAAATACCCAATCAACGAGCGCGTAAATCACTCGGATCGTCAGCGGGCGTGGCTAGCCTGCGGCGCGTGATCACCGGTCCCCGAGGACGCTGGGTGGCGGTTGCGGTCTGGCTCCTGCTCGGGGCGGCCGGGCTGCTCGCCCACGCGCGCATCGACGACGTCACCGCCGCCGGGCAGAGCAGCTTCCTGCCCGAGAACGCCGAATCGACGCAGGCGGTGAAGGCGCTCCAGCACGTCTCGGGGGGAGGCGAAGAGGTGCCGGTGGTCGTCGTCTTCGAACGGCCCGGCGGGTTGACGAAGCGGGACCTGCGGGCGATCGGGCGGCTCGGCGACGGCCTCGACCGGCTGGCGCTGACCGGGGCGACGCCGGTCCTCGATCCGTTCTCGGGCGCCTCGCGCTACCGGCGCGACCTGGCAGCGGTGGCGGGCGTCGCCAACGGCGTCGGCCCGATCTCCCGCGACGGCGAAGCGGCACTGCTCTTCCTCGCGATCAACGCCGGTGACCGCGGCGCCGTCGTCCAGGGCGTCAAGGCGATTCGCGCCTACCTGCGCACGCATGCGCAGCCGGGACTGCGGACCTTCGTCACCGGCCCGGGAGGAATCGCCGCCGACCTCGAGGCGACCGCCTCCGAAGCCGCCCACACCCTCCTCTTCGCAACCGTCGGCCTAGTCCTCATCCTCCTACTCCTCGTCTACCGAGCGCCGGTCCTAGCCCTCCTCCCCCTGCTCGCCGTCGGCGCCGCCTACCTGGTCGCAGTCGGCATCGCCTACCTCCTCATCGAGGCCGGCTGGATAACCGTCAACGCCGAGGGCACGATGCTCCTCCTAGTCCTCATCTTCGGCGCCGGCACGGATTACTCGCTGCTGCTCGTCCACCGCTACCGAGAAGAGTTAGCGGGCGGTAGCGCAGTTGAAAGGGCATTACCTAAGGCGATGCGCGAGACCCGCCCGGCGCTGTTCGCCTCCGCCGGGACGGTGATCGCGGCGATGCTGGTCCTTCTAGTCGCCGACCTCGAGTCGACCCACTGGCTCGGCCCGATCCTCGCCCTCGGGATCGCGGTGATGCTCGCCGCCGCCTTCACCCTCCTCCCCGCCTTCCTGGCGATCCTCGGCGAGCGCGCCTTCTGGTCGCCATGGGGGCGCGAACGTCAATCGCGTGGTTCCTTTCGCACCTATGACGTGCAAAAGGAACCACGCGATGTGTGGGAGCGAGTTGCGGCCCTGGTGCGCAGGCGCTCGGGGGCGATCGTGGTTTGCGTGCTGGCGCTCTTGGCGGTGCTCTGTCTCGGAAACCTGACGAACCACGACACGCTTGGGTTTGGGCAGGGGGTGACGAAGCCGACCAACTCGAGCGAAGGCAACGAAGCACTGGAACGGCACTTCCCGCCCGGCCTCGGCTCGCCGCTGACGGCGGTGGTCGAAGCCGACGCCGCGCCGGCAGTCGTGCGGGGGATGCAGCGACTCGAGAGCGTGCAGCTGGCGCTGCCGGCACCGGTCCCCGGGGACGCGTCACAGGCGCTGGTCGCCCTCGTCCTCCACGGCAACCCCTACGGCAGCGACGCCGCCGCAGCGGTGAAGGAGATCCGCACCCGCCTCCACGCGCTCGCCCCCGGCGGCCTGCTCGGCGGCATCCCGGCCGAGAACCTCGACGTCGAGCAGACCAACGCCCGCGACACGAAGCTGATCGTCCCGCTCGTCCTCCTCGTCGTCGGCCTGATCCTGATCGGCGTGCTGCAGGCACTGGCCGCGCCCGCCTACCTGATCGCGACCGTGGTCCTCTCCTTCGGCGCCACCCTCGGCCTCGCCACCTTCGCCTTCACTGAGGTCTTCGCGACCGAAGGGCTCGCCTTCAACCTCGAGCTGATGGCGTTCATCTTTCTCGTCGCCCTCGGGGTCGACTACAACATCTTCCTGATGACCCGAGCGCGCGAGGAGGCGGCCGCCCGCGGCACCCGCGAGGGCATCCTTGCCGCCCTCGTCCACACCGGCGGCGTCGTCACCGGCGCCGGCCTGATCCTCGCTGGCACCTTCGCCACCCTCACCCTGCTGCCGCTGGAGGAGCTGGTGCAGATCGGCGCCACCGTCTCCTTCGGCGTCCTCCTCGACACCTTCCTCGTCCGCGCCCTACTGATCCCGGCGATTACCTACCGCCTAGGCGACCGCGCCTGGTGGCCCTCCCGAACTGCATCAGATTTCCCCCCTCGCAGGTAGGAAATCTGATGCAGTTTGAAGCGCGCGGCTAGTAGCCCGGCGAGCGCTTCATGCGTTTGCGCTCGTGCTCGTGGGCGCCGCCCTTCTTGTCGAGCGTCGCGATCGCTTGGGCGATGTCGTCGGCTAGGCGGTCGACCTGCTGGCGGCCGAGGGTCTCCTTGACCAGCGCCCGCATCACCTTCACCTCCTGGGCGTCGGGGGGCATCGTGTAGGCAGGGAGCATCCAGCCGCGCTCGGCCGACAGCTGCCAGGAGACATCGAACTCGTCGTAGTCCCGTTCGCCGGCGAGCTTGAAGGCGACCAGCGGCAGCTGCTCTTTCTCCGCCCCGATCAGCTCGAAGTTCCCTTCGTCCTCGAGCCGCTTGGCGAGCGCCTTCGCGTTCTCCTCCATCGCCCGCATCACCACCGAGTAGCCCTCCCTGCCAAGGCGAACGAAGTTGTAGTACTGCGCCAGCACCATCGAGGCGCCGGTCGAGAAGTTGAGGGTGAAGGTGGCGTCGGTTTTGCCGAGGTAGTTCTCGTAGAAGACGAGGTCCTCGGCCAGGTCGGCCTTCTCGCGGAAGACCAGCCAGCCGATCCCCGGGTAGACGAGCCCGAACTTGTGGCCGGAGACGTTGATCGAGCGCACCTGCTCGAGCCGGAAGTCCCACTCGGAGTGCGGATAGAGGAAGGGCCAGACGAAGCCGCCGCTGGCGGCGTCGACGTGGAGCGGCACGTCGAGCCCCTTTTCGTCCCGGAGCTGCACCAGCAGGTCGTTGATCCCCTGGATGTCGTCGGCGTGGCCGGTGAAGGTGGTGCCGAGGACGGCGGCGACGCCGATCGTGTTCTCGTCGACGTGCGGCTCGACGTCCTCGGGCCCGATCACGTACTTGTCCTCGCGCAGGCGGACGATCCGCGGTTCGACGTCGAAGTAGCGGCAGAACTTTTCCCAGACGACGTGGACGTCGCCGCCGAAGACGAGATTCGGTTTGTCGGTCGAGCGACCCGCAGCTTCCTGGCGCTCCTTCCACTTCCACTTCAACGAGAGGGCGCCGAGCATGATCGCCTCCGAGGAGCCTTGCGTCCGGCAGCCGGTCGTCTCGCCCGGGGCGTGGTAGAGGTCGGCGAGCATGCGGATGCAGCGCTGCTCGATCTCCGCCGAGATCGGATACTCAGCGTGGTCAATGAAGTTGCGGTGCAGGTTCTCGGCGACGATCCGCTGCGCCTCCGGCTCCATCCAGGTGGTGACGAAGGTCGCCAGGTTGCGCCACGGGTCCCCCTCCAGGACCAGTTCCTCGTCCACCAGCCGCATCGCGTCGAGCGCCGACATCCCGCTGGCCGGGAACTCCTTGTCGGGCGCGTCCTCGATCAGGAAGCGGGCGCCGTAGAGCGTGGCGGTCTCCTCGGGTTTCTGCGACTGGTTCATCTCTTGCTGCGCTCCTTGTTCGGGGGTGGGCGCGAGCCTAGTCGGAATTGGCTCGGCCGTTGGCCCATTTATGCCGAACCGGCTATGTTGCGAGCAGGCAGGCAGATCAAAAAGCTTTCGCAATCGAGAGGAAGGACCGGATGAACGACGACGCACCCGAGATAGGGCCAATCGATTACCTGCTGATCGAGTGGAAGGGGCAGCAGCCGAACGGCGAGGTCGCCCCGGTGGTGGTCGACCTGGTCGATCGCGGTTTGATCCGGATCCTCGACCTGCTCTTCGTGACCAAGGACGAGGAGGGCAACGTCGCTGCCTTGGAGCTCGCCGACCTCGGCGAAGAAGTCACCGAGCTGGCGGTGTTCGAGGGCGCCTCCTCGGGCCTGCTCGGCGATGACGACGTCGCCCAGGCCGGCGAGGTGCTCGAGCCCCGGACCTCGGCGGCGCTGCTGGTCTTCGAGAACAGCTGGGCGGCGCCGTTCGTCTCCGCCGTCCGCCGCTCCGGCGGCGAGCTCGTTGCCAGCGGCCGGATCCCGGCCGAAGACGTCCTCGCGGCGCTCGACGCCGCCGAGGCAAACGCTTAAGAACTGAGGAAGGAGAGAGTCATGCCAGGACTACTGCGAGGGATGGCACGGACGGCGGTCATCGCCGGCACCGCCACCGCCGTCAGCAACCGGGTCTCCAAACGCCAGGGGGAACGCTGGGGAGAACAGGAAGAACAGGCCGCGGTCCAAGCGCAAGCCGCTCCCGCCCAGATGGCGCCGGCGCCCGCTCAGGGCGGCGGCGACTCAATGATCGATCAGCTGAAGGAGCTGGGAGAGCTGAAAGCGCAGGGCATCCTCACCGAGGAGGAGTTCGCCGCGCAGAAGGCCAAGATCCTCGGCAGCTAAGACGGCAGTAACTCAGCCGCCGAGCGAATAGAAGAGGTGGGCGGCGTCGGGTCCTTCGACGACCCGCGTCTGCTCCAGCTGCACGCTCGGCGGGATGCCGTCGAGCAGGCGGGTGCCGTCGCCGAGGATCAGCGGCACCTGGTTGATCACCAACTCATCGAGCAAGCCGCCGCGCAGCAGTTGCTGGATCGTCTCGCCGCCGCCGCCGACTGAGATGTCCTTGTCGCCCGCGGCCTCGCGGGCCAGCTCGACCGCGCGCTCCGGCCCCTCGGTGACGAAGTGGAAGGTGGTCTCGCCGAGGGTCAGCGGCTCGCGCTCGTAGTGGGTGAGGACGAAGACCGGGCAATGGAAGGGCGGCTCGTCGCCCCACCACCCATTCCAGAGCGGCTCGGTCCAGGGCCCGCGCACGGGGCCGAACATGTTGCGGCCCATGATCACGGCCCCGGTGCCGGCACTCGCTTCCTCGAAGACTTCGCTGCTGCGATTGACCTCGCCGCCCTCGCGGCCGTGCGACTCGCGCCAAGCGCTCAGCTTGACGACCCACTCGTGCAGCGCCTCCCCGCCTTCGCCGAGCCCGTGCTCCTCGCTCTGGTTCGGCCCGGCGAGGAAGCCATCAGCCGAAATTGAGATCTGGCACTTGACCTTGCTCACACGAGGACCGTATCGCTCCCCTGCCTCTCGCGGAACTTGACATGGAAACTACTCGCGCTATCCTGATCGAGGACTAACTACAGAAAGTGAACTTGGTTATGACTTATCGGCTGATAGCGCTCGACGAGGCAATCGTCTTCCCCACCGTGACCGCGACCCTGCCGATCGACGTCGGCGAGGAGGAGCGCGTCTTCCTGATTCCGCGCCGCGACGGCGAATACGGACGCGTTGGCGTGGTCGCCGAGGTGATCGAGACCGGGGTCTCGCGCCGCGGCCGTCCCGTCGCCACCGTGCTCGGCCTGCACCGCGCGCTGATCGCCGGCTCCGCCCAGCCGGGCGAGGGGGAGACGCTGCGGGTCGAGGTGCAGGAGGTCCGCGACGGCCACCCCGACGATGAGCACACCCGCGAGCTGATGCGCGAATACCGCGCCGTGGTCGAGGAGATCCTCGAGCTGCGCGGCGACGACGGCCGCATCGCTGCCTTCCTGCGCTCGGTCGAGGAGCCGGGCGCGCTGGCCGACACCTCCGGCCTCTCCCCCGACATCTCCAACGAGGGCAAGCTGCGCCTGCTGGAGACGATCGACGTGACCGGCCGCCTGGAGCTGGCGGTCGAGCTGCAGCGCGAGCGCCTCGCCGAGCTGCAGGTGCGGGAGAAGATCCGCGACGACGTCGAGTCCGGCGCCCAGAAACAGCAGCGCGACTACTTCCTCCGCAAACAGATGGAGTCGATCCGCAAGGAGCTTGGCGAGGACGAGGCCGACCTGATCGCCGAGTACGAGCGCAAGATCGCCGAGGCGGGGATGCCGGAGGCGGTTGCCGAGCAGGCCGAGAAGGAGCTGCGGCGGCTGGAGCGTCAGGGCGAGCAGTCGCCGGAGAGCTCGATGATTCGCAGCTACCTCGACTGGCTGATCGCGGTGCCGTGGAGCGAGCGCTCCGAGGAGCGGCTCGACCCCGCCTACACCCGCGAGGTGCTCGACTCCGACCACGCCGGCCTCGACGACGTGAAGAAACGGATCACCGAGTACATCGCCGTGCGCAAGCTGCGCGAGGAGCGCGAGGTCGAGGACGACAGCCGCGCCAACGGCGCGATCCTGACGCTGGTCGGACCGCCCGGGACCGGCAAGACCTCGATCGGCGAGTCGATCGCCCGGGCGCTCGGGCGCGAGTTCGTCCGCATCAGCCTCGGCGGCGTCCGCGACGAGGCCGAGATCCGCGGCCACCGCCGCACCTACATCGGCGCGATGCCGGGGCGGATCATCCGTGCCCTGCGCGACGCCAAGACGATGAACCCGGTGATCCTCCTCGACGAGGTCGACAAGGTCGGCGCCGACTGGCGCGGCGACCCCTCCTCGGCCCTGCTCGAGGTGCTCGACCCGGCGCAGAACAACACGTTCAGGGACCACTACCTCGACGTCGAGGTCGACCTCTCCGAGGTGGTCTTCATCGCCACCGCGAACATGGTCGACACGATCCCGGCGCCGCTGCTCGACCGGATGGAGCTGATCGCCTTCGACGGCTACACGACCGAGGAGAAGCTGGCGATCGCCCGCGGCTACCTGCTGCCCCGGCAGCTGAAGCGCAACGGGCTGCGGGCCGAGGAGGTCGAGGTCTCAGACGCGGTGTTGCGGATGGTGATCTCCGAGTACACCCGCGAGGCCGGCGTGCGGCGGCTCGAGCGCGAGCTCGGCAAGCTGCTGCGCGCGGCGGCGACGAAGATCGCCTCCGGCGCGGCGGACGGGAAGATCGCGATCGATGTCGAGGCGCTGCGCGAGGCGCTCGGCCGGCAGAAGCACTTCCAGGAGTCGGTCGAGCGGACCGCGATCCCGGGCGTCTCGACCGGGTTAGCCGTCACCGGCAGCGGTGGCGACATCCTCTTCATCGAGGCGACCGCGATGGACGGCGACAAGGGTCTTGTCCTCACCGGCCAGCTCGGCGATGTGATGAAGGAGTCGGCGCGGATCGCGCTCTCCTACGTGCGGGCGCACCGCCAGGAGCTCGGCATCCCGGCCGAGGCGTTCCAGCGCGAGTTCCACCTCCACGTGCCCGCCGGGGCGATCCCCAAGGACGGCCCCAGCGCCGGCACGGCGATGACGACCGCGCTCGTCTCGCTGCTGACCGGGCGGCCGGTGAAGCACACGGTCGGGATGACCGGCGAGGTCACCCTGCAGGGCCGGGTGCTGCCGATCGGCGGCCTGAAGCAGAAGGTGCTGGCGGCCCACGCGGCTGGGCTGACCGAGGTGCTCCTGCCCGAGCGCAACCGCGGCGACCTCGACGAGGTCCCCGAGGAGGTGCGCGAGCAGATGACCTTCCACCCGGTGATGAGCATCGACGAGGTCCTCGGGCTGGCGCTGGAGCCGGAGCAAGAGGGGTCGACGGGCCGAAAGTACCCCCATATGGAGGGAAATCGTCCCGTCGGCAGTGATACGACGGCTTAGGGGGTCTCGTGTCCCCTCGGTGTCGCAACTGCACCCCGGTTCCCCAGGAGCTCCGCGCCACTGCGGGGCTCCTCGAGCGCCGCTGGACGATGGCGACGATCTACGCCTGCTCCAGCGGCGCCGTCCGCTTCAACGAGTTCCGCCAGTCCCTCCCCGGCGTCTCCCCCACCACCCTGTCTGACCGGCTCGAACAGCTGGAGGCGGCCGGGATCGTCGAGCGGCGCCTGGTCCCGGGCCGGCCGCCCCACACCGAGTACACGCTGACGCCACGCGGAGCGCGAGTGGCCGAGGCGGTCGCCGGCCTGCTCCAGCACTGAGGGGGCGGGTCCCCAGCTCCCGGACGGCGACCCTGCTTGCCCGGACGGGGCCCGACCGGTTGAATGTGTCCGAGATGGAGTCTTCAGGGCAGTCTGCGGAGCGGACCTCGGACGAGGGACGTTTCCGGCGGCTTATAGACATAGGGAGCGAGGTCCTCTCCGAGCTCGACCTCGAGGCGGTGCTGCAATCGGTCGTCGAGGCGGCGCGAGAGCTGACCGGCGCGCGCTATGCGGCGCTCGGCGTCCTCGACCCCGAACGGCGCGAGCTCGAACGCTTCATCAACGTCGGCATCGAGGAGGAGACGCGGCGCGAGATCGGCAACCTGCCGCGCGGGCGCGGCGTCCTCGGCGAGCTGATCCGCGAGCCGAAGCCGCTGCGGATGCGCGACGTCGAACGCCATCCCCACGCCTACGGCTTCCCGCCGGGGCACCCGCCGATGCACTCCTTCCTCGGGGTGCCGATCGCGGTCCGCGGCGAGACCTACGGCAACCTCTACATGACCGAGAAGCAGGGGGCCGATGACTTCGACGACCGCGACGAGGAAGCGGCGGTCACCCTGGCGAGCTGGGCCGGGATCGCGATCGAGAACGCCCGCCTCTACACCACTCTCAGCGAGCGCGAGGCGGAGGTCGAGCAGGCGCTGCGCCGGGCCGAGACCTCGGTCGACATCGCCCGCACGGTCGGCGGCGAGACCGACGTCGAGCGCGTCCTCGACCTGATCGTCAAGCGGGCGCGGGCGCTGGTCGAGGCGAAGGCGCTGCTGGTCCTCCTGCACCGCGGTGACAGCCTCTTCGTCGCCGCCCACGCCGGCGAAGTCAGCCCCGAGGCCGAGAGCCTCGAGGTCCCGATCGAGGACACCGTCTTCGGCGGCGCGCTCCAGGAGCGGGTCTCCCACCGGCTCGATCGCAACACGCCGCCCTCGCGGGCACGCCTGCGCGAGCGGCTCGGGGCGGAGACGGCGCTGGTCGTGCCGATGCTCTTCCGCGGCCGTGCCGTCGGCCTCCTGGTCGCCCTCGACCGCCTGGCCGGCGGCGTCGAATTCGACAAAGAGGACGAGCGGCTGCTGCAGTCGTTCGCCTCCAGCGCGGCGACGGCGGTGGCGACCGCGCAGACGGTCGAGGCCGAGCGGCTGCGGCAGCGGGTCGAGTCGGCCGAGCGGGAGCGGGAGCGCTGGGCGCGCGAGCTCCACGACGACACCTTGCAGAACCTGGCGGCGATCCGGATCCAGCTGGCGACGGCGCTCGGGGCGAGCGGCGAGGAGCGCGAGGCGCGAATTGAGAGTGCAGCAGAGCAGGCGATCGGGCAGCTCGAGGGTCAGATCAACGAGCTCAACCGGCTGATCAACGACCTTCGCCCGGCGGCGCTGGAGCGGCTCGGCCTGGCCGGAGCACTACAGGCGCTGGCGGAAGAGAACTCGGCTCGCAGCGGCGTCGCGATCGAGCCGCAGATCGAGCTCTCCGACGAGCGCAGCGGCGAAGAGGACCGCATCGTCTATCGCCTGATCCAGGAGGCGCTGACCAACGTCCTCAAGCACGCCAACGCCTCCCGCGTCGAGATCAGCGCCACCGAAGGCGAGGGCGCAATCCGCATCGTCGTTCACGACGACGGCGACGGCTTCGACCCCACCTCCTCCACCGCCGGCCGCGGCCTCCGCGGCATGCGCGAGCGCATCGAGCTGCTGGGCGGCGAGATCGAGGTCACTTCAGCCCCAAACGACGGCACCAAGATCACCGCCTGCGTCCCGCTGCAGGACAGCTGAGGGACCAAGCGCCCCTGTACAGGGGTCCGGTCATCCTCCGCTCGAATTTGTCGCGGCCCTATCGGGCCTGGCTCCCGAACATGCTGCCCTCCTATGGAGGGCAAAAACCAGATTGCATGTCGCTCGAACATTCGATCGGAGGACGACCGGACCCCTCCGCAACACGTTCCGGCACACGCGCTGCTCGCGAGACCGCGAAGAACCCCAATAGTTCCGGTTCCTCGCGGTCTCGCGGAAAAGCAGGTCTCGCACACTGTCACTAGGAGGAGTGGGTGTCCCTCTCGCGCCCGGCGTCCTGTTGCTGGCCCAGACCGCTCAGCGAGAGAAGCCCTACTTAGAGGCCAGCAACCCAGGGACGAGAGGGACACCCACTCCTCCCTACAGGCGCGGCTTGAGCCCTAGCTAGTTGACAGCTACGAGTCGGCGCTGTTGGCGTCGATTACGCCGTTAGCGATTGCGAAGCGGACCAGGTCGGGGCGGCTCTCTAGACCTAGTTTCTCGAGGAGTTTGGCTCGGTTGACCTCTACCGCGCGGACGCTCAGGTAGAGCTTTTCACCGATCTCGCGGTTGGTGTGGCCGAGGGCGAGGAGGCGGAGGAGCTCGCGGTCTCGGTCGCCCAGCTGCTCGAGCGGGTCGGGGCCTAGCTGGGCGACGGCGCCGCCCAGCTCGGGGTCGATGTAGGTGCCGCCGCTGGCGACGGCGCGGATCGCTGCGGTCAGCTGGCGCTCGGCGGCCTGCTTGAGGACGTAGGCGGAGGCGCCGGCGCGAAGTAGCTCGCGGGCGCGGCGCGGCTCGGCCTGCATGGTGAGGACGACGATCGACGTTCCCGGCACCTCCTCGCGCAGGGCGGGAACGTCGCTGGCCGGCTCGGCTCCCGGCATGTTCAGGTCGAGGACGAGGACGTCGGGCTTACGGTCGCGGACCAACTTCTGCGCCGTCGCCGCGTCGGGCGCCTCGCCAATCACGCGGAGATCCTCCTCGGCTTCCAGCATCGCCCGCAGGCCGGTTCGGATCAGGTTGTGGTCGTCGGCGAGGACGACGGTTATCTGCTGCTCGTCGCTTCCCATCAGCGCTCCCGGCAGTCTTCCACGCCTCCCCTCACTGCGAAAGCCCGCAACCGGGATTGTGGCTTTCGGCCGATGGGAAAAGGCCTGCCCGGGGTGATCCTTCTCTCATGAGGATTCTGCTGGCACTGGGGGGCAATGCCCTCTTGCGACGGGGCGAGACGGCCTCGGCCGAGAACCAGCGCCGCAACGTCGAGGCCGCTGCCGTTGCGATCGCCGAGCTCGCCACCGAGCACGAGGTGGTCGTGACCCACGGCAACGGGCCGCAGGTGGGGTTGCTGGCGCTGCAAAACGAGGCCTTCCCGGACGTCCCTTCCTACCCCCTCGACGTCCTCGACGCCGAGAGCGAGGGGATGGTCGGCCACATGCTCGAGCTCTCGCTGCGCAACCGCCTGCCGGAGCGCGACCTCGTCAGCGTCCTCACGGAGGTGGTGGTCACCGCCGACGATCCCGCTTTTCAGACGCCGACGAAGCCGATCGGGCCGATTTACAACGCTGACGAGGCGCAGCGGCTGCGGCGCGAACGCGGCTGGACGCTCGGCCGCGACGGTGTCGGTTACCGCCGCCTGGTTCCCTCGCCCGAGCCATATGCGATCGCCGAGATCCGCAGCCTGCGGACCCTGGTCGCAGCCGGAGCGCTGGTGGTCTGCGCCGGCGGCGGCGGCATCCCGGTCGCCCTCAACGGCGACGGCACCATGCACGGGATCGAGGCCGTGGTCGACAAGGACCTCACCGCCGCCCTACTGGCGCGCCGCCTCGATGCCGACCTGCTGCTGATGCTGACCGACGTCGAGTCCGTCCACCGCGACTGGGGCGAGCCGAACGAGCGACCGATCAACCGTGCCGAGCCGGCCGAGCTCCGCGCGCTGCACTTCGCCGCCGGGTCGATCGGGCCGAAGGTCGACGCCGCCTGCCGCTTCACCGAAGCAACCGGCCGCCGCGCCGCGATCGGCTCGCTTAGCGAGGCCCCGCAGATAGTGCGGGGCGAGGCGGGGACGCAGGTCGTGGCCCCGCAAGGCGTTACGCTCGCTGCGTGAGCGCGGAGGCGAAGACGACGGTCGTACTCGTCGACGACCACGCGGTCGTGCGCGGGGCACTGAGGGCGCTGCTCGAGGGGCAGGACGACCTCGAAGTCGTCGGCGAGGCCGGCGACATTGCCAGCGGCCGGGAGATCGTCGCCGAGCAGCAGCCGCGGGTGCTAGTCCTCGACGTCAACCTGCCGGACGGGTTAGCGGTCGACGCGGTCCCGCAGCTGCGCGAGGACTCGCCGGAGACGCAGATCGTCCTGCTGACGATGGAGCGCGACCTCACCCTGGCGCGCCGCGCCCTCGACGGCGGCGCCAGCGGCTACCTCTTCAAGGACTCGGCCCACCTGGAGCTGATCGAGGCCGTCCGCGCCGCCGCGGCAGGTGATCAGCACCTAGCCCCCGCTGTAGCCGCCGGCCTCAAGAACGACAACGGCGAAGAGGACACCGTCCTCTCCCCCCGCGAGACCGAGGTCCTAAAGCTGATGGCCCTGGGCCACACCAACCGCGAGATCGGCGAGCAACTCTCCCTAAGCGTTCGCACCGTAGAGACCCACCGCGCCCACATCCAGCAAAAGCTAGGCCTCTCCAGCCGCCCCGAACTGACGCGGTACGCACTAGCGAACGGATTAATTGACACCTGACATCACGACGGGCCGCGTGAGCGGCCCGTCATTCGCACCTACTTCACGAGGTTACTCCCAGGGTGGTACTAGTACCGTCTGTAAGGAGCTGGAACGTCAGATCCAATTTCCCGCTGGCAGGACATAGGAAAGATTCCGTCGATACCTTCGTAAAAGCGACTTCAGAAAGACTAAACGTCGAGGCGGTGGTAGATGTACTGAACGTTCCAGACATCGCCGCGGTGCGTTCGTATTCACAGGTACCTATGTTTGTGATGTCCAAGGTGAAGCGAATTCCGCGCGCCACGCTGGCGCAGGAATCACCGCGGACCTGAAATTCATCGAGAGCCATCGCGCTCGTCGAGCGTAGGCACCATGGTAGGCCACTGATCGCGGGGTTCATTGTGACCGTCGTGTCGCCGCCAAAGATCGCTTGCGTTGTGCACTCCGGTGCTGGGGCTCCATTCAGCAGAGCTCCCGTCCCACCGACTCGGGCACTGGTGATCTTGCCTTCCACCGTGCCTGTACTGTTTTTCGTCACTTCTCCTGTCCATTCCGAAAGAGTGCATTCCATCGTGCCGAGACTGGTTGTGAACCCAAGCCTCCCCACGTTGCCGGCTTGGAACTTAGTGCCGACCGCAACGGCGCTACCGTTCTCCACCAGCAGAGGCGTGTTAGCCGCCGAAGCCAGCGACGGTGCCGCAATACTTGCGACCACCACTAAAAGTACGCAGGATGCAACTAGCTTGCTCCGCATTTGAGATACTTCCTTTCTGCTCCGAGCCAGCGGCTCGGGGATTTATCTGAGCCGGGACGCTGTCTTTCCCAGTTGGCGTCTCGAGGCTTGTTCGTTCGAGAACGAAACCTCTTCTGCTTGTACTCCTAGAGGTCTAGGTACGTCAAGAGTTCCCAATCGTCGGAGTCACCCGGGGCCTCAGCGCCAAGTCCGGGGCCAGGGGCGATCGGGGGGTGCTGGGGTGACGCGGATCCTGGCGTCTGCGGCTATTGCGGCGGTGGGGGTGGATAGGACTGGGTTTAGGTCTAGCTCGACTATCTCGTGGTGGGTGTCGGCTAGGGCGGCGATGCGGAGGACCAGGTCTTCTAGGGCTTGGAGGTCGGTGGGCTCGGCGCCGCGGAAGCCGGTTAGGAGGGGGAAGGTGACTAGAGAGCGGATCGTCTCGGTGGCGTCTTCGTGGGTCAGGGGGCACACGCGGAGGGCTACGTCGCCCAGGAGCTCTACGGCGGTGCCGCCGGCGCCGCAGGCGACTACCGGGCCGAAGACGGGGTCGGAGGCGACGCCTACTAGGAGCTCGGTGCCGTCATCGACCATCTCTTGGACGAGGAAGGCTTCCGGCGTAAGACCCTGGGCGGAGAGGGTGGTGCGCATCTCCTCGGCCTTGGCCTCTACCTCGTCGCTGCCGGCGAGGCTGACCGCGACGGCGCCCAGCTCGGACTTGTGGAGAATCCCGGCGCCGTGGGCCTTTAGGGCCACTCGGCCACCCAGCTCCGCTGCCGCCTCTCCCGCCGCGGCGGGGTCGGCGACCAGTCGCGATGCAGGGATCTGCACTCCGTAGGCGCGCAAGACCTGCTCGCACTCCCCCGCGCTCAGCCACTCGCGCTCCTCGGCCAGCGCTTCGGCGATCACCGCTGCGGCCTCGTCGCGGTTGACGTCGGGAAGGTCCAGCGGCTCCGGTGCCGGCGGCCGGCGCCACTCCGCGTAGGCAACGGCTTTGCCCAAAGCCTGCGCCGCCGACTCCGGCTGGACGTGGATTGGGACCTTTGCCGCCTGCGCCAGCGGCGCTCGCTCTCCCGTCGTCATGAACACCGCCTGCAGCGGGATCGGCCGCGCCAGTTCGCCCGCCGCGGCGCCGATCGCTTCGGCGACTTCCTCAGTGCTGGTCGCCAGCGGGCGGATGAAGATCGAGATGATTGCGTCGATCCCCTCCCAGGCCGAGAGCGCGACGATCGCCTGGCGGAACTCCTCGGGCGTCGCCGAGGCGATCAGGTCGACCGGGTTCCCCAGCCCGGCCGCGGGGTTGGCGAACTCGCGCAGGCGCTCGCGCACCTCCGGCGGCGTCTCCGGGACCTCGAGGCCGACCGCGTCGCAGGCGTCGGCGCACATGATCCCCGGCCCGCCCGCGTTGGTCACGATCGCCACCCGCGGACCCTCCGGCAGCGGCTGCGCCGAGAACAGGGCCGCAAGGTCGAGCATCTCCGCCAGGGTCTCGGCCCGCACCACCCCCGACTGCTTGAAGAGCGCATCGACGGTGCGGTCGGAGGCGGCGAGCAGGGCGCCGGTGTGGGAGCTCGCCGCCCGCGCCCCGGCCGCCGAGCGGCCGCTCTTCATCGCCACCACCGGCAGCTCCCGGCCGATCCGCCGCGTGATCCGCGAGAAGCGGCGCGGGTTGCTGAAGGACTCGATGTACATCAGGGCGACGCTGGTGCGCCCGTCCTCCTCCCAGAACTCGAGGAAGTCGTTGGCGGTGACATCGGCGCGGTTGCCGAGCGAGACGAAGGAGGAGACCCCGAGCAGGCGCTCGCGCGAGAACTCCGCCAGCGCCAGGCCTAGGGCGCCGCTCTGACTGGCGAAGGCGACCCGCCCGGGCGGCGGCGGGTCGGGGATGAAGGTCGCGTTCAGGGGCGCGTCGGCGTCGGTGCTGAGGACGCCGAGGCAGTTCGGGCCGACCAGGCGCATCCCCGTCTCGCGGCAGACGGCCAGCAGCTCGCGCTCGCGCGCCGTCCCCTCCTCCCCGGTCTCCGAGAACCCGGCCGAGAGCACCACTAGCGCCCGCGCGCCCGTCGCCGCGGCTTCGCGCGCGCTCTCGATTACCGCGAGTGCCGGCACGGCGATCACCGCCAGCTCGACCTCGCCTGGGACGGCCGCGAGGCTCGGGTAGGCCTGCACGCCCTGCAGCTCCTCGGCGCCGGGGTTGATCGGGTAGAGCGCCCCTCGGTAGCCGGACTCGACGAGGTTGCGGAGGACTTCGGCGCCGACGCTGCCCGGCTTGCGCGAGGCACCGACCAGCGCCACCGAGGCCGGCTCGAGGATCGCCCCGACCGACGCCTGCGCGGCGAGGCGGTCGCGGTCCTCGAAGCGCTCCCGCGCGGCCGGCGAGAACGAGGTTGGCATCTCCACCCGCAGCACCCCGGGCTCGGCGGCCACCTGGGTCGGCAGGCCGCTGTCGCGGAACATCTCGATCATCTGGTGGTTTTGCGGCAGGACGTCAGCGACGAAGGTCGCGTAGCCGTGCTCATGCGCGACCTCGGCGAGGTGGGCGAGCAGGATCGTTCCCAGCCCCTTGCCCTGCATCTCCGCGGCGATCGCGAAGGCGACCTCAGCCCGCTCGCCCGGCCCTCCGACGTAGAGCCCGTGGCCAACCACGTGCCCCTCGCCGCGTACCGCCAGCAGCCCGTAGCGCTCCGCGTAGTCAACAGCCGCAAGGGACGCCGCGGCCCGCTCAACGTCAACCGCGCCGGAGAAAAAACGAAATGCCAGTGAGCGTGAATCGAGCGAGGCGAAGAAGTCGCGCAGCGTCCCCTCGTCCTCGGGGCGCACCGGCCGCAGGTGCACAGTCGAGCCGTCGCGGAGGACGACATCGGCTTCCCGGTGGGCGGGGTAACTGCTGCTCACCGCTCGATCCTAGACCGGCGGTCGATGGTGCAAGAAAAAGGCCCCGCGGGGATTGCTCCGCCGCGAGGCCTTTTGCGAACTCAATGTATGCGATTTAGCATTCGAGTTCGTGCAGTTCTTCATCCAGCGGGCAGCGCTCGGTCGCGGCCCAACTGCCGTAAGCAAGAACGTTGGTCGCTCCTCCGTTTATACCCCAGAGACCCAACCAGCCCCGAGCGGTCGGTTGTCCGTTCGGGCCGCCCGGGTTCGCGCCATTATTTAGCGCTGCGTAGAGGCAGAAGTAGCCGCGCTTGGCTTTCGGATCTTCCCATCCACCAGGACAGTTTTCGGTGGGTTCTGAGCCAGGGGGCATATATTCGATCGTGGGTGGCGGTTCGATCCGCAGAGGGAAGTCCACCGTCAGGACACCTTCTCCAATGGTGTTGTTGGTTTCGAAGTGCCAGTACCCTGACACGCTCTTCCCCGGAAGCAGCTTCGTGTCGGTCGGTCCCGTATCTCCCTTCGGCCCTTCCGGCCCGGTACCTCCGGTTGCACCGGTATCGCCCTTTGCGCCGGCGGCACCGGGTGCCCCCGCGGGACCCGCCGGTCCGGGAACGCCCGGCTTGACCATGCCCTTGGCGATCTTCTTGACTTCCTTTTTCTGCTTCGAGTTCAAGCCCGGCATCGCCGCGTAGGCCGCCCCCCCGAGCGCGACGATCAACGCCACGATCGCGATGACGAAACCGGCGGTACCGAGCTTCTGGTGGATTCTCGAGAACATCTTCTCCCTCCCTTTGGTGGCCCTTACGGGTTTCTGCTGCAGTCTCCGAGCCCGAGCTTTTCGCCGAGTTCGTTGGTTTTGTTGAATGGGTTGTCTTTCTGTGAGAGCGCGCCCTTTGGTTCTTCCTTCAGAGCTTCGAGCGCCGCTTCCATTTCCCCGACGAAGACTTCGGCTTCTTCTTCGTGCCCCTTCGGCAGGCCGAGTTCGTGCAGTTCGGTGATCTCTTTTTCAATCGGCGGGACCGCCGCCGGAATGACCAGATCCACTTCCTTGGTGTGGGGGTGCTTTTCGAGGTAAGCGCCCGCCAATTCACCCTGTTCGACCGAGCCTTCGCCGCAGATCAGGTCGGTCTTGTGGGCGTAAGCGGCCATCGGCAGTCTCGTCTCCGCGAAGTCTTCCCCGCTGCCGCTATCACTACCGCTGCCGCACCCCGCCGCTGCAATCGCGACCACTACCACCAAAAAGGCGGCGAAAACTGTCAGGTATCTGACTTCCATTCTTGTTTCTCCCTAGTGCTTCTTCTTGCCGCAGCCGCTGCTCTGGAGTCTCGGCCGCAGGTTCGCGGCGCGCCCGTTCTGCGCCCGCATCGCGACCGTCGCCTTATGAGCGCCGCGGC
>DASZNP010000013.1:0-13933 GCA_035551255.1 Solirubrobacterales bacterium
GGCGCCCTCGAGGTGCGCGGTGCACATGGCCTTGATGGACCTGCAAGGCAGGAGGGCTGAGCAGCGGAATCATAATCCGCGTCTCAGGGCCTCGATTGAAGCCGTTCCGTGCAACGCGACGCTGGTGGCCGGCGAGCCGGAGGCGGTCGCGACAGACGCTGAGCGTTGGGCGGCTGACGGGTTCACGACGTTCAAGCTGAAGCTCGGTGCCGAGACCGTAAAAACTCCTCTTGAAGAGGAGTTTTTACGGTCTCGGCGGAGCGGTGTCGAGCAAGTGCGGGCGGTGCGGGAGGCTTTGGGGCCTTCGGCGCGGATTCGGGTGGACGTGAACGCGGCTTGGGATCTCGAGACGGCCACGAGGTGCCTGGGCGAACTGGAGCCGTTCGGGATCGAGCTGGCGGAGCAGCCGGTCGAGACGTTGGAGGAACTCGCGGAGCTGGCTGCGGCCACGTCGATCCCGCTTGCTGCGGACGAGAGCGTGGCTTCGCTCGAAGAGGCGGAGCGAGCCGCGGCTCTTGGTGCCTGCGCCTATACGGGAATCAAGCTCTCCAAGGTCGGTGGCCCTGAAGCCGCTCTGCAAATCGCCGACGTTCTCCCCGCCTTCATCACCAGCGCTCTCGACGGTCCCGTCGGGATCGCCGCCGGCGCCCAGGTCGCGCTAAGCCTGGCGGAGACCACGCATCCCGAACGCCTCCACCTCGCCCACGGCCTCGCCACCCAACGCCTCTTCGCCGAGACGATCGCCGCGGTCGAATGCGAGCTGCGGGACGGCCTGCTCCACCTCCCCCCCGGCCCCGGTCTCGGCATCGAGATCGACGAGGACGCGCTGCAGGCGCACCGCCTCTAGCCTCCCGAGCCCTCCCAATTCGAACTGCATCAAATTTTCCATCTACCAGCGAGAGAATTTGATGCAGTTCGCGCCACCCCCTTCATGGACCCCACCAACGCCAATACCGCCCTCGCCTCGGCCTTCGCCGAGGAGCTCGCGCGCTCGGGGTTGCGGCTGGCGGTGATCTCGCCCGGGTCGCGCTCTACGCCCCTCGCGGTTGCGCTTTGGCGGCAGCCGGAGATCGAGGTGAGCGTGATCGTCGATGAGCGTTCTGCGGGGTTCTTCGCCCTAGGGGCGGCACAGGCGAGCGGCGAGCCGGTTGCGCTGCTCTGCACCTCGGGGACCGCGCTTGTCAACTACCACCCGGCCGTCGTGGAGGCCGACGAATCGGGCATCCCGCTGGTGGTCTTGAGCGCCGATCGTCCGCCAGAGCTGCGCGGTATCGGAGCCGGGCAAACGATCGACCAGATTAAGAGCTTCGGCGCCTCTGTCCGCTGGTTCTGCGAAGTCGGGACGCATAAGGCGAATGACGGCGGGTTGCTCCACTATCGATCGGTCGCCTGCCGCGCGATGGCGCGGGCGCGCGGCGAGGTACGGCCCGGCCCTGTGCACCTCAACCTGCCGTGGCGCGAGCCGCTGGCGCCGGTGCCGGTCGAGGGAGCTGTGACTGCCACCGACCCGCTCGCGCTCCAAGGGCGGGACAAACGGCCGCTCACCGCCGTGACGAAAATCGACCTCGAGCCCTCGGTCTTCATCCTCGACGAGATGGCAGGACACATCGGCGACGCGATCTCGGGGGTGATCATCGCCGGGCGCCAGCTGAACCCCGAGCTGCGCGAGCCGCTCGCCCACCTCGCTCGGGTATCGGGCTTTCCGATCCTCGCTGACCCGGCCTCACAGCTGCGCTGCGGCCCCCACGACCGCTCCCACGTCGTCTCCGCCTACGACCTGCTGCTGCGCGAGGAGCACTTCGCTCGCTCCGTCGTTCCCGAGTTCGTCCTCCGCTTCGGCGAGATGCCGACCAGCAAGGCGCTTCGGGCCTGGCTTACCGCGAGCGGTGCCGACGAAATCGTCGTCGATCCGTATGGCGGCTGGAACGAGCCGACGAACCGGGCCGCGGCGATCCTCCGCGCCGATCCCAGCGAGTGCGCCTCCGGCTGGGCGGCGCGGCTGGAAGGGCTGGAGGGGCGGGAACGGCCGCTGCCCGATCGCTGGCTCGAGGCCGAGAACGCGGCGCAAGCCGCTCTCGACGAGGCCCTCGGCGGATCCGGTGAATTCACCGAGCCAGCCCTCCACCGCGCCCTCGGCGCAGCCCACCAGGACGGCGCCCTCGTCTACACCAGCTCCTCCATGCCGATCCGTGACCAGGAGACCTTCGTCGCTCCCTCCGCGACCGACGTCCACTTTCTCTCCAACCGCGGCGCCAACGGCATCGACGGCTTGATCTCCTCCGGAATCGGCGCCGCCCACGCCAGCGGCCGCCCGACCACGATCGTCACCGGCGACCTCGGCCTCCTCCACGACCTCGGCGGCCTCGCCGCCCTACGCGAGGTCTCCACCCCGGTCCGCATCGTCGTCATCGATAACGCCGGCGGCGGCATCTTCCACTTCCTCCCCCAACAGGCCGCGATGCCTGAGGATGAATTCGAGGCCCTCCTCGGCACCCCCCGCGGCATCGACGCCGCCAAGGCCACCGCACTCTTCGACCTACCGCACCGCCGCCTCGACTCGCTCGCCGAACTACCGGAGGCGCTGGCCGCCGGCACGGGCTTGATCGAGGTACGAACGGATCGCAAGGCGAACGTAGTTACCCATCAGTTGCTGGCGCGAGAAGTGCAGGAGGCTTTAGCTCGCATTTGAAACGCAGCCACTGCGTGTATATCCGGGCGTACCGCTATCAATACACGGAATGCTCTTGCGAAACGTCGGGCTAACGAGGGCCGTTCGCTCGACTTTGATCCTAGGAGCTGGAGCGTCTCGGGGGGCCAGCTTCGCCGACGCTACCCGGCAGGTCCTGCCGCCACTCGACGCCGACTTCTTCGAACAAGCCCAAAGAATTGACGAGTCGGCCTTCAAAGGCGCGGGGCGGGAGGTGATCGATTTTGTGCGCGACGAGTACGGAACCACCCAGATGCCGACGCTCGAGACCTTGTTCACGCAAGCGCAGGGATATGAGCAGTTCGTGCGCCAGTTCCACTCGAAACCGGGGCCGAAGCCAGTCCGCTACAAGAAGCAGCTGGGTTACCTTTTGGAACTGATCCCACGGGTTTTCGAGGCTGCACTCGCCGAGCAGGAATGCACTTGGCACGATCGCATTGCCTACGCTATGCGCAAGGGCGACACCATCATCAGCTTTAACTACGACGTGCTGATCGATGAAGCCCTCACTCGGCTGGCGGCGGGGATATGGAAAGCCGATCCAGGGTATGGAGTCTCTATTGCAGACGGCTCCAGCGGATGGTCAGCGCAGCGGAAGCCTGGGGCATTTCCTCGCAAGGAATACCTCCGTCTGCTTAAGCCTCACGGTTCACTGAACTGGCAACTGGAGCAAAACGGGGACCCCAGTCTCCGGTTGACGGATGATCCTTACGGGGCCGTCGCAGCCAAAGGGAACATCATTCCGCCCACTTGGGACAAGGCCATCCTCCAAGAGTGGCCTTGGAAGCCGATTTGGAAGGCGGCGAGCCAGATGCTCCAGCGAACGCGGTGCCTGATCGTCGTCGGCTACTCGGTACCTCAAACGGACCTTATGTCGCAGGCCCTGATTCGCTCCTCCCTCATCGGCGGCAATCTGCGGCTGATCGTCGTCGCCAACCCTGATCCGAGGGCCCGCTCTCGTGTGATCGACCTTGCCCGAGGGGGAATCACTTCTAACACCAGGATTCTTGAGTTCGATGGCCTAAGCGATTTCGCTCAACTTCTGGACGAACCGCCGCGCGAGAAACAGAAACGGCAAGCAACTCGGAGGCAGCTCCGTGCGATCGGAAACCGGCTCGCCGACATCGAAGAGACGATCGACGATCTCGAGCTATACGACCTGGAAGAAATCGAAACTCGGATTAGCGAAATCGAGAATTTTGACCTCGACGAGATCGAGGACCGAGCAGAAGAAGTTGATGCTCTCGAGACCCGTATCTCTGAACTTGAAAGTCAGGTTGAGGATCTAGAAGGCTGAGGCAGCTACTCGGCGAGAAGTGGCAGCAGTGCTCCGAGCTTGACCTCGGTCTCGGCGAGCTCGGCTTCGGGGTCCGAGCCGGCGACTACCCCTACTCCGGCGAAAAGGTGGGCCTCGCGGTCACGGAGAAGGGCGCTGCGGAGGGCGACGCAGAATTCGCCGTCTTCGGTCGCGTCCATCCAGCCGACGGGAGCGGCGTACCAGCCGCGGTCCATGCCCTCTAGGTCGGTGATCGCCGAAGCGGCGGCAGGCCAGGGCTCGCCGCCGACTGCTGGGGTCGGGTGCAGGAGGCCGGCCATCTCAATTGCCGAGTGAGGCTCGGCGAGTTGGGCGATCACCGGCGTCGCCAGGTGCTGGATGTTCGCGACCTTGACGATCTCCGGCTCACTCGCCGCCTCGACCCAGACCGCGTGCGGGCGCAGGGCGCGGACGATCCGCTCGGCGACGATCCGTTGCTCGCGCCGGTTCTTGTCGCTGCGCAGCAGCTGCTCGCCAAGGTGGTCGTCGACGGCGGGGTCGGAGCTGCGGCGGGTCGAGCCGGCGAGGGCGACGGTGGAGACGGAGGCGCCGGCACGGCGCACCAGCAGCTCGGGGCTGGCGCCGATGAAGGCAGCCTCCGGCGTCCCGCAGCAGAAGCAGAAGCAGGCGGGGAACTGCTCGCGCATCGCCCCGAAGACCGCCGCCGGGTCGTGGGCGGCACCGGCGCTGACGATCACCTCGCGGGCGAGAACGACCTTCGAGAACTCCCCCTCGGCAATCCGGGATGTGGCGCCTTCGACCGCGGCCTCGAACTCGCGCGGCGGCCGGGCGCTACGGATCTCGGCGTGCGCGGTCGGGTGCGGGTCGAGCAGGGGCAGCGGTACGTCGAGGCGCAGCCCTGCGATCCGGGCAGCTAGCTCCTCAGCGAGGCGATCGGTCTCCTCCCCCGGCCTCACTACGGCGTTGACGGTGAGGAAGGCGCGGTCGCCGCGCCGGCAGATCGAAACCTGCGGCAAGACAAGCGAGGCCGGCGCTAGCGAGGACCAGGTCGAGGTCGCGCCGCCCTCGGGGTCGAAGGCGAAGCCGCCGAGCCAGACCGGACCGGCCCCGGCCGGCAGCCCCCGCGGCTCCTCCAGCACCGGGTGGTCGCCCAGCCGCAGGCACTCGTCCGCCACCTCCTGGAAGCGCCGGCTGCCACGCGAGGTCACCTCGTGCGCCACCCCGAGCCCCGCAAGCGCGTACTCGCGGTCGGGCTGCTCCCAGCAGAACCAGCGGTCAGAGGCGAGGCGCGAGGCGAAGATCACCGCACATGGGTCATCGACCTCAACCTCCCTAGTGATGCTTACGAGGGTGCGGCGCCCACGTTCGGCGCCGCGCTGCAGTGCTTCGAGAAGAGCCTCAGTCGTGACCACGACCGATGGCAATCTCCCCGGTGCGGACCATTTCGACCAGCCCGTGCGGGCGGACCATGCGCTCGAAGGCCTCGATCTTGTCGGCGGAGCCGGTCACCTCGATCGTCATCGTCCGCCGCGCGACATCAACGATTTTGGCTCGGAAGATCTCGGCGAACTGAATGATCTCAGCCCGGTTCTCGACCGCCGAGGAGACCTTGAACAGCGCCATCTCCCGCGCCACCGTGTCCTCCGGCTCCATGTCGCGGATTTTCAGGACGTTGACGAGCTTGTGCAACTGCTTAGTCACCTGGTCGATCGGGTGGACGGCGCCGTCGAGCGTCAGGGTGATCCGCGAGACGCTGGGGTCGTCGGTCGGCCCGACCGCGAGCGTGTCGATGTTGAAGCCGCGGCGCGAGAAGAGGCCGGCGACCCGGGCCAGCACGCCGGGTTTGTTCTCAACCAGGATCGAGAGGATGTGCTTGCGGCCGCTCAGTTGCCCGGGGACGTGCAGGTCCTCGAGTTTGACCGGCTGGGAGGTTCCCGCCTCCATCAGCGGACCGCCCCCCGCGGCGCCTCGACCATGTCGCGGGCGGCGTTGCCCGGCGGGATCATCGGGTAGCAGTTCTCTTCTTTGGCAGTGCGAACGTCGAGCAGAACCGGGCCGTCGTGCTCCAGCGCCGCGACCATCTGCTCCTCAAGGTCGGCGCTGTTGTCGCAGCGCATCCCTTTCGCCCCGAAGGCCTCGGCCAGCTTCACCCAGTCGGGGCTGGCGCCCATCTCGACCGAGCTGTAGCGGCGGTCCCAGAACAGCTCTTGCCACTGGCGGACCATGCCCATGTAGCCGTTGTTCTGGAGGAAGATCTTGACCGGGACGTTCTCGGTGACGCAGGTGGCGAGCTCCTGGATGTTCATGATCAGGCTGCCGTCGCCGGCGAGGCAAACCACCTGCTCGTCCGGGCAGGCGACCTTGGCGCCAATTGCACTCGGCAGGCCGAAGCCCATCGTCCCGAGGCCGCCGGAGTTGATCCAGCGCCGCGGCTTATCGAAGCCGTAGTACTGCGCGGTCCACATCTGGTGCTGGCCAACGTCAGAGGTGATGATCGCGTCGCCCTGGGTGGCGCGGTGCATCGCCCGGATCATGAACTGCGGTTTGATCTCGCCTTCCCCGTCGTTCGATTCGTCATAGAAGAGCGGATGCGCCTCCTGCCAGCCACGCAGCGTGTTCCACCACTCATCGAGGCGCGAGGAGTCGGTCTGCAGCGCCCGGTACTCGCGGGTCAGCTTCGGCAGCACCTGCTTGACGTCACCGACGATCGGGATGTGCGCGCCGACGTTCTTCGAGATCTCAGCCGGGTCGATGTCGATGTGGATCACCTTGGCGTGCGGGGCGAACTCGTCGAGCTTGCCGGTGATGCGGTCGTCGAAGCGGGCGCCGATCGCGACGATCAGGTCGGCTTTGTCCATCGCCTGGTTGGCGGTCCAGGTGCCGTGCATCCCAAGCATGCCGAGGAAGTGGTCGCTGGAGGCCGGGAAGGCGCCGAGGCCCATCAGGGTCGAGGTGACCGGGAAGCGGTCGGAATCGGCGAGCTCGCGCAACTCCTCTGAAGCATTCCCGTTGATCACTCCGCCGCCGGTGTAGAAGATCGGTCGCCGCGCGGATGCGAGCGCTTTCGCGGCAATCCGGATCTGCTTGATGTTGCCCTCGACCGAAGGCTTGTAGCCGGGCAGCTCGACCGGTTCGGTGCGCGGCAGGTAGTCGATGTCGGCGCGCGAGAGGTCCTGCGGGATGTCGAGGAGGACCGGGCCAGGCCGTCCGGTCGAGGCGACGTGAAAGGCCTGGTGGACGTACTCGGGGATCTGGCGCGGGTCGGTGACCGCGAAGGAGTGCTTCACGAACGGCAGCGTGGCGCCGAGGATGTCGGCCTCCTGGAAGCCGTCGGTGCCGATCAGCTCGGTGCGGACCTGGCCGGTGATGAAGACCGTCGGGGTCGAATCCATCATCGCGTCGGCGATCGCGGTGACGAGGTTGGTGGCGCCGGGCCCGGAGGTGGCGAAGGCGACGCCGACCCGACCGGAGGCTTTGGCGTACCCCTCGGCGGCGTGGCCGCCGCCCTGCTCGTGGCGCACCTGGACGTGCCGGAAGTCGGCGTCGACCAGGGCGTCGTAGGTCGGCAGGTTGGCCCCGCCGGGGATCCCGAAGACGTCCTTGACGCCCTCGGCCTTGAGGCTTTCCATCAACGTGTCAGCAGCGCGCATAGGAACTGGCGATGGTACCAGCGGCGCCCGCTCGGGCCCGCCGGGCGGATCAGCCTGGATCGGGAGCTTCGCTAAGCCTGCCCTGCCGGCGATTTCGCCGGGTTCCAGCGGGTCTGCGGGTCGATCGCCGTCTCGATCACGCGGCCTTTGTGGCGCTCGATCGCGTGGATGATCGACTCGACCAGCTCCTCGCCGAGGAGGGTCGGCTGCAGGCCGAGGTCGAGCAGCTTGGTGTGGATCGCGTTGTAGTAGTGCTCTTCCTTCTCGACCCGCGGGTTGTCGTAGTGCTGGATCTCGACGCTGTAGCCGAGGTGCTCTCCCGCCTCCTTGACGAGCTCGGCCAGCTCCATGACCGAATACTGCTCGGTGAACTGGTTGAAGACGCGAAACTCGCCGCGCTCGGCCGGGTTCAGGGCCGCCAGTTCGACGCAGGCGAGGGTGTCGCGGATGTTGAGGAAGCCGCGGGTCTGGTGGCCTTCGCCGTAGACGGTCAGCGGGTGGCCGATCACGGCCTGCACGCAGAAGCGGTTGAGGACGGTGCCGAAGAGCTCGTCGTAATCGAAGCGGGTGACGAGGCGCTCGTCGCGGGCCGTCTCCTCGGTCTCGACGCCGTAGACGACGCCCTGGTTGAGGTCGGTCGCGCGCAGGCCCCAGGTACGGCAGGCGAAGTGGATGTTGGTCGAGTCGTGGACCTTCGAGCAGTGGTAGAGCGAGCCCGGCAGCTTCGGGTAGGGCAGCGTGTCCTTGCGGCCCTTGTGCTCGATCTCGATATAGCCCTCCTCGATATCGATGTTGGGCTGGCCGTACTCGCCCATCGTCCCGAGCTTGACCAGGTGCGCGTCGGGGACGTGGTCGCGCATCGAGAAGAGCAGGTTGAGGTTGCCGATCACGTTCGCGTGCTGGGTTTCGACCGCGCGCTCGCGCGAGATCATCGAGAATGGCGCCGAGGCCTGCTGGCCGTAGTGGACGACCACCTCGGGCTTCGTCTCGGCGACGACCTCGTCGAGGAAGTCGCCGTCCTCGACCGCCCCGACGTAACTACGGATCTGCTCGCCGGAGACCTCGCGCCAGGCGGCGATCCGCGCGTCGAGGTCCCCGATCGGGGTCAGCGAAGCGGTGCCATGTTCGGTATGCCAGCGGCGGCGGGAGAAGTTGTCGACGACAGAAACTTCGTGCCCGCGGGCCGAGAAGCGGAGCGCGGTCGGCCAGCCAAGGTAGCCGTCGCCCCCAAGGATGAGGATTCGCATGAGGGCAGGACTCTAGTCGGTCGGTCGGCCGCATGTACCTGTTGAATCCCTCCGATGGCGAGCGGACTGGCGGCGCGAAACGGCGGCTGGATCGGCCTCGGCGCGCTGGTCGCGATCTTCCTGCTGGGCCTTGGGCTGCGGGTAGGCGAGGCCTGGGACGGCCGGGCGCCGGTCTACGACGCCCAGGCGTATGCGGCGATCGCGAGGAACCTGGACGAAGGGCACGGTTTCACGGTCGGGGCCGGTGCGACGCAGCCGTCAAGCAATTACTCGCCGGGGTTGCCGTTGTTCGTAGCGGGGTTGTACGAGGTGACGGGCGGAGTGCACGAACAGCTTGCGCGGATGGTGCTGGCGGTTGTTGGAGCGTTCTCGATCCTCTTCGCCTACCTGATCGGCAAGAGGTTGGTGAGAAATCCACCGCGGGTGGTGGAAAATTCACCATCCGTAGTGCCAGGACTCCTGGGAGCCCTGGCAGTGGCGGTGTATCCGGCGTTAATGGAGTACCAGGGGATGTTGATGAGCGAGCCGTTGGCGGCTGCGCTGCTGTCGGGTGGGGTGCTCGCCGCGCTTTGGGCTTGGGACGGAGGCCGGGTGCGGTGGCTCTTGCCGGGGGGTCTCTTCGGGGCGTTGGCGATGGTGCGGCCGGAGTATTGGGGGGTTGCGGTGCTCGTGGCGCTTGTCATCGCGGCACGCAGAATCAGGGACGACTGGCGCAACTCCCTCTTACGTGCTGCTGTTTTCCTCGGCGCGGCCCTGGTCGTCATCGCCCCCTGGACGATCCGCAACGCCTCCGCGCTCAACCGCTTCGTCCCGATCTCCACCGGCGGCGGGCAAGTCCTCTACGCCGGCACTTACCTGCCCTCCGACGGTGACCCGGAAAACGTCGGCGCCGAAGTCGTACGCGAAAACCCACAGCTGTTCGCCCCCGACGCCGCGCAACGCTTCCGCCTCGAGCAGATCCTCGCCCGTCTGGCGCACGCCCGCTATCCCGAAATGGAAACCGACAAGGCGCTCTCGAGGATGGGAAAGGAACAGCTCTGGGACGACGTCTCCGACCACACCGGCGAATACGCGGGCTTCGTCGCCACCAAGGTGGGACGCATCTGGTTCCACCCTGCCCGGGACGTCATGCGGGGGTTCCCGTGGATCGTCCTGCAGTGGGCGCTAGTCCTCTTCGGCCTCCTTGGCCTGGCGATCCTCGCCTGGCAGCGGCGCTGGGAGGCGCTCCTCCTCGCCACGATCTTTCTCGCCATCACCTTGATCAGCGCGCTGTTGGTCGCCTCGCCCCGCCGCGTCCTGGTGATGGTGCCGCTGCTCGCTTCCCTCGCCAGCGCCTCCTGCGCCTGGCTCTGGACTAGCCTGAGCCGGCCTTGACCACCGTCGCCGACTGGTTCCGCTCGCTCCCCCAGCGCTACGGCAAGCGGACTCTTACCGCGCTCGCGCTGATCGCTGTCCTTGGTCTCGTCGTGCGCGCCTATGTGGTCGTCAACCCGGTCTCGAACCCGGCGGACGACTCGCACGCCTACTACGCGATCTCGAAGGCCCTCTACGCGGAAGGCAGCTTCGGGGGGCCGGAATTCCACGACTCGAGCGACTGGTCCCCTGGCGCGCCATTCCTCTATGCCGCCGCCTTCTACGCGACCGGCGGCGCACGGGAAGGGACGGCGCGGATCGTCGAGGCGCTCTTGGGAGTGGCAACGATCCTCGTCGTCTTCGCGCTCGGCTGGCGCCTGGGCGGGCGTGCCCTCGGCCGTTGGGCCGGACTCTTCGCCGCCTCCGCCGTCGCGATCTACCCGCCGTTCCTGCACACCACCGGCGAGCTGATGAGCGAGCCGCCGGCGATGCTGACCCTGCCAGCGGCAATCCTCGCCTTCCTCTGGGCAAGCGAGAAGAGATCACCGTGGGCATGGCTTGCCCCCGGCTTCCTCTTCGGCCTGACCGCCATGTTCCGCCCCGAGTACCTGCTCGCCGCCGCCGCCTTCGTCGTCCTCGCCTTCATCCGGATCGCCTGGCAGCGCACCGGCAACGCTGGAAGGCACAACTGGACCGGCGGCCTCGCAGCCGCCGCCGTCCTCCTGGTCGCGATCGCGCTCCCGATCCTCCCCTGGACGATTCGCAACTACGTCGCCCTCGAACGCGTCGTCCCGATCTCCACCGGCGGGGGCAAGGCGCTCTACACCGGGACTTACCTCCCCGCCGACGGCGAATACCAGCGGGTGAAGGCGATCCTGGTCCAGCGCTACCAGCACCGCGACCTCGCACCGAACTCAGAAGCCTTGAACAACGTCAACCCCACCCCGCTCTTCAACCGGGTCGCCGCCGAAGTCCAGAAGGAACATCCCGAGCTCAGCCGCGACCAAGCCCTCGGCAAGCTCGGCAAGGAAAACCTCTCCAAGTACTTCGGGGAAGACCCCGGCGGCTACCTGGCGATGACCGCTCGCAAGGTCGGGCGGATGTGGAGCAGCGGGGTCGGCGAAACGATGAACACCACCGCGGGCCGGGTCGTCCAAATCCTCCTCGTGCTGCTCGGAATCATCGGCTTCGTCCTGCTCGGCATCTGGCGGCGCTGGTGGGAACTGGTGGTGCTGGCGACCCCGATCGTCCTCGTCACCCTGGTCGGCGCCGTCTCCCTCGCTGCCCCGCGCCGCAACGAGGTGCTGATGACGCTCGTCTTTCCGCTGGCCGGCCTAGCCTTCTCTTCGGCCCTGGCAGCCATATCCTCCGGTCGCCAATGGTCACCCCAACCGCAGGCATCTTCCCCGCCGAACTGACGGCGCTGCGCGCCGTCGGCGTGCTGATCGCGCTTGGCATGGTCGCCTTCGCCGTTGCGCGGCGGCGGACGCTGCGCAATGCCGACGTTTTGATCCTGGTCCTCGCCGGGCTCGGCCTGCTGGTCGTCGCCGGCACCGAAATCGTCAACGGCCTGCTCTCCGCCTTCTCGTTCGAGAAGGGCAACGGCGGCCGCATCCTCGGTCTCGCCGTCTTCGCGATCTTCATCCTCTTCATCCTCATCCTGCGGGCGCTCTCCCAGACCGCCCGCAACCAGCGCCAGCTGGCGGCAGCGCTCGAGGGCCTCGCCTGGGACGAGTTCCGGCAAGCCGGCCTGCCCGACCGCTTCAAGGGCAAGATCGCGATCCTGATCCCGGCCTATAACGAGGCCGACAACATCGCCACCGTCCTCGACCAGATCCCGCCCGCGGTCTGCGGCATCCGCACCGAGGTGCTCGTCGTCGACGACGGCTCGCGCGACGGCACCGGCGACGTCGCCGCCGCGCACGGCGCCCTCGTCGCCCGCCACGTCACCAACCGCGGTGGCGGCGCGGCGCTGCGGACCGGCTACCGGCTGATGGTCGAATCGGGGGCCGAGATCGTCGTCACCCTCGACGCCGACGGCCAGCACCGCCCCGACGAGATGGAGCGCCTGGTTAAACCGATCCTCGACGGCGAGGTGGATATGGCCCACGGCTCCCGCGTCCTCGGCCACGCCGACCGCAACCACTTCGCCCGCGAGCTCGGGATCGTCTTCTTCAACCGCCTCGTCTCCTTCATCACCCGCACTCACGTCACCGACTGCTCCAACGGCTACCGCGCCGTCCGCACCACCGTCCTCCCCCAGCTGGTCCTGCGCCAGGAGCAGTTCCACACCTCCGAGTTCATGATCGAGGCGATCAAGCGCAACATCCCCGCCAAAGAGGTCCCGATTACGGTCGAACAGCGCCTCCACGGCCACTCGAAGAAGCCCGCCGCCTTCCGCTACGGCGCCGGCTTCGCCAACGCGATCGTGCGAACCTGGCTGCGATAGCAGCGATGAAGACCTGGCTCAGATCCTTCGGCGCGATCCTCGCGCTCGCTCTCTGCTTCCCGCTCAGCGCCTGCAGTGGCGCCGCCACCTTCCGTCACGGAGTGATCGGGGTCCAGCTCTCCGACCGGGTCGGGTACGCCGCGGGCTGGTCGCCAGACGGGAAGTGGATCGCGGTCCCGGCGCGGGTCGGGCTGAGGCTCCGCAATGTCGAGAGCGGCAAGGTCCGCAACCTGCACGCGCCTGCCTACCAGGGCTTTCCGGAACGACCCGGCCGCCTCGATTGGTCGGCGGACGGGAAGACGATCCGCTATGCAACCTCGCTGCCGAAACCGACCAACGGGAACGCTTCCTGGCTGACCGAGACGCGGGTCGACGGCTCCGGGTTCCGCCACACGACCCTTGGCGTCAAAGCCCTCAGCGTCGACTGGGCGGACGGGAGCTGGCCGCTCGCCTACGCAACCGGCGCTTACGCCTACGACTTCGAAAAAGGGCCAGTGGGACCGAAGCCCTCGCTCTTCGTAGTCGACGCGTTTGGGGCAGCACCGCGGCGGATCGCCTACATCCCGCGCCCGGTCGGCGAAGAAGACATCACCGAACCGCAGGTCTCCCCCGACGGCAAGCGCATCACCTTCCTGCGCTGGGGCCGCCGCCAAAACATCAACGTCTGGACGGTGGGAGTAGACGGCTCGGGCGCGAAGCCGCTCGTGCCGGGACTCGTCGCAGCCCACACCTTCGCCTGGTCCCCAGACGGCCGTTTCGTCGCCCTCGGCGCGGTCACCTCGAAGGGCGATCGCCGGCAGCACCTCTACCTCGTCCCTGCCGGCGGCGGCAAGCTGCGGACGGTCGTCCGCCGGGAAATCTTTGACGGCCCGGTTTGGTCCCCCGACGGGCGCTGACTCACCTACTCGACGTATGACGGCGAGATCCATCGCGTCCGCCCGGACGGCAGCGCCGACCAGGTGATCGGCGAAGTCCCGAACCAGGAAGTCCGCAGCCTGCTGTGGTCGCCGGACGGCCGGCACCTCGCCTATACCGCCAACGACTACCCGCCGCCCGACTAGCCGCGCACGCCTGGGTGGCGGACCGCTGCCGGGTCCGGCAAGTAGAGATCGGTGCCGCAGCGGGGGCAGACTTGGACGTAGAGCTTGAGCGGCTTGTGGCAGTTGGGGCACTGGCGTTCTGGTTCGTCCTTGTCGACGCGGTAAAGGATCACCGCGAGCAAGCCGAGCGGCGGGATCACCATCCCGATTA
>DASZNP010000014.1:0-9084 GCA_035551255.1 Solirubrobacterales bacterium
CCAATGGCTCGTGGTTGAGTGTCTGGAGAGGGGCACCCGCCCCCGCTAGCCGGTCGCTACCGTTCTTCGCCGTGGCTACGAGCTGGCAGGAGATAGTCGATCTGGGGGCGCGGCAGCCTGGGGGGGCTGTTGCAGTTGAGGAGGAAGCGCCGGAGCAGCGGCGTGGGGTCTTCAAGCGCCTGCGCGAGAGCCTCTCGAAAAGCCGGCAGGCGCTGCAGGAGGAGATCTCTGCCTCTCTCTTCGACAAGATCGACGACGAGACCTGGGAGCAGCTGGAGGAGGCGCTGATCCTCGCCGACGTGGGGGCGCCGACGACGGCCGCGGTGGTCGAGCGGTTGGAGCAGGAAGTCGAGTCCGGGGCGGTGCCAATGGACGGGATCGCGGTCCGCGACCGGCTGATCGAGATCCTCGCCGAGGTCGCCTCGACCGGGCGGGCGCCGATCGACCTCACCGGTGAGCCGGCGGTCCTGATGATGATTGGCGTCAACGGCACCGGCAAGACGACGACGATCGGCAAGATCGCCTGGCACCTGAGCAAAGAGATGGGCCTCGACGTGATCATGGCCGCCGCCGACACCTACCGCGCCGCCGCCGCCGAGCAGCTGGAAACCTGGGCCGACCGCGCCGGCGCCGAGCTGATCCGTGGCGACGAGGGCTCCGACCCCGGCGCCGTCGCCTACGACGCGATCAACGCCGCCCGCACCCGCGGCGCCGACGTCGTCATCGTCGATACCGCCGGCCGTCTCCACACCCAGAACAACTTGATGGATGAGCTGGCGAAGGTCCGCCGGGTGATTCAGAAGCAGATGCCCGACGCCCCGCACGAGACCCTGATCTCGATCGACGCCACCACCGGCCAGAACGGCCTGCGCCAGGCCAAGGTCTTTTCCGAGGCAGTTGACGTCGATGGCGTTGTCCTCACCAAGCTCGACGGCACCGCTCGCGGCGGCATCGCCCTGGCGATCGCCTCCGACCTCGGGATCCCGGTGAAGCTGATCGGCGTCGGCGAGACGCTCGAGGACCTGCGCCCGTTCGACCCCGATGACTACGCAAAAGCGCTGCTGGCCGAGTAGGGCTTCTCTAGTCCCGTAACCTGCTCGGACATGTTCGACCAGCTCTCCGAACGGCTCCAATCGACCCTCTCCGAGGTCCGCTCGCGCGGAAAACTGAGCGAGTCCGACGTCGATTCGGCGATGCGGGAGATCCGGCTCGCCCTGCTCGAGGCCGACGTCAACTTCAAAGTCGTCAAAGCCTTCACGAAGACGCTGAAAGAACGCTGCCTCGGCGAGGACGTGATGTCGAGCCTCGATCCGGGCCAACAGGTGGTGAAAATCGTCAACGAGGAGCTCGCCTCGCTGATGGGGGGCACCGGCTCGGAGCTGGCGATGGCCTCCAGCGGCCCGACCGTGATCCTGATGGCGGGCCTGCAGGGTTCTGGCAAGACGACCGCCTGCGCCAAGCTCGCCCAGTACTTCAAGAAGCAGGGCAAAGACGTCGCCCTCGCCGCCTGCGACGTCTACCGCCCGGCCGCGGTCGAGCAGCTGGTGACGATGGGCGGACGCGCCGGGGCGCACGTCTACGAGCGCGGCACCGACGCCGACCCGGTTGACATCGCCACCTGGGCGCTCGACGAAGCCCGCTCCGAGCGCCGCGACGTGCTGGTGATCGACACCGCCGGCCGCCTCCACATCGACCAGGACCTGATGGCCGAGTTGGCCAAGATCCGCAAGAACACCCGCCCGCACGACGTCCTCCTCGTCGTCGACGCGATGACCGGTCAGGACGCCGTCGGCGTCGCCGAATCCTTCGCCGAGGTCGCCGAGTTCGACGGCGTGGTGATGACCAAGCTCGACGGCGACGCCCGCGGCGGCGCCGCGCTCTCGGTCAAAGCGGTCACCGGCAAGCCGATCCTCTTCGCCTCGACCGGCGAGAAAATCGAGGACTTCGACAAGTTCCACCCCGACCGCATGGCCCAGCGCATCCTCGGCATGGGCGACGTCTTGAGCCTGATCGAGAAAGCCGAGCAGCAGGTCGACGAAGAGGAAGCCGAGGCGCTGCAGGAGAAGATGCGGCGCGACCAGTTCACGCTGGAGGACTTCCTCAAGCAGATGAAGCAGGTCCGCAAAATGGGCCCGCTGAGCGGGATCATCGGGATGCTGCCCGGGATGGGGGCGATGAAGCAGCTGAAGAACGCCGACGTCGACGAGCGCGAGCTCGACCGGGTCGAGGCGATCATCCTCTCGATGACGCCGCGGGAGCGGGCCAACCCGGGGATCATCAACGGCTCCCGGCGCAAACGGATCGCCGCCGGCTCGGGGACCAAAGTCACGCAGGTGAACAACCTGGTCAAGCAGTTCGACCAGATGAAAGTGATGATGAAAGCGATGGCCAACGGGCGGATGCCGACGCCGCAGGAGATGTCCAAGTTGGCAACCGGCGGACAGCGCGCACCGCGACCCAAGATGAGAAGACGCTGAGAATCACACGGCGCTTCCTCCGCTTCGCGTCCGGGAGCGCCTATTGCTGTAACCTTCCGCGCCGCTATGGCAGTCCGAATCAGACTTAGACGCGTGGGTTCGAAGAAGAACCCGATCTGGCGCATCGTCGTCGCCGACAAACGCTCCCCGCGTGATGGGCGCACGATCGAGACGATCGGCCAGTACAACCCGCAGACCGAGCCCTCGACGATCAACATCGACGAGGAGCGCGCCCGCCACTGGCTCGAGCACGGCGCCCAGCCTTCCGAGACTGTGGCGACGCTGCTGCGCACCAAGGGCATCAAAGCCTCCGGCAGCTAGCCGGGACTGCGCGCGATGACGGAGCTGCTCGAGTTCCTCGTCAAGGCCCTCGTCGAGGACCCGGAGGCGGTCGTGGTCGAGGAGCTTGAAGAGGACGGCGACCTCATCTACGAGATCAGCGTCGCCGAGGGCGACCTCGGTCGCGTGATCGGCAAAGGCGGCCGGATCGCCAACGCGATCCGCACGATCGCCAAGGCCGCCGCGGTCCGGATCGACCGCCGGGTCATCGTCGACATCCTCGATTAGCGGCGAGCGCGCCTTGCGCCTCGACGTCTTCACCCTCTTCCCGAAGGCCTTCGAGTGGTTCCGGACGCAGCGCTCGGTCCAGAACGCCCTGCGCGAAGGCAACGAGCTCAACTTCTTCAACTACCGCGACTCGACGCCGCTGAACGCGGGACAGGTCGATGACTCGCCCTACGGCGGCGGCGCCGGGATGGTGCTGCGGGTCGATGTCGTCGATGCCGCCCTGCAGGCCGCCTACGGCGAAGGGCCGCGGCCGCGGATCGTCCTGCTCTCGCCGACCGGCCCCGTGCTCGACGACCCGATCGCCGACGAACTGGTCGCCGAGCCGCACGTCGCCCTGCTCTGCGGCCGCTACGAGGGCTTCGACGACCGCGTCCACCAGCACCTCGCCGACGACGAGCTCTCGATCGGCCGCTACGTGCTCGCCGGCGGCGAGCTTCCGGCGATGGTCGTCGCCGACGTGCTGATGCGCAAGCTGCCCGGGGCGCTCGGTCATGAGGACTCCGCGGTAGAGGAGTCCTTCAGCCACGCGCTGGAGGGGATGCCGGAGTACCCGCACTTCACCCGCCCGCCCGCCTATCGGGGGTGGAACGTGCCCGAGGTCCTGCTCTCCGGCGACCACGAGAAGGTGCGGGAGTGGCGACTGGAGCAGAGCCGCGAGCGCGCACGGGAGTACGAGCAGCGGGACCAGCACCAGGACCCGGACCACGAAAAACACCAGCGCTGAGCCCCTCTTCAGGCTGCGCTTAGGCGCTTTGGGCTACCATTCCGCGACCGCGCGGCTCCCGCACTGGGTCCGGCGGTTTTTTCTCGTCACAAAGACTTCCTTATGAGCTCAGTAATCGACAGCATCGAGCGCGCCCAGCTGAAGCAGGGGCTGCCTAACTTCGACCCGGGCGATCGTGTCCGCGTTCACTTCCAGGTCGTCGAGGGCAACCGCAAACGGATCCAGGTCTTCGAGGGCGTGGTGCTGCGGCGCCAGGGCTCTGGCGTGCGCGAGACCTTCACCGTACGCAAACAGTCCTTCGGCGTCGGTGTCGAGCGGACGTTCCCCCTGCACTCGCCGAAGATCGAGAAACTCGAGGTGGCGGCGCGCGGGGATGTGCGGCGGGCCAAGCTCTACTACCTGCGCGGCCGCATCGGCAAGGCCGCCCGCGTCGCCGAGCGGCGCTGGGGCATCGACGACGACGTCGTCGCCGCGCCGGCCGCCTCCCCGGACGAATCGACCGCGGTCGATGCCGAGGGCGTGAGCCAGGAGGACGTCGTGCCCGTGGCCGCGCCGGAGGGCAGCGAGGAGACTGCAGAGGAGGCAGCGCCCGAGGCAGAGACTACGGAGGCTGCCCCGGAGGCTGAGGCCACCGAGGCTGCGCCCGAGGCGGAGGCAGAGCAGGAGACGGCGGCAGAGGCGGACGCGGAGGCGCCCGAGGCCGGGGAGACCGAGGACACTTCAGCGCCTGAGCAAGCCGAGGACGAGGAGCCGGCAGAGGCCGGCGACTCCGACGAGGACTCAGCAGCCTGAAACGCCTGATCCCGAAGCCCGAAACCAAAGCCGGCGGGCTCATCGAGTTGGCCGTCATCGTTGCGCTGGCCTTGGGGCTGGCGCTGGCAATCCAGGCCTGGATCGTCAAGCCGTACCAGATCCCTTCGGAATCGATGGAGCCGACGCTCGACGTCGGCCAGCGCGTCCTCGTCAACCGCTTCCTCTACCACTTCCAGGACCCCAAGCCGGGCGACATCGTCGTCTTCCACCCGCCCGCCGGCGCCGACAACGGCACCGAATGCGGCGTGCCGGGAGGCTCGCCGAACAAAGGGGAACCGTGCCCGAAGCCGACCGAAGGCGAGTCGAGCCAGAACTTCATCAAGCGGATCGTCGCCGGCCCTGGCGACACGCTCGCAGTCAAAAACGGCCACCCGGTCGTCAACGGAGTCGAGAAGACCGACGAGCCCTACATCAACCCCTGTGGGAGCGGGGAACAGTGCAATATGCCGAAAGCGATCACGATTCCACCCGACATGTACTTCATGATGGGCGACAACCGTGGAGCCAGTGACGACAGCCGTTTCTGGGGACCTGTCCCCAAGGAATGGATCATCGGTGAGGCCTTTGCCACCTACTGGCCCCCAGACCGAATCGGCGGGCTCTAAAGCCCCGAAGGGGAAGTTCCACCGCCGGCGGCTGGCCCGCAGCCGGCGCCTGTTCGCCTTCGATCGCGGGCTGGGAAGTCGCTACGTCGCCGGGGCTGACGAGGCGGGGCGGGGATGCCTTGCCGGGCCGCTGGTCGCCGCCGCGGTCCTGCTCGATTACGAGAGCCTCTCGACCTCCGACCGGCGCGCCCTCAGCGGCCTGCACGACTCCAAGCAGATGACCGAAGAAAAGCGGCTGGAGATGTACCCGTGCGTGCTGCGCGCGGCGGCGCGGGTCAGCGTCGTCGTCCGCTGCGCGGCCGGGATCGACCGCCGCGGCCTGCACGTGACCAACGTCGAAGCGCTCTCGCTGGCGCTGGAGCGGCTGGCGCCACCAGAGGAGGAGGCGATCTGCCTGGTCGACGGCTTTCGCCTCCATGCCTGCAACGTTCCGCACCGGCGGGTGATCAAGGGCGACGCGACCAGCGCCGCGATCGCCGCCGCCTCGGTGATCGCCAAGGTCACCCGCGACCGCTACATGCGTGACGTCGCCCCCCGGCACCCGGGCTGGGGCTTCGAGGAACACGTCGGCTACTCGACCCCTGAGCACCGTCAGGCGATCGAGGAAATCGGCATCTCGCCGCTGCACCGCCGCTCGTTTCAAAGCGTCGCTTATTCCCAGCTCGAGCTGGGCTAGAAGCGGCTAGAACGCGCCGGGGATGTATTCGACCTCGACGGCGCGGCCCGCGCGGTCGAGGGTGACGCCGACGGCGTCGAAGCGGATGTCGTCGAAGGGCGGGAACTCGCGGCGTTCGGCCATCCAGGCGGTACCGAGACGGCGCACCTGGCGCTGCTTGGCGAAGTCGATCGAGAGGATTGGCTTCTCCGGGCCGAAACGGGAGCCGGCGCGGGCGCCCTTGACCTCGAGGAAGACGAGGACCGGCCCGTCGAGGGCGACGATGTCGAGCTCGCCGTAGCGGGTGCGGGCGTTGCGTTCGACGATCTCCCAGTCTTTTTCGATCAGGCGGGCGGCGACGAAGTCCTCGGCTATCTGGCCGGTGCGGCGGCGTGGGTCGGTCATGTCGCTCTAAGGGTTCGAGGAGGAGAAACTCGCCCCCCTTGAAGCCGATTTCTCGGGAAGTCACACAACCGCGCGGAAGGCGGGCGGGAATTTTTTGTTTGTGCGCGCCATATGCGCGACCTGGCTCCGTAGCGTCGCCTCCATGCTCGCCACTGCCCGCACCTTCACCCTCGACGGCATCTCCGCCCGCCCCGGTGCGGGTCGAGGTCGACGTCCATCGCGGCCTGCCGAAACTTCACGATCGTCGGTCTGCCTGACGCGGCGGTGCGGGAGGCGCGGGAGCGGGTGCGAGCGGCGCTGGTCAACTGCGGCTTCGAGTTCCCGCTGCGGCGGATCGTCGTCAACCTGGCCCCCGCATCCCTGCGCAAGGCCGGGCCGGGGATGGACTTGGCGATCGCGGCAGCGCTGCTGAGTGCCTCCGGGCAGCTGGAGTGGGAGGGGTTGGCGCAGGTGGCGCTGGCCGGAGAGCTGGCGCTCGACGGCTCTACTCGCGCCGTCCAAGGCGCCTTGGCGATGGCCGAGGCGGCGCGGGAGAGCGGGGCGGAGGCGATCCTGCTGCCGGCGGACAATGGGGCAGAGGCAGCGCTGGCGCAAGGGATCGGGGTGGTGCCTGTGGAAGCACTGGGGCAACTACCGGCGTTGGTGGCGGGCGAGTGGGACCCGCCGCGCCCGCAGCCGCTCCCGCTCCAGCTCGATCCGCCGCCTGGGGCACCCGATCTCGCCGATCTGCGCGGCCAGCCGCACCTGCGGCACGCGCTCGAGGTGGCAGCGGCAGGAGGGCACTCGGTCCTCATGGTCGGGCCGCCTGGTGCCGGTAAGTCGCTGGCGGCGAGTCGCCTGCCGTCGATCCTGCCGCCGCTGGCGGTCGGGGAGGCGCTGGAGGTGGCGCGGATCGCCAGCGCCTGTGGGCGGCTGGGATCTGGATTGCCGGCCGGTCGTCCGTTCCGCGCCCCGCATCACACGATCAGCGCTCCGGGTCTGGTTGGCGGTGGGGCGCCGCCGCGGCCAGGCGAGGTGACGCTGGCGCATCGGGGCTGTTTGTTTTTGGACGAGCTCTGTGAGTTCCGGAGGGACGCCCTGGAGGCGCTGCGGGCGCCGCTGGAGGCGGGCGAGGTGCTGATTTCCCGGGCCGGCGGCCAGCGCAGTCTTCCCTGCCGGTTCATGCTGGTCGCCGCCGCCAACCCCTGTCCCTGCGGCAGAGGGGAGATCGACCCGGACTGCTCCTGCTCGCCCTATGAGGTCCAGCGCTACCAAGGCAAGTTGAGCGGAGCGCTCGCCGACCGGATCGACATCCTCGCGGCGGTGCGCCAGCCGAGCGCGGCGGAGATCGGCGGCGCCCCGGGAGAGCCATCGGCGGCGGTGCGGGAGCGGGTCTGCGCGGCACGGGAGCGCCAGGAACACCGTCTCGGACTCGGTCGCTGCAACGCCGAGATGACGCCGGCGGAGGCAAGGAACTGCGCCCTCAGCAGCGGGGCGAGTGCTCTGCTCGCCGAGCTCTACTCGCGCCAGCGCCTCAGTGGTCGCGCTCACGATCGCGCGCTGCGCCTGGCGCGGACGATCGCCGACCTCGAAGGGGCCGAGGCGGTTGGGGAGGAGCAGATGGCGCAGGCGCTGCAGATGCGGAGGCGAGACCATGGCTGAGTCAGTCGCCTGCCCCGAGTGCCTGCGCCGCTCCTGGCTGCTCGCCGCGCTCGGCCCCTACATCGAGAAGATCGCCACCGGCGAGGTGGGATCGCGCTCGCCGGAACTGCTGCGGCTCTCGAACGAGGACCTGATTGAGGTCGCTGCTCCCAAGGTGGCCCAGCAGATGCTGGCCCGGGTCGAGGCGCTCTCGGAGGAGCGACTGCTCGAAGAGCTGCTGCTGGCGCAGTGCTGGGCCTGCTGCCGCCACAGCACGCTCTACCCGGACTCGTTGCGCGACGCCCCCGACGCGCCCTGGGCGCTGATCGGCCGCGGCGACCCCCGGCTGCTCGAGGGGCTCGAGCCGTTCGGAACGGTGACGATCGTCGGCGCTCGCCGCGCCACTTCCTACGGTCGTGAGATCGCCTACGAGCTTGGCCGCGAGCTGGCGCGGGCTAGGATGGTCGTGGTCAGCGGCCTTGCCTTCGGCATCGACGCCTGTGCCCACCGCGGCGCGGTCGAGGCGGGTCGCACGATCGCCGTCCTCGGTTGTGGCCCCGACGTTGCTTACCCGGCCAGTCACCGCTCCCTCTGGCGCCGTATCTGCGAATGCGGCCTGGTGATCTCCGAGTTCCCGCCCGGCGCAACCCCCTGGCGCTGGACCTTCCCAGCCCGCAACCGGATCATGGCTGCCCTCGCGGGGATGACCGTGGTCGTCGAGGCCGCCACCCGCTCCGGCTCCCTGATCACCACCGACCTAGCCGCCGACCTCGGCCGCGACCTCGGTGCCGTCCCCGGCCCAGTCACCTCCCGCGCCTCCGCCGGGCCCAACGGCCTTCTCGCCTCAGGCGCCCACGTCATCCGCGACGCCCAAGACGTCCTCGACGCTCTCCTCGGACCAGGCCGCGAGCGGATTCAACCGACCCTGCCCAACCTGGACCCCGACGTAGAAGCCGCACTCGCCGCCGTCGAAGCCGGAAACTCCACCTGTGACGCGGTCGCCACTGCCACCGGCCTCTCCGGCCCTGCCGCAGCAGCTGCCCTGTCTCGCCTCGAGCTGCTCGGGTATCTCACCTGCACCAATCTGGGTAGCTACATGCGCACTTTGTCGTCATCTGCCAGCGGTGGCGCTCTTTAGGCTGGGGCTATGAATTCCGACCGCATCCCTGCCGTCCTCTCGATTGCCGGTTCCGACTCCGGTGGCGGCGCCGGCATCCA
>DASZNP010000015.1:0-33640 GCA_035551255.1 Solirubrobacterales bacterium
CCCGTTCTATGCCGAGGGCGGCGGCCAGGTGGCCGATTCGGGCGTGCTGCGCTGGAACGGTGCCGAGGCGCGGGTCGTCGACGTCTATCGGCTCGGCGAGGACCAGGCGCTCGAGGTCGAGGCTGACGGAGGGATCGAACCCGGCGTCGCCGTCGAGGCCGAGGTCGATCACGAGGCACGCTTCGCGACGATGCGCAACCACACCGCGACCCACCTCCTGCACGCGGCGCTGCGCGAGCGGCTCGGCACCCATGTCCGCCAGGCGGGCTCGGCCGTCCGTCCCGACAAGCTGCGCTTCGACTTCACCCACGGCCAGGCCCTCATCGCCGAGGAGCTGCGCGATGTCGAGGACCGCGTCAACGAGTGGATCAAGGCGAGTCGCCCGGTGCGCTGGATGAACATGAACCGCGAGGAGGCCGAAAAGCTCGGGGCGATGGCCCTTTTCGGCGAGAAATACGGCGAGTGGGTCCGCGTGGTCGAGGTCGACGCCATCTCCCGCGAGCTCTGCGGCGGCACCCACGTCGCCAACACGGGCGAGGTCGGCATCTTCAAAATCACCTCCGAGGGCTCGAGCGCCGCCAATGTGCGCCGGGTCGAGGCGATCACCGGTCCAGCCGCAATCGACTTCTTCCGCGAGCGCGAGGCGCAACTGCGCGAGGCCGGCGAGGTGCTGGGGAATGCCCAGGACCCGGTCGCAGCCGCCCGCCGAGCCGCAGAGCAGCTCAAAGAGGCTGGCGCCGGCGCCGAAAAAGCGCAGCGCGAGCAGCTCGGTGTCGAAGCAGATGCGCTCGAGGCGCAGGCCGACGAGCTGCCGGGCGGCGGCCGCCTTGTCGCCGCAGCGGTCAAAGAGAGCTTGCAGGCGAACCCGAAGCAGTTGCTCGATCTCGCCAACCGGGTGCAGTCGAAGCTCGGTCAACCCTCCGTCGTTGTGCTCGGCGGCGAGTTCTCGGGCAAAGCCGGTCTCGTCGCCCTCGTCTCCAAGGACGCGGTCGAGCGCGGCGTCTCCGCCGGCTCGATCATCCGCGAGATCGCGCCGATCGTCGGTGGCGGCGGCGGCGGCCGCGATGACATGGCCCAGGCCGGCGGCAAAGACCCCTCGAAGCTGGACGAGGCGCTGGCCGCCGCACGAGCGGCCGTCGAGCGGGAGCTCGGCTGAGGGTGCGAGTGCTTGCCCTCGACCACGGGACGGTCCGCATCGGCTGCGCCCTGTCTGATCCGAGCGGCACCCTGGCGACGCCGCTGCCGGTGATTGAGCCGCCGGAGGCACGGGCGGTCGCCGAGCTGGTGGACGAGCACGGGGTCGAGTGCGTTGTGGTCGGCCTGCCGCTGCTTCTGAGCGGGGAAGAGGGAAGCCAGGCCGGGCTTGCCCGCACCTTTGCCGGGGAACTGGAAGCGATGCTCTCGGTTCCAATCGAGACTTACGACGAGCGGCTGACCAGCCGCATGGCCGACGCCAGTCGCCGCGGCGGGGCCAGCGCCGCCCGCGACTCGCTCGCCGCCGCGCACCTGCTCGAGTCCTACCTGGAGAGCCGAGCGTGAGCGACGACTGGCTCAGCGGCGACCCATTCGCCGATCCCGACGACCCCGCCGCCCGCGAACGCGAGCAGCGGCGGCGCGAACGGGAGGAGAAAAGGCGCCGGCGCGAAGAGAAGGAGCGACAGCGAGCCGAAAAGCAGGCTGCATCCGCGCCGCCCCCGAAAGCAGAACCGCCGCCTCCGCCGCCAAAGGAAGAGCCGCCACCGGCGCCGAGAACCCCTGAAGAGGAGTTCTGGGATGACGAGCCGGAGCCCGAACCGACCCCTGCGCCCGCTGCGACCCCTGTGCTGACCGACTACCACGACGAGGGCGACCCGGCGATGGCCGGTGCTGCGCGCAACGGCCGCCGCGTCGGCGACGGGAACGGCGGGCGCCGCGGCGGTTCGCTTGGGGCGATCGCGCGCCATCCGTTCCGCGTCTTCGCCGTAGTCGCGCTGCTCTTCGTCGCCTGGTTCCTCTTCGAGCTCTTCCAGCCCTTCCACAGCACCGGCAGCGGCCGGGTCGCGGTGACGATCCGGAAGGGGGCCAGTGTCAGCGAAATCGGCGACCTGCTGGACGAAAAGGGCGTGATCGACGACTCTACCTTCTTCCAGATCCGCACCCGCCTCGAAGGCAAGAGCGGCAACCTCTACTCCGGCCACTTCACCCTCGCCCACGGGATGAGCTACGCCGCCGCTCTCGACGCGCTCTCGACCGCGCCGGTCAAGCGCGCGATCACGGTCACGATCCCCGAGGGCTATACCCGCTCGCAGGCGGCGCAGCTGGTCGAAGAAGACGGCGTCCCTGGCAGCTACACGAAGGCGACGGTGAAGTCGAAGTACCTGAACCCGGCCCAGTACGGCGGCAAGGGAGCCAAGGACCTCGAGGGCTTCCTCTTCCCCGACACCTTCGAACTGAAGCCGAACGCTCCCGTCACCGACCTGGTCCAGATACAGCTGCAGGACTTCAAGAAGCGGATCAAGGGCGTGGACATGAAGTACGCGAAGTCGAGAAACCTGACCACCTACGACGTGCTGATCATCGCCTCGATGGTCGAGCGCGAGGCGGGGGTGACGAGCCAGTACGACGATGTCGCCTCGGTGATCTACAACCGCCTGCACGAAGGGATGCCGCTGGGGATCGACGCGACGATCCGCTTCGCCACCGGCAACTACACCGAGCCGTTGACCGAATCGGAACTGGCGATCGACTCGCCTTACAACAGCCGCACCAACGCCGGCCTGCCGCCGGGGCCGATCGACAGCCCCGGCCTGACGGCGATCGAAGCGGCGGCGCACCCGGCGAAGACCGGCTACCTCTTCTACGTGACCACGCCCGGCGCCTGCGGCAAGCTCACCTTCGCCAAGACCGAAGCCGAATTCGAAGCCGCGGTGAACAAGTACAACTCGGCGCGGGAAGCGGCCGGCGGCAACTCGCCGGACAGCTGTGGGGAAGCCACCAGTGAATGAGACATGCCGAAGCTGGCGGTGATCGGCCACCCGGTTGCGCACTCGCGCTCGCCGGCGATGCAGAACGCCGCGCTGGGGGCGCTGGAGCTGGAGGAGTGGAGCTACCGAGCGATCGACGCGGCGCCGGACGCTTTCGAGATGACGGTGCGGGAGCTGGCCTCGGTCGGCTACGCGGGCGTCAACGTCACCGTCCCGCACAAGGAGGCGGCGCTGGCGCTGGCGGATGAGGCAAGCGAAGCCTCACAACAGATCGGCGCTGCCAACACGCTCGTCTTCACAGGCAAGGAAATCGAGGCGCACAACACTGACGCCGACGGCCTACTCGCCTCGCTGCCGGACTTACCGCGCGGGCAGCACGTGCTGGTTCTGGGCGCCGGCGGCGCGGCGCGAGCGGCGATCTGGGCGCTGCTCTGGGAAGGCGCTGAGGTCGAGGTCTGGAACCGGACGCCGGAGAAAGCGGCGGCGCTCTGTGCCGAGCTGGGCGGGGCGGCGATCACCGACCCGCAGCAGGACGCCTACGAGTTGATCGTCAACACCAGCGCCGCCGGCCTCAAGGGCGAGGACCCCTTCGAGCACCTGCCGCTGGAGCCCGACCTCTTCGCCGAGAGCCAGACGGTCGTCGACATGGTCTACGGCGAGCGCCGCAGCCCGCTGCTGGAGGCCGCGGAGGCGGCGGGCGCGGCAACGGTTGACGGGCTCGAGATCCTCGTCCAGCAGGGTGCCCGCTCGCTGGAAATCTGGACGGGTTGCGAGCCAGACCTCAAGGTGATGAGAAAAGCCGCGCGCGATTGAGTTAACCGTCCTATAGCCGGGCTAACTCACCAATCGTTCCGCCGATAGCCTTCCTCGCGATGACGACGTTCCGTTTCACCACCGCGGGGGAGTCGCACGGGCCTGGGCTCGTGGCGATCGTTGAGGGCATGCCGGCCGGGCTCGAGCTCGACCGCGAGGCGCTTGATCGCGATATGGCGCGGCGGCAGCTTGGCCACGGCCGCGGCGGGCGGATGAAGATCGAGACCGACACGGTCGAGGTCCGTGCCGGCGTCCGCCACGGCCGCACGCTCGGCAGCCCGATCGCGCTGCTGGTCGCCAACCGCGACTACACCAACTGGGAGGAGCGGATGAACCCCTGGCCGGTCGAGGGCTTCTCGCCCGACGAGGTGCACCTGCCGCGCCCCGGCCACGCCGACCTCGTCGGCGCTCAGAAATACGGCCACACCGACATCCGCAACATCCTCGAGCGCGCCAGCGCCCGCGAGACCGCCGCCCGCGTCGCCGCCGGCACGATCGCCCGCGCCTTCCTCGCCAAGCTCGGGGTCGAGATCCACAGCCACGTCCTCCAGATCGCCTCGGTCAAAGCAGTCGAACGCAACGACCTCAGGCCGGAGGATTTCGCGAACGTCGATGACGACCCCGTCCGCTGCCTCGACCCCGAGGCAAGCCAAGCGATGGTCGAGGAGATCAACCGCCTGCGCAAGGCGAATGAGAGCCTCGGCGGCGTCTTCGAGGTGCTCGTCTTCGGCCTTGTCCCCGGGATCGGCTCCCATATCTCCTGGGAAGACCGGCTCGACGGCCGCCTCGCCGGCGCCGTCGCCTCGATCCAGTCGATCAAGGGTGTCTCGATCGGCGAAGCCTGGGACGTCGCCGGCCGCCCCGGCTCGGAGGCCCACGACGAGATCTTCTGGTCCGAGAAGGACGGCTACTTCCGCGAAACCAACCACGCTGGCGGCCTCGAGGGCGGGATGACGAACGGTCAGCCGCTCTCGGTGCGGGCGGCGGTGAAGCCCATCTCGACCCTGACCAAGCCGCTGCGCTCGGTCGACACCGAGACCAAGCAGCCGGCGCAGGCACTGCGCGAGCGGACCGATTCCTCAGTGGTCCCCGCTGCCGGAGTCGTCGGGGAGGCAATGGTGGCCCTGACCCTGGCCCGCGCCTACCGCGAGAAGTTCGGCGGCGACCACATCGACGACGTAGTCGCGGCGATCGAGGCCTACAAGCAGCGCATCGACTTTAGGGCCTAGGCCGGTGAAGCCGGCGATCGTCTTCATCGGCTTCATGGGGGCGGGGAAGTCGACCGCGCTCGCCGCCGCCCGCGAGGCGGGGCTGGAGACGGTCGAGATCGACGAGCTGATGGCTGCTGAGCTCGGAAAGCCAATCCGCCAGGCGTTCGAAGAGGACGGGGAGGAGGCCTTCCGCGCCCGCGAGGCCCAGGTGGTCGGCTCCCTGCTGGAGCAGGCGGACGGGGGCGCGATCGCCCTCGGCGGCGGCAGCGTCCTCTCCGAGCGCATCCGCCAGGCGCTCGCGCGGCACATCGTCGTCTGGCTGGAGATCGACGCCCCGGAGGCCTGGCGCCGGATCGAGGGCACCGAGCGACCACTGGCCACGAGCCTCGGTGACGTCGAGCGCCTGCTGGCTGAGCGCCTGCCGCTCTATGAAGAGCTTGCCGATGCCGTGGTACCAACGCGGGACCCGGAAGTGGTGAAGCGGGCGCTACCGGCGATTCAGGCGCTGGCGCAGATGCCGGACGGCACGAAGCTGCTCTGGGCGGCGAGCGCCTCAGGCGACTATCCGATCCTCGTCGGTCCCGGGATCCTCGACGCCGGTTGGTGGCCTCTGGAGAGCCGCCGCTTCTGCGTCACCGACCGCGATGTCGCGCCGCTCTTCGCCGAGCGCATCGGACCCGTCGCCGGCGCGGTCGAGGTCGAACCGGGGGAGGGGGCGAAGACGCTGGGCTGGGCCGAGGAGGTCTTGCGCGCCCTGGCCCAGCAGGGAATGAGCCGCGAAGACCACGTCGTCGCCCTCGGCGGCGGCGTCGTCGGCGATCTCGCCGGCTTCTGCGCCCACCTCTACCAGCGCGGGGTGCCGGTCGTTCACGTCCCGACCACCCTGGTCGCCCAGGTCGATTCCGCCTACGGCGGCAAGACCGGAGTCGACATCCCCGAGGGCAAGAACTACGCCGGCGCCTATCAGCTCCCGGCCGGCGTCCTCGCCGATACCGCGACCCTGGGGACGCTGCCCGGTCCGGAGTTGGCCGCGGGTTTCGTCGAGGCGCTGAAGACCGGCCTGCTCGCTGGCGGCCCGCTCTGGGAGCGAGTGCGGGCGATTGAGCAGCTCGACCCCGACGCCCTCGCCGACGTCGTCTTCGCCTGCGCTCGCTACAAGTGCGCGGTCGTCGCTGCCGACGAGCGGGATGCCGGCCTTCGCAACGTCCTCAACCTCGGCCACACCGTCGGCCACGCGATCGAGGCGGCGAGCAACTACAGCCGCTACCGCCACGGCGAGGCGATCTCGATCGGGCTGCTGGCGGCCTTACGTCTATCTGACGCCCCGCAGTTGCGTGATGACTGCGAAGCGATCCTCAACCGCTTCGGCCTGCCGGTGCGCCTCGATCCCGCGGTCCCGATCGAGGACATCCTCGGCGCCCTCCAGCGCGACAAGAAGCGCACGGCCGCTGGCGTCGGCTTCGTCCTCCTCTCCGAGGCGGGCCAGCCCCGGACCGGCCAGTTGGTCGACCCGGCTAAGGTCAGGGCAGCTGTGGAGGAGCTCTACTGATGTCAACCGTGAGCAACCGGGTCGCCGTCCTGCACGGGGTCAACTTCGACGTGCTGGAGCGCCGCGACGCCAGCATCTACGGCGGTATCTCGCTCTCGCAGCTGGAGGCGAAGATCTCCGACTGGGCGCATGAGCTGGGCCTGGAACCGATCTTCTTCCAGACCAACTCCGAGGGCGAGTTCTGCGAATACCTGCACCGCTCCGCCGACCTCGCCGATTCGGTAATCGTCAACGCCGGCGCCTGGACCCACTACAGCCGGGCGATCGCCGACGCGCTGGAGCTGACGCGGCTGCCCGCGGTCGAGGTACACCTCTCCGACGTCGAGGCGCGCGACGACTGGCGCAAGCTCTCGGTCTTCGACGGCCTCGTCACCGCCAAGATCGCCGGCAAGGGGCCCGACGGCTACCGCGAGGCACTCGAGCTGCTGGCACGCGAGCTCGGGGTCTCCTCCTGATGCGCGGCCGCGGCGACCGCCTCGAGCAGCAGCTGGCCGAGCGCGAGCTCGACCGGATGCTGACCCTGAACCTGCTCAACATCCGCTACCTGACCGGATTCACCGGCACCAACGGCGCCTGCGTCTGCGGCCCCGGCATCCGCCTCTTCTTCACCGACTTCCGCTACACCGAGCGCGCCGAAGCCGAGGTCGAGGGCTGGGAGATCCACACGATCGCCAACGACTGGCTGGGCGGGATCGCCGAGCATCTGCAAGGCCGGGTCGGGTTCGAGGACGACCACATCTCGGTGCGACTGCTGGAGAAACTGAAGGAGAAACTCGCCGACGGGGTGGAGATGGTCCCTGCCGGCGGCCGGATCGAGGAGCTGCGCCGGGTCAAGGACGAGGGCGAGCTGACGCTGATCGAGGAGGCCGCGAAGCTGGCTGACGAGGCCCTGCGCTGGAGCACCGAACAGGGCCTGGCTGGCAAGACGGAGCGCGAGGTCGCACGCGCCTTCGAAGCGAAAATCCGCGAGCTCGGCGGCGACCCGTCGTTCCCGGCGATCGTCGCCGCTGGCCCCAACGGCGCCCTGCCGCACGCCGAGCCCGGCGAGCGGACGATCGGCCGCGGCGAGCTCGTCGTCTTCGACATGGGGGCGGCGATCGACGGCTACTGCTCCGACGGCACCCGCACCTTCGCCACCGGCGACCCGGGTGAGGCGGCGATCGAGGTCTACGAAGTCGTGCGCGAGGCGCAGCAGGCTTCCTTGGACGCAATCAACGCCGGGGTGAAAGGCGAAGACGTTGATCAGGTGGCGCGCAAGGTGATCGACGCTGCCGGCCACGGTGACCGCTTCGGCCACGGGCTCGGCCACGGCGTTGGCCTCGAGTTGCACGAGGCGCCGCGTCTCTCGCTGCGCTCCGACGACGTTCTCGCCCCGGGCGAAGTGGTCACTGTCGAGCCGGGGATCTACCTCCCAGGCAAGCTCGGAGTGCGGATTGAGGACCTGGTCGTGGTCACCGAGGACGGGCTGGAAAACCTCAGCAGTTTGCCTAAAGATCTGCAGGTCATCGAGTAAAGCTCAAGGGGAGTACTGCCGCGTCCGATAGTGCGGCACATGAGCTCTAACGCCCAGACGCTCGTCTCCATTCACGAGGAAGCGCGCCGGGAGCGCCTGCTCGACATGGAGGAGCGGCTGCGGCGTTACCGGCTCGCCTGCTTCGGCATCTTGGCGCTGGCGCTCGCCGTGGGGGGAGGCAACGAGATTGGTTACTGGTGGGTGCCGATGCTCGCCGTCGGCCTTGCCGGCTTCGCGGTCGCCGATCGCTTCATGCGCACCAGCTCGCGCCCTGCGCTCTGGGTTGCCGCGGCGTGGGCCGCGCTGCCGGCGTTGCTCCTGGGCTCGGTCCTCGTCACTGGTGGGGCCACCAGCCCCGTCCTCTTCTGGTTCGCCTTGCCGGCGGTAACGCTCGGCTTCCGCTTCGAGCCGCGGGGGATGGTGATCGGCACCGTCTACGTGCTGACGATGTTCCTTGCTGCGGCGGTGATCCCGGATCCCAACGCCGCCTGGGAGCAGCGCCAAGAGGTGATCGCCGTCGCCGCGCTGATTCTCAGCACCGTGATCCTCTCCGGTGCCCTGGTCGAGTCGGACAAGGCCCACCGTCACCGCTCGACGCTCGATCCCCTCACCGGTCTCTTCAACCGCAACGCACTCGAGCAGCGCCTCTCGGAGCTCGACGGGCAGCCGTGCGATCCCGCAGAGGGGAACTCCCACGCCTTCCTCCTCTGCGACCTCGACCACTTCAAGCAGGTCAACGACAAGTACGGCCACGCCGCCGGCGACGCCGTTCTCCAGGACGTTGCGTACACGATGCGGGCGACCCTGCGGGCTGGTGACTCGATTTACCGCGTGGGCGGCGAGGAGATCCTGGTGATCCTCCCGGGAGCGGGCCATGAGGACGCCTGCGAGATCGCTGAGCGGTTGCGGGTCGACGTCCGTGATCGTCGCCCCGTCGGGGTGCCGGTCTCCGTCAGCATCGGCGTCGCCGTCGCCGAGCCCGAGCGGCTCGACACCGACGACATGCTCGCCCGTGCCGATGCCTCGCTCTACGCCGCCAAGGCAAGTGGCCGCGACAGGATCTTCGTTGACGACTGGGAGCCGGCTCTAGTTACCGCGTGAGGTCGACGTCGGCGCTCACGCGCGCTCCGAAAGCCGCCAGTAGCTGCACCGTCGCCTCGACGTCGCGCAGGTCGACCATCTCGACCGGCGAGTGCATGTAGCGCAGTGGGATCGAAACGACGCCGGTGGGGATGCCGGCGCGGGAGATCTGCAAGACGTCGGCGTCGGTGCTGGTGCCGCGGCCGCTGGCGCTGACCGAGTACTCGATGCCCTCCGCCTCGGCGGTCTCGACCAGCAGCTCGAAGACCTTCGGCGAGAGGGTGGAGCCGCGGCCGATCGCCGGGCCGGAGCCGAAGGGGTGGCTGCCGATCTCCTTCTCGTCGACGCCGGGCGCGTCGGTGGCATGGGTGACGTCGACGGCAATCGCGATGTCGGGACGCAGCTGGAAAGAGGCGGTACGGGCGCCGAAGAGGCCGATCTCCTCCTGGACCGCGGCGACAGCGGCCATCGAGCCGCCCGGCCCTTTGCCCTCGGCGCAGCGGCGCAGGCTCTCCAGGGCGACGTAGGCGCCGAGCCGGTTGTCCATCGAGCGGGAGACGAGGCGGTCGCCGGCGACCGGCATCGGTTCAGTCCGGATCACGACCGGGTCGCCGACCCTGACCAAGGTCTCTGCCTCCTCGCGGTCGGCGGCGCCGATGTCGATGTGCATGCCCTTCAGCTCGACGACCTTTTTGCGCTGGTCGGGCTCGAGCAGGTGGATCGGCTTGCGGCCGGCGACGCCGGGGACGAGCCCGTCTTTGCCCCGGACCTCGACCCGCTGACCAACCAGGATCTGCGGATCCCAGCCGCCGATCGGCGCAAACCAGAGGAAGCCCTTCTCGTCGATGTGGGTGACGACGAGGCCGATCTCGTCGATGTGGCCGACCACCGCCACTAGCGGCGAGGCCTCGCCGACGCGGGCGATGCTGGAGCCGATCCCGTCGACGCTGAGCTCGGCGAAGGACGCGGCCTCGCGCCAGACCTCGGCGGCGGGCGCCTCGTAGCCGGAGGGGGCGCCGGTGCGAAGGAGCTTGTCGAGGAGATCGGGAGTAGTCAAAAGGTTGGCGCAGTATGCCTATGCAGGCGGATGTACGTCGGCTGGGCTGTGGGGGTGTCTCTAATTACGCGTTGCTGGCTTCACGACGGAGCTGATCACGGTTCGGGCCGTAGCCGCGATGCTCGTAGGCAATCATCGCCCAGATCAGTACGACGGCGGCCGCCAATGAAAGCAGGGCCGGTACCGCAGTGGCGACCGGGACCAACAGGAGCAGGACGATCGCCAGGCCGAGGCGATGGCGGTTGAGGGTGTGGACGTGGCGGTAGCGGAAGGCGACCAGTCCCAGCAGGTAGATCGCGAGGCCGCCGAGCAGCGCGAACGCCGGCACGTCGTCGAGGTGCTCGGCGTGGTGGCCGATCGTCACCTTCATCCCGAAGGCCATGAGGACAATGCCGGCGACGAGGAGCAGGTGGATGTAGGAGTAGGAGTCGCGGGCGAGCTCGTTCTGTGTCCGGCCGACCTCGGCTTCGCCCAGGCGCCGGGCCGAGATCAGGGCGACGACGTCGAAGTAGGTCCACCAGAGCGCGGCGGCGAGGAAGACGCCGAGCACCGCTGCCGTCCCGATCCCGAAGTCGAGGGTTCCCGAGGCGCCGACACCGATCGCGACGATGCTCTCTCCAAGTGCAATGAGCACGATCAGGCCATGGCGCTCGGCGAAGTGGCCGGGGACGAGCTTCCAGCCCTCCGAGCCGAAGAAGTAGGGCCCGGCCATGTCGAGGAAGATCGCCAGCGCCCACAGCGCTCCCTGGGCAAGACCATTGAAGAGGGAGGCCAGCGCGAGGATGCCGACCGCGATCGCGGTGCTGACCGCGAGGCCGATCACCGAGCGCCGCAGGTCATCGTCCTCGGCATCGGCGCCAGCGAGCATGAAGAGGGCGATGTGGGCGGCGCGGAAGACGCCGATCCCGAGGGCAAAGGTGAGGGCGAGGTTGTCGAAGGCCTCCTGGACGCAGATCGCGACGATCAAGAGGGCCGCCATCGCGACGAAGATGACGCCGCGGATCGCCAGCGCCTCGGGATCGATGACGCTGGTCAGCCAGGCGTAGCCGACCCAGGCCCACCAGAGGACGCCGAGAATCAGCAGCCCCTGAGCCAGCCCCGACCAGGTCTGGTCGTGCGACATGAGGGCCGTGCACTGGGTGATCGCGAGGACGAAGACGAGGTCGAAGAAGAGCTCCAGGGGCGTCACTCGCTCGCCTTCGCGGCGGATGCCGCTGATCCGGTGACGTCTTTCGGTTGAGGCCTCCATTCTCGAATACTGTTGCGAATGTGTCTGTCGCACTTGTAACCGGGGCTTCAACGGGGATCGGAGAGGCAACCGCGATCCGGCTCGCGCGCGAGCCGGGGGCAGAGCTGGTGCTGGTGGCGCGCCGCGAGCAGCGGCTACGCGAGCTGGCCGATTCGCTGCCCTGCCGGGCCACCTACGTCGCAGTTGACCTGACCGACGAGGACGCGCCGCAGCGCATCCGCCAGCACCTCGAGGCAAAGCACCGCGGCGAGCTAGACCTGCTCGTCAACAATGCCGGCGCCGCCTGGCGGGGCGAGTTCGCCGAGGGCGGCTACGCCAACGTCCGTCGCCACATGGAGCTCAACTTCGACGCCGCCGTCCGCCTCACCGAGGCGCTGCTGCCACTGCTCCGCGCCTCAACGCCGAGCGCGATCGTCAACGTCGCCAGCACCGCCGGCCGCGTCTCCCGTGCCCGCACCGGCGCCTACAGCGCCAGCAAGTTCGCCCTGATCGGCTGGTCTGACTCGCTTTACGCGGAGGAGCTGCCGCACGGCGTCCACGTCGGTCTGGTGCTGCCGGGCTATATCCAGACGGAGGGCTTCCCGGCGACCGAGCTGCGCGAGAAAGCCCTGACCAGGTGGATCGTCTCGAAGCCGCCGAAGGTTGCCGAGGCGATCTTCGAGTGCGGGCCGGGCCGCAAGCCCGAGCGCTACGTGCCGCGCCCCTACGCGCTTGCTGCCCACGCCCGCATCCTCTTCCCGTCGCTGACCCGACGCGTCCTCTCCGGCGGTGCGGCCTCGAGCCTCACCACCAGCACCGGCGAAGAATGATCTCCTTCGCCGCTATCGCTGTCGTCGCGGTGGTGGTGGCAGCGGTGGTGGGCGCTCTGGCCTTCGTCCAGGTGCGGCGGGTCAACCGGCGTTTCAAGGTCCTCGACGAAATCGCCAAAGTCGTCGACGTCGGCGGCTCGCTGGAGGAGACCCTGGCGAAGATTGCCGAGATCCTCGTCCCCGAGGTCGGCGACTTCTGCACGATCGACTTGATCGAGGAGGGGCGAATGCGCAGGGCCGTGGCCCGTGTCTGTGGCCCAGATGCTGAGGCGAGCCAGGCGAAGCTGGCCGCCCGCACCCCGGTGCTGCAGAGGCAGATGGCAAGCACCGCCAGCCGCGAACAGGTGGAGCCGCGTTTCTTCGAATACGTTGACGAAGAGGCTCTGCGCGAGGTTGCCGACGACGAGGAGGACCTGGAGTTCCTCCTCGGCCTGCAGATCCGCGCCGGGGTGACGGTCGAGCTGCGGGCCCGCGGCAAGCCGACGGGGATGCTGACGATCGGGATGAGGAGCCACTCGGGCCGCCATCTCAGCTCCTCCGACGTCCATTTCGCCAGCGTCCTCGCCGGGCGAGTGGCGCTGGCGCTGGACAACGCCGGCCTCTTCTCCGAGCTCGAGCGCAGCGTGGCCGAACGGGCGGAGATCGCCGAGACCCTGCAGCGGGGCCTGTTGCCGCCGCCGCTGCCGCACATTCCGAACTGGTCGGTGGCCGCGACTTACCGCCCGGCCGGGGCCGAGAACGAGATCGGCGGCGACTTCTACGATGCCTTCCGGATCGCCGACGGCTGGATGGTGGTGATCGGCGACGTCACCGGTCGCGGCGCCCAAGCGGCGGCGGTGACCGCCCACGCTCGCTACACCCTGCGGACGGCAGCGGCTCTTACCGGCGACCCCGTAGTGGCCCTGACGACGCTCAATCGGGAGCTGCTGGCGCGGCGCGGAACCGCCCTCTGCAGCGTCGCCGCGATGGCCCTCTCCGACGATCCGGACGAGCCCGTGCAGCTCGCCTTGGCGGGGCACCTGCCGCCGCTGCTGGTCGACGGCGACTCGGTGATCGAAGTGAGCGAGCCGGCGCCAGTGCTTGGCGCGTTCGCCGAGGAGGCTTGGAGCGTGCAGTCAACCGCGATCGAGCCGGGTCAACAGCTCGTCGTCGTCACCGACGGAGTGACCGAGGCTCTCGGCAGCGGGGGCCGGTTCGGCGAGGAGCGCCTGCACGCCCGCCTAGCCGGATCGACCGACCCAGCGCAGGCGGCGGCGCGGATCGAGGGGGCGCTCCACGAGTTCACCGGCGGCGACCTAGAGGACGATGCGGCGATCCTGGTGGTCGCCCCAGCTTCCGCCGACGTCGAGCCCGCCCCCGACGAGGAACGAGAGCTGATCGAGCGGCTCTACGCTGCCTTCAACCGCCGCGACCACGAGGAGATCGTCGAGCTCTGCAGCGAGGAAATGGGCTTCTACCCGACCGGAACCGCCGAGCAGACCGGCCGCACGGCGCCCTACGTCGGACCCGAGGGCCTACGGGAGTACTTAAACGACGTCGAACGCGTCTGGGACGAGTTGCTGATCACGCCGAAGGTGGCCGAGCGCCGCGGCGGCTCGCTCCTGGTCCGCGGCCGCGTCTACGCCCGCAGCCGCCCGCTCGGCATCCGCGACGTCCCTGTCGCTTGGATCTGGGACCTCGAAGACGGCCGCTTCGTCCGCGGCGAGGTCTTCCCCAACCCCGAGGACGCCGTCCGCCGCCTCGCCACCGCAGGCTGAACTCGATCTTTAGGATTCGCCGCCGTGACCATTTCGACGAACCAATTCAAGAACGGCACCCATATCGAGATCGACGGAAAGATCTGGAAGATCATCGAGTTTCAGCACGTCAAGCCGGGCAAGGGCGGCGCCTTCGTGCGGACGAAGCTGCGGCGGATCGAGGACGGCTCGGTGATCGACAAAACCTTCAGGGCGGGGGAGAAGTTCCGCCCGGTCCGAACCGAATCGAAGAAGATGCAGTACCTCTACGACTCGGGCGAGTCGGCGGTCTTCATGGACTCGCAGACCTACGAACAGACCGAAATTCCGATGGAGTCGCTGGGGGACTCAATGAAGTGGGTGCTGCCGAACGCCGACGTCGACATCCTTTTCGTCGACGAGCAGCCGAGCGACGTCCAGGTTCCGAGCGCGATCGAGATGAAGGTCACCCAGACCGATCCCGGCCTCAAGGGCGACACCGCCTCCGGCGGCGGCAACAAGCCAGCGACGCTGGAGTCCGGCGTGGTCGTCCAGGTGCCGCTCTTCATTGAAGAGGGCGACTCGGTCCGGGTCGACACCCGCAGCGGCGAGTACGTCTCCCGCGCCTGAGCAAGCGCATCGGAGTCTTGACACACCCCGCTGTGGCGAAAATCGGTCGCGCTGCCGGCGCTGACAGAATGGGCTCATGCGCAGGTCTGACCAGCGGCGGGACGCCGTCTTCGCCAACTATCAAGTGGACGTCACCGGACGCCCGCTCGAGGAGCTGCTGGGGGAGGCGCGGCCGTTGACGCGGGAGCTGGCCGAGGGCGTCGACGAGCACCGGGAAGAGCTCGATGACATCATCGCCGCCCATGCGAAGGGATGGACCGTGGATCGGATCGCGCCGCTGGACATGAACGTGATGCGGGTTGCCCTCTATGAGATGGAATTCACCGACACGCCCGCCGAGGTGGCGATCAACGAGGCGGTCGAGTTGGCGAAGGAGTACTGCGGCGCCGAGGCACCGAAGTTCGTCAACGGCATCCTCGGCGCGGTCGTGCGCGAGCGTGGAGCAGCGGCATGAACGTCCGCCTGCGCGAAATCAGCGAGCGTCTGCGCCAGATCACCGCTGAGCTGGAGAGCGGGGAAGTCGGCGATGAGCAGGCCGCCCAGCTCGCCTCCGAGGCCGCCGACCTCTCCGCTGAGGCGGTCGAGGAGGCGAATCGCGAGGCGCGCCAGCAGGCGTCTGCCGAGTGAGCTATCCCGAAGACCTGCGCGCGCTGGTCGATAGCGCGCTCGAGGATCTGAAGTTCTCCGCGGCTCCCCCGACCGCTGGTCTGGAGGAGGCGATGCGCTACTCGCTGCTCGCCGGCGGCAAGCGGGTGCGGCCTGTCCTCGCCCTTGCCACTGCCCGCGCCTGCGGAGCCGAGGCCCGCGACTTCCTCCCGGTCGCCTGCGCGATCGAGCTGATCCACACCTACTCGCTGATTCACGACGACCTGCCGGCGATGGACGACGACGAGCTGCGCCGCGGCCTGCCGACCTCGCATGTCAAGTTCGGCGAGGACGTCGCGATTCTCGCCGGCGATGGCCTCTTCGCCGAGGCGATGCGACTCTTCTGCGAGCAGCCCGGAGACCCGTCCCGGGTGCTGACGGCGCTGCGCGAGCTGGCCGCAGCGACGGGTGTCGACGGGATGGTCGGCGGCCAGTACGTCGACGTGGTCGAAGCCACCGCCGACGCCGAGGGATTGCGGGCCCTGCACGCCCTGAAGACGGGCCGTCTGATCGCCGCCAGCGTCAACGTCGTCCTCTTGCTCGAGGGAGCGGCCGAACCTGAGACAATGCCCTATCGCCGTTTCGCCGAGGAGCTGGGCGTGCTGTTCCAGATCGTTGACGACATCCTCGACGTGACCGAGTCAGACGAGCAGCTCGGCAAGCCACATGGAAGCGACGAGAGACATGGCAAACTCACCTACGTCAGCCTTTTCGGACTCGACCGGGCGCGCGAGCTCGCCGCCCAGAGCCACGCGAAGGCGACCGAGGCGCTGGCCGAAGCCACCGGCGAGACCGAAGACCTGAGGCGCGTCGCCGACTACATCTTCACGAGGAACGAATGAGCGAAAAGCCCCCCACCCAGGGCAGCGAAACCGACAAAGACCAGATAGCCGAACCGCTGTTGCCGCAGATCGACGGTCCCACCGACCTGCGCGACCTCGACGATGCGCAGCTGCAACAGGTGGCGCAGGAGATGCGCACCTACATCATCGACACGATCGGTGAGATCGGCGGTCACTTTGGCGCCAACCTCGGCACCTGCGAGCTCGCCGTCGCCCTCCACAGCCTGCTCGACTCGCCCCGCGACAAGGTCCTCTGGGACGTCGGCCACCAGGCCTATCCGCACAAGATCCTCACCGGCCGCCGCGACCGGCTGCCGACGATCCGCCAGTACGACGGCCTTGCCCCCTTCTGCTCTACTTCCGAGTCCGAGCACGACATCATGGGCGCGGGGCATGCCTCGACCTCGATCGGCTACGCGGTCGGTCTGAAGGAGGCGATGCGCAAGGGAATTGGCGCCGATGGCAAAGTCGCCGCGGTGATCGGCGACGGCGCCCTCACCGGCGGCGTCGCTTACGAGGCCCTGCACGCGGCCGGCGGCATGCAGACGCCGATCGTGATCGTCCTCAATGACAACGGGATGTCGATCTCACCCAACGTCGGCGCCCTCTCCCGCTACTTCAACCGCATCCGCCTTAACCCGCGCCTTTGGCATGCCCGCGAGGAGGTCGAGGGCCGGCTGACCAAGCTCCCATTGGGACTGGGCAAACGGATCGAGCGTCTCGGCCCGGAGATCAAGTCGGCGATCAAGGCCTACTGGGCGCCGGGCCTCTTCTTCGAGGAGCTCGACCTCGCCTACATGGGTGTGATCGACGGCCACGACGTGCACGCCCTGCGGGAGGCGCTGACCGAGGCGTTCGCCGCCGACCGGCCGGTGATCGTCCACATCCACACCGTCAAGGGCAAGGGGTTCACTCCGGCCGAGGAAGGCGGCCTGGAGTCGATGGAGGAGTGGCACGCAGCGAAGCCGAACTCAATCGTCGAAGGCCGTCCCGCGGTAAAGGAGCCCAAGCCGGTCCCGGTGACCGAAACCGACTCCCCGGAGGGGATCGAGCTGCTGGAGAAGCCGCCCGCGGCCAGCTCGCCGCCGCAGTACACGAAGGTCTTCGCCGACGCGATCGTCGCCGAGGCTGAAGCCGACGAGCGGGTGATCGGGATCACTGCGGCGATGGCGGGAGGTACCGGCCTGCAGAAGCTCTGCGACGAGCGTCCCGAGCAGTACTACGACGTCGGCATCGCCGAGCAGAACGCCGTCCTGCTCGCCTCTGGGCTGGCGCTGCAGGGGGCGAAGCCGGTCTGCGCGATCTACTCGACCTTCCTCCAGCGCGCCTTCGACCAAATCGTCCACGACGTTTGCCTGCAGGACCTCGACGTCACCTTCGCGATGGACCGCGCCGGCCTTGTCGGCGACGATGGCCCGACCCACCACGGCGCCTTCGACGTCTCCTATTTCCGCCCGATCCCGAACGTGGTCGTGATGGCGCCGCGCGACGAGGCGATGCTGGTCCACATGCTCCACACCGCGATCGGCCACGACGGCCCGGCGGCGCTGCGCTATCCGCGCGGGGCAGCGGAGGGCGCCGAGCTGCCGGCGAAGCCGGAGCTGCTGCCGATCGGCAAGGGCGAGGTGCTGGCCACCGGCAGCCGGGTTGCCCTGCTCGGCTACGGCTACGGCGTCACCGTGGCGCGGGACGCTGCCGCGATCTTGAAGAAGCACGGCCTCGAGGCAACGGTGGCTGACGCCCGCTTCGCCAAGCCGATCGACGGGCAACTCGCCGAGAAGCTCGCCCGCGAGCACGAGCTGTTGGTGACGATCGAGGAGAACGCGCTTCCCGGCGGCTTCGGCTCCGCCGTGCTGGAGCACCTCGAGGACGCTTTCGCCGAGTGCTCGGGGGAGCGCGCGAGGGTCCTGCGGATCGGCCTCCCCGACACCTACGTGACCCATGGAAAGCCGGACCTGCTGCGCGCCGAGGTCGGCCTCACCGGCGAGTCAGTGGCCGATCGGGTGCTGAGCTCTCTTCCCAGTGCGCAGCCGGCTTTGACTTGAGCTAATCGACCACCGCAATCAACCCTCCTCAATTTTAGGGATTGATTCAATTGACTCAATCGATTAGCCTGCGCCAGTCTCTCCGGTGAAGAAGCAAGCGCTTCTGGGGGAAATCGCCAAGGGGAGGAGAGACGCGCATCTCTATATGTGTGGATCCGCTGGGGAATCGGATCTCTCGCGCCCGCCGCCTAGGTCGGGGCGCGAGGCGCGTCCTACGGGGGAGTTCCTACCGCGCCTGGGGGAGCCCCGGGCGCACGAAGGAAGGGCGCCCGCTGAGGGCGCCCTTCCAGCTGCTTCACGCGTATGCGCCTGGGTTACCGCTGGGCGCGGACAGCGTTCGCGTCGGCGATGTAGGTAGTGCCTTCGAGGATCGCCGTGTTGGTGCCGGCGGCCGCAGGGACGCCGACAATCGAGTTGACGAACGGATCGACTGCCCAGGAGAAGAGGATCCCGCCGCAGCCGTTCGCGCCCGGAGCCGCGAACGAGTTGTCAACCAGTTTGTTGTTTTTCGTGTAGATGATTTTGCCTTCTTCGACGACGCCGAGTTCGCCCGGGCTACCCGAGATCGAGGTATTCGGCGGCGGCGGCGAGGTGGCCCCCGTCGTCAAGTTGAGTCGAATCGGGTTCGAGTTGGAGCCGATGTAGCAGTTGCTGCCGAGGAACGAGTTCCCCAGCTTGACCTTGACCGGCATCGAGAGGGCGGTGCCAGTTCCCGTCAGCTCGTTTTCCGCACTGAATTTGATCGCCGAGGGCGGACCGGCCAGTTCGACCGTGGCGGTCACGCCGGTGGCCCCGTTGTTGATGGTTTCTTCATACAGTTCCCGGAGGAGCGAGGGCCACCAGGTCGGAGCGGGGATGCCGAGCAGGCCGCCGGGGACCGGCTGCGGGGATTTCGAGAGGGTGACTCCGTCGGTCGGTGCCACGAAGGTCAGATTCCCGAAGATGCTTCCGGTATCGGAGTCGAGGCCCCCCTTGAGGATCACCGGGTTTTTGATGGGCACGGCCTTCGCTCCCATCGTGAAGGTGCCCGAAGTGCTTTCCGCGTACACGCAGCCATCGACCGCGGTATTTGCGGTCGGGCAGGTTTCGAACCGGGCGTATTCCCCGGTCAGGGCAGCGTTCGCCGAGGCGGCCGGGATCAGCATTGCAAGCAGCAACGCCCCGGCCAAAAGTAGCCTTCTCATAACTGGTCCTTTCAACTGGATTTGAGCCGCGATCACAGAGCGCGACCGCGACGAGACTCCTCCCTATAGAAGAATCGCTTGTACCAAAGAAGGACCTGTGAGCAATCCACGATTTTCGTATAAGCGCGGCGGAAGGCGTGACAGTTGTCACCCGGGCCAGGGGAAGAGGAGGGCAGCCGAGGAGCCCGCGATACTGCAGCGATGATCGTCGACTGCGCGGCCTATGTGGACGGCAATAGGCGGGAGGGCGATCTTTCGCTGAAGCGAGCAGGAGAAGCCGCGAGGGAGGGGGGAGGAACTTTCGCCTGGGTTGGCGTCTTCGAGCCGAGCGAGGCGGAATTCAAGGCGGTCGCCGATGAGTTCGGGCTGCACGAGCTGGCGGTCGAGGATGCGGTCCGGGCCCACCAGCGCCCGAAGCTCGAGGCCTACGGTAAGACCATCCACATGGTCGTCAAACCGGCCCGCTACGTCGATCCGAAAGAGGTGATCGACGTCGGCGAGCTCTCGATCTTCGTCGCCGAGGGATTTGTCATCACCGTCCGCCACGGCAAGGGCGATCTCAAGCCGGTGCGGGAGCGCCTGGAGGCCCGTCCCGACCTGCTCGGCCAAGGGCCGGGAGCGGTTCTTTACGCGATCGTCGACCATGTCGTCGATCGCTACATCGAAGCAGCCCAGGGCTTCGACGAGGACGTGCGCGAAGTCGAGCTGCAGGTCTTCGGCGAAGGGCAGAACCCGACCGAGCGGATCTACAAACTCGAGCGCGAGGTGCTGGAGTTCCAAGCCGCGTCGACGCCTCTGGGCGAAGCGCTGGAAGAGCTCTGCAGCGGCAACTTCCCGGCGATCCCGCAGTCGCTGCACGAGTACTTCCGCGACGTCGAAGACCATCTGCGCCGGGTCATCACCCGGATCGAGTCCTTCCGTCAGCTGCTCGACAGCGCCCTGGAAGCGAACCTCACCCAGGTCTCGATGCGCCAGAACGAAGACATGCGGAAGATCTCGGCCTGGGTCGCGATCGCCGCCGTCCCGACCATGTTCGCCGGGATCTACGGGATGAACTTCAAACACATGCCCGAGCTCGGCTGGACCTTCGGGTATCCGCTGGTCCTGGCGGTGATTCTCGTGATCTGCCTCTATCTCTACTGGCGGTTCAAGCGAGCGGGCTGGCTCTAGCCTCGTTTCCACCCCTCACTTTTGGGTAGACCGGGTGTAGGAGCTGTTTACCGACAACGAAAGGGTCATGTGATGGAGGCCGAGGCAGCGTCCCTTTCCCTGAAGCTGGCCGCCGAGCCGCAGAACGTGCGCCAGGCTCGCGACGAGGCAGCGAGCTACGCCGAAGGACTAGGACTGGCCTCGCCTGGCGTCGAGGACCTGAAGACGATCATCTCCGAGGCCTGCTCGAACATCGTTCGCCACGCCTATCCCGAAGATGCGGAGGAGCGGCCGATGGAGGTCGAGATGAAGAAGACCGACGGCGAGCTGATGGTGACGGTGCGGGACAGCGGGACCGGGATCCGGCCCCCGACCGGCGCTCGCCCGAGCAGCCTCCGCCTGGGCTTCATCTTGATGGGCTCCCTTGCCGATTTCCTGCAGTTGCGGACCGGCCGCGGACAGGGCACCGAGCTGCTGATGAAGGTGCCGCTGCACCCCGCCTCCTGAAGCAAAACTCGGTAGCCAATCGTTCGAACTCGCTCAAGCCGGCCTCTTCAGGGTCGATAGGCGCCCTGTAGTCAGCTGAAAAAGGGCAAACCTGTCGCGAGGCAGGGACGCAAAGCCAGAGGTCTCCGCAGGGGAGACGGCTCAGCCGCCAGCTTGGTGAAAACCGAGTCCTTTTCGCATGCCTACGGAGGTTTCTGATGTCAATTGCATTTCCCAAGCGCCGCCTGACGCTCTTCTTGATGGCGGCCGTGATGGCCACGTACAGCTTCGCCGCCTACTCGGCAAGCGCCCAAGCGGCCTGCTCCTATCCCGAAGCCGAGCAGGTCTTCTCTCCCTGGAAGGACAAAGGCTGGTACCAGCTGGCGCCCGATGGGGGTCTCGCGGAAGGGGGCAACGGTTGGACGCTCGAAGGTGGTGCCCAGCTCGTAGCCGACCCTGACGCACGTACCCATGAAGGGGTTCAGGAGGAAACGGCCGTGAGCCTGCCCTTCGGCTCCTCGGCAGTTAGTCCCCCGGTTTGCGTCGATCCCACCACGCCCGACTTCCGCTTCATGATCCGGAACGTCGGCGACAAAGGCGGGAAACTCCGCGTCACCGTGGTCTACGAAAACACTGTCAAAGTGACCAAGGCCCGGAACGCGGACGTCCATTCCGACAAGAACGAATGGCTGCCGACGCCGCCGCTCAAGCTCGAGACCGACGGTGAAGCCGAACGAGTCGCAAGGATCATCTTCACTGCGAAGGATCCGAAGAGCACCTACTTGGTTGACGACCTCTACGTCGACCCCTTCGCCAGGCACTAGAGCCAGGCGTCAAGGACTCGGCGCCAGTTTCGCCAGCAGATGGCCTCCAGGTCATCCTCGGCGAAGCTGGCGCCCCGTAGGGCTTCGACCAGCTTCGGCAGCCCGGCTGCATCGCCGAGCTCGGCCGGGATCGTGGCTCCGTCGAAGTCGGAGCCGAGGGCGACGTGCTGGGGGCCGACTCGGTCGGCGACGTAGCGAGCGTGTTCGACGATCAGCGCCAGCGGCGTGTCCGGCGTGTCGCCGAAGTCAGGGCGCAGGAAGGCGGTTGCGAAGACGATGCCGACGAGGCCGCCGCTGTCGGCGATCGCATCGAGCTGGGCGTCGGTGAGGTTGCGAGAGGCGGCGCAGAGGGCGTGGGCGCCAGAGTGGCTCGCGACCAGCGGTCCCGCTTCCAGCCGCGCTGCGTCCCAGAAGCCGGCCTCGTTCATGTGGCTGAGGTCGACGAGGATGCCGAGCTCAGCGCAGCGGCTGACCAGGGCCTTGCCAGCGTCGGTGAGCCCGGGGCCGATGTCAGGGCTCGATGGGAATGCGAAGGGGACTCCGTGGGCGAAGGCGTTCGTCCGGCTCCAGACCGGACCAAGCGACCTCAGCCCGGCGGCGTACCACTGGTCGAGCGCTTCGAGCTCGGGGTCGATCGCCTCGGCGCCCTCGAGGTGAAGAACGGCTACGGGGAGAGAGGAGGGATCGTCGTAGGCGGCATCAAGATCGGCGATCGTCCGCGCCACCCGCACCTGCCCTTCCTGCTCGAGCCGCAGCAGGCGCCCCGCGGCGACGGTTGCATGCGCCGCGGCTTCCTCTTGTGACACCGGCTTGGCCGAGGGTTCCCGCTGGGCACCCCTGAACGTGGTCCGCCCGCCGTCTTCTTCGGGCGAGGGGGTGAAGACGGCGAAGATGCCGCCCCGCATCCCGCCGTCTCGCATCCTCGGCAGGTCGAGGTGGCCGCCGTTGCGCCCGGTTGACAGGTCCGCGTGGTCCTCGCTAGTCAGCGCATCGTTGTGCCCGTCAAAGACCGGATGCATCGGCGCAAGGTAGCCACTTCGGCATTACCGCTTGCGTCAAGCGTGGGGCAGGGGGAGACTGGCGGCGTGACCAGCGTCGACTTCGCTTCTCCCGCCGCCGACGGCAAGGCCGCGCGCAAGCTCGTGCCGCGCTCGGGCCATGCCGCATGGGAGCCGGCCGCCCGCGATCCTCTACAGATCCTCTCGCGCCAGGACGAGAACCGTGTTCCCGAGCTGGTGCCGATCCGTTACGAGCGCATGCTCGCTTCGCCGTTCGCCTTCTTCCGCGGCGGGGCAGCGGTGATGGCGGCAGACTTGGCGACGACGCCCACGACCGGGCTGGAGGCCCAGCTCTGCGGCGATGCACACCTCTCGAACTTCGGGGTCTTCTCGGCTCCCGATCGGCGCCTCGTATTCGACTGCAACGACTTCGACGAGACCTGCCGGGGGCCGTTCGAGTGGGACGTGAAGCGGCTCGCCGCCAGCGTCGCGATCGCCGGCAGGGACCGCGGCTTCTCGACGAAGGAGCGGGCGAAGGCGGTGCGGCAGGCGGTCGGCGCCTACCGGGGGGCGATGAGACGCTTCGCGGAGATGCGGAACATCGACGTCTGGTACTCCCGGCTCGACGTCGAACCGGTTCTGGAGGTCCTGCGCTCAGAGGTGGACGAGCGTCGCTTCCGCCGCCTCGAGCGGAACCTCGAGAAAGCCCGCGGCAAGGACAGCCTCAAGGCGCTGAGGAAGCTGACGCACGATGTAAACGGCGAGACCCGCATCATCAGCGACCCTCCCTTGATCACCCCGGTGGAGGAGCTGGCCGACTCAACGGAGGCCGAGGCCCAGTTGCGCCTCGTGCTTGCCGCCTACCAGGAGTCGCTGACCCACGACCGGCGCCACCTCGCCGGCTCCTACCGCTACGTCCATGCCGCGCGCAAGGTGGTCGGCGTGGGGAGTGTGGGCACCCGCGCCTGGATCGTGTTGCTGCTGGGCAAGGACTCAGGCGACCCACTCTTCCTGCAGGCCAAGGAAGCGCAGGTGTCGGTGCTGGAGCCCTTCGCCGGCCCGAGCCCCTACCGCAACCACGGCCGCCGGGTCGTGGAGGGGCAGCGGCTGATGCAGGCCGCAAGCGACGTCTTCCTCGGCTGGGTCGCGACCAAAGGCTTGGACGACGAGCACCGCTGCTTCTACGTCCGCCAGCTCTGGGACGGCAAGGGCTCGGTGGAAGTAGAGCGCATGGTCCCGCGCGGCCTCGCGATCTACGCCTCCCTCTGCGGCGAAGCCCTGGCCCGCGCCCACGCCCGCTCGGGCGATCGCGTCGCCATCGCCTCCTACCTCGGCAAGGGCGAAGTCTTCGAGGAGGCGATCGCCCGCTTCGCCGAGGCCTATGCCGACCAGAACGAACGGGACTTTCAGAGGGTGAAGGAGTCGTGAGCGCGGCAGCGGTCCGGCGAGGCGCCCTCGTCCTCCTCTTCGACGCCGTCCTCCTCCTCCTGCTCTCCGAGGTGCTGGAGGGCTTCGTCCTCGACGGCCCCGCCACCGCCCTCGGTGCCGCTGCCCTGATCGGCCTCCTCAACGCTTTCGTCTGGCCGCTGCTGGCCCGGCTTGCCTTGCCCCTGACGGTGCTGACCCTCGGCATCGCGGCACTCGTCCTCAACGGGGTGCTCGTCACCGTCGCGATCGACCTCCTGCCGGGCGCCGAAGTCGCCAGAGTGCTCGACGGGATCGTAATCACGCTTGTCGTCGCCGCGGTCACCTCGGCTGTCTACTCGTTGCTGGCGATTGACGAAGACGAGGCCTGGTACCGCAACGTCGTCCGTCGCCAGGCCCGCCGCCTCGGGGAGGTGACCGAGACCGACGTGCCCGGGGTGCTCTTCCTCGAGATCGACGGCCTCGCCCACGATGTCCTGCTGCGAGCGCTGCAAGACGGCAGCGCTCCCCACCTGGCCTCCTGGGTGCGCGGCGGCTCGCACCGGCTGCGCTGCTGGGAAACCGATTGGTCCTCCCAGACCGGGGCCTGCCAGGCAGGGCTCCTGCATGGCTCCAACGAGGACATGCCGGCCTTCCGCTGGTGGGAGAAGGAGCGGGGGGCGGCGATCGTCACCAACCACCCGCGCGACGCCGAAGAGATCGAGCGGCGGCACTCGGACGGGCGCGGGCTCCTGCACGCCGACGGCGCCAGCCGCGCCAACATCCTCTCCGGCGACGCTCCGCACTCGATGCTGACGATGAGCACGGCCCTGCGGCGGCGCCGCCCGATCGGCAGGGACTACGCCGCCTACTTCGCCCGGCCCTACGCGGCGGCGCGGACGCTTGCCCTCTCGCTCGCCGACATCGGCCGCGAGCGGCGAGCGGCGCGCAGTCAGGTCCGCGACGACGTGCGGCCGCGCATCCACCGCAGCCGCTCCTACGTCCTCGCCCGCGCCTGGGGCACGGTGGTCCAGCGCGACCTCCAGGTCGCGACCGTGATCGGCGACCTCCTCGCGGGGCGCCCGGTCATCTACACGACCTTCCTCGCCTACGACGAGGTCGCCCACCACTCCGGAATCGAGCGCCACGACGCGCTCGCCGTGCTGCGCGACCTCGACCGCCAGATCGTGCGGATCGCCCGCGCCTGCGAGGAGGCGCCTCGTCCCTACCGGCTGATCGTCCTCTCCGACCACGGCCAGTCCCAGGGCGAAACCTTCCGCGACCGCTACGACCAGACGCTCGAGGAGCTGGTGCGGGGCGCCTGCGATCCCGACAGCGTCGTCGCGTCCGAAGCGGGTGACGACGACGCCCTCTCCTACCTCAGCGCCGGCCTGACCGAGGTGGCCCGGGACGACACCGTCGCCGCCGGGGCCGTCAGGGCGGCCACCCGCGACCGCCGCGCCGACGGCGTCGTCGCCCTCGACCCCGCCGCCCGCCGCGAGGTCGAGGAGACGCACGACGGCGAGCGCCCAGAGCTCTCGGTGATGGCCTCGGGCTGCCTCGGGCTGGTCAGCTTCCCGCGCGAGCCGGGACGGGTGAGCCTGGAGCGGATCGACGCCCTCTATCCGCAGCTGGTCCCGACCCTGCGCGACCATCCCGGCATCGGTTTCATCCTCGTCCGCTCCGAACGCGACGGCGCACTGGCGATCGGGGCCGGGGGCACTCACTTCCTCGATCGGGGCCGGGTGGAGGGGGAGGATCCGCTGGCACCGTTCGGCCCCAACGCCGCCGAGCACCTGCGGCGGACCGACGGCTTTCCTCACTGCGCCGACCTGATGCTCAACAGCACCTACTGGCCCGAGTTCGGCGAGGTCGCCGCCTTCGAGGAGCTGGTCGGATCGCACGGCGGCATGGGCGGACCGCAGAGCTTCCCCTTCGTGCTGCACCCGACCGAGCTGGAGTGGCCGGCGGAGGAGGTCGTCGGCGCCGAGCGGGTGCACCGGATCTTCCGCGGCTGGCTGGCCGAGCTGGGACAGACGGCCTATGCGAGCGAGGTCGATTCCCCCGGCGAGAGGACGCGGGTCTCGACGTGAGGCGCGAGCTCGTGCAGGCGGTCGGCGAACTCTCGCCCTGGGCGGTGCAGTCGATCGCCCTTGAAATGCTCGAGGCCGATGGGGTAGAGCGTTCCCCAGTGGATCGGCACCGCCAGCCGCGGCGAGATCGCCGCCGCCGCGCGGGCCGCGGCGGCGGGATCGAGGTGTCCGGCTCCCAGGTTCGGCCCCCAGCCCCAGACCGGCAGCAGGGCCAGGTCGAGGTCGGGACCAAGGTCGCGCATCCCGTCGAAGAAGTCGGTGTCGCCGGCGAAGTACACGCTGCGCCGGCCGCGGACGAGGAAGCCGATCGCCTGCGCCTCCTTGGCGAACCGCCGCCGGCCCGCCTCGTGGAGAGCCTCGACTGCGGTCACCGTCAGCTGCCCGGCCGAGGTGGCCTCACCTGGCGCCAGCTCGGTAACCGAGCGGAAGCCACGGCGCCCGAAGAACTCTCGCGAGCCCGGCGGTGCCAGCAGCGGCACCTCGCGCCCGAGCCGGCGCAGCGAACCGAGGTCCGCATGGTCGCGGTGCAGGTGGGAGATCAGCACCGCGTCAAGGGCATCCGTCGTCGCGGCTGCGGGGGCGGCGCCGTGGCGCACCAGCGGCCCGAGCCGGTTCCGCAGGAACGGGTCGGTGAGAAGCCGGGTGCCGTCGATGTCGATCAACACGGTTCCGTGGCCGACGTAGGTGAGAGAGTCTGAATCACTCATGCGTCGAGTATGGAAGAGGTCAGCCGAGGACGAAGCGATCGAGATCGAGCCCGGTGCCCTGAGCGGGATCTTCACCTCGCCGCCGTGGCTGCGCGATCTCGGCTTCTCGGCCTGGCTTCTCGTCGGGATCGGCGCCGCCCTGGTCGGGCTGATCTGGCTGCTCTCGCTGACCCAGACGATCGTGATGCCGGTGATCACCGCCGCGATCATCGCCTCGGTCGCCTCGCCCCTGGTCGGCTGGCTCCGGCGCCACGGCCTGCCGCGCGGGGTTGGCGCCGCCCTCGTCCTGCTGGCGATCGTCGCGATCGCCTTCGGCGTCGGCCTGATCGTCCTCACCGGCGTCGCGAGCCAGGCCGACGGCCTCTCCTCCCGCCTCCAGGAAGGCGCGAAGCAGCTCGAGTCGTGGGCCCGCGACCTCGGCGTAAAGGCACCCACCGCCGCCGACGCCAACTCCGAGGCGAGCGCCTCGATCAGCGGCGGCTTCCAGGCGCTGACGCAGGGGCTGCTGGGCGGCATCGACCGGCTCGCCTCGCTCGCCGTCTTCCTCTCCTTCACCGCCCTCAGCCTCTTCTTCCTGCTCAAGGACGCGCCGACGATCGGCGCCTTCGTCGAGCGCCACCTCGGGATGCCGGCCCCGGCCGCCCACTCGATGCTGGGGCGGATCGCCGGGAGCATGCGCGGGTACTTCCTCGGGGTCACCATCGTCGCCGTCTGGAGCGCGCTGATCGTTGGGGCGGGCGCGCTTCTGCTCGACGTCCCGCTGGCCGGGACGATCGCGGTCGTCACCTTCCTCGGCGGCTACGTCCCCTACCTCGGCGCCTGGACGGCCGGCGCCTTTGCTGTCCTCATCGCTCTCGGCGGATCGGGCGTCGAGACGGCCGTGGCCTTGGCCGTGATCGTGCTGCTGGCGAATGGCGTGCTCCAGCAGCTCGTCCAGCCGATCGCCTACGGCGCGGCGCTGCAGCTGCACCCCCTGGCCGTCCTGATCGTGACGATCGCGGGCGGTTGCCTGTTCGGGACGGTCGGTCTCGTCCTGGCAGCGCCGCTCCTCTCGGCCGCGGTGAAGATCTCCGCCGATCTCACCGCGGCCGCAGAGGCTCAGGCAACGGCCGCTCCTATTCCTCCCAGCGCGCAGTCAGCTGGTACAGGATCGTCACGTCGAGGATGATCATCAGGAACGCCCACAGCGGTGCGGCGGGGAACCAGACGATCTGCGCCACGGCGTTCACCGAGACGAAGAAGACCGCGGCCCAGCGGGCAGCCGAGGCCGCAGCGAAGAGGCCGAGGCCGGTGGCGGCGACGAGCGAGCCGAGGATCAGGTGGATCCAGCCCCAGGTCGTGACGTCGGCGATGATCACGCCCTGACCACCGACGATCACCACTTCGTTGTTGAGGATCGCGGCTAGCCCGTATAGGGCGTCCAGCGAGCCGACGATCAACATCAAAGTTCCTGCGAACACCGTCCAACCGGTCGGCTGACGTTCCTCGATCCTTCGCCGGTCGCTGCCGGCAGTGCTACTGGTCTCCATGTGTCTCCTCCAGTTGTTTTCAATCGGTCCGCAGACAGTGCCCCTACCGACAATCCGCTGGGTGCATATTGACCATAAGACTGCCATGTACCCAAGACAACAGAAAACGCCCCGCCGGGGAGGCGGGGCGCTTCTGGGGTTACTACAGGGAGGAGAGGACTGCGAGTAGGCCGGTAGCGAGCGAGGTTCCGCTTGCTGATGCGGAATCGAATCCGGTTACCTCCGGTTGATTCCGGTGGTTTCGGTGCCGCACTGGCGCATCACTGGCGCATCGGTCAAAGACTTGCCCGCGCCGAGTCGACATACATCTTCCTGTCCACCATCCGGTACCCGCCGGATACCCGCATAGGCTTGTGCGATGCCCAGGGCCACGCCAGTACCAATAACTCCCTCCGTCTTGGAGTGGGCCATGACTCAATCGGGGGTTGAGGTTGAAGATGTCGCTCATTGCTCAAAGGTCGAGCCGCAGCAGGTCTCGGCCTGGCTTTCAGGGGACGCTCAGCCGACCAAAACGCAGTTTCGCCGGCTGGTCTCCTACCTCAAGCGTCCGGAAGCCTTCTTCTTCCTCCCGCGTCCCCCAGCGCGTGAAGCCGTGCCCGCCGCCTTCAGGCATCCGCCAGGAGGCATGCGGGAGCCCACCCGCGTTGAGCTAGAGGGCATTCGGAAAGCCCGCCGGGTTCAGCAAGTCGGAAGATGGGTGGCGGATCGAGTCGGGGACGACCGTTGGCGTGAGAATCCGGTGCCGGCCGCGAACGGCCAGCCACCGCGCGAGGCGGCGAAAGTCGCAAAGCGATGGCTCGACTGGTCCCTTGAAGATCAGCAAGGAGCGTCTAGCGCGTCGGCCGTTGTCAAGACCGTCCGAAGTCGTCTCGAAGAAAGAGGCGTACTGACCCTTCAATTACCCCTCGGCTCAGAGGGCGGGCGGGGCTTCTCACTGCACGACGAGGTGAAGCCCGTTGTCGCCATCAATACCTATTACAACAACGAGGCTCGGCTCTTTAGCTACATCCATGAGCTAGGCCATCTGATGCGCCGGACCGACGCCCTTTGCATCGGCTTCGCGGCGACCCAAGCCGAGCGATGGTGCGAGGCCTTTGCTGCTTCTTTTCTGATTCCTATCGCAGCGCTGCGAGATCGGGTTGCACATCTTTACGGCGCGGATTCCGAAGTCACCGAAGTCGATCAGCTACGCCCTCTCGCGGCTGAGTTCCGCGTTTCGCTCAGCGCGATGGCCATACGGCTGGAAGAACTTGAGCTAGGACGGGAAGGCCTCTTCGAGTCGATTCCAAGAACCAGCGACTTCAAGAGACAGGGCGGCGGGCCGGGTACTGACACGACTCGCGGCGCTGTGAGGCTTCGCGAATTTGGCGAGGGCTACTTTGGTCTCGTCTTGGCGGGAGAGCAGTCGGGCGCACTGCGCCGCCAGGATGCCCTTCGCTACCTCGATGTCACCGAGGGTCAACTTCGCAAGCTCCACCACGAGAACATCGAGCCGTTTGAATCGTGAAGTGGCTGATGGATAGCGCGGCCATCAATCACGTGGCCTCTCATAGCCGTAATTACAACGAGGTCTTCAACCGCCTGACCGATCTCGTCAAGGGCGCGGAATTAACCTTTTGCGATCAAGTTGTAGCCGAGTTGGAACGCACTGCCGAGGGCGAGCCCGGTCCGCTGTGGGCGGCGACCGTGAGAGACCAGCGAGTGGACAAGGGCGCTCCCTATGCAGCTCAGCGGTGGGTTCTGCAAAACGTTGAAGACATCGTTGACGAAGACGATCCGGTGGACGCCGCGCCTTACGTCGTGGCCCACGCCAAGAGCCTGCAAGACCAAGGCGAGACCGAAATCACGGTGGTTACCGAGGACACCGCCGATAAGCCCACCCGGAAGTCGATCCGAACGGTTTGCGAAGAACTCTCTATCCCCTGTCTAAGCGTCGCGGAGATGATGCGCGCTTGTGGCCATCGTTGGCCTTAGTTGGCTGACAGCCAGAGCAGGTCGCGAGTTTGGTCGCCCAGGTAGTGCGTGATGGCCGGGGAAGGGGTGCCAGAGCGTTGGGCTACCAACCTGGCCAGCGCCTCCGCGAAAAGAAGTAGCGCCCGCCCAGGGTCCGCCACATAACAGACGCCTCCGTGGTCTACGACGGTCGCCAAGTGGCCCTCATGCTCTACCCGTTCCTCGCTGCCATCGACGGTTAGCAGCTCGCATCTGTCCTCCTGCTTTGCCTGCGCTAGACAGAGACCGGCCTGCCATTCATCGGCTTGCGAGAGGATCCCCGGCCCACCCGCCACCAACCCGTTTTCTAAGACGCAAAGAAGCTCAGGGCGGTTATCGGGATCACGGGCAAAGGAGGCGACGAAGCCCTCTGGCGATAACCCGGCGTTGTAAGCCAAGACCGCGAATGGCGGCGTCCCCGGGAATTCAGGGACGGGCTTTAGTTCTCTGAGCGATTTTGCCTTGCCCAGGCAATCCGAGACCTCGCCGCTGCCCAGGCTGGTCTTCACCTCGACGCATCCAAGGACGACCTCCACAGGAAATAGAACCTGGGTCGTTTGGGCCATGACCCTCGGTTGGTTGCCCTGATCGAACAGAACAACATCGGTCTGCTGGCTCTGCTGATCCTCCGAGTCGATTAGAAGACCCGAGCCGACGCCTACCCGCTCGGGAACGAATCCTTCAAGTAGGTGGGCCAGGGCCAACTCATTGAGGCGGCCCCGCTCACCCATGTGACGGACCAGGCGCGCGAAGACGTCAACCTCGGCGCGCAGCCTTTGCAGGACGCCGGCCCAGTATTGCTCGAGCGCGCTCATCGCCGTCTCAGCCCTGCGTCTCGGGCCGGCTTCTGTCAGCGAGTTTCCCGATCTCTCCCATTGAGGAGCCGAGCGCAGACGCTATGGCCTCCACCGTCCCCCAGGTGGGATTTGCATGACCGCGTTCGATGGCTGATAGATGCGCGACCGTGATTTCGGCGCCCTGAGCGAGAGCTTCCTGAGTTATCCCCTTCTTGCCTCTCAGCAGTCGGATCGCGGCGCCAAGGCCAGGCTGGGGGTTGGTTGAGCGGCGGACCATTACCGAAACGCTTTCAGATGAAGGCGTTGGAATCCTGTATTCAATTATGTTCCTTGTGCTTTAGTTGAAGTTACGCTACGGTGGCACTCCAGACAAAAAGCGCCCCCGCGCTGCGCTAACAGCCGGGGGCATGGCACAAGGAGAGTGACCTCCCTATGCAAGACAAGCCTAGTGGCGCCGGCCATGAGCGCGCCACGACCACCGCCGACCAGGACGACCGCGATCAGGCGGCAGTCCTACGAGAAGTTCTCTACATCTACCCGGAGGTTCTGACCCTCGAGGAGTTGGCCCGCGAGCTGACGTTTGCCTCGGATGCGTTCGGCCAGTGCGACCGGGTCGAGCGGGCTGTTCGCGATCTAACGAGGGTGGGCTTGCTCCATCAGGTCGGGCCGCTCGTATTGCCGACGCGGACCGCCACCGCCTTCAACCGTCTGGTGGAACTCTGATGGACGGCCGGAACGTAGATCGAGAAGTCGCCACCCGGCTCGGCATAAACCTCTGGTTGGCCCGCCGCCGCGCTGGCTACTCCCAAGAAGCGCTGGGTGCCCTCTGCGGTCTGCACCGGACCGAGATCGGCTATGTCGAGAAAGGGAAGCGGCTGCCGAGGGTGGACACGCTGATCAAGCTCGCGGGCGCTCTCGGTATAGCTGTTCAGACGCTCGTCACCGGGATCGAATGGATACCGCCCGGTCCTTCCGAGGGCGGCACCTTCGCGGTTAGGAGGGCGGCATGAGCATGAAGGTTTCCACCCTCCGACTCCCCGAGTCGATGGCAAAGAAACTCGCCGCTATCGGCCGCGCCGATGGCCTTCCCGTATCGGAGGTTCTGCGGGAAGGAATCGAGAACCACATCACCGCCCGGTTCTCGGATGAGGAGTTCAAAGAGCGCTTGCGGAAGACGCAGCAGGAAGACCGCGAGGTGCTCAAAGACCTCGGGATCGAGGAGTAGACGATGCGAAGAAGACAAAAGCACTTGCCCTTCGCCCTTGGAGCTTCGATCCGCAATCCGTTCAGCCGCGAGCTGCTGCGCCGCTGCGTTCTCGCGCAGCGGCCGGTCAGCTTGGACGAGCTGGCGGAGTCGATGGAGGGGCTGCGATCCACGATCCGCGATCACGCGGACGAACTGGAGATCCTTGGCGCCCTCAAGGTCTCCGAAGAGTTGTGGCCGTGGCGTCCGGCGGGCCCCCGCTATGAGGCAACCGAGTTGCTGATGAACTCGGAGTGGGCGCTGGTCGGCCTCGGCTTGATGCCGGGGAGCGGCTGGCCGACCGAGGAGGAAAGAGCCCAGATCGACAAGCACATCGCCGACCGGCGTAATGACAAGGAGTTCAAGGAGCGCCTTCGTCGCCGCATGGAAGAGGACCGGGACGTGCTGGAAGCCCTCGGAGGTCCGGACGTTCCGGTGCGCCTGTGGCGGCGAGCGTTGGCGTGGGTGCGGTCGCGGTTGAAGAGGAAAAGACGTCAGATCAGATCAAGACGCAAAGCCAGAAGTTAAGAGACACCGAACCAGCAAATGAACTCTCGGAGTAAGAGCAACCGCCAGCGCCCACGGCAGATAGATCCTCTGCCTCTAGGGCCGCAGCAGCAGGCCCTAGAGGCGAGACCTAACTCCGAACAGCAGAACCCCTCACGCACTATCACTAGGTGATCCCGGCCCCCAGCCGGGGCGGCACAGCTGGCGCGATTGGCGGGGGCGCCAGAACCGCTCTCGGCATTTCCACTTAGTGGACTGCCATCGCAATTTGCCGGGGCGCTTGCCCTTCCCCGAGGACGTCTTCGGGGTGGAGCCGATACACCGCCCCGCCGCGCTGGACAGCAAAGGCATGGACGCCGCCATCGCCAGAGGCCCGCGCTGATGCTCTCCATTGGGAAGATGGGAGCGGGCCAGGAGGGCTACTACCTCGGCAAGGTCGCAGAAGGCGCCGAGGACTACTACTCGGGCGAGGGAGAGGCCGAAGGCTACTGGCTCGGCGACGCCGCCGAGGATCTCGGCCTGCAAGGCAAGGTCGATCCCGGCCAGCTGGTCGCGATGCTGACCGGGACGAACCCCGCCAGCGGCGAGCCCTTCGGCCTCCGCCAC
>DASZNP010000016.1:0-42525 GCA_035551255.1 Solirubrobacterales bacterium
AGTTCACCCGAGGCTTCCAGCTCTTCGATCGCTTCGGAGACGCAACCGGTGAGCGGCGAGTCTTTGGCCAGCAGAGCTCCCCACGATTCGCCGCTGCCGGAACCGAACTGGCCGACCACGGTCGCTTCGGGGACCTGGACGGCGGTCAGGTAGAGCGCGGTCGGCAGATCCACGACGATCGCTTCGATCTGCCCGTTTTTCAGCGCCTGGACGACGTCGTTGGAGGTGTTGAAGACTTCCGGACGGCTGCTCGGTTCGATCTCGTTTTCCGCTTCTTCGAGGCTGCTGGTGCCGATCTGGACGCCGAGCTTCGCGTCCTGCAGGTCGGCCAGCGATTTCGCCTTTGCGGCTTCGGAATCCTTCAGCGCCACCACCGCCTGGTTGGCGGTGTAGTAGGGCGTCGAGAAGTCGACAGCTTTTTCACGCGGCGGCGTGATCGAGATCTGGTTGACGTCGAAGTCGAAGTCCTTTGGACCCGGCGCATAGGAAGAGTTGAACGGCTCGACCGTCCATTCCACCTTCGCCGGCGGATAGCCGAGCTGCTTGCCGATCGCGTAGGCGACAGCACTCTCGAACCCTTCTCCGTTGGTCGGGTCGTCGTTTTCGAAGTAGGGGGGGTAAGCCGGCTTGTCCGTCGCCACCGTCAGAACACCCTGCTTGTGCGTCGGAAGCTTGCCTTTCGGGCAGTTCGCGGCGCTTGCGCTACCACTGGGCGAGCTCGAATCATTCGAGCTGCCGCAGCCGAGCACGAAAAGCGCGGCCAGGAGGAGGAACGTCAGCGAAAGTCTCTTCATCGGGGAGGCGAAACCGGAAGGATGCGAAACCCTACCGTCTCCCCCGGCCACCAAGCGAGTCGGGACTAGAGAACCGGCACCCTCGGCCGAAAGCACCGGTCTCTGTCCCTCTTTCCGAAAATCGGCTGTACACAAAAATACTTTACGAATGACTGAGTACTAGAGTTCGGCTCAGCCACCCCTACGCGGGGGCCCTACTGCCCTCCGGCCCTCTGCCCTGGCCGGGGGGCAGTTCCGTATTTGAGCTCTAGATCCTCGGCAAGGGCGGCCAGGACGGGGAGTGGCACGCGCAGCCCGTGGGCGATCCGGCGGACGTTCCCCCAGGTGGGATTGACGCGACCGGACTCGAGGTGCGAGATCCACGTCGGGTGGATGTCGGCGCGCAATCCGAGCGCTTCCTGGCTCAGCTCCTGCTTTTTACGAAGCTGGCGAATGGCCCTGCTGAGGCCGATCTGGGGGTCGTCGGTGCGCGGCATCTAGGGAAGGGAATGTGCCTCCCGCCCCCGCGTCCATAGAGGCGTGCTCAGAACGTGGCGGTGTCGCCGGCGAGGACCCAGTTGAAGGGGGCGGTCTCTCACGGGAGCGAACACGAACATATGTTCGCATAGCTGTCCATCCGGTGCAAGTGGCATTTCTGCTTTAAATCCGCTAACTGGCAGAGTTCGGCGCGATGCCTCTCGGCCTCGACCCCTCCCTCACCGAGCTCTCGCTGGAGCGCTTGCGGCGGCGGCGCAGCGTCAAGTGGAGGCACTATCCGAGCGACGTCCTGCCCGCCTGGGTTGCGGAGATGGACTTCCCGCTGGCGGCGCCGGTGAAGGGGGCGCTGCTGGAAACGATCGAGCTGGACGACACCGGCTACCCCGACCCCACCGAGCTCGGCGAGGCCTTCAGCGAGTTCGCGCTGCAGCGGCACGGTTGGCGGGTCGACCCCGCCGCGGTCTCCCCCAGCCCCGACGTGGTCGGAGCGCTGACCGCGGTGCTGAAGGAGATCGCCGAGCCCGGCGACCCCGTAATCGTCAACACGCCCGTCTACCACCCCTTCTTCTCAGTGATCGAGGAGGCCGGATGCGAGCTGGCGGAAGTGCCGCTGGCCGGAACGGAGCTAGACGCCGAGGGGATCGACCGTGCCTTCGCGGCGGGCGCGAAGGCACTGATCCTCTGCAGCCCGCACAACCCAACCGGGAGCGTGCCGACCTGCGAGCAACTGGAGGCGATTGCCGAGTCCGCCGCCCGCCATGGCGCCTGGGTCCTCGCCGACGAGATCCACGCTTCGCTCACCCTGCCGGGCGCCGAGCACATCCCGTTCCTCGCCGTCTCCGACGCGGCTCGCCGTCACGGGATCGCCTTCTGGTCGGCCTCTAAGGCCTTCAACCTCGCCGGCCTGCGCTGCGCCGAGATCGTCACCGCCTCGCCCGAGGCAGGAGCGGTGATCGAGCGCCTCCCGGTCAGCGCCACCCACTGCGGCCACCTCGGGGCGATCGGCTCGGTCGCCGCCTTCCGCGAAGGCGGCGAGTGGCTCGACGGGGTGCTCGCGGTCCTCGACCACAACCGGGCCCTGCTGGCGCAGCTGCTCGCTGAGCACCTCCCGGAGGTCGGCTACGAGCCGCCGCGCGCCGGCTACCTCGCCTGGCTCGACTTCCGCGGCCTCGGCCTGGGGCCGGACCCCTCCGAGCCGATCCTCGAGCGCGGCCGGCTCGCCCTCAGCCCGGGCCCGCAGTTCGGACCCCAGGGCGGCGGCTTCGCCCGCCTCAACCTCGGCACCTCCCCGGCCCTGGTCGAAGAGGCGGTCGCACGGATCTGCTGCGCGCTCGGCCGCGCCTAGCCGCCCGCTTCGGCGCGGGCGGCTTCCAGCTCGCGTTCGACCGTGGCGGTCTGGTCGGGATATTCGAGCCGCCGTTCGAGGATCGGGATCGCTTCTTCGGGACGGCCGCTAAGCCGCAACGCGTTGCCGAGGTTGAAGAGCGCGTAGGCGTAGGTGATGTCTTCGGTGCCTTCGGGATAGGAGGCAACTGCTTCTTCGAGCACCGGGACCGCGGCGTCGTATTCGCCCGCCTGGATCAGCGCATAGCCCTGTTCGTTCAACGCCGCGCCGGATTCGGAGCCCGCCCCCGAGGAGCTCGAAGCCACTTCGGTGGGTTCGCTCGTTTCGGGTTCACTGGCTGGTTCGGGTTCACTGGTTCCTGCGGGTTCACTCGACCGCGCGGCTTCTTCGGGTTGCTTGGCGGCCGCCTTGTGCTTGTGCTGCGGTGCCGCTGCCTTTGCCTGCTTGGCGTGATGCGCCCTGCCCCCTTCGCTGCCACCGCTTCCACCGAGGACGACGAGGGCGCCGATCACCAGCGCCGCGATCACACCGAGGATCGCGGCAATCGCGCCCCAGCGGCTGCGATTGGAGTTTCTCCTGGCGTAGGTCGGGGTCGGTTCGCGGGGAGGCGGCGGCGGGGGCACGGGCTCCGGTTCCCGCCGTTCCCGCTCGAAGGTCGGCTCGTATACCTGAGTCGTTTCGCCGGTCCGCTCCGCCCGTTCCAGCCGCGCCAGCGCCTGGCGGGCAGAGGCCGGTCGCGCCCCAGGCTCCTTGCTCGTCATCCAGTCGATCAGCGCCCCGAGCACACGCGAGCACTGCCCTTCGCAGGTGCGCAGGACGACGCCGGCCGAGTAGAGGTCTGAGCGCTCGGTCGCCGAGTGCCCCGCCATCACCTCCGGCGCCGCGTAGCGCTCGGTGCCGAGGATCAGGCCCGGGTTGGTGAGCGCGGTGGCATCGCGGGGCAGGGCGATCCCGAAGTCGATCAGCTTCGCCGTGCCGTCGGGTTCGATGATGATGTTCGCCGGCTTGATGTCGCGGTGGAGGATCCCGACCTGGTGGATGTGGGCGAGCGCCTCCAGCAGTTCCCGCGCCAGCTTGTCGCAGTCGACCCCCTCCCCCCGCTCCAACCTGGCCGCGAGGTTTTCGCCGGGGACGAACTGCATCACCAGGTAGGGCCGCTCCCCCTCGTCGGAGTAGTCGTAGACGCCGACCAGGTTGGGATGCGAGAGCGACGCCGCCGTCCGCGCCTCGCGCTGGAAGCGGGCGACGAAGCCGGGGTCGCTGGCGATCGTGTCGGAGAGGACCTTCACCGCCACCGGCCGCTCGAGCCGCTCGTCGTGCCCGAGCCAGACCGCAGCCATGCCGCCGCGCCCGAGCGTGCGCTCAAGCCGATAGCGCTCCTTCAGTAGCTCCCCAGTCGCAATCGTCGCGCTCACGAGGTTCCTCTACCCGCTTCGCTCCTTAACTCTCCCATCTGCTGATACTGGAGCGTCCTTGACGACGATAATGCTCATGGAGCGATGAAGGCCGCGCACCACGTCAAGAACGCCCACCGCGAGATGATGGCCGTGGTCCAGGGCCAGACCAAAACCCATACCCACCTGCGGCGCCGGCTGCTGACGATCTTCCTCGCCACCGCTTTCATCGCCCTGATCTCGACCCTTGTCGTCTATTTCACCGAGAAGCACGCGAAGGGGACCGAAATCCACAACCTCTTCGACGCCTTCCTCTTCTCGACCTCGCAACTGCTGACCGCTTCCTCGGTCGCCAATCCGAAGACCAACTTCGGCAAAGTGCTGGAGCTCTTCTTCGACATCTGGGCGATCACCGTGGTGGCCACCCTCGCCGGCTCCTTTGGCGCCTTCTTCCACGCCCGCAGCAAAGAGATGGACGGTGAGATGAGCAGGGTCGAGCGCCGCCTCGAGGGTGAGGTCGAGCAGCTGCGCGAGCGCCTGTAGCTCTCAGGCAAAGCCGACTTTGGTGGCTCGGTTCGGCGAACCACCGCGCAGGCGCCGCAGCGCCTCCTCGAAGTCCTCATGCGTGATCGCCGCCTCCTGGCCCTCGGCGCCGGCGGTGCGAGCCATCGCCGCCAACGCCGCCTCCTGGCAGAGGCCCTTGAGGTCGGCAGGCGAGAGGCCGTCGCTCTCGCGGGCGAGCTGTTCGAGGTCGACTCCGACCGTCGGCATCCGTGCGGTCATCAGGCAGAGGAGGGCGTGGCGGGCTTCCTCGTCGGGGAGGCCGAGGACGATCGTGCGGGAGAGACGGCCGCCGCGCAAGAGCGCCGGGTCGAGCTGGTCGGGCCGGTTGGTGGCGCCGATGACGAAGACGCCGTGCTGGCCTGAGACGCCGTCGATCTCCGAGAGCAGCTGGTTGACGTGGCTGTCGTGGGTCTCGACCTGCCCGCGCGAAGCGGCGATCGCGTCGATCTCGTCGATGAAGACGATCGAGGGCCGGTTGGCGCGGGCGCGTTCGAACAGCTGGCGGATGTTGCGCTCGGACTCGCCCACCCATTTGCTGATTACGTCGGCGCCGGAGATTGGGTAGAAGCTGCACTTCGCCTGCGCGGCGAGCACCTTGGCGACCGAGGTCTTGCCGGTCCCGGGCGGGCCGGCGAGGAGCAGGCCGGTCGGCGGCTCGACCCCGAAGCGGACCGCCGCCTCGGGGTCCTCGATTACCGCTTGCAGCTGCTGCAGCTGCGCCTTGATCGCCGGGTCGAGGATCAGCGAGTCCCAGGTCCAGTGCTCGACCAGCGGCCGGTCCTGGCCGCCGTGGAGTTCCACCGCACGCAGCAGGTGCTCGCTGTCGAGCTCCATGCTGCGGCCGCTCTCGGTCGCCTCGCGAAAGACCTCTAGCGCGGCGGTGTCGACGATCTTCGCGATCGCCGCCGGGGTCAGCCCTTCGGTGCGGCGGACCAGTTCGCCCAGCTCGACGTCCGCGGCGGTCGGGCGGTCGTCGAGCTCGGCCTTGAAGATCGCCTCGCGCGCTTTCGCGTCGGGGAGGTCGATGCGGATCTGGCGGTCGAAACGGCCGGGACGGATCACCGCGGGATCGAGATGGGAGACGTCGTTGGTCGCCGCCATAACCAGCAGCCGGCGCTCGTCGCGATAGGCCTCCAGCGAGGTGAGCAGCTGGTTGACGGTGCGGCGCGACTCCTGGTCGGGGCTGTTGTCGCGGCGCTGGGCGATCGAGTCGAACTCGTCGAAGAAGAGCAGGCAGGGCAGGTTCTGCGCCGCGGTCTGGAAGGCCTTGTCGATGTTCTGCGCCGACTGGCCCTGGATGCCGCCGATTAGGTCGCCGGTGGAGACGTGCATCAGGTTGAGGTCGTACTCGCCGGCGATCGCGCGGGCAAAGAAGGTCTTGCCGACGCCGGGCGGCCCGTGGAGGAGGATCCCGTTCCACTCGATCCCGTAGCGCTCGGCGTCGTCGGGGTGCTCGAGCACGAGGCCGACCGTGTCCCGCACCTCCTGCTTCAGCGCCTCCATGCCGCCGACGTCATCGAAGTCGTCGAGCCCGGCGGGCGGCTCGACGCTGAAGTTGCCGCTGCCGCCCATCATCCCGCCGAGCCCGCCCATGCTGCCGAAGAGGCCGCCGAGGGGACTGGCGGAAGACTGGCGCTGTTGTTGCTGATGGGCGGCTCGGCGCGGGCGCTCGGCCTCTTTACCCTCGACATCGCCCTCGGCCTGCGGCTCCTCGCCTTCGGGGTACTCATCGGTGATGTCGACCCATTGGCCGGTCTGCGGGTCATATGCGAGCGAGCGGGAGCGCATCCCGGTCCCGGAGAAGAGCTGGTCGAAGATCGAGCCGAACGGCGAGCCAGCAAACGTGTTTTCGCCGCCCCCTTGTTCGCGCATCGCTTCTTCGCGGCGCCGTCGCGCCTCGGCAGCTTCGCGGCTGCGCCGCGCCGAGCGCGAGACGCTGAAGGCGAGGAAGACCAGGATGAGGCCGAGGACGACCAAGGACGCGATCACGTCACCCGGCTACCCCGCCTCCAGGGGATTCAGTCGCAAAGGGGACGGGTAGGCAGAGCCGCCATGGAGGTAATCGGCTACATCATCCTGCTGGCGTTGAGCGGCCTAGTCGTCGGCGCCCTCGCCCGCCTGCTCCTGATCGGCCCCGACCCGATGAGCATCCTCGAGACGATGCTGGCAGGCCTCGGCGGCTCCCTGATCGCGGGGCTGATCGCCTACTACGTCTTCGACCGCAACACCGGCCCCGGCCTAATCCTCTCGGTGATCTGCGCGATGGCGATCGTCTACGCGGTCCGCAAGTACCGCCAGCGCACCGACCCCACCCCCACCAGCCGCGGCCCCATGACCTTCGGCAGCAACAACGTCCACACCCAGGTCCACTTCTTCCCCGGCTGCCTCGTTTTCTCCCTCCTAGCCTCGATCATCCTCACGGTCCTGCTGAACCTGATCGTGCGGGCGTTCTGAGACCCGCTCCAGCACCTTCAGGTCAGGTTTTCCGGAGTTCCTCAGTCGAAGCGAATCGAATCGACGAGCCCGACGCTGTCGTAGATTTCATCACCGACGTCGAAGACTTCGATCGTCATGTCCCCAGATCCACCGAGCGCCGAGGCGGGAATCGATACCGAGGCGGTCTTCCAGCCCGACTGCCCCACGGTGGAATCCCCTCCGGGAAAGTCGATTCCGCTCACCGGCGTCCAGTTAGTCGTGTTCACGGACTCGTCCGCGAGCGAACGCGTTTCCCCGTTCGGCAGCCTGATCATGATCCGCATCGCGTCGTTGTACTCACTGCCGACGAACTCGGGGTACTCCTCGGTCACGAAGTCGTACTTCAACGACAGGTTGATGCTGCCGCCACGCAGAGCGTCCGACCGCAACTGCATGACCTTGCGAACCGAGGCCCGCACCTGGGCAGCATCTGGCCCCGTGGAGATCTCGAGCATTCTGTTACCGGAGCGAGGAACGATCGGCCCGAGTCGCGGCACAGTCGATACCGTTCCCTGCGGCGACCAACCCTCGAGGCCTCCCTCGAAGCCTCCGTTGAACACCGCTTCGAAAGCGTTGACGCGCGGCCCGATGCTCTGGTTGATCTGCTTGCCGGTGTTGACGAGCAGGTTGCGGATGCGCTCCGGCCCGAGGATCCCGTTGCTGATCATCAGCGAGGCCAGCCCGGATACCACTGGCGCCGCCATCGAGGTCCCGGTGAGCGTTTCGGTGCCACCGTTGAGGTAGGTGGAAAGGATTTCGGTCCCCGGAGCGGAGACGTCGACCCAGCTTCCGAAGTTCGAGCTCGGCGATCGATGATCGTCGCTCGTGGTATTGCCAACGGCCAGCACGTCGGTGTGGTAGGTCCTCTTCGAGAGGCCAAACCAGGAGGAAAACTGCTCGGTCCGCTCGTACCCGGCGGGATATGCCTTTGCACTGCTGCCGTTGTTGCCTGCCGCAGCGACCACGACTCGGCCAGCGTTCCAGGCATATTCGAGCGCTGCCACATCGGCCTCTGAGCGCTTGGGCCCGGCGAGGCTCATGTTGATGACGGCGGCGCCATGGTCGACCGCCCAGCGGATCGCAGCGGCGAGGTTGACCGAGCCGACGGTGTGGCAATAGGCGGGGCCGGCCACGTCGGGAAAGACCTTGACGGGCAACAACGCCACGTTCCAGTTCACTCCCGCCACCAGCTTGTGGTTGTCGGGAACGGCCCCGATGATCCCGGCGACGTGGGTTCCATGGCCGCAGGTGTCCTCCGGGTTGTTATCCCCATTGGCGAAATCGTGGCCGGGCAGCAGGCGGGAGGCGAGGTCCGGATGGTCGCGATCGACCCCCGTGTCGAGCACCGCGACGACGACGCGGGGGCTCCCCCCTCGGGCGACGATCCAAGCCCTGTTCGCCTCGATTTTGGGCAGGTACCACTGCGACCCGTAAAAACTGTCGTTGGGCCGCACGTCGGTTTCTTCCGTGATCTCTTCCGGTTCCGCGCCGATGACCCCGGCTGCGGTCGAGACGTTGGCAAGAGCCGCGTTCAGCTCCCCTTCGTCAGCAACGGGGGAAATCCCGATCTGCCACGTCGTGGCGGAGATGCGCCCCACCACCGTTCCGCCCACCTTGTCAGCTGCAGCCGTCACTTCTTCAAAGGAACTTCCATCTTCCATCTCGAGGACGATGCGGTCCGCGAGGACGACGCTGCCGTCGCCGAGCGTGATCGTCTGCTGGTCGGATTCGGCCGCCGGTCCGGTCGGCGCTCCGACCGGTAGTGCCTGCACTTCGACGGTGCCGGATTGCCAGAGCCCGTCGATCAAGGCGTCCACACGCAGAGTGCGGGTTTCGTCCATCGGGACCTGGACTTCACCGGTCCAGATCCCGTCCCCGGCCACCGCGTCGCCGTCAAGGCCTTCGTCGTTCAACACCCCCAAGGGGTCTTCGGGGCCTTGCATAAACACAGCGGGCGGTTCTTCCACGGACCCTTCAAGCGCCGCTCCCACCAGCACCGTCGCGGTAGTTCCGACGGTCGCGGCCGACGGGGATGCCGTGGGAAAGACCTCGGGCCGGAGTCCAGGGTCGAGAGTCACGACAGTCGAGACGTCGACCGGAGCAGAGCTGATCGCCCCTGGGATCGAGGCGTTCGCCTGGAACGAGGCAACGACAGTATCGGGGTCTTCTTCGGAGGGGGTGTAGTAACCCGCCGGTTCGAGGTCGACCTCTGCCCCGGGGGCGATGGAGCCAATCGGCGAGTTTTGTTCTTCACCATTAGGCAGATCGACCGCCAACTCCACTTCTTCGATCGGTTGAGCGGGAGAGAATTCCACAGGCGCCCTCGCCAGCAGGAACTGATCGTCTTCGGTCTTCGCCGCCACCACTAGGTGGATCGCGCCGGCGGGTGCGTTTGCGACCTGTTCCAGATCTTCGAAGTCGAGGGTGGGAAAGAAGCGGAACGGAATTTCGGCCTCTTCCCCTGGCCCAACCTCACGAGCCTTTCCTTCTGGGTAGAACACGTTGCCAACGATTTCCTGGATGCCTGCTTCGCAGCCCGCGACTTCTTCACCCGGACAAGCTTCCGGAGCAGCCACACCGGAGGCGAAGAGGCCAGCTTGAGTCGGCAACACGCGCCTCCCCGCCCCGTCGTCGATCTCGAGCCACATCGCGATATCCGAGATCGGGGTTCTAACGGCGACCGCGCCGCTGAGCGTCTGCGCGCCTTCTACTTCCAGGCAGGCGCCGTTCGGATCGTTGCGAACCGAGGCTGAGTATTCGATCGCCGACCCTTCCGGGACGGCAGGCCGATCGGCTTGCGCGCTGAGGGTGAGGGCGGGACGGCAATGACCGAGCTTCGCGGTGACCAGTGGCGGCGACTGCGGCTCGGGACCTCCCGGTTCCGGCTCGGGAGACGGTTCGTCCTGGAGCGGGGGCGATCCTGGAGAGGGCGGTTGGGGCTGAGAGCCGCTGCCGCCCGCGACGTTCACCCGCACCTGGCCCTTCGACGACGCGCAGTCGTTCGTGCGATCTGCCTCCCGGATCCGACCGCTCGCGCAGATGACCAGCCAATAGTCGCCCCCCGCAAGCTGTTGCGACAACGTCCCTGAGAGTCGGAGACGGCGGGAGGAGCCCGCTCGGAGACGCGCGATCCTCGTCCTTCCGATGACCGTGTCACCAGCGCCTGCCCGTCTGTCCGCCGAGAGCACGGCCTTCACGCGAACTTCCCGGTAGCCGGCCCCGCCTTTGCTGCGCACGCGGACCGTTGCCTCGACGACGTCACCCTCGAGGAAGTTCGAGGCTGCGGGCGTGGCTTTTTCGACGATCATGTCCCCGGGCCCCGACCGTGGCGCCCTGTGGCCTCCGGGTCCTCCCAGGGCGTGGCTCGTCAGGGCCAATAGGGCCCCAATGGCCAACGTAACCGCCCATCTCAGGGCCCCCCGATGCGATTTCATCCGTTCCATCTTCTTTGGGAACGGGAGAATATTTCAAAAACTTTCACTAAAAGGCGCCGTCGCGGCAGCCAAGGGGCAAGATCCTCAGCGGTTCCCGGCGCGAAGTGCCCGCAGAATCATCCCGGGGCGGCGACCCACTTGGGGCCCGAGGACGAGGCAAAGAGGGTTAAGGCCAGCCAGGGACGCAGGTGGGGTCCGATGCGGCGGATGCGGCCGTCGGGGCTAGCTCGAAGACCATCGCGTCGGTGAGAACGGACGCCTAGGAGGCGGGCTTCGCCGATGGCGACGCGATGGCTGCCCTCCCCCAGCGTTTGGGTCCAACGCAGGCCTTTGAGACTGCCGTAGACGGCGGTGAGGAGATGACGGACGTCGCCTTCTCCCCTAAACACCATGCGGCCCGAGATCGGCGAGATGAGTTCGACGTCGGGGGCGAGCACCTCCACCATTGCTGCGATCTCGTTGCGCTCGGAAGCGTCGACGTAACGAGCAACGGCATCGTCCATGCGCCCACCCTATTCCGTGTCCTCACCCCAGGCGGTTGCGACGAGCGAGCGGGGGCCGCCGTGGTCGCGGTGCTCGCAGAGGTAGATGCCCTGCCAGGTGCCGAGGGCGAGGCGGCCGTCGCGGATCGGCAGCGTCAGCGAGGGGCCGAGGAGTGCCGCCTTGATGTGAGCGGGCATGTCGTCGTCTCCCTCGAGGGTGTGGGTCCAGTAGGGCGCGCCTTCCGGAACGGCTTGGTTGAACCAGCTCTCGAAGTCCCGGCGGACGTCCGGCGAGGCGTTCTCGTTCAGCGCCAGCGAGGCGGAGGTGTGCTGTATCAGCAGGTGGAGCAGGCCAACCGAAAGTTCCGCCAACTCCGGCAGCGCCTCGCGGACTTCATCGGTGACGAGATGGAAGCCGCGCGAGCGCGCTTGGAGCCGGACCGTCCGCTGGAGCCACACGGCCCCCAGCCTAAGCGGCCTTGTCCTCCTCCATCTCGACGAAGGCCTTGAAGCGGTGTAAGTCGCCGCGCACCGCCCGCTTGGTGAAGCGCATGCCGCGGCCGGCTTTCTCCAGCAGCGAGTCGGGCTTCACGTCCATGCTGACCTCGATCCGGGTCAGCCGCGGCGCCAGTTTGTGGAAGGTGACGACACCGCTGTGGGCGAGCCCCTGTTCGGTGTGCCATTCGATCCGCTCGTCGCGCTTCTTGTCAACGATCTCCGCTTCGAACTCCTTGGTGATGCCCCAGACCTTGGTCGAGAAGGAGATGGTCGAGTCGTCTTTCTGCTGGACGCTGTCTACCCGGTGCATGAATTTGGGCCATTCCTCGTATTGCGTCCACTGCTTGTAGGCCTCCTCGATCGGGACGGCGACGTCAACCGACTGTTGGATCGGCATCCGCCGGCCGCTGCCGTGCGCCTCGGTCGGTGCCTCCTCGGAGTCCGAGTCATCGCCGTTGCTGCTGCCGCCGAATAGATCTTTCAGCCCCGCCAGTTTCTTCGCGCTGCCCCCGAGCTTGTCGTCAGCGACCTCACTGGCGACTTTCTTCGCGCCCTCGGTGGCCTTGCCTTTGGCTTTCTTGCCGGCGTCTTTCGCCGCCTCTTTCGGCGAGCCGCCGGCCAATTTCGCCAGCCCCTCCGCGGCAAACGGCAACGCCATCAGCGCCGCCCCAGCCGCGGCCATCTTTTTCGGGTCCTTCAACTGCTTGGCAGCGGGCGACTTGCTCTGTTTCTTTGCCAACTGCACCGCGGTGCTGGTGATGTCGCTTACGTCGGGCATCGATCCCTCCTTCGCGTTCTGTAGTCCCAATGGGTTCGGTTCCCGAGGCTCAGAAAGGCAAACATCCTTAACGGGTCGCGAGTTCGGGTTAGGGTGAAGAAGATGAAGGTCGCGATCGGCTTGGCATGTGGGCTGCTCATCGTCGGACTGGCGCTGGCGCCGGCCGCGGCCCAGGCGACGGCGAACCGCCCCATCGGCCTGGTCAAAGAGCTGCCGGTGCGTGAAGTCTCCGAGATCGCGGCGGGGCCGGAAGGCAACCTCTGGTTCACCCAGAACCAGCGCAAGAAACGCCCGGCGATCGGCCGCATCACGCCCGCCGGCAGAGTGACCCGGTTCAAGCTCGGGATGAAGACGCACCCGAGCTGGATCACGGCCGGCCCCGACGGCAACCTCTGGTTCACCTTCGACGGCGGCGGCCTCGCCGCGAGCGGCGGCGGCGTCGGCCGGATCACCCCACAGGGAGACGTCACCCTCTTCCCCGAGCCGCCCGGCGTGCACGGCGTCCCGTTCGAGATCGTCACCGGTCCGGACGGCAGCCTCTGGTTCAACCACGCCGGGTTCCTCTATCCGCTCGGCCCCGCGATCGGGCGAATCACCCCGAGCGGCACCGTCACTGAGTTCTCGACTGGGTTGGGCGAAAAATCGGAGATCTCGAACCTGACGGCCGGGCCGGGCGGCGTCTGGTTCGCCGACGAATCCGACAACCCGGCAATCGGGCTGATCACGCCCGAGGGCGTGATCACCGAGTTCCCAGGCCTGCCGCCCCACCCCTTCCCGATCATGGAGGGGCCGGTCCCCGGCAGCGAAGGCAACCTCTGGTTCGCTGACAACGGGCAGACGCCGCCACCGGTCGAGCGGATCACCCCGGCCGGGACGATCGAACGGTTCGAAGCCGGGATCGACCCCAGCACCTATTACCTCGGCCCGTTCGCGCTCGGCGCCGACGGGAATACCTGGTTCAGCGTCGTGAAGAGGAGCCTCTTAAACGGCGGACGCCCGAAGGCCGGCTCGGCGGCGATCGGCCGGATCACCCCTACCGGGCAGATCACCGAATTCGACAAGTGCCTGCGGTCGCTGACCTCGTACTCCCGGCCCGACTCCCTCGCCCTCGGCCCCGACGGCGATGTCTGGTTCTCGACCGGATCCACTGCTGAGCCGGGCAAGGCCACCCGCGCCTCGACCCCCTCGATCGGGCGGATCACCCCGAGCGGCGAGATCACGGAATTCCGCCTCGGCCTCCGCCCCACCAGCGAACCCGGAAGGTTGGTCTCGGCCGGGGGACGGATCTGGTTCATCGACGACTACGACTTCAATATCGGGATGATCGCGCCACCGCGCCAGCCACCGAACACCTTCCTCGTGCTGGGGCCGAAGCACCTGCCGGGCTCGAGCGGCGTCCTCCTGCGACTTGCGGTTCCCGGCCCCGGCAAGCTGACGGTCCGCGGCAAGGGCATTCGTCCCTTCGAGGAGAAGGTGTCACTCTGTGGGACGCCAAGCATCTGGATTAGCCTCGCTGCGGGCCTGCGACGGGCCTTGGCCCACGGCGACCCCCGCAGAGTCAGCGTCCGCGTCACCTTCACCCCGCGCGGCGGCTCACCGTTCAGTCAGACGGCGCGGGTCACCCTGCCACCGCACTGAAAGTCGAAGCCCTAGGCGCGGGCCCGCTGATCAGGGGGCCGGAATCGGACTCGTTTCGATCGAGCCGAAGACGTTGCCGAGGAAGCGGCTGTCGCTGATCCCGGCAGCGAACGCGTCTTCAGCCGATACGGAGCTCTCCAGCGGCCAGTCCTCGCCGTTGCTCAGGGTCTCGAACCAGATCAGGGCACTGATCTTCGGGTAGCGCTTTTCCAGGGCTTCGAACATTTCTTCGATCCAACCGGCCTTGGACGTCCCGGTAGGCCCGTACTCGCTGGAGGCGACCTCGCCGATCACCATCGGCTTCGAAGGCGCGATCGTGTTGACGACCTTGGCGTAGGCCTTTTCGTAGAGGTTGTCGAAGGTCCTCCATCCGTACGGTGCAGCCGGGTTTTCACCCCAGTTGTAGCCGTCGAGGCAGGTCCAGTCGACGTAGGAATCGCCCGGGTAGAGGGAGGCGTAGAGGTTGAGGTGGTTGGCATAGGGGCACCAGACCCAGGTGGCGTTCGTTGCCCCCACCGAGGTGAAGATTTTGTGTACGTGGCGCCAGGCTTCGACGAATTCGCCCGGCTGGTTTTCGTTGGCACCTTCGCCCCAGGGGAACCAATTACCGTTCATCTCCCAGTCGAAGCGGAGGAAGAACGGGTGGCCCCATTCGGCGGCGCGGGTCGCCCAGGTGCGGATGTAGTTGTCGTGGGCACCGGAGATGATGTCGGCGAGCTGGAATTCCGGCTGGTTGGGAGTGCCGGGGTACGATTCCGAGCCCCAGCTGAAGAACGGAATCGATCCATGGGCACGGATCGAGTTGAAGGGGTCCCACGGAAAGGCGTAGTCGGTGCAGGGGGAGCTCGAGCAATCGGCCCACGGGGAGCTGAACTCGATGAGGGAGAGCGGCTTCCCGGTCATCTGCTCGAATTTCGTGACCGCGCTCATGTCCCACGGCGCCGCTTTGCCGGTCAGCTGCGACCCGATCCAGGCGCCCCAGTAGGCGTTGCCCGGCGGGGGCGGCGGGGGTTCTTCTTCGCCTGCGGGCGGTTCTTCTTCGCCTGCGGGCGGTTCTTCATTGGCCGGGGGTTCTTCGGCAGGCGGCGGCGACCCGCTACTGGTGGCAGGGAGGGACGCGGTAGGCGTGGGCGTCGTCGGCGGAGGCACCTTTGGTTCCGGCGCGGGGTGGTTAGGCTGGATCAGCACCTTGCGTACCGGCGAGCTAGCAAGAGTCCGTCCTCCGCGCACCAGCGTTGCCCGCACCCGCAGCGAGGATGGCGTCGCTTGCGGGAGGACGAAAGAGATCCGGAACCCGCCCTGGCGCGCTCTGCCCGTTGCGCTCGTGCGCCAAGCGTGCGCTCTCCACACCTGCAGCAGAACGCGGCCGCGCTGAAGCGGCATCACCTTGCCCTTTGCTACCGCGGGCACACCCTGACTGACTTCGGTCGGCACCGAGAGCGTCAGCCGAGGCGCCGGAGCGCCGTCGGACGCAGTCGCGGTCACAGCGAAGACAGCCAACAGCGCCAGCTGAAGACCGAGGATGTGGGCTAGACGAGCCACTACGACTTCACTACCCGCTTAGGCAACCAATCTCCCGTATCGCTCCCCGGCTGGCATTCGTGCGGCGGGATGCAGGCGGACGGCGTCGAGCCAGAAGCGACTGCCGTAGCGCAGCTGCAGGAGAGCCGAGCGGAGCAGGGCCTCGCGGGCGGGATCCCAGCTGAAACCGAACAGGGCGCGAATCTCCGCAGGCAGCAGGCCGACCGAGATCAGCCTGATCGTCTCGGTCAGTGGGATCGCGGCGGTGCGGAGCCAGCCGGTGAACGGCGGCTCGAGGATCATCTGCACCGCCTGCTCGCGGCGCGCGTCGGAAATCCAGAGGCTGCCGTCGTTCAGTCGCCCCGCGACGTACTCCTGCAGGCCCTCGTAAGTGGCGGGCATCGAGTCCGAGGGCAGGCCGAGCAGTTCGCCGACCTGGCGGTACTCGCTCCAGTACTGCTCGCGCTCGTCGGCGGTGAGCGAGCCGAAGATGCGCTCGTAGTAGACGACCGCCGAGTCGGCCAGGCTGGCGAGGACCCAGAGCCCGAGCTCCGGGTCGGAGGCGTCATACGGAGTGCCCTTGGGGACCGGGCCGTAATCGGCCGGCGTCTTGCCGCGGACCCGCCGGTGCATCGCCTGCACGATCCGCCCCGTCTCCTCGGCCTCCTCGCGACCGCCGAAGTAGATCCGCGACATCCGCTCGTCGGTCCGCTGCAGGCGCGCCTGCGGGTCGTCGAAGATGATCGAGTGCCGCTGGAAGCCCACCACGGCCAGCGGATCGCAAGCCTGCATCAGCAGTGCCCGCACTCCGGAGAACAACACCAGACGCTCCCGGTGCAGCCGCCGCACCATCGAGTCGGCGGGGAAGAAGCCGTCGACCTCCCGCGCCTGCAGGGACCGCCCCGGCGCCATCCCAGGCACGAGCGAGAGCATGTGGGCGGGGCGAAACACTCCTTAAAAGGTAAACAGCGAGGTACGCCGGCTTATGAGGAGAACTACTGATGTTCTGCCCTGGGGCCGTATTAGGTTCTGCTCGAGTTGTTGTAGATGCTGCGAGCGAAGGGGGTTGGACGGGATGAGGCGCAACGGTTGGAAAAGCATGCTGATGGAAGGGTGGGCATTGATCGCGGTCGCGGTTCTTGCCTTTATCGGGGGGCTGCTGATCGGCGATCTCGGCGCCTCGCCGGAAAAGGAAACCGTCTACGTCTCGAACGCAGCCGAAGAAGGAGGCTCGGAAGCGGGCGAAGCAACGGAAGCGGAAGGCGCGGAACCTAAAGCCGAAGGCGAAGGGGGAGCCCAGCTCTTCACCAGCATCGGCTGCGGCGGCTGCCACACCCTCTCGGCCGCCAAGACGACGGGCACCACCGGCCCGAACCTGAACGAATCCTTGGCCACCGACGACGACACTCAGGGCATCGAAGAAATGATCATCCACCCCAACTCAGAGGTGGTCGAAGGCTATGCCCCCAACGTGATGCCCCAGAACTATGGCGAAAGCCTCTCCGAATCCGAAGTCCACGAACTGGCCGAATTCCTCGTCGCCAGCACCAAAGCGAAGCCGAGCCCCTAGGCGAAGCTCAGGCAAGCGGCGCCAGCCACTCCCGCGGCAGGACCGGAGGCGTTCTGCCTGGGAAGTGCTCGACGACGCGGGTCGCCAGGCGTCCCGCCGGTCGGCCCTCGATCGCCGGCCGCAGGTCTTCAAGACTCATCGCCAGGCGCAAGCTGGGGGCGATCTGCAGGTCGGCTGCGTTCAGGGTCTCCCCTCCCAGGACCCCCGCGGCGATCCAGTCGTCGATTCGCTGGAGCATCGCCGGGAGCGCGGCGATCGCGGCGCGGACGTTCGCGTCGGTGGCGCCGCGAGAACGGGCGTCCAACGCGATGAACGGGCCGGCGGTCACCCCCGCGAGCCTGTGCGGCATCCCGATCTTCGATCCCTCCAGGTAGCCGACCAGCCCGCTGTGGTCCTTTCGCGCCGACCAGAGGAAGATCTCGCGCACCCGCTGCTGGAGCTCCTCGTCGCCAAAGCGCTCAGCCTCCTCCACAGCCCGCCGCCGCTCCGCATCCTCAGGAAACAGCGGCGGCTCGGGCTGGCGCGCCTCAAGCGCGCGAGCGATTGCCCGCGTCCCCTGCACCCGCTCACCGTCGATCTTGACTGCGGGCACCGTGACCCCAGGGAAGCGGAGAGCCCTCAGCACCACCCAAGAGACGACCGGCAGCAGATCAGTCCGCTTGAACTCGATCCCCTTCTGCCGGAGCAACAACTCGCCGGTCGTCGCAGCATGCGAGCCGGGCATCGAATAGAGCCGGACGTCCATCGTTAGTCGGGGAGACAGGATTTGAACCTGCGACCGCTCGGCCCCCAGCCGAGTGCGCTACCAGACTGCGCCACTCCCCGTGGGGGTTTCATTCTGACGAATCGGCGGGAGGGGTGCCTATGGGAACGTCTGTTCGTGTCCTTATGCTGGGGCTGATGAGACGGTGCGGGCGCTGCGGGACGGAGAAGCCGGTGGAGGAATTCGCCTGGCGACGCCGGGCTCGGGGGCAACGAGACAACTACCGCCGGCCGCGCCGGGCCGACTACAAGCAGGAGCACTACGCGGCGAATAAAGCCCGCTACATCGCATCCGCTCGGCAGCGGAAGGTGGCGCTGATCGAAGAACGGATGCAGTACCTGGTCGCCTTCCTCCGCGAGCACCCCTGCGTTGACTGCGGCGAGGATGATCCGGTCGTCCTCGAGTTCGACCACCTGAGGGACAAGAAGTTCTCGATTTCAGAGGGGCTGCAGGGCCGGCGCTGGCAGGACGTGCTCGACGAGATTGCAAAGTGCGAGGTCGTTTGTGCAAACTGTCATCGACGCCGCACCGCTAAGCGGGGCGGTTTCCGCCGCGCGGCGGTAGCTCAACGGTAGAGCCTCGCCCTTCCAAGGCGATGACGCGGGTTCGAGTCCCGTCCGCCGCTCTCTTTCTTAGGCGTGGGTGAACGGTCGTCCGGGGCGTTGAGATCGGGCCTCGGGCTGCCGATGAGGGAGTGGATGCTTCCTCCCCGTTCACGGTGTGCCGCTTTGCTCTCGTTATGCGAGACAAAGGCGCCATCCACCCTGGTGACCCTCATCGTGCTTGCACTTCTGGTCGCCGGCTGTGGTTCGGGAGGCTCGGAGGCGACCGCGCCTTCAGCACGTGCCGAAGCCAGCTCCGGCGGCTATATCGACTGGCCGCAGTTCGGGCGGGTGCCGGCTCGGACGCATTACCTGCCGGAGGAAAAGCGGGCGCTGGATCCGCCTTTGAAGGAAGCGTGGTCGATCAACACGCATGCCCTGATCGAGTTCCCGCCGGCGATCCATGACGGCGTCGCCTATGTGATCAACAAGTACGGAAATGGGAAAGCGGTGCGGCTGCGGGACCGCAAGGTGCTGTGGGAAATCAACATCCGACCGAGCAACAAAGGCAAGCCGAACTTCGTCACTGCACCCACCTATTACAACGGCGCCATCTACGGGGCCTTCCTCGACGGCCACGTCGCCGCGGGCGACGCCGCGACCGGGAAGAAACTCTGGGTCCGGAAGCTGAACGCGCACCTCGAATCCTCGCCGCTCGCTGTCAACGGGCTCCTCTACCTCGGCACCGACACGACCAACCTGGTCGCCCTCGGCGCCAAGACCGGCAAGACGGTCTGGAGCTTCAACTCGCCCGGGGCTATCAAATCGAGCCCCAGCTACGGCGACGGCCACGTCTTCGCCGCCGACTACCAGAGCTCGATCTACGCGCTCGACGCGAAGAGTGGCAAGGTCGTCTGGCGGACCAACACGAGCAAGTCCCCCCCTTACGGTGAGGGCGGCTTCTTCTCCTCCCCCGCCGTCGCCTTCGGCCGCGTCTACGCGGCCCGTGACGACGGCACCGTCTTCGCCCTCAACGAGAAGACCGGCAAGGTCGACTGGTCCTTCCCGACCGGCGACTCCGTCTACGGCTCGCCGGCGGTGGCCCGCGTCCCCGGTACTCCGCCGACCGTCTACATCGGCTCCGAAAACGGCCGCTTCTTCGCCCTCGACGCTCGCACCGGCAAGCCGCGCTGGAGCTACGACGTGCGCGGCGCGATCCCCGGTACCGCGACCGTGATCGGCCACACCGCCTACACGACCAGCTTCAAGACCCAGGAAACCACCGGCCTCGACACCCGCACCGGCAAGCGTGTCTTCCACATCAAGCAGGCCGGCTACACGCCGATGGTCTCTGACGGCAAACGCCTCTTTCTGGTCGGTTACTACGACCTGATCGGACTCGAACCGACGAAGCGCTAGCGGATCGGGCTCTGCGCGCGGCTGACCTCGAGGTCGAAGAGGCGGAAGTCGGCGCCGAGCAGGGGCTGGGCAACGTTGTGGACCGGCGTCTCGCCGATCGTCCCGTCGGGTGAGCCGGCGTGGGCGTGGCCGTGGAGGACGAGGTCGGGACCGTGCTCGAGAATCGGCGCCGCCAGCCGGTCGCTGCCGAGGAAGACCCAGATCTCCCGCGGCTCCCCCTCCAGCGTCGCCTCGATCGGCGCGTAGTGGAGAAGGACGATCCGCAGCGGGCAGGTCGCCACCTCCCGCAGGCCGGCGTCGAGCGCTTCCACTTCTTCGGTCGCCTCGTGGTAGACGGCGCGCAACGAGGGCTCGCCGAAGTCCGGCAGGTGCCGTGGCGCGAAGCCGCCGACGAACCCCTTGACGCCGACGATCCCGACCTCGACGTCGCCGACCTGGCAGGTGGCGGCACGGCGGTCGAGCATCTCCACCCCGCCCGACTGCAGGCGCTCGAGGATCGCCCCGGCTTCGTCCTCGTGCCAGTCATGGTTGCCGAGCACGGCGTAGACGGGCGCCTCGGTCGCCGCCGCGGCTTCGCAGAGGATTTCCGCCTCCTCGAGGCGACCGTGACTCGTCAGGTCGCCGGCCACGAGGACGAGGTCGACATCGTCACCCAGTTGCGCAAACGAATCGACGATCGCTTCGCGGTTGGAGTCGCGGCAGTGGATGTCGCCGGTGGCCGCGATCCGCAGCTGACCGTCGCTGGTCTCGGGTGCCATCGTCGCCTCCCTACCCGCCTCCGCGACACCCAAAAAACCTGCCGACGGGACGAAAACGGGCCTATATAGACCGAAATCGTCCCGTCGGCGGGGCGTTTAGGCGGAGGCGCGGCGGGGCACGGAAAAGAGGGACATGGCCGAGGGATTGGGCAAGAACGAGGTTGCCGCTGAGCTGACCGTGAGCCTCAAGCGCTCGATCGCGGCGCTGGAGCGCCAGGAGATCCCCTACCTACTGGGCGGCGGGCTCGGCTGCTGGGCGCGCGGCGGCCCGCCCTCCTCCAACGACATCGACCTGATGCTGAAGGCCGAGGACGCCGAGCGCGCGCAGGAAGCGCTGGCCGAAGCGGGCATGCGCCCGGAGACGCCACCCGAGCAGTGGCTGCGCAAGGCCTGGGACGGCGACATCCTGATCGACCTGATCTACGAACCCTCGGGGATGGTGATCAACGACGAGGTGATCGCCCGCGGCGAGGAGATGAGCGTCGAGGCGATGCAGATCCGGGTGATGGACCTCGACGACCTCCTCGTCACCAAGCTGCTTGCCATCGACGAGCACAGCGCCGATTACCGCGACCTGATCCTGATCACCCGCTCGCTGCGCGAGCAGATCGACTGGGCACAGCTGCGCGAGCGCACCGCCGAGAGCCCCTTCGCCCGCGCCTTCTTCGCCCTCGCCGACGGGCTGGAGATCAGCCCCGGCGCCCCGGCCGGGACCTCGGTCGAGGGCTAGCCGCGCTTCCCGTCCTCGAATTCACCCTCCGCTATTCGGAGGCCGGAATGGTGACTGGCACCCACACCGACCTCTCACCCGCGCCAAGCGCCTTCACCGGCTCGGCACGGCAATCGTGATCAACCGCCGAACGGCGGGCAATTGGGATTGTTTTCCGATTGCTTGCACGGGCCGGCACTTCCTTGGAAGTGACCTGATCCGCCTGCATGCGGATTGTCAGCAATCGCTGCCGCTGGAACCGAGAGCGCGAACGCACTCGCCAGCAACACTGCGGTGACCTTCTTGCGCATGATCGTCCTCCTTGGTCGAGGAATCCTGCCTCAACGAATGTTCTACCCCGGAAGGAGAAAAAGCAAGAACTCTTCAGTACGCAAAGGACGGCCCCGCGCGGTCGACTTCCTCGACCGTCAGCTCCTTAACGACGAGGTCGACGTGGTCAATCAAGCCCACGCCGACCTCGTACCCAGCTTGCGGTGCGCTTAGCGCCCGGAGCCGCGCCCAACCTGCGTCGTCAGCTTCACCTTCGGTTCGCCGGAGCCGATCTTCGCGGCCTTGACCGAGAAGCGGAGCGTGCCCTTGCGCAGCCCGGAGACTTTGGCGACCAGGAAGGTCTGCCCGTTCTCTTTGGTCACGTGGAGTTTCCGGACCTTCGGCCGTGCCGCAGCGAGCACTTTGCCTTTGGCAACCAGCCGCAGGCCGGCGAGCTTGAACTTGTCCAGCGAGCTGGCCCAGCTGAGCACGATCTGCAGGTTTTTCGTCGAAGCCCCGATCGGGATGCTGTGGGTCTTGACTTGGTGCAGCTTCAGCAGGTCGGTGAATTCCCGCGGCGGCGTCTGGCAGGTGAGGGCCGCCTCGACCTTCGTCATCGTCGCCTGCAGCGAGCTGTTGTCTTCGAGCTCGAAGAGCTGCCCGCCCGTGTCGGAAGCGATTTTCTGCAGCCGTGCCTGGTCTTCCGGAGCCGCGAGCCCGGAACCGAAACCGACCACGTAAGTCGGAACGTTGTGGGCGAGGTGGGCTTCTTTGTATTCGCCTTCGTCGTGGCCGCCGTCGGTGAGGAAGATGCGCGCCTGGGACGTCGGGTTGTCGGCGTCGGCCTTGGCAAATGCGCCGTTGTAGTCGGTGGCGCCGTTGTCGGCCTGGATCAACGTGTTGAGCGCCGACTTCATCGTCGTTGCGTTCGCGCCTACCGGCTCGGGCGGGAAGACCGTGTCCGCAGCCGGTTTTTCGAAGAATTCCGAGCCGAACTCAACCGCGCCGAGCTGGGTTTGCGACGGCAGGGCGTTGATCAGCAGGTCCATCGCCTCGACGCGCAGCCGACTTTCGTCAGTGAACCCCATTGAGCCGGAGTCGTCGATGATCGCCTCGATATTCGTCTTCGGCGTGCAACCCGCCGAGACGGTCGCACCAACCGCCGCCCCACTGGACGCCACCAGGACCGCCATCGCCAGCAACGCTGCCATTGCCGCTCCAACCCCAACTCGCCAAACGCGCTTCATCTGCTCCCCTTCTGCTTGAAGATCTATCGCGCCCAAGCTATCGGCGCCGTCGGACCGCCGCAAGGGAATTCGAACGGTGGTCCGCCCGAGGGACCGGCGGCGGCTACTTCAGGCCGGCGAGGATCTCGCCGGCGGCGCGTTCACCGGATTCGACGGCGCCGTTGAGGTAACCCTGGAAGTCGATCGAGGTGTGCTCGCCGGCGAAGTGGCAGTTGCCCTCCGGTTCGCGTTCGGCGCCGGCGAACTTCGTGTACTGACCGACCTTCCAGTAGGAGTAGGAGCCCTTCGTCCACTGGTAGCCGGTCCAGAAGTCGATCGTCGCCCGCCCGTTCCAGCGCGAGGAGATTCCCGGCAGCACCGGCTCGATCTGTTTGAGGAACTGGGCCGCACGTTCGGCCGGAGTGCCGCTGCCGAAGCTGGCGCCGATCGTCCCGCCGGTGTAGTCGACGAGGATCCCGCTCGAGCCGGCCTGCGCCCGGGTCACCTCCCAAGTGTTCTGGTAACCAGTGTCGGCGTAGGTCTCGCCGTTACAGCCGAGCGAGTTCCAGAGCCGGTCTTTGAACTGAACGTGGAGCTTCGAGTTGGTCCCCATCCCCATCTGCTCGATCGCCGTCGTCTTCACTTTCGAGAAGCCGGCCTTCGAGTAGTCGAGGGTGCGCAGGATCGAGAACGGCAGCGCCAGCACGACTTGGTCGGCGGTGACGGTTTCGGTGCTGAGGCCCGATTCAAAAACGAGCTTGTAGGTGCCGTCGGTGTTGCGTTTGATCGAGGTGAGCGGCCGTTCCTTGGTGATCTGGCCTTTCAGTTCGGCAGCAAGCCGCGCCGGGATCTGGTCGTTGCCGCCGCGCACGTGGTACTTCTCGTTCGAGGGACCGAAGATCCGCAGCTGCCCCTGGCCGGAGTAGCCGAGCAGGTAGAGCATGTTGAGCGAGCTCTGGACGTTGGTCTCGGCGCCGTACTCGATGTTGTAGGCGACGTCGAGCAGCTGCCCGAGCTTCGATTTCAGCCCGCCCGGCACGTAGGCCTGGATCCAGTCGGCGATCGACATCGCATCGAGTTCGCGACCGCGCTGGGTGCTGCTGTTGTAGAGGGTCGGATAGCTGGCGGCGGAGACGTCCTTGTGGATCTGCTGCCAGATCCCCTTCAGGTCGTTCGTCGCTTCTTCGTAGGAGTAGGGCTGGCCGTCGAAGTAATGGAACGGGTCGGTCCCGTTGACCTCGGCCGACACCAGGTTGTCGAGGTCGAGCCCGAGTTCCTGGGCGAGCTGGCGGATTTCGGTGTGGCCCTGGTCGATCAGCTCGCCGCCGTGCTCGGCGATCTGGCCTTCGGCGAAGTCACCGCGCCGGGTCCAGCAGCGGCCGCCGAGCCGGTCGGACGCCTCGTAGAGCTGGGCGTTGATGCCCGCCTGCTTCAGTCGGTAGGCAGCGGTGAGACCGGCGAGACCACCGCCGACGACCACGACCCGGGGGGCACTCGCAGCCAGCGCCCGTGAGACCGGCCCGCTGAGCATCGCCGCGGCCGCAAGTCCAGCGCCGCCGGCAAGCAGCTCGCGCCGGCGCATGCCGGGGCTGGGTTCACCAAGCGCCTCCTCAGCGGAGGCTTCGCGCGCAGCGACCGCCGCGGCTTCCCCCAGTTTCCTGGCTAGTGGAGTCCTCCCCCCCATCTGCGAGCAGAGTCGCAGAGGTTCTTGAAGAAGGCAAGTGACGGAAAGTCCAACTCGTGAGGGGCTGCTTAGGACAGGTGGGGGTACGAGCGCCCAGAGCGCCGCGTCCCCTGGAACCGCGCTTCGACCGGACCGCCTGTTAGAAGGCCTCCCCCATGGAAGCCCACCGGTCATACGAGCGCTTCGAGCACGGACAGCACGTCGCGGGCGGCGGTGAGCTTCCCCAGCACGCGCAGCTGGCGGCGCTCACCGTCGCGGTGATCGCCGCCCTCCTGGCCGTGGCGACCTTCTTCTCCAACGAGGCGCTGAAAGAGGTGATCACGGGCGAGACTCATGGAGCGACCGCCCACGCGCGCCTGGAGAGCAACCGGGTGAAAATCGACATCGCCAAGGGCAACGCGACGCTGCTGCGGGTGCTCGGCGCCAGCACCCCGGCGGGAACCAGCGCCGTCGCCAAAGCGCGCGAGCACGAGACCCACCTAGGCGACAGCCTGCGTCCGGCAGATGCCCATCTGACCGCGGAGATCAAAGCCGGCCGCGATGAAGTCGACCACGCCAACTCCAAGCACCTCGCCTTCGAGCTGGCCGAGGTCGCCTTCGAGGTCGGCATCGTCCTCGCCTCGGTCTCGATCATCGCCCGCCGCCGCTGGCTCCTCGGCGCCGCGGGAGCAGCAGCCACCGCCGGCGTAGCGCTACTGGCGACCGGCTTACTTCTCGCCTGAGTACCCCGGCGGTCGAACGGGGCACCTAGGACTCGAACCTAGAATCGCCGGTTTTGGAGACCCAGCCGGCCATCCCGGCGGCGCTCACCGCCGCAGCGCCACGAAGGGAGCGGTCCTCCGACCGCTCCCAGGGGCGAACGATCCCGTCCGGCAGCGACCTTCTTCGTTGTTTGCGTAGGTGTATTCGTAGCTGCCGATGATGCGTCCGGCGGTCACTTTGCCTTGCAGCGTTTCCGATGGCAATTCGTTCCGAATCGCGAACGCAGCGAATCGCCCCGAGGGTCGCACCTTGATCGGGACGTTCCATTCCTTGGTTTCGCGGCTGAGGTAACGCCGGCCGGTGGGGTCGGTGCAGTACAGCCTCGCCCAGGTCTGTGCCTTGATGATCTGCCGCCCCCGGACTTCGAACAGAGTCCTGATCCCCTTCTTCTTTTCGCCATAGTAGAAGGCGAGGCCCGCGGGTTCGGGGCGGCGATGGGCTACCGTCGGGACCGACCTGGGGGGCTCAGACGGCCGCGAGCCGAAGCCTCCCCGGCAGTTCCCGTGGACGCGCGCTCCAGCCTCCGGGAAGACGAACCAGCTGTAGTAGAGGACACGGCCGACGAGCCGCTTCGCTCTGATCCGACCGGAGAAACGCTGGACCCTGACGGAGCGCGAGCCCTGCTTGGGGTTCCTCCTATTTTCATAGGCCCACCTGAAGTTCCCGGCCCTGCCGATCGGCACCGGCTCGATCATGCTCTGGAAGGCGTCGGTTCGCTCGAAGTAGCCGCGACGAGTGCTGTAGCAGCGTTCGCGCACGCTCAGCTTCGCCCAGACGATCTGGCGGTCCACCACGCGGACGGCCAGCTTCACCCCCTTGCCGCCGCCGACGTAGTAGGCGGCGGCCTCAGCGCGGGGCGCCGCGCAGAGCAGGAGGCCGAGGACGGCGAGGAGAGCGGCCGCCGCCTTGGCGGGCAAAACCTGCTTCGAAGGTCTGCCCGCCCCCAACATCCTTGCTCAGCGCGGGAGCGGACCGGCCGCGAAGTCCTTCAGCCGGGTCAGGTTTCCAGCGCCTTCCAAGCCCGCGTAACCCGCCTGGCATGGGTTTTCCGCTGCCGCGAAGACTCGGTAGAAGGTTGCTTCACCTGGCGCTTTTGCCCAGCCTGAGATCACTCCTTCCTTGCAGACGATCGCGAGCCGACTGCCAGGCGGCAGGTAGAGTTCGCCGCTGGCCGCTTCGCTATAGCCGAAACCTTCGATCCACGCCACCAGTTCAGCACGGTAGGTGTCCGCTTTGGCGGTCGCTTCTACTTCCAGTTCGGGTTCCAGGTTGACTCCGTCCACTCGATCGCGCTTCGATCAGCCACGCTCGTATCTTCGCTTCCCCGTCAAGGTTTCCCGCCCGGCGGAGACGTGCGGTTGCAAACGATCGAGGTGCTGCCGGTCGGGTGATTTGCGATGCAATTCGGCGCAAATGGCAACCCGTGGCCTACAGCCGGGTCCCGCGCCGGCGATCTCTAACTTACCGTGCAGAAAGGTCCGGCTCAGGGGAATGCGCAGGGGAATGAAGGGGGTCGAGACCAGCCTTTTTCTGACGTTCGCTGACCTTCGTTGACCTCAGCCCCTCTTGGCCGCCACCTAGCCGCAAACCCACTCCAGAGGCGGGATTGCGGCTTCCCAGGCCAAACACCGTAGACGGGGCACCTAGGACTCGAACCTAGAATCGCCGGTTTTGGAGACCGGTGCCTTAGCCAGTTTGGCCAGTGCCCCAGGGGTCGAATCCTACCGGCCGAAGTGCGGGCGGAGGGACTTGAACCCCCACGATCTTTCGATCACCAGGACCTAAACCTGGCGCGTCTGCCAAATTCCGCCACGCCCGCGTGGCTGGGCCGGCTGGCCCTTAACGAGCGGCCAATGCCGCCACGTCGCTGAAGGATTCTATGATCGTGGCGTGGCGGTAGGAGAGGTCAGGCCGGGTTATGAACTGTGGCGGCCGAATCGGGAAAAGTCGAGCTCGGTGACGACCAAGTTCGTCGTCGTGCTGCTCTTGGTGGCGACGGCGGTGCTGGCGGCGATCATCACGATCGGCGGCTGGCCGCTGCTGAAGGGCGGCAGCGGGATGGGAATCGTCTGCGCGATCTACGCCCTCCTCTACGCCTTCTTCGCCTTCATCGTCGCCCGCTGGAACCGCGGCGTCCTGCCAGTCGTGGCGGCACTATCGATGATCCTGGCGATCTTCTGTGCTGTGGGCGCCGAAAGCTGGTTCAACCGCGACCGCACCGGCTTTGAAACCGCCGCCCTCAACTCCTCGCTGATCGGGCTGCTGGTGATCCTCCTCGGCCTCCTGCAGATAGCCCTCGTCGCCGCCGCCCTCTACGCCTTTAACCAGGAATGGCACGTCGAGGAGGAGCGGCCGATCGGCTCCGGCGAGGACTACGGCGCCGGCGCCTCGGGCCATCCGCAGCCTGCCTGATTCGGCTCTATCGTTCAGGCCCGAGCCGGAGTGGCGGAATTGGCATACGCGATCGACTCAAAATCGATTGCCCTTGCGGGCTTGAGGGTTCGAATCCCTCCTCCGGCATCGACGCCCTGGCCAGGCGGCCAATAGGCTGGGACGGTGAACGCGGCATCCGGGGAACTGGTGTGGGAACCGTCGGCTGAGCTGGTCGAGCGCTCGCGCCTGCGCGAGTTCATCCGGTGGCTGGAGCGCGAACGCGGTCTCGACTTCGACGACTACGGCGAGCTCTGGCAGTGGTCGGTCGACGACCTCGACGGGTTCTGGTCGGCGATTTGGGAGTTCTTCGACGTCCAGGCCGACGGCGGCCCCTCCCCCGTCCTCGCCTCGCGCGAGATGCCGGGCGCGCAGTGGTTCCCGAACACCTCCCTGAACTACGCCGAGCACGTTTTCGCCGGCAAACGCGACGAGGAGGTAGCGATCCTCCACGCCTCCGAGCTGCGCGAGCTCGGTGAGCTGCGCTGGGGCGAGCTGCGAGCGCAGGTCGCCGCGGTCGCGGCGGGACTGCGCGCGCTCGGGGTCGAGCGCGGCGACCGCGTCGTCGCCTACATGCCGAACATCCCCGAGGCGATCGTCGCCTTCCTCGCCACCGCCTCGATCGGCGCGGTCTGGTCGAGCTGCTCGCCGGACTTCGGCCCCGCCAGTGTCATCGACCGCTTCGCCCAGATCGAGCCGAAGGTCCTCTTCGCGGTGGACGGCTACCGCTACGGCGGCAAGGACTTCGACCGCCGCGAGGTGGTGGCGCGGCTGCAGGAGGCGATTCCTACGCTCGAGCGGACCGTCGTCCTCCCCTACCTCGACGCCGAGCCGGACCTCGCGCGGCTGCGCAACGCGATGCCGTGGGAGGAGCTGCTGCGTTCCAGCGAGGACGCCGAGCTGCGCTTCGAGCGCGTCCCCTTCGACCACCCGCTCTGGGTCCTCTACTCCTCCGGCACCACCGGCCTGCCGAAGGCGATCGTCCAGGGCCAGGGCGGGATCCTCCTCGAGCACCTGAAGAAGCTCAACCTCCACGTCGACGCCCACCCCGGCGACCGCCTCTTCTGGTTCACGACGACCGGCTGGATGATGTGGAACTTCATCGTCTCCGGCCTGCTGACCGAGGCGGCGATCGTCCTCTACGACGGCAACCCCGGCCACCCGGACATGGGCGTGCTCTGGGACCTCGCCGAGCGCGCCGGGATCACGATGTTCGGGACCAGCGCCGCCTACATCGCCGCCTGCATGAAGGCAGGGGTCGAACCCGGCAGCGACCGCGACCTCAGCGCCCTGAAGGCGATCGGCTCAACCGGCTCCCCCCTCTCCCCCGAGGGCTTCGACTGGATCTACGAGCACGTCGGCCGCGACACCTGGCTCTTCTCGACCAGCGGCGGCACCGACCTCTGCACCGCCTTCGTCGGCGGCGTCGCGACGCTGCCGGTCTACCGCGGTGAGATCCAGGCGCGGGCCCTGGGGGCGGCGATCGAGGCCTGGGACGAAGCCGGGGAGCCGGTCACCGAAGAGGTCGGCGAGCTGGTCGTCACCGAGCCGATGCCCTCGATGCCGCTCTACCTCTGGGGTGACGAGGACGGCAGCCGCTACCGCGAGAGCTATTTCGAGATGTTCCCCGGGGTCTGGCGCCACGGCGACTGGCTGGAACTGACGCGGCGCGGGACCGCGGTCATCTACGGGCGCTCGGACTCGACGATCAACCGCGGCGGGATCCGGATGGGGACGAGCGAGATCTACCGCGCGGTCCTGAGCCTCGACGAGGTGGTCGACGCGCTCGTCGTCGACGTGCCACGGCCGGGGACCGACGGCTGGATGCCGCTCTTCGTCGTCCTCCGCGAGGGGGCGGAGCTGGACGAGGAGCTGCCGCGAGAGATCGCCCGGCGGGTGCGCGAGCAGTGCTCCCCGCGCCACGTCCCCGACGAGGTCTTCCAGATCGAGGAGGTGCCGCGCACGCTGAGCGGCAAGGTGCTGGAGGTACCGGTGAAGCGGATCCTGATGGGGACGTCGCCGGAGAAGGCGGCAAGCCGCGACTCGCTGGCCAACCCGCGCTCGCTCGACTATTTCGTCGAGATGGCGGGACGACTGAACGCCTCAACTCCCGCCACCGACTAAGTCGCCGTCCTGGACGCAAGCATCTGCGCCGTCCTCTGCAGCACCGCCTGCACGTGCTCGGGCTCGTAGCGGACCTGCTCGTGGGTGAAGCGCAGCGGGGTGAGGCCGGCGGCGGTGTGGGCCTGGTCGCGGAGCCTGTCCTGCGCCTGCTCGGCGGGCGTGCGGTGGTAGCGCAAGCCGTCGGTCTCGACGACCAGTCCGAGGTCGGGCCAGTAGAAGTCGACTTCGAACTCGTTGACGAACTGGCCGGTGAGCGGGGTCGGGAGGCCTGCTTGGCGAGCGAGTGGGAGGAAGCGCCGTTCCAGCTCCTCTTTGGTGAGACGGAAGGTGCGACGGTCCAGGATGTCGCGAAGGATGGCGACCCCTGGCTCGCCCGTGCGGGCGCCGAGCGCCTCACGCAACTGCGGCGGGTGCGTGAGGTTGTATTTGTCCGCCTCGTTGATCATCCGCTCAACGCCCGCGCGGTCGAGGCGGAGCGCCATGTCGATCAGGGTCTGGACGGGCGTGGTGCACGGGATGCCGTACTCGCGGGTGAGGTCGCGCTCGGGGTTGAGCGAAGGGCGGCGGTGGATCCGGATGCCTGGGTGGCGCCGACGAGACGGGCTGGGTAAAGAGACCTCCACCAAACCCCGCTGCTCACGACCGATGCGCCAGAGGGCAGCAGCGCTGGAGTGACTCAGGACTGCGTCTGGTCCGCAAGCGAGCACCGCAGCCATCCAGCGCCCTTTGTCGGTGACTTCCGGTCGTCCCACTGCAAAGACACCTCGGCGCACCGGATGCAGCAAGCCCTTGTTGATGCGGTGAGCGATGGCATGTCGCCCATATCCGAGCTCGTGGAGCTGACCTCGCGTCACAACCCCGTGCTGGCGACGCACTAGCGCCCATGCTTCCCGCGATTGGTGACTTGAGCCGGCCATAACCGGCCTAAGTCACCAACCACCCCCGACTCTCCCCCTTACCCAGCCTGTTTTTGTAGCTCGTAGCGGCTAGACCATGCCGAGGCCGCCGGAGACTCCCAGCGTCTCGCCGGTCACGTACGAAGCATCATCGCTCGCCAGAAACGCGGCGGCTGCTGCTACCTCCTCCGGCTGGCCTAGGCGGCCCATTTGGGTGGAGGTGCGCATGGTCTCGATTACTTTCTCGCCGATCTCGCCGAACTCCTTGGCGCCCATCAACAGGGGGGTCTCGATCGGGCCGGGGGCGATGGCGTTGGCGGTGACGCCGTAGCGGGCTGCCTCGCGGGCGATCGCCTTGGTGAAGCCGATGACGCCGGCCTTGGCGGCGCTGTAGGCGGCCGAGCCCTTGGAGCCGACGCGTCCCGCCTCCGAGGCGATGTTGACGATGCGGCCGTAGCCGCGCTCCTGCATCCCCGGCAGCGCCGCGTGGGTGCAGTTCATGACCCCGCCGAGGTTGACGTCCAGCGTCTGCTGCCACTGCTCGGGGCTGACGTAGACGAAGAAGCCGAAGTTGTCCATGCCGGCGTTGTTGACGAGGATGTGGAGGTCGCCTGCGGCGGCGACGGCCTTGCGGGCGGCGTCGAGGTCGGTGACGTCGAGCTCGACCGCGTGGCCGGCAATCTCACCCGCGACCTTCTCGGCCCCCTCCAGGTTGAGGTCGCCGACCCAGACCTCGGCGCCCTCGGCGGCGAGCCGGGCGGCGGTCGCGGCGCCGATGCCGCTGGCGCCACCGGTGACGAGCGCCTTTTTGCCCTCGAGCCTCATTGCCGCGGGAGCATAGACTGCGCGGCCTTGACCCCGGGTAGCGAACCGATCCCGATCATCGGCGGCACCGGCGCCCTCGGCGCCGGCCTGGCGAAGCGGTGGGCGCAGGCGGGCGTGCCGATCGTGCTCGGCTCCCGCGACGCCGGGCGCGCCGAGGAGGCCGCGACGAAAGTCCGCGAGGCGATCCCCGACGCCGACGTAACCGGCCTACAGAACGAGGAGGCCGCGAGCAAAGGTGAGATCGTCTTCCTCACCGTCCCCTTCCGCGCCCAGTCGGAGAACCTCAACAACCTGCGCGAGGCGCTGCGGCCCGGGCAGATCCTCGTCGACTGCACCGTCCCCCTCGCCGCCGCGGTCAGCGGCAAAGCGACCCGCTCGCTCGGCGTCTGGCAGGGATCGGCCGCCCAACAGGCGCAGGAGATGGTGCCGGAGGGCGTAACCGTGATCGCCGCGATGCACACGCTGGCGGCGCCGATGCTGGCCAAGCTCGAGGTCGAGCTCGGCGAGGACGTCCTCGTCTGCGGCGACAAGAAGGCTGACAAGGCGCGCGTGGCGAAGCTGATCGAGCAGATCCCCGGCCTGCGTGCGGTCAATGCCGGCGCACTCGAGATGGCCCGGATCGTCGAGCAGCTGACCCCGATGCTGATCTCGGTCAACAGCCGCTACAAGACCCATGCCGGGATCCGTCTCACGGGCCTGCCCGAGGGAGATCACTGGGCGTGAGAGCTCCATTTCGGGGGCTCCTTTAATGAGAGTCGCGCTTCTCGCCGGCGGCACCGGCGGCGCCAAACTCGCGGCCGGGATGCAAGAGGAGGTCGGGCCGGACCTCACCGTGATCGCCAACACCGGCGACGACGTCGAGGCGCTGGGCGTCCACGTCTCCCCCGACCCGGACCTCGTCACCTACTGGCTCAGCGGCGAAATCGATGCCGAGCGCGGCTGGGGAATCGCAGGCGACGAGTTCGTCGTCTTCAACCGCCTCAAGCAGCTGGGTGCGCCGAGCTGGTTCGGCCTCTCCGACCGCGACCTCGCCGCCTGCCTCTACCGGCGCCAGTTCCTCGACGACGGCGGCCGCCCGACCGACGCCCAGGCGCAGATCGCCCGCGGCCTCGGGGTCGAGGCGCGGGTGCTGCCGATGTGCGACACGCCGGTCCGCACCCAGGTGATGACGCCGGGCGGGCAGCGTGGCCTGCAGGAGTACCTGATCCTCGACGGCGGCCAGCCGCAGGTCCTCGGCGTGCAGTTGGAGGGGATCGAGGCGGCCGAGCCGACGCCGGAGGTACTGGAAGCGCTGCGCGACGCCGAGGTGATCGTCATCGGCCCGTCGAACCCGGTGATCAGCATCGGCCCGATCCTTGCCGTCCCCGGCATCCGCGAGGCAATCGCCGCTTCGCCCGCGCCAGTTGTCGCCGTCAGCCCCTACGTGGCCGGCGCCGTCGTCAAGGGCCCGACCGACCGCTTCATGGAAGGCATCGGCCGGCCGACCACCGCGGCGGGGGTCGCGTCGCTGTACGCCGGGCTGATCGACGCGATGGTGGTCGACGAGGGCGACCCCGATTCGCCGCCGGCGGAGATCCCGACGCTCGCGACCCAGACGCTGATGGAGGGCGCGCCGGGACGGGTACGGCTGGCGCGGACCGTGCTCGACTACGCCGATACGCTCGCCCAGTCTTGAACGCGATCGCGGTACTCCCGGTGAAGCGCTTCGGCGCCGCCAAGCAGCGCATGGCCGGCGGGATCACCGGCGGCCAGCGACGCGATCTCGCCGAGGCAATGGTCGCCGACGTCCTCGAGGCGATCGGCCAGGCGCGGGCGATCGAGCGCACGATCGTCGTCACCGGCGACCCGATCGCCCAGGAACTGGCCGCTGACGCGGGCGCCGAGATCGTGCCCGACCCCGAGGATGCCGGCCACGTCGAGGCGGCGCTGGCGGGCATCGCCCGCGCCGAAGCCGACGGCGCCGAGCGGGTCGTCCTCCTTGCCGGCGACTGCCCGCTGCTCGACCCGCGCGAGCTCGACCGCCTGCTGACCGGGGTCCCCGGCAACTACGTCGGCGTCGTCCCCGACCGCCACGGCACCGGCACCAACGCGCTCCTGCTGAGCCCGCCGAACGCGATCGCCCCCGCCTTCGGCGAGGGCAGCCGCGACCGCCACGTCGAGGCCGCGCGCCAAGCGGGCGTGCCGTTCGGAATCGAGGAGCTCCCCTCGATCGAACTCGACCTCGACACCCCCGCCGACGTGATCGCCCTAACGCGCGAGCTGGAGAAGAACCGGGGGCGGGCGAAGCGGACGGCGAAGGCGCTGGGGATATGAGCCGGGAGCTTCGGGTGATCCCCGTCGAGGGGATGCCCGAGGTGCGCGAGGGGGATCGGGTCGGGGAGCTGATCGCCGAGCGGGTGGAGCTTCAGGAGGGCGACGTGGTCGTGATCTCGCAGAAGATCGTCTCGAAGGCCGAGGGACGGGTGGTGCGGCTCGATTCGGTGACCCCGTCGGCGCGGGCGCGTGAGTTGGCGGAGAGGCTGGGTAAGGAGCCGGAGCTCGTCGAGCTGGTGCTCTCCGAGAGTCGCGAGGTACTGCGGGAGGAGCGGGTGCTGATCACGGAGACGAAGCACGGGTTCGTCTGCGCGAATGCCGGGATCGACAGCTCGAACCTGCCCGAGGACGGAACTGTCTGTTTATTGCCTGAGGATCCCGATGCCTCGGCTCGGAGAATCAGAGCTGAACTTGGAGGAGTTGCAGTCGTCGTAAGCGACAGCTTCGGCAGGGCATGGAGGGTCGGGCAGGCTGAGGTTGCGATTGGCTGCGCCGGGTTGCAGCCGCTTGACGATTGGCGCGGCCGACAGGACGCGAGTGGCCGCGAGCTGAGCGCGACGGTTATCGCGATCGCTGATGAGGTCGCGGCCGCCGCAGATCTGGTCCGCGGGAAGGATGAGGGGGTGCCGGTGGTCGTGGTTCGCGGGCTCGGCCGCTACATCGTGGCGGAGGACGGCCCCGGCGCTGCCGCCCTCCGCCGCCCTCCCGGCGAGGATCTCTTCCGTTAGTCGCGGTCCTTGCCGACGGCGTCCTTCACCTTGTCCGCCGCACCCTCGACGCCGTCCTTGACGGCCCCGGTCGCCTTGTCGACCTTGCCTTCGCGCTTGAGGTCGTCGTCGCCCGTCAGGTCACCGGCCGCTTCCTTCAGGCGTCCCTTGGCGTCGTCCTTATTGCGAATCTCGTCGCTCATGCATCCCTCCGGTTGGCTTAAGTGGACGCCACTCAGCTACCCGGAACGGCCAGCAGCCGAACTGCATCAAATTTCCCCCCTGCTGGGCCGGAAATTTGATGCAGTTCAGATCTGGAGGACGGCGGCGCCTCGGAACTTCCCCGCGCGGAGATCCTCTAGCGCCTCGTTTGCCTGCTCGAGCGAATAGACGCTGACCTCCATATGGACCGGGACCTTCGGAGCCAGGGCGATGAACTCCTCGCCGTCTTGCCTCGTCAGGTTGGCTACCGAGCCGAGAACTCGCTCCTCCCAGAGGTCGGCGTATGGAAACGACGGGATGTCGCTCATGTGGATGCCGGCGCTGATGATCCTCGCGCCCTTGGCGCTCGCCCGCAGCGCTGCCGTCATCAGCGCGCCGACCGGGGCGAAGACGATCGCGCCGTCGAGCTCCTCCGGCGGCGTCTCCTCCGAACCGCCCGCCCACTCGGCGCCGAGGTCGCGCGCGAACGCCTGCGTCTCCTCGTCACTCTCGCGAGTGAAGGCGAAGACCCGGCGTCCTTCGTGCACCGCGACCTGGCAGAGGATGTGGGCGGCGGCGCCGAAGCCGTAGAAGCCGATCCGCTCCGCCTCTTCCACCAGCCGCAGTGCCCGGTAGCCGATCAGGCCGGCGCAGAGGAGCGGCGCCGCTTGCAGGTCGGGATAGCCGTCGGGGATCGGGAAGCAGAAGCGCGCGTCGGCGGCTGCCACCTCGGCGTAGCCGCCGTCGATGTCGTAGCCGGTGAACTTGGCGTTGTCGCAGAGGTTCTCGCGGCCGCTGCGGCAGTAGCGGCACTCACCGTCGGTCCAACCGAGCCATGGGACACCGACGCGATCGCCGGGCGCGAACCGCTCCACCCCCTCTCCGAGCTCCCGCACGATGCCGACGATCTGGTGCCCCGGCACCAACGGCAGCTTCGGCTCGGTCAGCTCGCCGTCGAGGATGTGGAGGTCGGTGCGGCAGACGCCGCAAGCGCGGACGTCAAGCAGGACTTGGCCGGGACTGGCGCTCGGCTCGGGCAGGTCCGCCAGCTGGAGCGGCTCATCCTGCCTCTCCAGCACCATCGCCCGCATTGCCCAGATCAGTTGGTCGCGGACGCGACCTGGGCAGCCGCGGGAGCCGGGTCGTAGGTCTCGATGATCTCGTACAGCGTCGTCCGCTGCGCCGGTTCCCGTCCCGCCGCCCGCGCCGCCTCGATCAGCTGCTCGGCCTCCAGCCGCACCCCGTGTTGAGAGCCGGCCATGCGGGAGATGTTCTCCTCCATCAGCGTTCCGCCGAGGTCGTTGACGCCCCAGCGCAGCGCCTCGGTCGCCCCCTCCAGCCCCATCTTCACCCAGCTCGCCTGCATGTTGGGGATGCTGCGCCCGAGCGCGAGACGGAAGGCGGCGGTGTGCTTGAGGTTCTCTTCAATCGAGATCTCCTCGATCCCGTGCGTGCGCCCGAGCATCGTGTTGAACGGGATGAAGGAGAGGGGGACGAACTCAGTGATGCCGCCGGTCCGCTCCTGCAGCGCCCGGATCACCCGCATGTGCCGGGCGAGCTCCCGCGGCTCCTCTATGTGGCCGAACATCACGGTCGAAGTACTGCGCAGGCCGGCCCGGTGCGAGGCTTCGATGATCTCGACCCAGCGATCGGCGGGCAGCTTGTTAGGCGAGATCCGCTGCCGCACCCCGTCATCCAGTACCTCCGCTGCGGTCCCGGGCGTCGACCCAAGCCCGCACTCCAACAGGTACTCGAACACCTCCAGCGGCTCCTTGCCCGACCGCTCACAAGCCCAGTTGATCTCCATTGGCGAGTAGGCATGCAGATGCAGCTGCGGCGCCACTTCCTTGGCCAGCCGCAACCAACGCCCGTACTCCTCCAGGGTCAGGTCGGGATGGATACCGCCCTGCATGCAGAGCTCGGTGGCGCCGAAGTCCACAGCCTCGAGCACCCGAGCCTGAAAGTCCTCCTCTGAAACTTCATAGGCATCAGGCGATCGCTTCCCCTGTCCGAACCCGCAGAACGCACAGCCAACCACGCAGACGTTGGTGAAGTTGATGTTCCGGTTGACCACGAACGTAACTCGGTCCCCAGCCAACTCAGCCCGTAGCTCATCAGCAGCAACCCGCATCTCCTCAATCACCTCCGGCCGCGTCTCGGCGAACAGCGCAGTCAGCTCGTCCTCAGACAGCTCCCGGCCCTCTCGACCCTTCTCGATTGCCAGAGGAGCCAGATCAGGAGCAATGGTCTCTTCACTCCGACGACCCGACCCCCGGCGCGGGATGAACGACCAGTACTTCAGCTTGATCACATCCAGGACCCCCTGCTCCATCCACTCTGGGTCCATGTACTGCGGGTAGACGCACAGCCGCTCCGTCAGCGCGAACCCACGAGGTGACAGCTCCTTCCGCACCTGATGCGGCGAAGGGAAAGGCTCCTCCGGCGAGATGTGATCCCCATTAGCTGAAAGCCCACCCAGATCGGTGGCGCCAGCCTCAACCAACTCTGGCCACCAGTCCGACAAGTTCGGCGGCACCTGCACGCCGACATCCGGCATAAGCCGTTTGCACTCCCCAATCAGCCGCTTGATCTCCTTGATGGAGACCGGGCTCGACCAAGCCGGGTAGGGCGACGGGGTGGCCCCCACCAGACACCCCTCGCTATGGCTCGGGGTTGAGTGTCTGGAGGGGGCCTCCCCGTCGCCCACCCAGAGGTCCCGGGCTGATGCGTCGGCGATGTCGGCCACCTCGGCGCCGTAGTAGCGCGGGTGGGGTACGAAGTTCTGGAGGATGACCTCTTGGAGGTGGCCGTGGCGGGCGTGGCTGGCGGCGATGGCTTCGAGGGATTCGACCCGCTCGTCCTCGGTCTCTCCGATGCCGACGAGGATGCCCGAGGTGAAGGGGATCTTCAGTTCGCCGGCGGCTTCGATAGTGGCCAAGCGGGCAGTCGGGTGCTTGGTTAGTGATCCCGCGTGAACGGTCTCCATGAGGCGGTCCGAGATGGACTCCAGCATCAGGCCTTGGGACGCCGTGACCTCGCGGAGGCGAGCTAGGTCCTGCTTGCTGAGAACACCTAGGTTCGTGTGCGGGAGCATCCCGCGTTCGAGCGCTCGTTCGCACGCCCAGATGACGTAACTCGTGAAGTCCTCGTGGCCCCAGGTCTTCAGCCGTTCAGCTACCACCAGATTGACCTCGGGCCGCTCGCCAGTGAGCACCAGCAGCTCCTTGGCGTTGCGTTTCAGCGCCTCGTCGAGCTGGCGTACGACGTCCTGAGGCGCGTGGATGTGCGCTTGGTGCGTGGCGAAGGCGCAGTACTTGCAGTAGCACTGGCAAGTCCGTGAAAGCGAGAGCGTGTAGTTGCGGGAGAAGGTGACCCGGCGCACGCCGCCCAAGCTACTGCACGCGCGCCCCCGGCACGCCTGGCCGCGCGGGTGCCGCAAACAAAAGCGCCACCCGGTTGGGTGGCGCTTTCGAAGACTCTTGCTTGGCCTGCCTAGTCGGCGGGCCGGTCGCTGGTCGGGGTCGCCCGTTTGGGGACCGGCGGCCGGACGTGCTCCGGCGGTTCGGTCGGGGGCAGGCCGCCCGGCTCGAGGACGAAGCGGTAGACCGCCGCGGCCACCAGGGAGCCGACGATCGGGCCGGCGAGGAAGGGCCAGACGCCGCCCCATTCGCTGCCGACGAGGGCCGGGCCGAACCAGCGGGCCGGGTTGAAGCCGGCGCCGGTCAGCGGGCCGCCAACCATGACGATGAACCCGAGGGTAGTACCGATCGCCAGCGGCGCCCACTCCTTGAAGCTCTTCTCCGAGTAGACCGCGGTGAGGATGACGAGGACGAGGACGAAGGTCCCGATCGCCTCGACAATCGAGCCGGCGAAGTTGCCGGCAAGGAGCCCGCTCACGTGGAGCGCCCCGTAGTGGGTGGCGCGACCCTCGTCTTCCAGCAGGCCCTTGGCCAGCCAGGCGCCGAGGACGCCGCCGGAAAGCTGGGCCAGGATGTAGATGAGTCCGTCGAGCGGCCTGATGCGCCGGATCACCAGCGCGGCCAGCGTCACCGCGGGGTTGAAGTGCCCGCCGCTGACAACGCCGAACATCACGATCAGGCCGAAAAGTAGGAATGCGTGGACGAGGCCGACGACAGCGAAGTCAGAACCGAACTGAGCCTGACCGCCCGTCGAGACATAAAGGATTACGACGCTGCAGATGAAGAAGACCAGCAGCAACGTGCCGATCAACTCAGCCAAATATGCGGCTAGACCTCTTTCCTGCACAGTTCCTCCTCGATTCCCGTGATCTAGGTAAGCGGCGGCAGTGTACTCACAAACGGTGGATGAAATAGGTTTCGCGACCGTATGAGAAGGGCTGTCGCGCTGCTGGCGGCCGCTCTCGCGCTTGCCGGCGCCGCCGGCTGCGGGGAGAGCGGTGCAGAACCGGGCGTGCCGAAAGGCGCGACGCTCGTGCTCGATTTTGTGCCCAACGCGGTCCACAGCGGCATCTACGCCGCCGCGGCCGAAGGCTTCTACAAGGACGCCGGAGTTGACCTGAAGGTGCAGCCTCCGGGCGAATCGACCGACGCGCCGAAGCTGCTCGGCGCCGGCAAGGTCGACTTCGCGATCCTCGACATCCACGACCTCGGGATCGCCCGCGAGAAGGGCATCCCGCTGGTCGGGGTAATGCCGATCGTGCAGCGACCGTTGGCCGCGGTGATTGCCCGCGGCGACGGCTCGGTCCACAGCCCCCGCGAACTCGAAGGCGAGCGGGTCGGAGTCAGCGGCCTCCCCTCCGACGAAGCGGTCGTCGACTCCGAGGTCGAAGCGGACGGCGGCGACCCGAGCAAAGTCGACGAGGTGACGATCGGCTTCACCGCGGTCCCCTCCCTCGCCGCCGGCAAGGTCGAAGCCGCAACCGGCTTCTGGAACGCCGAGGCGGTGGCGCTGCGCGAACAGCGCGTCCCGATCCGCATCTTCAAAGTCGACCAGTTCGGCGCCCCGCCCTACCCCGAGCTCGTCCTCTGCACCTCTGAAGCACTGTTGAAGAGCGATCCCGACCTGGTCGACGCCGTCGTCTCGGCGACCCGCCGCGGCTATGAAGCGACCGAGGAACGCCCCGAAGCAGCCCTCAGCGACTTGCTCGCAGCCAACAAGAGTCTCGGCCTCGACCGCAGCGAACAGAAGGCCCAGCTCGAAGTCCTACTGCCGGCGCTCCACCCGAAGCCCTTCGAGATGCCGGTGCTCAAAGAATGGGCCGCCTGGGACCTCCAGCATCACCTGCTGGAAGAACCGCTCGACGTCGCAGCGGCGTTCCCTAAGCGCTGAGCAGCTTCGCGGCGAGGTCCGGGAGTTCGCGGGCCATCCGCGAGCGCGGGACGACTAAGTCGACGCCGGCGGCTTCCGCCGCTTCCTTCGTCTCGACATCGACGTGCGAGTAGTAGCCGAGCACCGGCATCCCTAGACCGACCAGCGCTTCCGGGTTCTCGACGTCTAGGTCGGCCACCACCAGGTCCTTGCCGTCCCAGGTCGTCTCCTCGATCGCGGCAGCGGTCGTCACCTCGTGACCAGCCGCGCTCAATTGCGCCTCGACTTTCGAGCCGAGCATCAGGTCGGAAGCGATATTGAGGACGCGGGCCACTAAAGCGCGCGCCGCTGGCGGAACTCTTCGCGGACGCTCTCCGGCCTGCCCCACATCTGCACGACCTCTGAGCGCCCCTCGCGCACCTCGGCGGTCCGCAGCTCACCGCGAACCCCGCCCTCGTCCAGCTTCTCCAGCACGCCCTTCACGGTCTCCGCCGCGGCGGCGTGGCCGAAGCTGTGGGCGACGAGCAGGCGCCAGTGCCAGCCGTCGGCCTCGGGGTGCTGGTAGACCTGCGCGTTGACCTGGCTGACCGCGACCGCGGTGTCCACGTACTGCGACATGTCCTCGATCCGCATCTCGACCTCGAGGTCGGTCCAGTCGGACGGCAGGGTGTCGAGGATCTGCTGGAAGTCGCCGGCGAGCGCCACGTGCGAAGCCTAGCGGGGGGTGGGAGCGTCCCCTACCGGACGCCTTCGGCTGAGTGTCCGTACGGGGACACTCCCACCCCCTAGCCGACTGCTAGCTGAAGGAGCAGGAAGGCATTTAGCGCGATGATCAACCCTGCCAGGGCTCCTGCTATCGCAGTTAGCCACCTTGGGTTCACCAAATCCTTCATCACTTCTTTATTGGCCGCGATCATCAGCAGCGGCACCAGGGCGAAGGGGATGCCGAAGGAGAGGACGACCTGGCTGCCGACCAGGGCGTCGGTTGGGTCGAGGCCGATCGCCAGGACCAGCAGCGCCGGCGCCAGGGTGATCGCGCGGCGCACGAAGAGCGGGATCTGGCGCCTGATGAAGCCCTGCATCACCACCTGCCCGGCCATCGTGCCGACCGAAGAGGAGGCGAAGCCGGAGGCGAGCAGGGCAATGCCGAAGATCGTCGCGGCGCGGTTGGAGACCAGCGTCTGCAGCCCCTCGTATGCGCCGTTGATCGTGTCGACGCCGGTCAGGCCGCTGCTGTGGAAGAGGGCGGCGGCGACGATCATCATCGCCAGGTTGACCAGCCCCGCCAGGGAGAGCGCGATCACCACGTCGACCTTCTCGAAGTTGAGGATGCGCTTGCGCTCGGCGGCGTCGCGGCCGACGATCCGCCGCTGGGTCAGCGCCGAGTGCAGGTAGATGACGTGCGGCATCACCGTCGCGCCGATGATCCCGGTCGCCAGCAGCAGGCTCTCGCTGCCGGAGAAGCCCGGCAGCACGAGGTGCTTGGCGACTTCGCCGCCGCTCGGGCCGGCGTCGAAGAGCTCGTAGACGAAAGAGGCAACGACGATCCCGACCAGGACCGAGATCCCCGCCTCGAGCCGGCGGAAGCCGGCCTGCTGCAGGCCGAGGATCGTGAAGGCGCCGATCCCGGCGAGGATCCCGGCCGGGAAGAGGGGGATGCCGAAGAGCAGGTTGAGACCGAGGGCGGCGCCGACGATCTCGGCGACGTCGCAGGCCATCGCGACCAGCTCGGCCTGCAGCCAGAGGCCGATCGAGGTGCGCCGGCTGAAGCGCTCGCGGCAGAGCTCGGCGAGGTTCTTGCCGGTCGCGATCCCCAGCTTCGCCGACTGGGTCTGGACCAGCATCGCGATCAGGTTCGCCGAGAGGACGACCCAGAGCAGCAGGTAACCGAACTTGGCGCCGCCGGCGATGTTGGTGGCGAAGTTGCCGGGGTCGATGTAGGCGACGGCGGCGACAAAGGCGGGGCCGAGGAAAGGCCAGAAGCGGCGGAGGCCGCGGTGGTGGCCGTCGAGCGAGCGGTAGGCGGCGACGGCGACCGCGGCCTCGCCGGGGAGGACGTCCTCGGGGCTGACCCCGCGCGTCCGCAGCTCAGCGGCGACCGCTTCGCCCGGCGGCGGCGCCGGCTTCAAACCTTCCCCCAGCTCGGCGGTACCAGGTCGGGCCCGGGGATCGGCGTCCCGTGCGGGTCGTGGCGCGGTTCGCCGAGCTTGGCCGCGATCAGCGCCTCGAGCTCCTCGGAGATGTAGTGCTCTAGGACCTCCGCCTCCTCGTGGACGCGGTCCTCGGGCATGCCCAGCGCCTCGGAGAGGTAGGCCTCGATCAGCCGGTGATGGCGGATCACCTCCAAGGCGACCTTCTCCCCCGCCGGCGTCAGGCTCACACCCTTGTATGGCTGATAGTCGACGAGACCGAGGTCGTCGAGCTTCTTCAGCATCGAGGTCGCGGTCGCCGGGGTGACTTCGAGCCGCTGCGCCACCTCGCCGTTCAAGACGAGGCCATCGCGCTCTTGGGCGATCGCGTAGATCGTCTTCGCGTAGTCCTCGATCGCCTGCGAGTTAGACACGTCTAAATCAGAGTTTGACACATCTAAAAGTGACGGGGTGGGGTGACCCCTACCGGACGCCTTCGGCTTGAGTG
>DASZNP010000017.1:0-15802 GCA_035551255.1 Solirubrobacterales bacterium
CGCTGTTTGCCCGCCGACCCCCCCACCGGCGCCCCCAGCGCCTTGTCCCTGAAGAAGTTCCGCAGACGCTCGACCCTGGCGACCGCTTCCTCCATCTGCTCCGCCCCAAAGGCAAGCGGCTGCCGGTAATGCCCAGAGATCAAGTAAGCGACAACAGCCTCGCGCCCGTAGCGATCGAGCGCCTCCGAGAGCTGAAAGATGTTGCCCTCGGATTTGGACATCTTGGCGTCGCTCGTCTCGATCATCCCGTTGTGCATCCAGACTTTGGCGAAGGGTCGGCCGGCGGCCTCGGACTGGGCGATCTCGTTCTCGTGGTGGGGGAAGACGAGGTCAGAGCCGCCGCCGTGGATCGCGAAGGTGGCGCCCAGCTCCTGCTCGGCCATCACCGAGCACTCGATGTGCCAGGCGGGGCGGCCCGGCCCCCAGGGGGAGTCCCAGCTGGTGTCCTCGTCAGGCTTGTGGGCCTTCCAGAGGGCGAAGTCGAGGCGCTCCTCCTTGAGCGAGGCGCTGCCGGCGTCCTCGCCCTGGTCCATGTCCTCGGGGCGGCGATTGGAGAGCTTGCCGTAGGGGCCGAAGCTGCGGACGCGGAAGTAGACGTCGCCGCCGGACTCGTAGGCGTGGCCGGAGTCGACCAGCTCCTGGATCAGGGAGACGATCCCGGCGACGGTCTCGGTCGCCAGCGGCTCGGCGTCGGGCCGGCCGAGGCCGAGGCGGTCGGTGTCCTCGAAGTAAGCCTGCTTCATCTCGGCGGCGAACTCTCCGGAGGGTTTGCCGGCAGCGCGCGCGGCGACGTAGATCTTGTCGTTGATGTCGGTGACGTTGACGACCAGCTTCGGCCGGTAGCCCTCGCTGCGCAGGAAGCGGGCGAAGAGCGAGAAGACAACGAAGGGGCGGGCGTTGCCGATGTGGATGCGGCTGTAGACGGTCGGGCCGCAGGCGTAGATGCCAACCTCGCCGTCGCCCTCCAGCGGGCGCAGCTCGCCCGTCAGCGTGTCCCTGATCCTCACCTCGCGCATTGCGCAGGCGAGGTTAGATCAAAAAGTGCGGTAGCCGGCGGTTGATGCTTTGGACTCAGAGCGCAGCCAGGACGGGGCCGTCTCCTCGGCTGCGGCTTCGGCCTCGCGGCGCGCTTTGTTGACGCTGGCCTTGATCTCGTCCTCGGTCGCTTCGCGGACGCGCTCCTCGCGCTTCTGCGCCTGGACGCGGATCCGATCGGACTCCATCCGCAGCTGGTCCTCGGCGCGGCGGCGGGCGGCCTCCTCGGCCTCGCGCTCGACTTTCTCGAGCAGCCGCTTGACGCTCTCCTCAGCCTCGCGCCGCACCTCCTCGGTCCCCTCCATCACCCGGCGCTCGATCTCGGTCTCCAGTCGCACCGCCGCCTCGTGCGACTGCGCCGCCTCGCGTTCGGCGTCGGCGGCGCGCTGCTCGGCGGCGGCGATCCGTTTGTCGGCCTTGGCCTGGATCGCCTGCCGCGCCCCTTCAAGCTTGCCGTCGAACTCTGCCTCGGCGGCCTGGCGCGCCGCGGCGATCGCGTTCTCGGCTTCGAGCTTTGCCTCGGCGCCGGCGCTTTCGGCCTTCGCCCGCGCCTCCGCGGCGTCACGCTCGGCTTCGCCACGCAGCCGATTCGCTTTCGCAACGATCTCTTCGCGCTCCTTCTGCGAGCGCTGCTGCAGCTCCTCGAAGCCGCGCTCGGCCCGGTCCCGCGCCGCCTCCGCAACAGCGACCTTGGACTCCGCCTCGGTCCGCGCCTTGCGCTCGGCGGCGATCTTCTCCCGCGCCTCGGCAGTGACTTTGCGCAGCGTCAGCAACGCCCGCTCCTTCACCTGCCCTTTGACCTCATCGGCTCGCTTCTCAGCCGCCGCGACGCGCTCCTCACTGACTCGCACCCACTCAAGCGCCTGGTCAGCAACGCCGCGCATAGCCCGCGTCGCCTCACCAACCTGCTGCAGCTGCCTAACTGGCTCGCCCATTCCCCGGCAACCTACTAGCGGCGTCGGAGGGGAAGCTGCCTACTCCCCAGCCCAAAGCCCGCAATTTGGGGCACCCGGCGCTGCTGCTGGGAGGAGGGGGTGTCCCTCGCCAGACACTCAACCACGAGCCATAGCGAGTGGTGTCTGGAGAGGGACACCCCCTCCTCCCCCGGCGCTACTGAGACTCTTGCTTCTCGCGAGCGTGCAGGTCCCGCTTGAGGATCTTGCCCGTCGCGTTGCGCGGCAGCTCGTCGAGGAACTCGACCTCGCGCGGGGTCTTGTAGCCGGCGAGGTTCGCCTTTACGTGGGCGGTCAGCTCGCTTTCGGAGACTTCCATCCCTGACCGGGTGACCACGAACGCCTTCAGCCGCTGGCCGAACTCGGCGTCCTCGACCCCGATTACCGCTACCTCCTCGACCGCGTCGTGGTCGGCGAGCAGGTCCTCGACCTCGCGCGGGAAGACGTTCTCGCCGCCGGAGACGATCATCTCGTCGTCGCGGCCGTCGATGAAGAGGCGCCCGTTCTCGTCGATGTGGCCGACGTCGCCGCTGGAGTAAAGGCCGTCGATGATCTCCTTGCCGCCGCCCCCGGTGTAGCCCTCGAAGGCCATCTCGTTGCCGACGAAGATGCGGCCGACCTCGCCTTGCGGCACCTCTTTGCCGTTCTCGTCGTAGAGGCAGATCTTGGTCCCCCGCGGTGGCTTGCCGGCGGTGCCGGGGGCGGCGCGCAGGTCCTCGGGCGTGGCGACGGTCGCGTAGGCGACCTCGGTCGAGCCGTAGAGGTTGTAGACGTTGTCGCCGAAGTGGTCCATCCAGGCGATCGCCAGCTCGCCCGGCAGGGCCGAGCCCGAGAGCGAGGTGATCTTCAGCGACGGCAGGCTGTAGCGCCGCAGCGTCTCCTCCGGCAGGGTGAGGATGCGCTGGATCATCACCGGCACCGCCGCCAGCACGTCGGCGCGGCTCTGCTCGATCGCCTTCAGCGTCTCCTCGGGGTCGAATTTGCGCCGCAGGACCATCGTCGAGGCGGTCGGCAGGCTCATCACGAAGTGGAAGAAGCCCCAGGAGTGGAAGAGCGGCGCCGCGATCATCATCGTCATCCGCGCCCGGAACGGGATCTTGTCGATCAGCGCGGCGATCGGCATCAGGCCTTCGGGGCTGGAGCGCTGGGCGCCCTTCGGGGTGCCGGTCGTGCCGGAGGTGAGGATGACGAATTTCGGCTTCTCCGGCGGCGGCTTGTGGTCGCCTTCGTCGCCGGCCTCGATCAGGCTCTCCAGGGTCGGCTCGGAGGTCTCGCCGTCACACCAGGCGACGATCCGCTTCACCGAGGGGTCGACCGCGGAGAGCAGGTCGATGAACTCCTCGTCGTAGACGAGCGCCTTCGGCCCCTCGCGCTTGGTCACCTCGGCCAGCTGCGGGCCGGCGAACATCGTGTTCAGGTAGAGCGCGCTGGCGCCGAGCTTGGCCGCCGCCAGCGTGGTCTCGATGAAGCCGCGGTGGTTGCGGCACATCACCCCGACGCCGTCGCCGGGGCCGATCCCCATCTGCGCCAGCGAGTCGGCCAGCGCGTTGGAGCGCAGGTGCAGCCGCTGCCAGCTGAGCGAGCCGCGTTCGTCGACGATTGCCAGCTCGTGCGGGTGATGGATCGCCGCAGTGGTCACGCCGGTCGCCGGCGAGGCCCCCCAGCGCAGGAAAGTGCTGCCGATCTTCAGCGCCTTGTCTGGGCGCATCGGCTCGAGGATGCCGGCCTCGTGCAGGACCTTCCCCTGGAAGATCGAGTCGGAGATAGAGCCGCGGACGGCAGCCGGACTGAGACGCGAATTCGCCATACCCAGCGGGAAGACTATTCGGATTCGACGCTGGCTACAGCCATGCAGGCAATCCCCTCGCCGCGGCCGATGAAGCCCATGCCCTCGTTGCTGGTCGCCTTGACGCTGACGCGGGCCGAAGTGGCGTCGGCGAGGTTGCGCTCCATTTCCGCCTTGTAAGGGCCGAGACGGGGCTGCTCGCAGATCAGGGTGGCGTCGATGTTGACGATCGGGCCGGCGATCGTGCCGACGACGGTGCGCAGGAGGTCGATCGAGTCGGCGTCTTTGAAGGCGGGATCGTCGTCGGGGAACATCTCGCCGATGTCGCCGCCGCCGTTGGCGCCGAGCAGGGCGTCGATCACCGCGTGGGTGAGGACGTCGGCATCGGAGTGGCCTTCCAGGCCCTGGTCGTGCTCGATTCGCACGCCGCCGAGGATCAGCGGACGGCCGGGGGCGAAACGATGGCTGTCGTAGCCGAGGCCGACCACGATCAGCGGACGCGGGTGCCGAGCGGAGCGAGGCTCCGTTGGCGCTGCTCGAAGACGCATAGCTCCCCTATTCCCAGCTCGTCCATGAACTGCACCGCGCGGTCGTATTCGAAGCCGATCTGCTCGGGCAGGTGGGCGTCCGAGGAGAGCGCGAAGGCGGCTCCCGCCTCGACGCACATCTCGGCGAACTGGCGGGAGGGATAGAGCTCGCCGACCGGCTTGCGGATCCCGGCGGTCGAGATCTCGACCGCGATCCCGCTCTCGGCGATCGCTTCCACCGCCGGCTCGTAGAAGGCGCGCAGGTCGCGCTCGGGCAGCGGCGTCGCCCGTCCCCAGACCTTGACCAGGTCCGGGTGGGCGAGGATGTCGAAGAGGCCGGAGCGGGCGGCGTCGGCGACCATCTCGAAGTAGCGGCGCCAGACCTCGTCGGGGTCGCCGTTCCCCTCCCAGACGTCGAAGCCTTTGTGGTCGATCGCCGCGTCGCCCTCGCCGATGAAGTGGACCGAGCCGACGACGTAGTCGAAGTCGCGGGCGTCCAGCAGCGACTCGATCCTCTCCTCCGCGCCGGGGATGAAGTCGCACTCGATCCCCAGCCGCAGCGGCGTGCCGCGGACGAACTCGCAGTAGGCGTCGACGTCGTCGACCGCGTTTTCGACCCAGAGCGGGTGCTGCCAGAGTTCAAGCGCCTGGCGGAAGCGGTAGACGTGCTCGGAGACCCCGAGCTCCTCGATCCCAGCGCTCCTGGCGGCCTCGAGGTAGCGCTCGACGTTCTCGGCGGTGAAGTAGCGCTCGAAGGTCGTCCCCTCCTCGTCGGGGCGCAGGTGCAGGTGGTAGTCGGTCAGCACAGGGGCGAGCATAGACTTCGCACCGAATGGGCCGTCAGCTCGCCCTCCTTCTGCTCGGCTTCGCCACCGCCACCGTGATCGCCCTCCTGGTCGGGGCGAAAAACCTCGGCACCGCTTTCGGGGTGGCGCAGGTCTGCTTCGCAGCGCTGCTCGTATTTGTCCTGATGCGGGATTGAAGTCGGGGGAGTACCTCCCCGGACAACAGCGGGGAGGGTCCGGGGAGGCACTCCCCCGACTTCCCCTATCGCTCGATTAACAGCAGTTCGGCGACACGCAGGTCTAGCGGCGTGGTCACCTTCAGGTTCTGCTCAGCTACGGGGTGAATCAGGACAGTGCCACCTGCGACCTCGACCAGCATCGACTCGTCAGTTGCCTCCTCCGGCCGCTCGGCGGCGGCCAGCGCCTCCCGCAGCGCCTGCGTCCGGAACACCTGAGGCGTCTGTGCCCGCCACAAGCGCGAGCGGTCCTCGGTGGCCTCGATCGCGAGAGTGCAATTGGCTCTCGTATCGATGCCCAATTGCACACTGGAATCTTCAACCGCCCGCTTGATCGTGTCATTGACCGGAGCGGCGGCGATTGCTCCCGCGGCCTGCTCGTTCCCGCCCAGGTCGGCTACCAGGGCTTCGACTAGCTCCGGGGTCAGCAGCGGGCGGGCGGCGTCGTGGATCGCTACGTACGCGGTACCGACCGCCTCTAGGGCGTTGGCGACCGACTCGGCTCGCGTCGCCCCGCCCGGGACGACTCCGAGGTCGTGGCCGCCGAGCTCGCCGATATGTCCCGGCGGCGCCGCGACGACGATCGAGTGCACGCTCTCGCACGCCCGGAAGGCCGCGATCGACCACTCGATCATCGGCCGCCCGGCGACGGGCACGAATGCCTTCGGGCCGCCGGCTCCGAGTCGCTCCCCGGAGCCGGCGGCCGCGATGACAGCGGTTACGGCAGGACTACTAGGCGGTCGCAGTGGCGGCGAACCGCTCCTCGAGGAGGCTGTCGAGGTATTCCTCGGCACCGTCCTCGTCCTTGTCGAGCGCGTACATGAACTCCGAGGCGAGGATCTTCTTCGCCCGGGTGTACATCTGCTTCTCGCCCGTGGACAGGCCCTTTTCCATCTCGCGGATGGCGAGGTTGCGGACGACCTCGGCCAGCTCGAAGACGTCGCCGGTCTTGATCTTCTCGCGGTTGTACTTGAAGCGCCGGTTCCAGTTCTTCGGCATCTCCGACACGTCGTCGGTGAGGACTCCTGTGACCTTCTTGATTTCGTCCTCGTCGATGATCCGCCGCAAGCCCGCTTTGCCGGCGTTTTCGCAGGGCACCATCACGGTGAGCTCGTTGTGGAGGATCTTGATCGTGAGGTATTCACGCTCCTCCCCCATCAGCTCGCGGGTCTCTTTGGTCATCACCAGGCCCGCACCATGGTGCGGGTAAACGACCTTGTCGCCAACCTCGAAGTCGCAGACGTATTCCACGTCCTCCTCGAAGACTGCCTCCACGGTGGCCTCGTCTAGCTCGGAAATCGTGACTCCTTTCGTTATCGACGGCAGGGGTTTGCCGTCAGCTCTGCAAGTACCGATCGACCAGATCGACCTCCTGGAGCCGGCGCAGGCCCTCGCGGATGTCTTTGGCGCGGGGGGCACCGACTCCGTCGACGGCGGCGAGCTCTTCGTCGGAGGCCGCAAGGACCTCCTCCAGCCCGCCCAGCTCGTGGGTGATCTTCTGGACGACAAGCTTGGGGATGCGCGGCACCCGGCCCAGCACGCGGTATCCGCGCGGGCCGACCGCGAGATCGAGGGTGTTGACCTTGCGGTCGTAGCCGAGCAGCTCGGCGAGACGACCGAAGTCGAGCACGTCCTGATGGGGCATGCGGCCCAGGGCCTGCAGCACCGCGGTCAGGTTCTGCTCGGAGTCCTCGACTGAGTAGTCGCGAATCAGTGCGGTCTTGTCAGCGGCGACGCCGACCATCGTCTCCTCCAGCTGCATCTCGATCAGCCGGCCCTCGGTGCCGAGCTCGACGATGTAGCGCTCGACCTCGACCGCCATCCGGGTCACCAGCTCGGCTCGCTGCAGGGCCGAGAGCGCGTCGTGGAGGACGACGCCGCCGTCGAACTCGAGCTGGGTCAGCCGCGCCGAGACCTGGTCGAGGCGCTGGCGGTACTTCTCGAGCGTGGCCAGGCCCTGGTTCGCTTTCGCGAGCACGGCCGGGATGTCCTGGAGGATGTACTTGGTGCCCTCGACGTAGAGGGAGACGACGTCGCGGCGCTGCGAGATCGCGATCACCAGCGCCGTGGTCTGTTTGGAGACGCGCTCGGCGGTGCGGTGGCGGGTGCCGGTCTCCGAGCTCAAGATCGTCGGGTCCGGCATCAGTTGGACGTTGGCCCAGGCGATTTTCGTCGCCTCGCCGTTGAGGACGATCGCCCCGTCCATCTTGGCCACCTGGTAGAGCATCGCCGGCGTGTAGTCGACGTCGAGCTTGATGCCTCCCGAGAGCAGGTGCGAGATGTCATCGAGGTCGCCGACGACCAGCAGCCCGCCCGTCCGCGAGTGGACGATGTTGTCGATCCCCTCACGCAGCGCACCACCAGGGGCAACTACGTCAAGGGCTCTTAGAAGTCGGGGATCTTGGCGTTCAGATAACTCTTGAAGCTCATCCCCGGACAGTGAAGGCATCGCCTAAGAGGATGGCAGAAACGGCTCTGGAATGCGGTCTCCTGCATTCCGAGTGGACAGGTCGGAATGGACTTTGTCAAGTCGCGGCTGCTGCCGTGCCTAGAGATGGAAGCGGCGGTGGTGCATATGGTGCTGATCTTCGGCAACCGGGGCGCCGGGATCGCGGACGTAGGCCCAGGTTAGAACGGTCCCGATCGCGGTGAGGGCGACGGCTACCCAGGTCGAGCCGGCGACGGAAGCGGCGAAGGAGTGGTGGTCGTCGAGGAGGGCGTGGAAGACGGCGCCGGTTGCGGCTAGGGCGACGGCGCCGGCGAGGACGCGGTCCATCGCGAGGACGCCGGAGGCGATGCCTACCTTGTCGCCGGGCATCGCCGCCATCGCCGCCGTGGACATCGGGGCGTAGACGAGCCCGAGGGCGATGCCGAAGAGGAGGTAGCCGACCAGCAGGAGGAGGTAGCTGCTGTCGGCTTGGAGGCGGGTGAGGACGAGGAGGCCGACCAGGCCGCAGGCCATCCCGGTGGTCATCAGATGGCGGGCGCCGAAGCGTTTGATCAGACGGCCGGAGAAGGGCGAGATGAAGATCATCGGGACGGTTACCGGCAGGATCATCAGGCCGCTGAGGATCGGTGAGTGGCCGCGGACATCCTGCAGGTACTGGGGTTGGAAGAACATCACCGCCCAGTAGGCGCCGACGAGCGCGAAGGCAGCGGCGCTGGCGCCGAAGTATGGGCCGTTGCGGAAGAGATCGAATTCGACGATCGGAGCGCGGACCCGATGCTCGATGCGCCAGAAGTTGAAGAGCTGAGTAAGGCCAGCGGCCCCCACCAACGCGATCCCTATGGGCTTCCAGACCTGCGACTGAACCAGGGCGAGGACGACTGCAGTGACCCCCAGGGTAAGCGCGGCCAGTCCAAGCCAGTCGATCCGGTTCCCCGCTGCGGGGTCGGTCGACTCGGGCGCTGCCGCCAGCGTGATCGCGATCCCGAGGGCGGAGACCGGCAGGTTCATCCAGAAGATCGCCCGCCAGTCAAGTTCGATCAGTACCCCGCCGGCCAACGGGCCGATCGCCAGCGCCACTGCCGAGACAGCGGCCCAGATCCCGAGCGCCCGCGGTTGTTCCTCGCTCGGGAAGACGTTGCAGACCAGCGCCAGCGAGAGCGAGAGCATCGGCGCCGCCCCCACTCCCTGCAGGACGCGGCCGAGGATCAGCATGTCCTGGTCCTGCGCGGCGCCGGAGACAACCGAGCCGATCGCGAAGAAGACCATCCCGAAGAGGAAGACCCGCTTGCGGCCGAACATGTCCCCCAGCCGTCCCGCGGTCACCACCAGCACGGCGATCGTCAGCAGGTAGCCGTTCATCACCCACTGCAGCCCCTCCGCACTCGCCTCGACGTCGTGCCGAATGGCCGGCAGCGCCAGCGCCACCACGGTCGAATCCAGCATCAGCAGGAACAATCCCGCGCAAGCCCCCGCCAACGTCCACCACTTCCGGTTCACGGCCGCGAAGCTACTAGTGAGATACGACGAGGTCGCGTTGGGGGTCGATGCCCCAGCGGGTGCCTACTGCTGCCAGGTCGTCGGTTAGGGGCCAGCGGTCGGGGCGCTCTTCGCCTTCGTGTTCTGCGCTGGCGCCCTTGAGGGCCATGCAGTTGGCGTTGTTGCCGATCGTGCGGATCTCGGCTACCTCGTCGTCGGTTAGGCGCTGGTCGGGAAGCGATGCCAGCTCGGCGCGCTTGCCCTCGATCGGGCGGGCCTCGGGGCCGATCTCCTGGATCAGGGTCGGCGCCACCGACTCGACCGCGGGGTGAGCGAGGTTCCACTGGCAGGCGAGGTGCATCGGGGTGAGGTCGTGGCGCTCGGCGATCGGGCGCAGCTGGTCGAGCTTCTCCAGACCCCCCTCGATCCATCCCTCGGGGCGAAACTTGCGGTGGTCGTGTTCTGCCATTTCCATTCCCGGGCGCACGTCGCCCCAAAAGATGCCGCCGTAATCGACGACCCGGGTCAGGACTTTGACGTGGTGTTTCTCCGCCGCGTCGAGGCAGAGCTCGCCGGGCCAGGGCTCGAAGGGGTTGAGGATGATCATCGCCCAGTCGATCGCCTCACCGAAGCGCTCGAGGCAGCTGATGATGTCGAGGGTGAAGCCGTTGGCCGGCCCGGGGGCGACGCCGATCTTCGCCGCCAGTCCTTCATCGCGCAGCGACGCCATCGCTTCCCAGACGACCTCGCTCGAGTAGCCGATCCGGTCCGGGTTGTGCAGCAGCAGCAGGTCGAAGGAGTCGGCCCCGGTCCGTTCGAGGCTCTTCTCGGTCGCCATCCGCAGGTAGCCCGCGTACTCGCTGGGCCCCCGCAGGCGCGGGTCGGTGAAGCGCGGGAACCCTTTCGGCCCTTCGCGCTCGCCCTCGTAGAAGTCGTGCCCAACGGCGCCGATCAGGCAGTACTCATCGCGCGGCACATCCGCAACCGCCCGCCCCAGCACCTGGTCCGCCTCGCCCTGCCCATAGGCATCGGCGGTCAAGAGCGTGTCGATGCCGCCGCCCGGCCGCAGCAGCGCCTCCAGCCGCTCCTCAGCAATCGCTTCCCCGAAGCGGAGGAATCGCCCTCCGCTCCAGGTGCCGATCGCGGCCCGGCCCGGCTCTCTCACCACCAACTACCTCAGGCGCTTAGGACTCGTCGCCGGCGTCGTCGGAGGCGTCGCCCTCGGGCTCGCCGTCGCCGTCGTCCTTCTTCGCCCCGACGCCGACCTTCTCGCGTTCCGGCTCGGCTTTGCGCTTCGGCTTCTTCGGGGCGATGATCTCCAGGTCGAGCGGTTTGTCTTCCTCGTCGCCACCGGCGTTGCGGGAGACCATCACGGTCGAGCCCGGGGTCATTTCGCCCTGGCGCAGGACTTCGTCGGCCAGCGGGTCCTCGATGTAGCGCTGGATCGCCCGGCGCAGCGGGCGGGCGCCCATCGACGGGTCCCAACCTTTGTCGACCAGGAGGTCCTTGGCCTCGTCGGTCAGCTCCAGCTGCAGTTCGTGCTCGGCGACCTGGACGCGGACCCGGTTGATCATCAGGTCGATGATCTCCTTGACCTCTTCCTTGGCGAGCTTGTGGAAGACGATGACCTCGTCGATCCGGTTGAGGAACTCCGGCCGGAAGACTTTTTTCAGGTCGCTCATGATCCGGTTCTTCATGTCGTCGTAGGACATGCCGGTCTCGTCAGAGACGGTGAACCCGATCGAGGTGTTCTTCGAGATCTCGCCGGCGCCGATGTTCGAGGTCATGATCACGATCGCGTTGCGGAAGTCCACGGTGCGACCCTGGGCGTCGGTGAGGCGCCCGTCCTCGAGGATCTGCAGGAGGATGTTGAAGACGTCCGGGTGCGCCTTCTCGATCTCGTCGAGCAGGAGCACGCTGTACGGCTTGCGCCGCACGGCCTCGGTCAGCTGGCCGCCCTCGTCATAGCCGATGTAGCCCGGGGGCGAGCCGACCAGGCGGCTGACCGCGTGCTTCTCCATGTACTCGGACATGTCGATCCGGACCATCGCCTCCTCGTCGCCGAAGAGGAACTCGGCGAGGGTGCGGGCAAGCTCGGTCTTGCCGACCCCGGAGGGGCCGAGGAAGATGAACGAGCCGGCCGGCCGCTTCGGATCCTTGATGCCGGCGCGGGAGCGGCGGATCGCTTTCGACACGGCGGTGATCGCGACCTCCTGGCCAATCACCCGCTTATGGAGTTCCTCCTCCATGCGGATCAGTTTCTTGGTCTCGGCCTCGGTCAGCTTGAAGACCGGGATGCCGGTCCACATCGAGACGATGTCGGCGATCTCCTCCTCGCCCACCTCGGGCCGTTCGCCGTTCTCACCCTCTGCCCACTCGTCTTCGAGCTGGCGCTTGCGGGTGGTCAGCTGGCGCTCGGTGTCGCGCAGGTTGGCGGCCTTTTCGAACTCCTGGGCCTCGATCGCGGCCTCCTTTTCGCGCCGCGTCGTCTCGATTTCCTCCTCGAGATCGCGGTACACCGGCGGCGTCGACATCGACTTGATCCGCATCCGCGAGCCGGCCTCGTCGATCAGGTCGATCGCCTTGTCCGGCAGGAAGCGGTCGGAGATGTAGCGGTCGGCGAGCTCGGCTGCGGCTTCGAGGGCGTCGTCGCGGATCGTCACCCGGTGGTGCTGTTCGTAGCGCTCGCGCAGCCCTTCGAGGATCTTCACCGTGTCCTCGGCCGAGGGCTGGTCGACCCTGATCTGGGCGAAGCGGCGCTCCAGCGCCGAATCGCGCTCGAGGTACTTGCGGTACTCGTCGAGGGTGGTGGCGCCGATCGTCTGCAGCTCTCCGCGGGCCAGGGCCGGCTTCAGGATCGAGGCCGCGTCGATCGCGCCCTCGGCGGCACCGGCGCCGACCAGGTTGTGGAGCTCGTCGATGAAGAGGATGATGTCGCCGCGCTGGGTGATCTCTTTCATCACCTTCTTCAGGCGCTCCTCGAACTCGCCGCGGTACTTCGAGCCGGCGACCAGGGCGGCCAGGTCGAGCGTGTAGATCTGCTTGTTCTTCAGCAGCTCCGGGACTTCGCCCTTGTTGATGCGGGCGGCGAGGCCCTCGACGACGGCGGTCTTGCCGACGCCCGGCTCGCCCAGCAGCACCGGGTTGTTCTTGGTCCGGCGGGAGAGGATCTGCATGATCCGCTCGATCTCGGTTTCGCGACCGATCACCGGATCGAGCTTGCCCTCCTCGGCGAGGCGGGTGAGGTTGCGCCCGAACTGGTCGAGCAGTTTCGAAGACTTTTTGCCCTCGCCGGAGCCACCGCCGCTGCCGCCTCCCTGACGGCGGCCGCCGGGGCCGGAGAGCATGCGGATGACCTCGTTGCGGATCTTGTCCGAGTCGGCGTCGAAGTCGAGCAGGATGCGGGCAGCGACGCCCTCGTTCTCGCGCACCAGGCCAAGCAGGATGTGCTCGGTGCCGATGTAGTTGTGGCCGAGCGAGAGCGCCTCGCGCAGCGCCAGCTCCAGCACCTTCTTGGCGCGCGGGGTGAACGGGATCTGCCCGGAGGTGACCTCCTCGCCCGAGCCGACGATCCGGACCACCTGAGAGCGCACGCGTTCGACGGTGATGTCGAGCGACTCGAGGACGCGGGCAGCCAGCCCCTCCTCCTCGCGAAGCAACCCGAGAAGGATGTGCTCGGTCCCGATGTAGTTGTGCTTGAGCGTCCGGGCCTCCTCCTGCGCTAGGACGACGACCTGGCGAGCCCTCTCAGTGAATCGCTCGAACAAATGAAGACCTCTTCCTGGTTGAACAAACCCGGGATACCCGGATTCGTACCGCCGGACGCCCTGATCCCTTTATCGGGAGGCGCCCATCTGTCCCTTAACTCTACCGGGCGCGCAGGTCCGGCTTCGGTGGCACTTACGGCGCTAAGAGCGACTTTTCAGGCGAGACTCGTCACGTTCTGCGCCCTATTGGCGGGAAAGACCGTGCGTATTAGTTCCGCATTGCCGGGAAAAGGAGTACTTCTCGCAGCGTCTTTGCGCCGGTGAGCATCATCACCAGGCGGTCGATGCCGAGGCCGACGCCGCCGGTCGGAGGCATCCCTTGTTCGAGCGCTTCGACGAAGGCCTCGTCGTAGGGCTGGGCCTCCTCGTCGCCGCGGGCGACCTCGGCCGCCTGTTCTTCGAAGCGGCGGCGCTGCTCGTCGGGATCGTTGAGCTCGGTGAAGGAGTTGGCGACCTCGACGCCGCCGACGAAGGCCTCCCAGCGCTCGACCATCCCCGCCTCGGAGCGGTGGCGCTTGGCGAACGGAGAGAGCTCGACCGGGTAGTCGAAGATGAAAGTCGGCTGGATCAGACCCGGCTCGACCTCCTTTGAGAGCAGCCCGTCGACCAGCTTGCCCCAGCCCTCTTTCGGGTCGGGCTCGGTCCCCATCGCCTTGGCCAGCGCCTCGCGGGTCGGGTGCTCGACGATGTCGATCCCGGCGCGCTCGAGGATCGCCTGGCGCAGGGTGATCCGGCGCCACGGCGGTTTGAAGTCAATCTCGACGTCGCCACGCGGGACCTTCGTCGTCCCCAGGACCCGCTCGGCGGTCTCGGCGACCAGCATCTCGAGGTCATGCGCGGTCTTCTCGTAGTCGGCGTAGGCCTCGTACCACTCGAGCATCGTGAACTCGGGGTTGTGCTTGTGGGAGACGCCCTCGTTGCGGAAGTCCTTACCGAGCTCATAGACGCGGTCGATGCCGCCAACGACCAGTTTCTTCAGGTAGAGCTCGGTCGCGATCCGCAGGTAGAAGTCGCGGTCGAGGGCGTTGTGGTGGGTCGTGAACGGGCGCGCCAGGGCGCCGCCGTAGAGCGGCTGCAGGACCGGCGTCTCGACCTCGACGAAACCGTGCTCGTCGAACCAGCGACGGATCTCGGAAATCGTCCGGGCGCGGGTGCGGAAGGCGCGGCGGCTCTCCTCGTTGGCGATCAGGTCGAGCTCGCGGCGGCGGAAGCGGGTCTCGGTGTCCTCGAGGCCGTGGAACTTGTCGGGCGGCGGGCGCAGGCTCTTCGACAGCAACCGCCAGTGGTCGATCGAGAGCGAGAGCTCGCCACCGCGGCGGGTCGCCATCGCCGTCCCCTCGGCGCCGATGATGTCGCCGAGGTCGAGGTCGACCAGGAGCGCGTAGGCCTCCTCGCCGAGCAAGTCCTGGCGGGCGTGCAGCTGGATCTGGCCGCTGCCGTCGCGGATGTCGATGAAGCAGGCCTTGCCGTGGCCGCGGCGGGCGACGATCCGCCCGGCGACCCGGTGCCGCGACTCGGTTTCCATCCCCGGCGCCAACCCCTCATGACCGGCCCGCACCTCCCCGATCTCCTCCCGCCCGGAGAACTCATGCGGAAACGGCTCGATCCCAGCCTCGCGGATCCGCTCCAGCTTCGCGCGCCGGTCCTCGAGGACCTGCGACAGATCCTGGGACTGCTGCTCTGACTGCTCAGGGGGCTCGCTCATCGCGGGCGAGCCTACCGTCCCTTAAGCCTTCTCGATCTTGGTGATTTTCAGTTTTTTCTTGGGGCCCCGCGGGACCTCGACGGTGACGATGTCGTTGCGCTTTTTCCCCAGCAGCGCTTTGCCGATCGGCGACTCGTTGGAGAGCTTGTGCTCCAGCGGGTTCGCCTCGGTCGAGCCGACGATCTGGAATTTCTGCGAGTCGCCGGTTTTCTGGTCTTTGACGTGAACGACTGAGCCGAAGACGACCTCGTCGGTGCTGATCGACTTCTCGTCGATCACCTGGGCGCGGCGCAGTTTCTCTTCCAGCTGGGCGATCCGGCCCTCGAGCAGGGCCTGTTCGTTCTTGGCGTCGTCGTATTCGGCGTTCTCGGAGATGTCGCCGAATTCGCGCGCCTCCTTGATCCGGGCCGCGACCTCCCGCCGTTTGGTCGTCGAGAGGAACTCGATCTCCTCTTTCAGTTTTTCCAGCCCCTCGGGAGTGATGACGGCCTGACGCACTTGACGACCTCGCTTTGGATTGACAAAGGGAGCCTGACCGGTCTCCCTAGACCTAAAAAAACGCGCCTGATGCGCCGGCGACGGCAGCAATCCCAGGCACGGAGTCGCGGGATTATAGCGATGGTGGCCGGCTGGCCAAAGTGGGTTCTGGACGCTTTGTTCAGGCAACCGCAGCGGGGGCCGCGAGGCCGCTGATCAGCTCCCGCGCCCGGGCCAGATCGGCGCTGCGCTGGAGCTCGTCGGCGATCTCCTTCGGCACCTCCAGCCGCTCCGCGTACCAGGGGTGGAATTTGCGCAGGTAGCGATGGGCGCGCTCCTCACCGAGGTGCTCCTCGGCGCGGTCGATCACCCAGAGCCACTCGGCGACCATCTCCTCGCGGCTCGGCGGCGCGGTGCGGCGGCCGGTCAGTTCCTCGAAGACCCAGGGATAGCCGAAGGAGCCGCGAGCGATCATCACCGCGTCGGCGCCGGACTCCTCGTAGGCGCGGCGGGCGGCCGCGGCGGTCGAGAGGCCGCCGGAGATGATCACCGGGACGTCGATCCGCTCGGTCAGTTCGCGCGCGAGGGCGTAGTCGGGGGAGCCCT
>DASZNP010000018.1:0-2060 GCA_035551255.1 Solirubrobacterales bacterium
GGCGCGGACCGGCGGAGATGCCCAACTTCGGGCCGCCGTCGACGCCCCGACCGGCGGCCTCGATCGTGCTGCTGCGGCGCGGCGGCAAGCACTCGCAGCGGGCGCTCGAAGTGCTGATGCTGAAGCGCAGCGAAGAGGCGAAGTTCATGCCCGGAGTCTGGGTCTTCCCCGGCGGCTCGCTCGACGAGGCCGATGGCGCCGACGAAGCCGGCCTGCGCGCCTGCGCGGTCCGCGAGCTGGCCGAGGAGGCGCGAATCGAGCTGGCACCCGAGGAGGAGCTGGTGCCGTTCACCCGCTGGATCACCCCGGAGGTGATCGCCACCCGCTTCGACGCCTGGTTCTTCCTCGCCCTCGCCCCCGCCCACACTCCGCCGCAGCCCGACGGGGTCGAGACGACCGAGGCGCGCTGGTTCGAACCAGCCGCCGCGCTCGCGGCACAGGAGGCCGGCGAGCTCGTCCTCTCCTTCCCCACCCTGACCCAGCTCGGCTGGCTGGCCGAGTTCGGCACCTCCGACGAGGCGATCGCCGCCTACCGCGAGCGCACCCTCGCGCCGATCCTCCCCAAAGTGATCGCCGACGAGGGCCCCGAACCCCGCGTCGTCCTCCCCGGCGACCCGGACTACCCGGCCTAGATCCCGAACTGCATCAAATTTCCGGCCTGCCACCCCGGAAATTTGATGCAGTTCGGATTACGAGGCCGGGAACGGCTGCAGGCCGGCGTGCCAAGGGCCGGTGGCGTAGGTGTGGATGCCGCTCTCTTCCATCTCCGCCTGCAGCCGCCGGAACAGCTGGCCGGCGTTCTTCAGCGCCGTTTTCAGTTCGACGTCGCTGCGCTCACCCAGCCGCCAGAGGAACCAGAGCTGGCGGTCGTTGACGCCGAAGTCGATCTCGCCCTGGATCGTCGTCACCCAGCCGAGGAAACCGGGGCTGAAGAGCTCCCGCAGCGCCACCGGGTCGTACTCCTTCGGCACCGTCGCCAGGAAGCGCTTGTTGAAGTCGATCGACTCGAACTCGACCTTGCGCTGGAACCGCTGGGTCACCACCTCGTGCCCCTCGATCGACTCGACGTTGAAGGCCGGCACCACCTGCGCCAAGTCCGGCATGTGGGCCTTGGCGAGCAGCGCCGTCGGCAGCACCGCCTTGCTGAAGAAGCCGCCGACTTCCTTTTCGTCGGCGTCGCAGGAGGCGCCCCAGAAACCCTCGGTCAGCTGCCCGGTCAGCCGGTTGACGCCGCCGACGCAGAGCGCGACCGGCCCGTCCTTCGGGTTGATTCCGCCCACCGGCTCGTAGGTGAGCCCCTTGCGCTCGCCATAGCGGCGCACCGTCTCGGCCCATTCCTGCGCTTCCTGCTTAGCGCCCACGCCGCGATCCTACGTCCCTGACGGCGTTAGGATGCCCGCAGACCCGGTCACCTACCAGGAGCCCCAATGACCATCGCCATCATCGTCGTCGTCGTAATCCTGATCCTCGCGGTCCTCTACTACATCGGGAAGCGCAACTCGATCATCGCCTCGCGCAACCGGGTCGACGAGTCCTGGAGCGGGATCGACGTGCAGCTGAAACGGCGCCACGACCTCGTCCCCAACCTCGTGGAGACGGTCAAGGGCTACGCCGAGCACGAGAGCGCAACCTTCGAGAAAACGACCCAGGCGCGGGCCGCCGCGATGCAGGCGCAGGGGGTCGAGGAGACCGCCAAAGCCGAGCAGCAGCTGACCCAGGCGCTGGCCGACGTCAAAGCCGTCGCCGAGAACTACCCGACCCTGCGGGCGACCGAGAACTTCCAGCAGCTGAGCCGCAACCTCTCCGAGCTCGAGGACGAGATCCAGGCCTCGCGACGGATCTACAACTCCAACGTCCAGTCCTACAACACGGACATCCAGCAGTTCCCGGGCTCGATCATCGCCAACCAGGGCGGCTTCACCCCGCGCGAGTACTTCGAGATCGACGAAGCCGATCGCGCCACCCCGCAGGTCAGCTTCGGCAAATAAGCCGGCCCTATCGGGTCCGTAACATTCAGCGCATGACCACCACCGAGACCAAGGACGCGACGCTCTGGATCT
>DASZNP010000019.1:0-4614 GCA_035551255.1 Solirubrobacterales bacterium
CCGACCCGAACGGTGCGCGCTACCAGGCTGCGCCACGCCCCGAGAGGAGTTGATTATCCCAGAGCCGGGGGCTTGGCGCGAGAGAGGTGGCCACAGCGCTACTTTGGGGCTGGTGGCGGGTCGAGCATTTTGAGGATGGCGCGAAGGTTGATCTCAGCGATGGTGGGACTGGTCCTGCTGCTGGCGGCGGTGCCGCAGGCGGCGCCTGGCTACCTGCCGCCCGGCTTTGTGGGGATCTCGCCGCAGAGCCCTGGGACTGCGAAGGACTACAGGCTGATGCGCGAAGCCGACATCCGCAGCGTCCGCCTGCCGCTATTTTGGGGCGCGGTCGAGCCGGAGAACCCCGCCTTCTCCGAACGGCAGTGGGCCCCGTTCGACCGAGAAGTGAAGCTGGCGGCCGAAGCAGGGCTGGAAATCTTCCCGGTCGTCCTCGGTACGCCTCCCTGGGTCTCGCCGCTGAAGACCGACCTGCCGATCCGCACCGCCCACCAGCGCCGCGCCTGGGCCTCGTTCCTGCGCGCCATCGTTCATCGCTACGGGCCGAATGGGGTGTTCTGGAAGGGCGAAGAGGAGCTGCCCTACGAGCCCATCCACCTTTGGGAGATCTGGAACGAGGAGAACATCGTCACCTACGCGCCGCACCCCGAACCGCGCCGCTTCGCGACGCTGATCAGGATTGCTGGGCGGGTGATCCACCATCAGGCGCCGGGCTCGAAGGTGATCATCGGCGGCCTCTTCGGCCGGCCGCTGCAGGTGCCGCCGAACATGGCTTCGGGCGACTTCCTCAGCCGCTTCTACCGCACCGGCAACATCAAGAAGTACTTCGATGGCGTCGGCCTGCACCCCTACGTTGCCGACGCGGTGGCGATGGGGGCGCAGCTGCACAACCTGCGCCGGATCATGCGCCGCCATCACGACGGGACCACCCCGCTTTACGTCACCGAGCTCGGCTGGGGCTCGGCCGACGGTCCGAGCCGCTGGCAGCGCGGGCTCTTCGGCCAGGCCTTCCAGCTCTCAAAAGCCTTCGCGATGCTCTCCGCCAACCGGATCCGCTGGGGAGTCGGCGGCGTCTGGTGGTTCACCTGGTCCGACGAAGGCGGCAACTGCATCTTCTGCGGCTCCGCCGGCCTGCTGACCAGGAACCGGGAGGCGAAGCCCTCCTGGTACCGATTCAACGAATGGACCGGCGGCAACGCCCGGGTCGTCCCCCGGATGGGCTCCGGACCGGACGGCGAAGTCGAAGAAGCGGCGCCGGTCGAACCGCCGACGGCGGAATAGCGAGAACCTCGATTCATCTAGGCTCCGACTCGGACTTCAAACCGAGAAAAGGAGTTGCGATGGCTTTCTCCGTACCTGACCTGCCGTACCCCTACGACGCGCTCGAGCCCCATATCGACGAGGCGACGATGCGCGTCCACCACGACAAACACCACCAGGCCTACGTCGACAAAGCCAACGCCGCCCTCGAGGGCACCGAGTGGGCCGACCGCGACGTCGAGGACGTCCTGCGCAACCTCTCGGCGCTGCCGGGCGACAAGCAGGCCGCGGTCCGCAACAACGCCGGCGGCCACTACAACCACACGCTCTTCTGGCAAATGCTGAGCCCCGACGGCGGCGGCGAGCCCGGTGGCGAGCTCGGCTCGGCGATCGGCGACACCTTCGGTTCCTTCGATTCCTTCAAGGAGGAGTTCAAAAACGCCGGCATTGCCCGCTTCGGCTCCGGCTGGGCCTGGCTGGTCAAAGACTCATCCGGCCTCGCGGTGATCTCGACCCCGAACCAGGACTCGCCGATCTCCGACGGCACCACGCCGCTGCTCGGCTGCGACGTCTGGGAGCACGCCTACTACCTGAAGTACCAGAACAAACGGCCCGATTACATCGACGCCTTCTGGAACGTCGTCAACTGGGACTACGTCGCGGAGAGGTTCGCCTCGTAGGTCTGGTCTGAGGCTGCGGGAACTTGCGCCATCGCGTGCTCGGCTAGTGCGGTGATCGTCAGGCTGGGGTTGACGCCGACGTTCGCCGGCACCGCCGAGCCGTCGCAGACGAGCAGGTTCTCGTAGCCGAAGACCCGCTGGCGGGCGTCGACGACGCCGTCCTCGGGGGAGTGCCCAATCACTGCGCCGCCGAGGATGTGGGCGGTACTCGGAACGTTGAAGAGCGCCTCGGTGACCGAGCTCTGGGCGAGGCCGCCGGTCCGTTTGGCGAGCCATTCGGCGGCGTCGTTGGCGACCGGGATGAAGGTCGGGTTCGGCTTCTCCGGGTCCTGCTCGGTCTGCAGCCAGACGTTGCCGGAGCGTTTCAGGGTTGGGCGCAGGGCGATCGCGTTGTCGAGCGTCTGCATCACCAGGAGGATGATCGTGCGGCGGGACCAGCCCTTTGGCCAGAGCGCCTTGGCGAAGTTGACCGGGTGGCGGACGATCTGCCCGAGCAGCTTCAGCGGCCGGGTGACGCGGGTGCCGTCTCCCACCAGCAGCGTGTAGAGCAGGCCCATCGAGTCGCCGGCCTTGCCGTAGGAGACGGTCTCGATGTGAGTGTTGGCGTCGGGGTAGATGCTGCCGCTGATCGCCACCCGCTTGGTCAGATCTTCCGGGTAGTCCTCGGGGACGGTGACGGCGAGGATCATCTCGCTGTTGGTGCGGACCAGCTCGCCGAGGCGGTGGGAGATGCGGGGCAGGGCGCCGGTCAGGCGGCAGCGCTGCAGCAGCTTGTTGGTGCCGAGGGCGCCGGCCGCGACGACGACGCCGCGGGCCTTGATCGTGCGGCGGCCGCGGCCGGGGATCATCCCGGAGCGTTCGCTGCTGATCGAGTAGCCGTCTGAGCCGTCCTCTGCGCCGAGCGGGCGGATCTCGGTGACGGTGCGGTCGGGGATCACCTCGACGCCGCGCTGTTCGGCCAGGTAGAGGTAGTTCTTGACCAGCGTGTTCTTGGCCCCGTGCTGGCAGCCGACCATGCAGCGGCCACAGAAGGTGCAGCCGGTGCGCTCGGGTCCCTCGCCGCCGAAGTAGGGATCGGCGACGGTTTTGCCCGGCTCGCCGAAGAAGATCCCGACCGGGGTCTTGCGGTAGGTGTCGCCGACGCCGATGTGCTCGCCGTACTCGCGCAGGAGCTCGTCGGCGGCGTCGTCGGTCTCGACGTTGGCGACCCCGAGCATCCGCTGCGCCTCCTCGTAGTGGGGAGCCAGCTCGCTCTCCCAGTCGGCCATGTCGCCCCACTGCGGGTCGTTGAAGAACTTTGAGGGCGGTTTGTAGAGGGTGCAGGCGTAGCCGAGGCTGCCGCCGCCAACACCGCTGCCGCTGACCACGGTGACGTCCTTGAAGAGGGAGAGGCGGAAGATGCCGCGCAGGCCGAGGCGCGGCGCCCAGAAGTAGCGGCGGACGTCCCAGGTCGACTTCGGGAAGTCCTTCTCGGCGAACCGCTTGCCGGACTCGAGGACGGCGACCTTGTAGCCCTTTTCGGCCAGGCGCAGGGCTGAAACCGAGCCCCCGAACCCGGAGCCGATCACCACCCAGTCGTAGTCGTACTGGCTCATCAGCGCGAGCCGACCCAGGAGTGGCTTAGGCCTCGCCCGGCTCCAGGGGGCGGAAGTCGGTCGTGCGGGCGCCGCAGACGGGGCAGAACCAGTCTTTGGGGATGTCCTCGAAGGCGGTTCCGGGCGGGATACCGCCATCCGGGTCGCCGATGGCGGGGTCGTAGATGAAGCCGCAGCTCTCGCAGATCCAGAGCGTGGCGTCCTTCGTCTCGGTAGTCATCGACATGGATCTTAGAGAGACTGGCTGGCTAGCTAGTAATTGAGCTATTTGCCGAAGCTGACCTGCGGCGCGCTGCGTTCGGCGGCGTCGTCGAGCTCGAAGTAGTCCCGGGCGGTGAAGCCGCCCTGGTTGGCAATGATCGAGCCCGGGAACTGCTGGATCGAGGTGTTGTAGCTCTGCACGTTGGAGTTGTAGATCCGCCGCGAGGCCTGGATTTCGTCCTCGAGCTCGGAGAGGTTGCGGCTCAGTTGCTGGAAGTTCTCGGTCGCCCGCAGGGTTGGGTAGTTCTCGGCGACGGCGCGCAGTTCGGTCAGCGCCCCGGTTAGTTTCGACTCCGCTTTGGCGGTGTCGGCGACGCTGGAGGCCTGCATCGCCTCGGCGCGCGCTTTCGTCGCTTTTTCGAAGGTTTCGCTCTCGTGCTCGGCGTAGCCTTTGACCGTCTCCACGAGGTTGGGGACGAGGTCGTGGCGCCGTTTGAGCTGGACGTCGATCCCGCTCCAGGACTCGTCCACCCGGTTGCGCGAGGCGATGATCGAGTTGCGCTTGCCGATGTAGTAGAGGACCGCGATCACGACGATCGCGACGACGATGATGATGAAGACCATGTCGCCATCCTACTCGCCCCCGTCCTCGCCGCAAACCGCCTGGGCCGCAACGTTTTGTGACCCCATGGGAGACACAAAACGTTGCGGCCGAGTGAGAGGCGCGTAGGATCGACGCTCGATGGGGGCCAAGCAGGAAGCCGAAGCCTGGACGGAGGCCGTGCGGGCCTACGGGGCCAAGCGCGACCTCACCTATGAGGCTGTCGGCGGGATCAACCCGGTGAATGGGCCCGTGGCCCTCTGCGTGGGGGGGACGAACC
>DASZNP010000020.1:0-37649 GCA_035551255.1 Solirubrobacterales bacterium
GTCATTTCGCTGACCCGGATCAAGGAGTTCTCCGCCGCCGCGGGCCTGCTCGAGGGCGAGCTGAAACCGACCCGCGGCAAAAAAGAGACGACCGACCACCCGCCGATCTACCCGACCCAGGCGATCCAGCCGGGCGCCCTCGAGGGACCGAAAAAACGGGTCTACGAACTGGTCGTGCGGCGCTTCCTCGCCACCTTCAGCCCGCCGATGATCACCGAGTCCACGCGCGCCGACATCGAAGCCGGCGACCAGACCTACTTCGTCCGCGGCTCGGTCGTCGTCGACCCCGGCTACGCCGGCATCTACACGTACGCCCGCTCGGCCGACGAGGAGATCCCGAAACTGGAGGAGGGCCAGACCCTGCCGCTCGACGGCGAGCCCTGGGTCGTCGACAAGGAGACCCAGCCCCCGGGCCGCATCTCCCAGGCGAAACTGATCGAGATGATGGAGGAGCGCGGCCTAGGCACCAAAGCGACCCGCGCCGACATCATCCAGAAGCTCTTCGACCGCGGTTACGTCTACAGCAACCCGCCGATCCCGACCGAGACCGGGATCGCCCTCTACGAGGCGTTCAAGAACTACGTGCCGGCGATGGCGACGCCGGAGATGACCGCCCAGCTCGAGGCCGAGATGGACCGGATCGCCGCCGGTGAGATGAGCAAGGGCGCGGTGGTCGGCGAGAGCCGCGACCTCCTGCACAAGACCTGGACCGAAATCGACGGCAGCCGCGAAGACCTGGCGAAAGTGATCTGGAAAGGGATGGACGAGGACCGCATCCTCGGTCCCTGCAAAGTCTGCGAAGAAGCCGGCCGCACCAAGGAGGACGGCTCGCCGAACATGCTGCGGATCATCCGCGCCAAAAAATCGGGCAAACGGTTTGTCGGCTGCAGCGGCTGGACCGCCGACGACCCGGACTCGTGCGACCAGACCTTCCCGCTCCCGCAGCGCGGCGACGTCTTCCGGCTCGAGGAGCGCTGCTCGATCTGCGACCGCACCCCGCGCCTCAAAGTCCAGCCGTTCCGCGGCCGGCCCTGGAACCTCTGCCTCAACGACGACTGCGAGTCGATGCAGGAGATGAAGAAACGCCGGGCCGAGCGCGAAGCCGCCAAAGCGGCGAAAGCGGAGATGGAAAAGAAAGCGCCGCCGAAAGGCGACGAGGACGCCGCTCCGGCGAAGACGAAAAAAGCGAAAGTCAAAGCGTCCAAAGCGGACACCGCGACGCGCGGGCGCAAACGCGCCAAAGCCGGCGCTAAAAGCTGAGGCAGCCGTTGTTCATCTCCCTCGAGGGGATCGACGGGTCGGGTAAGAGCACCCAGGCGCGGCTGCTGGTCGAGGCGCTGGGGGAGGGGACGGTGGCGATCCGCGAGCCCGGCGGGACCGATGCCGCCGAGCGGATTCGAACCCTGCTCGCGGACCCGGAGGTAGATCTGGAGCCACTGGCCGAGCTGATGCTGTTCCTGGCGGCGCGGGCGGACCTGACCGAGCGAGTGATCCGCCCGGCTCTGGAGGCGGGGCGCACCGTCGTCGCCGATCGCTTCTCCGATTCCAGCGTCGCCTACCAGGGGGCCGCCCGCGGCCTCGGCGTCGGCGAGGTGATTGGGCTCTGCGAGGCCGCGACCGACGGCCTCTGGCCGGACCTGACCTTGCTGCTGCGGCTCGACCCGAAGACCGGACTCGGCCGGGCGGAGAGCGACGACCGCTTCGAGCAGGAGGGCCTCGGCCTGCAGCAGGCGGTCGCTCAGGCCTACGAGGAGATCGCCGTGATCGCCTCAGACCGCGTCGTCGTCATCGACGCGAGCGGCACGGTCGAGGAGGTCCACGCGCGAGTGATGGAGGCAGTGCATGAGCGCAGCCGAGATTGAGCACACCCTGGTGGGGCAAAAGTCGGAAGCGCTGAGCGCGGCCACTGAGCACCAGGCGCGGGCGCGGGTGGCGCTGAGCGCGGCGCTTGCGGCCGAGCCCTCTCACGCCTACCTCTTCCGGGGCCCGCGCGGGTCGGGCAAGCGAGCGGCGGCGCGGGCCTTCGCGGCCGAGGTGCTGGCGGCCGTCTCGGCTGACCCCGAGGACGCGCGACGGCGGGCGCTGCTCGACCCCTCGCCCCACCCCGACCTCGTCTGGCTCGCCCCGACCGGGGCCCAGCACATGGTCGAGGAGGTGCGCGAGCGGGTGATCCGCGCCGCCGCCTACCGGCCCTTCGAAGGCGGCAAGCGCGTCTTCGTGATCGAGGCGGCGGAGGCGATGCGGGACGAGAGCCAGAACGCGCTGCTGAAGACGCTCGAGGAGCCACCCGAGTTCGTCCACCTGATCCTGCTCAGCTCCGACAACGAGGGTCTGCTGGACACGGTCGCCTCGCGCTGCCAAACCGTCGACTTCGTCCCGCTCCCCGCCGAGGTCCTGGAACGCGAGCTCGCCGACGGGACGAAAGTACCCCTATATGGAGGGGAATCGTCCCGTCAGCCGGAGGAAGTGGCTGCGGCGGCGCGTCTGGCCGCTGGCGACCTGGAGCGGGCGCGGTTGCTGCTGGGGGAGCAGGGGCGGCAGTTGCGGGGGGACGTTGAGCGGTGCGTTGCTGCGGCGTTGGAAGGTGGGTGCGCGGGGGCGCCGTGGAAAGGTCTGCTGGACCGGGCCAAAGCTGTCGGTGAGGACGCTGAAGCTGCCGCTCGCGAAGCGTTGGAAGAGGAATCGAAAGCCGGGATCAAACGCAGCGCCAAAGACATCGCCGACGGGGCGAAACGGGCGGGGCGGCGGCGCCGCACCGAGATCCTCGCGCTGGCCTACGAGCTCTGCGCGACCTGGCTGCGCGACCTCGCCGCCGTTGCCTCTGGTGCCGAGGAGGTCGTCTTCAACCGTGACCGGCTCGACGTCTTGCGCTCGCAGGCCCAGGGTCTCGATCCGTCCCGCGCCCGCCGCGGCGCCGAGCTGGTTCAGGAGACCCAGCGCGGCCTCGACTTGAACGTCTCCGAGGAGCTAGCTCTCGAAGCGTTGTTTTTCCGCTTGGAGAGCCTCTTCGCCTGAGGCGCCGTTTCCGTTCGCGTCCTCGGCCGTCCGCTTTTCCGCCAGCGCCTTTTCGATCGCCCGCTCCTGCGCCAGCCGGGTGATCTGGGCCGCCTGGCGCGACATGATCACGCTGAAGTTGAGCGCCAGCCCGAGCAGCAGCAGGAGCACAATGGAGAAGAGGGCGACGTTGGTATTGCGGACGCCCATCAGGTTGGCGACGACCTCGAGCAGGCCGGGGAAGGCAGCGCCGGCGAGCATCCCCAGGCCGGCGACGAACCAGATCACGCTGTAGCGCTCCTGCAAGCGGTCGCGGCGGATTAGCTCGAGGATCATCAGCATGAAGAAGAGCGCCAGCACGGCGGCGACGATCCGGGTCTGCGAGGTGAGGTGGACCTGCCCGGCTTCGGCAGCGAGGGGGAGCACGGTCACTCCGTCTCCACGTGCCGCGGCCGGAACTGGCCGACCAGGAGGACGACCAGGCCCTTGAAGATGAAGAAGGCCGAGCGCAGTGGCGTCAGGAAGGAGCTGCCGCCCGCCCGCTCGAGCATCCGCACTGGCAGCTCCTCGACCCGCAGGCCCTGCCGCACCGCGAGCTGCAGCGACTCGATCTCGGCGAAGTCGGGCGAGTAGTGCTGGGAGAACAGAGCCATGACGCGGCGGTTGGCGGCGCGCATGCCGCTGGTCGTGTCGGTGAAGCGCTGCCGCGTCGCCAGGGTGAGGAAGAAGCGGAAGACGCTGGTCCCGATCCGACGCGAGAAGGTCGGCCGGTAGTCGTCGCTGCCGGCGACGGCGCCGGCGTGGTAGCGGGAACCGATCACCAGGTCGGCGCGGTCGGCGGTCACCTCGGCCAGGAGCCGCGCTACCTCCTCGGCCGGGTGCTGGCCGTCGGCATCGAGGTGGGCGCAGGCTTCGTAACCGTTGCGTAGGGCATAGAGGTACCCGGTCTGCAGCGCCGCCCCGAGGCCCTGGTTGAACGGCAGGGAGGCGACCAGGGCGCCGGATTCGCGCGCCCGCTCGGCGGTGGCGTCGGCAGAGCCGTCGTCGACGACCAGCAGGTCGGCGCCGGGGATCGCCTTGCGCACGTCGGCAATCACGCCGGGGAGGGCGTCCTCCTCGTTCCAGGCAGGGATGAAGACCAAGGTCCGCACAAGTTCGATTCTCCCATGTGGACCGGTTTTCCCCGGACCTGACGCCCCGAAGAGAGGATTGTGTTAGTAAATCCTCATGCGCCGCGACGCGGACAATCCTGCCGCTCCGCCGCCAGGCGCGCTGCGGGTCGGCATGCGCCTCTGGCTGACGGCCGCCTTTGCCGCGGTCAGCCTGATCACCGCGGCGGCGGTCTACTTCTTCGGCGACAAGCCGCAGGCCCTGTTTGCGGCGGTGGCGATCGGAGTGGCCTCCGGCCTGATGATCGCGATCGCGATCTCCCACCGCGTCGTCAACCTCGCCCGCGCCGCCGGCGAGATGGCGGGCGGCTCCTTCGACGCGCCGCTGCAGACCGGCGGACCCGACGAGATCGGCGATCTCGCCCGGGCGCTCGAGTCGATGCGCGCCTCGCTGAAGGAGAGCTTCGGCGTCCTCTCCTCCGACCGCAACAAGCTCGCGGCGATCTTCGACGGCCTCACCGACGTGGTGATGGTCGTCGACTACGAAGGCCCGGTCCGCTTCTCCAATAGCGCCGCCAGCCGCTTGCTCGACTCCTCCGGGCAGCCGCCCGAGCCGGTCCTGCCGCAGCTCCAGCGCGCCTCCGAAGTCGGCTTTTCCGCTCATCCGGCGCTGCGAATCGGCGACCGCGCCTACGCCATGACCGCCCGCTCCCTGCCCGACGAGCGCGCCGTCCTCGCCGTCCTCCGCGACCGCACCGACGAGCTGCGCCAGGAGCTTGCCGAAGCCGACTTCGTCTCCAACGCTGCGCACGAGCTGCGCAACCCGCTGGCCGGAATCTCCAGCGCGATCGAGGTCCTGCAGAGCGGCGCCAAAGACGACCCCCGCGACCGCGACCACTTCCTCAAACGGCTCGGCGAAGACGCCGAGCGGATGAACCGGCTGACCCAGTCGCTGCTGACCCTGGCCCGGGTCGAGTCGCGTGGCGCAGCGGAGCGGGAAATGGTCGACGTGCCGCTGGCGATCCGCGATGTCGTCGACGCCTGCAAGGCGCCGCCGCACGTCGATCTCGTCGTCGACGTCGAGTCGAACCTGGCGGCGACCGGCGACCCGACCTTGCTGCGGCAGGTGATGATCGGCCTGCTCACCAACGCGTTCAAGAACACTCCACCGCCCGGCACCGTTACCGTTCGCGGCCGCCACGACAGCGAAGGGGAAGTGATTTTGGAGGTTATCGATACCGGCACCGGCATCCCAGCGGGGGAGCTCGAGCGCATCTTCGAGCGCTTTTACCGACGCAGCGAGACGCGCAAGCAGGAGGGTTTCGGCCTCGGTCTCGCGATCGCCCAGCGGATGGTCGACGTGATGGGCGGCCGGATCGGCGTCGAATCAGTCGAGGGGGAGGGGAGCACCTTCTGGGTCCGCCTCCCGCTCGCGAAACCAAGCCCAACCCCGGTGGCCTAGACCTAATGGTGACCTCATGAGCAGCGGCCGGATCCTGATCGCCGACGACGAGCCCTCGGTCCGGGACTCGGTCGGCTACGCCCTGACCCAGGAGGGCTTCGACGTCACCGCCGCCGCCGATGGCGACGAGGCCGCCTTGCTGCTCGGCAACGGCGTCCCCTTCGACCTGCTGATCCTCGACATCATGATGCCCGGGCCGAGCGGCCTCGACATCTGCCGCGACGTGCGCTCGCGCAGCGCCGTCCCGATCATCGTCCTCACCGCCAAAGACGCCGAGGTGGACAAGGTGGTCGGACTCGAGGTCGGCGCCGACGACTACGTCACCAAGCCGTTCTCGGTGCGCGAGCTGCTCGGCCGCGTGCGCGCCCAGCTGCGGCGCCGCGAACTCGACCGCTCGCCGCTCGCCCAGGCGGTGAAGATCGAGGCCGGCCCGGTTTCGATCGACCTCGTCCGCCACGTCGCCGCCGTCCGCGGCGTCCCGGTCAACCTCACTCGCTCGGAGTTCCAACTGCTGCGCCTGCTGGTCGGGCGACCAGGCGAGGTCTTCTCGCGCTCGCAGATCATGGAGGAGCTCTGGCAGACCGAGTTCGACGGTGATGAGCGCGCCTGCGACGTCCACATCTCCAACCTGCGCCAGAAGGTCGAGCGCGACCCGCAGAAGCCGGAGCTGGTGGTGACCGTGCGGGGCGTCGGCTACAAGTTCAACGGCGACGCGCCCTAGCGGCGAGCGGCCGAGGACCGCGGCTCACTACGGTGTAGGCAAGCAACCCTGGATTGGAGGCCCTATGCCACTGGTACCGATGGTCGTCGAGCAGACTGCTCGCGGCGAGCGTTCCTTCGACATCTACAGCCGCCTGCTCGCGCAGCGGATCATCTTCCTGGGTGAACCCGTCACCGAGGACCTCGCCAACCTGATCATCGCCCAGTTGCTGCACCTCGAGGCCGAGGATCCCGACAAGGACGTCAGCCTCTACATCAACTCCCCCGGTGGCTCTGCTTACGCCGGCCTGGCGATCTACGACACGATGCAGTTCGTCAAGCCCGACGTGCAGACGATCTGTTACGGGATCGCGATGTCAGCGGGTTCGCTGATCCTCACCGGCGGCGCGGCGGGCAAACGGATGGCGCTGCCGAACAGCCGCATCCTCATCCACCAGCCGAGCGGCGGCTTCGAAGGCCAGTCGACCGACATCGAGATCCACGCCAAAGAGATCCTTGAGCTGCGCGAGCGCCTCGACCAGATCTACGTCAAGCACACGGGCCAGACCGCCGAGCAGATCCACCGCGACATGGAACGCGACAAATTCTTCCAGGCGCCCGACGCAGTCGAGTACGGCCTGATCGACCGAGTGATCGAGTCGCACGAGTTCCAGGCCGGCGAGCCGGCGCTAATCGGCTAGCGCGCTTCATCGTTTCCACCCTTTTGGCCCCTCCGGGGGATCCAGGGGTGGAAACGATGTGAGCTAGTCGCCGAGGCGGCGCCAGGCCCAGAAGCCGGCTGCAGCGGCGGCGCCGCCGGAGAGGACGCCGCTGATTCCCGGCAGGCGCATCTGCGGGTCGCGGCCGGCGAAGGCGAAGGCCGCGGCGTCGGCGAGGTCGCAGAGGTTCGAGGCCAGCATCACCGTCCGCAGCCGTTCGGCGTCGCCGAGCGAGGCGAGCGTGAGCGCCCCGATCGCGATGTCCCTGCCACCGCCGAGTTTGGCCAGGGCCACGCCGGTCGGCCCGGGCTCGGGAAACCGCATCGTCCGCAGCACCGGCCGCGTCGCCAGGAAGATCGAAGCACCAAGCGCCACCCGGCTACCGCCAATCTGCATCGCCACCCGCCGAGCTTTCGGATCCATGCGTCGCTTGCGGAACATCGCCCTCCCCCTACCCGCCCAACCCGAACTGCATCAAATTTCCTACCTGCTGGGCCGGAAATTTGATGCAGTTCGGCCGAGTAGACGGTTCGCGATGATGGGGGAGTGGCAGAGGGCGACACGATCCTGCGGCTGGCGCGGCGGTTCGAACAGACGATCGTCGGCGAGACCGTCGCGGCGAGCGCGCCGAACCCGCGCGGGAAGGCGGCCGGGATCGAGCGCCTCGACGGGCGCTGCCTGGAAGCGGTGGAAGCGCGCGGCAAGCACTTCCTGCTCTTCTTCGGCGAGCTCTCGCTGCACAGCCACCTGGGGATGAACGGCGGCTGGCATATCTACCGCCACAGCGCCCGCTGGCGTCGCCCCCGCGCCTCCGCCTGGGCGGTTCTCTCCGGCGGCGACTGGGACGCGGTCCAGTTCGGCGGCACGACCCTGCAGGTGATGACGACTCCGCGGCTGCGCCGCCACCCGCAGATCACCGGCCTCGGTCCGGACATCCTCGCCGAGCAGTTCGACGAGGGCGGGACGGTGGCGGCGATCCGCGCCGACCCCACCCGGACCCTCGGCGACGCCCTGCTCGACCAGCACCTCGTCGCCGGCATCGGCAACATCTTCAAGAGCGAGGCCTGCTTCGCCGCCAAGGTCGATCCCTGGCGCCCGGTCGGCGATGTCTCCGAAGAGGAGCTGCGGAGCGTCCTTGCCGCCGCTCGAGGCCTGATGCTGGATGCGGTGAAGAGCGGTCGCTACCCATTCAAGGTCTACAAGCGCCGGCAGGGCGTCTGCCCCCGTTGCCGCGGCCGGATCTCCTCACGCGGCCAAGGCGACGCCAACCGGACCACCTACTGGTGCCCGCGTTGCCAGGTCTGAGGCGGCGCTGGCGGCGCTCCACCGCCACCAGCCCGAAAGCGACTACGCGCAAGGCGCCCGCCGGGCCGCGCCTGCGCTCTTATTACGCCGTCGCCGGCGTCGCCCTCGACGACGAGATGCAACGCCTGCGGGAGCTGCCGGTCTTCGCCGAAGGACCGCTGGCGCGCTCGACTCCGCAGCTCAAGGTCCGCCGCGCCAGCAAGCGCCCCAATCGCCTCGGCTTCGCCGTCCCCAGCGAGTGGCGCCTCTCGGTCACCGCCTACCCGGGCATCCGCCGCGGCGACATCCTCGAGACCCTCCTTCACGAGCTGGTCCACCTCCACGTCGGCCGCGCCGCCGAGGCTCATGCCTGGCACGGCCCTACCTTCAAGCGCACCCTCGCCCAAGCGATGAAGGAGGCCTACGGGATCGCCATCCCCATCCCGCGCTCCACCCTCCATGGCACCTACGCCGAGGCAATCGAGCGCGAGACCGCAAGAAGTCGTCCTGAAGACGAGTTTTTGCGGTCTCGATGAATCAGGCGTTCGTCTCGTCCTCTTCGTCCCAATGCCGGCGCTCGCGCAAGTGGTGGACGATGAGGACGAGGACGATGACGATCGCCGGGGCGAAGACCGGCAGCGCGACGATCGTGTTGTGATGGGCGAGCGGCAGGATCACCTGCCGCCGCCAAAGTGGAAGCCGAGGCCACCGACCCGCAAGCGCCGCCGTCGCGGTGCCGGGCGCATCCCGACCGAGAGCCGGTGCAGCGCCCAGGCCAGGAGGGCCAGCAGCGAGAGGGTGATCGCGGCGACCGTCGTGTAGGCGAGCACGACCAGCGCCGGGCTGCCGCCTTTCTGCTCGCGCTGCAGCAGCTTGTGCTCGCTGCCGAAGCTGCGGGTGAAGTGCGCCGGGGCCGGGACTTCGCCGACCGGGATCGCGGTGTCGCGCGGCAGGTAGATCGGCAGCGCGGTCAGCGAGTTGCCCTTGTGGAAGCGGACCATCGTCTTCCAGTTGCCGTAGACGGGGATCGGTTCGGTGGTGCGGTAGACGCCTGGACCGACCCGCTTCAGCGGATCGACCACCAGGCCGCCACCCTGCCAGGCGGTGACGTCAAACCACTCCGCGTCCGCGGCGGCGTTCGGCGGGTTCAGCCGGAGCGTCGCTTCGACTTCGCGGCCGTTCTGGCTGGGGACGTCGTGCAACGCCACCTGGGCGCTGACGCCTTGCTGCGGCGAGGTGTAGAGGCCGTAGCCGACGAGCGCCGCGATCACCACGGCGCTGCAGACCGCAGCCCGCCGCAGCGGTGCCGAGCGCTCGGCCTGCGGCTCGAGGTCGAGGTGGGTGCCGATCCAGGCGCCGAGGGTGGAGCCCGCGACGGCGGCGGCGAAGCCGAGCAGCGCCGCTTCCGGGAAGGCGGCGGCCGGCCAGGGCAGGGTCATCCAGACGTGGGACCAGGCCCACTCGGCAGCGAAGCCGATCGTCCCGATCCCGACACCGGCAGCGAGACCGAAGGCCAGCGGGCGTTTCGTGGAGACGAAGACCGCGACCGCCTCGACCACCAGTGCCTCGGCGATGTAGAGCGGGAAGTGGGGCGTCGTCTGGCCGATGATCGGGCCGATCAGGAGCGCCAGCCCGCCGCGCAGGACGATGAAGAAGACGGCCGCGCCGAGCGCGGCGCCGCGGCCCGCGTAGACCCGCGCCAGCGCCAGCCCGACCCCCGCTGCGACCATCAGCAGCATCGGCTGGAAGATCAGCTGGAACTGGGGGACGCCGAAGTCGAACTCGGCCTGGAAGGTGGAGAGGCCGAGCATCAGGCCGCCGGTGAGGGCAATCGCGCGAGCAAGCCGGGTGTGGACGAGCTCGCGGATCGGGACCTCGCTCGAGGCGTTCGACCGCATCCCCTCAACCGAGAGGACGGCGATCCCGACCAGGGTCATCGCGGCGCCGCCGATCAGCATCAGGTGCGTCGGCCCCCAGAGGGTCACGTCCTGGCCGAAGAGTCGGTGCCACATGTCATCGAGCGGGAACCCGATCAGCGAGAAGGCGCCGCAGGCGCAGATCAGGACCCCGCCGAGCGGTGCCCACCAATCGCGGCCGATGCGGACGGCGACGCCGCTGGGCTTCTCCTTCGGCAGCACCATCGCGAAGAAGCCGGCGCTGAAGATGCCGAAGAGGCCAGCGAGGATGAAGTAATGGGCGGGGTTGGCGAGCGGGCCGGGGTCGCGGCCCTGGTCGATGTGGATCGAGATGTCCCAGTACATCCCGAACACCGCGGTCAGTAGCGAGACGGTGGCGACGGCGGAGGGCAAGGCGACCCAGCCGGGAAAGCCGGAGGCCTTTTCGCCGTGATCAGCGAGCCGTTGCAGGATCTGGGTGCGGCCGGTGCGGTGGCCGAGGCCGAGGTAGAGGAGGGCGGCGGTGACGATCATCGCCGCCACGGTTGCGATCACGATCTGACCGATTTCGGCGCCACCGGCCGGAGGGGCCGAGGCTGCGGCGGAAACCGTTGCGAGATTGAAGTCCATAGGAAGTCCTTGAGGGGCTCGAGGGTGGATTGCCAGAAGCTTGTTCCCTCATAAACGTTACCTCAAACGAGGTTACATTCAAGAGGCTAAACTTCCGACGTGGCGAAGAGTCAGAAAGCCGCCGCAAATCCACCGGATTCCGAGGCGAACCTGACGGTCGAGCAGCTCGCTTACGAGACCGGGATGTCGGTGCGGAACATCCGCAACCATCAGTCGCGGGGCCTGCTACCGCCGCCAGAGGTGCGCTCGCGGATCGGTTACTACGGCGCCGAGCACGTCGCCCGCCTGCGCCTGATCCAGGAGATGCAGGCCGAGGGCTTCAAGCTGAGCGCGATCTCGCGCCTGATCGGCGAGCACGGGGCGGACGCCGACCGCTTCGTCGGCCTGCGCCAGGCCGTCACCGCACCCTTCGCCACCGAGGCGCCGGAGGTCTACAGCCGCGAGGAGCTGGTCGAAATCTTCGGCACCGACGACGACCGGCTGATCGGAAAAGCGAAAAAACTCGGCCTCCTCGTTGACCTCGGCGGTGAGCGCTACGAAGCCCCGAGCCCCGCCCTGGTCCGCGCCGCCGAGGAAGTGATGGGGATGGGGATCGAGCTCCCCGCCGCCCTCACCGCGATCGAGAAACTCAGCCGCAATGCCCAGTCCTCCGCCCGCACCTTCGTCGAGCTTTTCGTCGAAGAAGTCTGGAAGCCCTTCGACGAGGCCGGCCGCCCCGAGGAGGGCTGGGAGGAGATCATCGCCGCGATCGGCCGCCTCCGCCCGCTCGCCTTCGACGCCCTCAACGCCACCTTCCGCCTTTCCCTCACCACCGAAATCGAGAAAGCCTTCGGCGAAGTCCTCGAACGCCGGCAGAAGAGAAAATAGGACCAGCCTCCTAGGGAAGCTCGCCGTGCGCGGCCTCCAAGTCGGCGAGATCGGCGAGATCACGTTCCCGCCCGACCGCTCGCTTCATCGCAACCAGATCGGCGAGAGAACAGATCGGTGCTTGCACGCCGTCAACCTTCCTCGTGTCCGCTCGTGCGAGCAGCTCCTCGAACTCGAAGCCGGCGACAGCCTCGGACACGAGGTCGAGATCTCCCATGCCAGTTGCGAGATGGATGCTCCTATCTGAGGAGATGCCACCGTCGGGAATGGGCGAGCCGTCAGGGCGGGTCGCTCCCCATTTCGATGCCAGCAGCTGGATCCTTTTGACGTTCTCGGGATCTGGGTCGAAGACCGCGTCGATGTCCCGGGTTGCGCGGACGACCCCGTGTCGGATCAACGCAATCCCCCCGATCAGGACATAGCGGACTTCGGCCTCGTTGAGGTCTTCGAGAATGCGGGCGAAGCCGGTCAACGTGCCTGCAATGCAAGCTCAATCGCCGTAACCGATAGGGCTATGCCCTCGGCGAGAAGCTCGTCGGGGTCGCGCGCGGCGTCTTTGATCAAGCGGTAACGACGCCATTCCGCCGCGGCGAGGCGATCGTCGCCTTGATCCTCGGCACGCTTCGCGTTGTCTCCGGCCACCTGGAGCCTTTGCTGCGCGTCCATGAGGAGCCGACGACCGGACTTGAACCGGTGACCCCTTCATTACGAATGAAGTGCTCTACCAACTGAGCTACGCCGGCCTGCTCGGGGCATTCTAAAAGGATCGGCGTTTCATCCCAGCGAGCTACTTCCGAGGCTGAACCGTGAACGGGATCGACTGCCCGGGCTTAGCGCAGTCCACCGACCAGCCGCGGTCGGTGACCACCGCCTGGCAGCGGTAGGCGCCGACCGAGCAGCTCCAGCGCGAGGCGCCGTGCGGGCGCCTGCAGGCGGGGCTCGACATCCAGGAGGCGCGCATCTGCGCCATCCCGGCGCCCATACGCGGGCGGGGCATCATCTGGTCTCCGTGAGTGCCGACCGTGGAGGAGTCGCCCGAGCCACCGCACCCGAACAGCAGCGCGGCGGCGAGGCCGAGGAAGGCGAGGGTGGTCGGAAGCCGCATCCGCCGACAACCTACCCGGCTGCCGGCTCCCCATCCTCGACGCCCGTCACCTCCGGCTCCAGGTGTTCCATCTCGCCGCAGACCGGGCAGCTTGGCTCCGGCACGACCGGCTCGCGTTTGACCTCCATCGTCCGCAGGTCGTAGATGTGGGCGACGCCGTGGGTCGAAGGCTTCGCCAGTCCGGTCAGCAGGTGCATGACCTCGAGCGCGACCTGGCCGCCGATCATCCCGCAGGCCGGGCCGAAGGTCGCGGCCGGACTGGGTTTCGCCCGCTGCTGTTCGACGGCGACGTCGAACAAGGGGTAGTCGCGCCGGTAGCTGATCTCCTGGCAGGCGTAGCAACCGGTCTCGCCGGGGACGTAGAGCGGCCCGACCCTGGCGACCGGCGGGAAGTGGCTCATCGTGATGTACGGGATGCCAGCTTCGAAGCAGGCGGCGTTGCACCAGCGCTCGATGTCGTGCGCCGGCCAGTCGGCGGCGTCGATGACGACGTCGGAGCCGGCGATGAACTCGGCGATGTCGTCTTGGCTCTCGAGCCGCCGCGCCTCGGCGGTGATCTTCGTCGCCGAGTTGAAGGCGCGCAGCCGCGCCGCTGCACACTCGACCTTGAGCAGGCCGAGGTCGGCCTCGGTGTAGAGGATCTGGCGGTTGAGGTTGCTGATCTCGACCCGGTCGCCGTCGATCAGCCACATCTCGCCGACGCCGGTGCAGGCGATCGCCCAGGCCGACCAGCCGCCGAGCCCGCCGACGCCAAGGACGGCGACCTTCGCCTCGCGCAGCCGCTCCTGGCACAGCGCCGCAGTAAGGCCGCCGGTGGCGATATCGCTGAAGTAGCGGAGCTGGCGATCGAGGCGCTCGACCTCCCCCGGCTGCAGGCGGTCGTAGTCCGCGGCGTCCTCGATCACCTCCAACTCGCCCATTTGCGCGAGCACTTCGTCGACCGTCTCGGCACCGAACTCGTCGTGCAGCTGCTCGAGCGTGTGCTCCCCGTCCAGCGCTGCCAGCAACCGCCGTTCTCCCTCGTCGGGCTTCTCGATGCGGATGTCGTTGCCCGCGCTCGGGCGCAGCAGGTAGAGGTCGCCTTCGGGCGTCTCCATCTGCTGGGTGGTTCGCTTGATCCTGGGCCTGCGCAAATTCCCTCCCTTGGGTTGGTCGCAGTCAAGACCGCCGCCGAGGTCCAGAGAGTTCCGTTTAGACACTAGAGTCTGAATCCGGTACTCAGGAGTTCACCAGGTCTCGCGCCCGCTCGAAGATTTCGTCGGTCATCGGGACCGTCAGGGTGCCGGTGAAAGTGTTCTGCTGACTCGGGTGGTAGCAGCCGAGCAGCCGCCGAGCCCCGATCTGAACTTCGGCCCCGTGGCCGAACTTGGGCCGGGGGCGCGGTACCTCTTCGCCGAGCGCGCGGGCGGCGCGGAGGTAGCCGTCCCAGCCGAAGGCGCCGAGGGCGACCACCACCCCCACGCGCTCCAGCAGCGCCAGCTCGCGCTCCAAGTATGGGAGGCAGGTGTCGCGCTCTTCGGGGGTCGGCTTGTTTGCTGGCGGCGCGCAGCGGACGGTGGCGGTGATATACGCGTCGCTCAGCTCGAGCCCGTCGTCGCGCCACTGGGACTCGGGCTGGTTGGCGAAGCCGGTCCGGTGCAGCGCGGCGTAGAGCCAGTCGCCGGAGCGGTCGCCGGTGAACATGCGGCCGGTCCGGTTGGCCCCGTGGGCGGCGGGGGCGAGGCCGACGATCGCCACCCGCGCCTCCGGGTCGCCGAACCCGGAGACCGGGCGCGCCCAGTACTCCTGGCCGCGGTAGCGGCGGGGAGGATTGCCCGCCTGCGCCTCGCGCCACACGACCAGCCGCGGGCAGAGGCGGCACCCATGGACCTCCTCAGCTAGGGCGGCCAGCGCGCGCCGGTTGTCTTTGCTCATAGGCTTGCGGGCGTCGTCATGGCACCGAACCGAATCATGTGCGGCCGCCGCGTGCGCCGCGCTCTCCTCCTCGGAGCCGCCTGCTCCCTGCTCGCGATTGGCCTGGGCGCCTGCGGAGGCGGCTCCGCCTCCGGTGGCGTCAGCGAAAAGGAGCGCGACGTGCGCACCCTGAACGAGCTGCTCGGCCGCCAGCTCGCCGTCGTCGTCGCTTACAACCAAGTGCTGCATCACCTGAACGGTCCCGACCACGCGGCAGCGCAGCAGTTCCGCGCCCAGGAACAGGAACATGTAGATGCCGTGACGAAGATCTTGCGCGGGATCGGCGGCGAAGCCGACCCGCCGGCCGAAACGATCGAAGCGAACGACTTGAAGACGCGAGCGGACAGCCTCGAATTCCTCTACGCGATGGAAAGCGCGACGCTCGACTCCGAGCTCAGCGTCGTCGGCAAGCTGAACGTCGACTGGCCGCGGCCGCAGATCGCCTCGATGGCCGCCAACCAGGCGCAGCGCCTGGTCCTGATTCGCCGAGCGCTCGGGGCGAAGCCGCTGGAAACGGTGCCCTCCGCTTTCGAGACCGGCGAAATCCCCGCCCCGGAAAGGACGAACCAGAAATGACCGGACCTCTCTACGCGATCGGCCGCTTCTGCTCGCGCCACCACTGGCCGGTGATCGGCGCCTGGATCGTCCTCGCGATCGCGCTGCTGGCGATCAGCCACGCCTCGGAAAGCAAGACGAGCGAAAACCTGACCCTGCCCGGGACCGACTCGACGATCGCCACCGAACTGCTCGAAGACAACCTGCCCGAACAGGCTTACGGCAGCAACCCGCTGGTCTTCGAAGCACCGCAGGGCCAGAAGCTGACCGAACCGAAGTACGCCGCGGCGATCGGCGAAACCGTGAAGCGGCTGGAAGCGATCCACTACGTCAACTCGGCCGCCAGCCCGCTGGTCAAGGGGTCGCAGACCCTCAGCAAAGACCAGCGGATCGGCTACATCCCGGTCGTCCTCGCGATCGGGCCGGGGGAAATCGACGAAGCGCAGGCGGAACGGATCCTCGACGCCGCCGAGCCCGCCGAAGCAGCCGGGCTGCACGCCGCCGTCGGCGCCTACGTCGGCCAGCAGCTCTCGAAACCGGCGACCGAGACCAGCGAGGCGATCGGCCTCGCCGCCGCGGTGATCATCCTCCTCTTCGCCTTCGGGACGGCGACGGCGATGATGCTGCCGATCGTCTCCGCCGTGCTCGGCCTCGCCTGCGCGCTCTCGATCATCCGCCTGCTCGAGCAGGTGCTCGAGGTCCCCGGGGTTGCTTCGACCCTGGCGACGATGATCGGCCTCGGCGTCGGCATCGATTACGCGCTCTTCATCGTCACTCGCCACAAACTTCAGCTCGGCGAAGGGATGGAGCTGCGCGAGTCGATCGCGCGGGCGACCGCGACCGCCGGCGGCGCCGTCGTCTTCGCCGGCTTCACGGTCGTGATCGCCCTCTGCTCGCTCGCCTTTGCCGGCATCCCGCTGGTCTCGACCCTCGGCTTCACCGCGGCGGTCGCCGTCGTGGTCGCGGTCAGCGCGGCGACGACGCTGTTGCCGGCGATGCTGGGAGCACTCGGCCCCCACATCAACTCGCTGCGGGTGAAGCTCGGCAAGACGCACCCGGATGACAAGGAGCCGCACGGCTGGCGCCGCTGGGCCGAACGGGTCAGCGACCGTCCCTGGACCGCGAGTATCGCCGCCCTGCTGGTGCTGGTCGTCCTGGCGCTGCCGATCTTCCAACTCGAGCTCGGCCAGAACGACATCAGCGCCCTGCCGAAGGAAACGACCTCGCGCCAGGCCTACGACTCGCTCAACGCGGGCTTCGGTCCTGGCGTCAACGGGCCGCTGCTGATCGCCTCCGAATTCAGCTCGCCGGCGGAAGCGAAACAGGTGTTGCCGAAGCTGGAGAAAGCGGTGGGCAGCACCGAAGACGTCAAAGGTGCCGGCGAACCGACCCTCGACAAGGGGGGCACGGTTGCTGTCTTCACGGTGATCTCGAAGTCCGAGCCGTGGGCAAACGAAACCGTCGACCTGGTTGAAAACCTGCGCGAGACGGTGATCCCCGAAGCGCTGAAGGGGACGAAGGCAAGCTCCTACGTCGGCGGCCAGACCGCCGGCTACATCGACCTCGCGACCCAGATCAGCGACAAGCTGCCGCTGATGATCGCGATCGTCGTCGGCCTCAGCTTCATCGTCCTGCTCGTCGCCTTCCGCTCGCTGCTGGTCCCGATCAAGGCGGCCGCGATGAACCTGCTCTCGGTCGCGGCGGCCTACGGCGTCGTCACCGCCGTCTTCCAGCTCGGCTGGGGCTCCTCGCTGATCGGCCTCGACCACCCGATCCCGATCGTCAGCTTCGTGCCGCTGCTGATGTTCGCGATCCTCTTTGGGCTCTCGATGGACTACGAGGTGTTCCTGCTGACGCAGATGCGAGAGCACTTCAAGGAGTACGGCGACGAGAAGCGGGCGGTGGTCGAAGGACTGGCCAACACCGGCCGGGTAATCACCTCGGCGGCGGCGATCATGGTCTGCGTCTTCACCAGCTTCGTCCTCAGCGGCAACCCGGTGGTGAAGGAGTTCGGCGTCGGCCTCGCGGTGGCGATCGCGATCGATTCGACCGTTGTCCGCTGCCTGCTGGTCCCGGCGGTGATGGTGCTGCTGGGCAAGCGCGCCTGGTGGCTGCCGGCCTGGATGGAGAAGCTGCTGCCGCACGTCAGCATCGAGGGCGAGGAGTACTTCGCTAAGAAGGACGCGAAGAATGTTCCCGCTCAACCTGCCTAATGCCCTAACCCTCCTCCGCATCCTCGCGGTGCCGGTGGTCGTCGTCGCCCTGCTCGGGGAGACGCCCAACGGGGACACGCTCGCCGCTGGTGTCTTCGCCCTCGCCGCGCTGACCGACGGCCTCGACGGCTACTTCGCCCGCTCCCGCGACTCGATCACCACCTTCGGCAAGCTGATGGACCCGCTCGCCGACAAGCTGCTGATCACCGCCGCCCTGCTCTCCCTCGTCTCCCTCGATCGGCTGGCGCCCTGGATCGCGATGGTGATCATTGCCCGCGAGGTCGCCGTCACCATCCTCCGCACGATCGCCGCCGAGCGCGGCATCGTCATCGCCGCCTCCTGGCTCGGCAAGCTGAAGACCGTCCTCCAGATAGCCGCCGTGATCGCCCTAATAGCCGCCGACCCCTCACCAGCCTGGGTAGACATCCTCGTCTACGTCGCCCTGGCGGTAACCGTGATCAGCGGCGTCGACTACTTCTTCGGTCTAAGACGCCGGATCGAGGCACTGGAGCGAGAGCGGGCAGCGGCGAAAGCGAAGCTGAAGTCGACGGGGTGAGGGACAAAGCTGCCCTGTACAGGGGTCCGGTCATCCTCCGCTCGAATTTGTCGCGGCCCTAACGGGCCTGGCTCCGGAACATGCTGCCCGCCTATGGCGGGCAAGAACCAGATTGCATATCGCCCGAACATTCGATCGGAGGACGACCGGACCCCTCTTCAACACGTTCCGGCAGACGGTGAAGGAACCAAGGGCGAATAGCTGTTCCTTATGACCGCATAGCGAGCAAAAGGAACAGCTAACTCTTCAGCTGAGAAAAGGCTTCGTGGTCTCGGCGTAGTTCGGCGACTGTCGCTCGGAGGGATGGGTGTCCCTCTCGGGCCCGGCGTCCTGTTGCTGGCACAGACCACTCGGCGAGAGACGGGTTTCTTAGAGGCCAGCAACCCAGGGTTCGAGAGGGACACCCATCCCTCCCTACAGGCGCGGCTAGAGCTCTAGGCAGTTAAGCGCCCGACGCCTCGAGCCACTCGCGCATCGTCAGGTGGTGGGCGCTGTGGTTGCCTTCGAGGACCTCGGCGCGGAGGTCGGCGAGGGTGCCGTAGCGCTCGGCGACGACGTTGTGGCGGTGGATCGTCTCGAGGTTCTCCTGGCGCGCCATCACGAAGGTCTCGGCCGGCAGATCGGGGTAGCCCTCGACGACCTGGCGCAGCATCTCGCGGACGCAGTCCTCGACGAAGCGCGGATTTTCGTGCGCTTTGACAACGACGGAGCGCTCGTCGGTGCGCTTCATCAGCTCGTAGATCTCCGAGCTCATCGAGCTCTCGACGATCCGCAGCAGCTCCGGCGCCTCGATCCAGGCCGGCCCGCCCTCGGGGCAGCCGACGTAGAGAGTGCCGATCCCGCGCTGGTTGTGGGTGGCGACGGGGACCAGATCGATGATCCGCTCGATCTCCTCGTCGCTGAAACCGTCGCCGGAGAGCCGGTCGCGGGCGAGGGCGGCGACGGCTTCCTGGGCGCAGGGGCAGGCGGTCATCCCCTGGGCCTCGACTCCCGTCAGGGTGCGGGTGCCCTGTGCGGAAGCGACGGCGGTGCCGTAAAGGACGTAGATCTCCTGGGTGCTCTTGCCGGTGTCCGGCGTCGTCACCGTCTCCGGATAACGGGCGGCGACGGAGACCTCCGCCCGCTCGCCGCCCTGGCGCTCCCGCACCTTCTCGGCGACGTGGGCGGCCAGGACCTCGGCCTTGAACGCCTCGCCGAGGACGACCTCGTCGATCGCCTCGCCGACGATCTCCTCGAAGCGGGACATGTGGACCCCCGCCTGCTGCGGGTTGAGGTCAACAAAGCACTCGAACTCGGAGTAGAAGAGGTTCTCGACGCCGTTGGCCTTGACGCGGATCACCTTCTCGACGCCGGTGACGCCGACGCGGGAAAGCCCGACCTGGGTCGCCGGCAGTGCGGCCTGGACGTCGGGGGTGGTGGGGGTGGCGATCGGCTGGCTGGCCATCGGCTTATGAATAGTAAGCGACCGGCACCCTCGGGGCTCGCGCACTGTTACGAAATTTTTTCTCCCTATCTCCCTATAATCCGCCGCGGTCGGAGCTTCCGGGCCGGCCACCCTCGAAGGGAGAAGGGAACAGAGCGAGGGCAGATGGCTATCGAACCGTTGGAGAGCACGACCGAGGTCGTCGAGCGCGACGAGGAAGCGAACCCGATCGGAGAGATCGAGGAGCTTCAGGGACTCATCGCCAAAGGCCGCGAGCGCGGCTACCTGACCTTCGAGGAGATCTCCTCGACACTCGAGGAGGTCGAGATCACCAAGGAGCAGGTGTCTCAGCTCCACGCGCACCTCGTCGAGCACGGCATCGACGTCGTCGCCGAGGACGGGGTTAGCGCTTACAAAGCTCAGCGCAGCGGCGAGAGCGCCGGCGCGACTAAAAAAGAAGAGCTCGACCTGACGGTCGAGCCGAGCCTTGACTCGCTGCGGCTCTACCTGCGGGCGATCGGCCAGGTCGATCTGCTCACCGCGCAGCAGGAGGTCGAACTGGCGAAACGGATCGAGCGCGGCGACATGCTGGCCAAGCGACAGATGGTGGAGGCGAACCTGCGCCTTGTCGTCTCGATCGCGAAAGGCTATTTGGGCCGCGGCCTCAGCTTCCTCGACCTGATCCAGGAGGGCTCACTGGGGCTGATCCGGGCGGTCGAGAAGTTCGACTACCGCCGCGGCTACAAGTTCTCGACCTACGCGACCTGGTGGATTCGCCAGGCGGTGACGAGGGCGATCGCTGACAAGGCGCGGACGATCCGGATCCCGGTCCACATGGTTGAGAAGCTGAACCGGGTCGCCCACGTCGAACGCCAGCTGGTGCAGAAACTGGGGCGCGAGCCGGAGCCGGCGGAGATCGCCGAGGAGCTGCGCTGGCCGGTTTCCGACGTGCGGGACATCCTCCGCGTCGCCCAGCTGCCGGTCTCGCTGGAGAAACCGGTGGGCGACGAGGACGAATCGGAGCTCGGCGACTTCGTTGCCGACGACGCCGTGCTGGAGCCGTTCGAGGAAGCGAGCGAGCACCTGCAGAAAGAGGGCGTGCGCAAAGCGCTCGACGCCCTACCGGACCGCGAGCGACAGGTGATCGAACTTCGCTACGGCCTCTCCGGCACCGAGCCGCTGACGCTGGAGGAAGTAGGCAAGGCCTTCGGCGTCACCCGTGAGCGGATCCGCCAGATCGAGAACAACACTCTGAAGAAGCTGAAGCGCCTCCCAGAGGCGCAGATGCTCCGCGAAGCTTCTTAGCGTTCCGCGCCTAGCGCGGCTCTAAGACGAAGACGCTGGGCTGGCGGTCTAGCTTCGACTCGTAGTAGTCCCAGCCGGAGTACTGCTGCATGTGGCGGCGCCAGAGTTCTTCGCGCTCCTCGCCCTCGGCCATGCGCGCGCGGACCGGCGTCCGCTTGCCACCGACCTCGACTTCTGCCTCCGGATTGGCGCGCAGGTTGAGCGACCAGGCCGGGGTCTTGGCGTTGCCGGCGTTGGTGTTGATGACGACGAAGCGCTCGCCGTCGGAGAGATAGAGGACAGGCGCGGTGCGCTGCTGGCCCGATTTGCGACCGGTGGTGGTGAGCAGCAGGACCGGCCCTTTCCCAACCCTGCCGCCGATACGGCCGCGACTGATGCGGTAGAGCGGGACGTTCAGCTTGCCAACCCAGCGCAGCCCAGTGGCACCCAGCGAGTGGGACATCCGCGAGTAGAAGCGGTCGCTCGGCACGGCGTGAGTATCCCACCGGGTCGAGCTACAGTGGGCGCATGGGAGAGCCGCACCCCTTCCGCCGCGCCGCCGAGTCCAAAGACCTCGAGCTGCTGACCGAGACGCTGCACGAGGACGTCGTCCTCCACAGCCCGATCCTCTTTCGCGGCTTCGAAGGCCGTGACACCGTCGCCATCGTCCTCACCCACGTCGCCGCCACCCTTGAAGACCTCACCTACGTCGACGAGCTGAGCGACGGCAAGAGCGTCTGCCTCCGCTTCAAGGCAAAGGTCGCCGGCACCAGCCGCGAGCTTGAGGGCATCGACTTCCTCGAGCTGGACGAGGACGGCCGCGTCACCGAGCTAACCGTCTTCATGCGCCCCTTCTCCGCCCTCACCGCCTTCAACGAGCAGATGTCAGCCCGGCTCGGGGCGGCGGAAAGCTAGACCGGCGGGTCGGCGGGATCGACGTCGATCTTCTCGAAGACGAGACGGCCAGGACCGTCGGCGGTGACGCGTAGGCGATCGCCCGGCAAGATCCCCGCCTCCTCGCAGGGAGCTTTCGGGAAAGTGGCCTGCCGTTTCGGCCGGAGAAGGATCTGACGATTGGCAGGGACTGAAAAAGATGGGGGAGGCAGGATTCGAACCTGCGTAGGCATTGCCGGCAGATTTACAGTCTGCTCCATTTGACCGCTCTGGCACTCCCCCGGTAATGGTGAGGCAATCGCGATTCTATTGGCTGGGGCGTCTCCGTAGATGAGCGCTTCAAACGGAGTCCCGCGCTCAATCTCGAACTCCGAGTACTTGACGCCGCCGACCACCAATCCTCGCGAGCCCTCTACGAATGGCGCTGGAATGAACCATCGGCGTCCATCGCCGACGAGAACGAACAGGTAATCGACGCGCGCTGGATCAAATTGCTTCGCCACACCGTTCCAACTGCGATTACCGCCGTTGGTCGCGATCGAGACGTGCCATCGATCATCGGCTTGTTTGGAGCCGCGGTAGGTCGAGGTTTTCACTTGGACCCTCACGAGCCCCTCGTCCCACTCAGCCATCAGGTCCACATGAGGGCTGTGGGTAAAAGGCACCCAGACAGCAGCATTCTTGCTCGCCAGCCACTCCATCGCTGACAGCTCGCCGATATCCCCCTGAACGCGGCGGTTGACGGAGCGCGCGCGTCGGTGGGGTCCAGTCGTTGAGGTGGCTGCCATGTCGAGGATCATGGCAAATACAGCAGACGGAAAAATGCCGGACAAAAAGCTTCTACAAAGAGCCTGAAAAGATGTTCCAGATGCTTGAGGATCGTGTGATTGCTATTGCCGGGGTCGGCGGTGGGCTTGGGCCGGTGGTTGCTGAGCGGCTGGCGGCTGACGGGGCGATTGTTGCCGGTACCGATCGCAGTCAGGAGACCCTTGACTCGCTCGCTGCGGATCTGAGCCTTTCGCCCGAGCGCTGGGACGGTCGCGCCGTTGACCTGCTGGACGAGGACGCCACCCGCGCCTGGTGTGCCGCCCTGGTCGAGCGCTTCGGGCGTGTCGATGGCCTGCTTCACCTGGTCGGCGGCTGGCGTGGGGGAGAGCCGCTGCATGAGGCGCCGCTCGAGGACTGGGCGTTCCTGCACGACCTCCTCATCTGCACCGTCCAGCACACGACCCGCGCCTTCCACGACCAGCTCGTCGCAGGCGAGCATGGCCGCTTCGTCCTCGTCTCCGCCAAGCAGGCGCAGAGCCCGACCAACACCAACGCCGCTTATGCATCGGCCAAGGCCGCGGCAGAGGCCTGGACCCTCGCCCTCGCCGACGGCTTCGAGCCCGGCGGCGCCACCGCCAACATCATCGTTGTCGACGCGATCCTCACTCCGCAGATGCGCGAGGAGAACCCCGGCAAGGCGTTCCCGACCTTCACTCCGGCCGAGGACATCTCCGCCGCGATCGCATTTCTCTGTTCGGATGCGGCCGGAAAGATGAACGGACAGCGCTTCGCGCTTACCATGCGTTGATGGCCAACCAGAAAGGCCAAGGGGAAGTGCCCGACGGCAAGATGACGATCGGGGAGCTGGCGCGGCGCACGGGGATGACGATCCGCAACATCCGCGCCCACCAGACGCGCGGCCTGCTGCCGCCCCCGGAGGTCCACGGCCGCACCGGCTTCTACAACGAGGACCACGTCGCGCGGATCGAGCTGACCCGCGAAATGCAGGCCGAGGGGCTCAACCTGGAGGCTATTCGCCGCGTCCTCGAGAGCAGCGAGGGCTCCTCGCGCGAGATGGTCGACTTCGCCCGCGCAGTGCGCGCCCCGTTCGAGGACGAGACGCCGGAAATCTTCGACGAGGAGGAGCTCGCGGCCGCCTGGGGCGTCCCCGGCTTCGATCCGAAGCTGCTGCGGCAGGCCGAAAAGCTCGGCATCCTGCGGCAGCTCCCCGAGAACAAAATCGAGGTGATCAGTCCCCGTCTCCAGCACGCCGGCACCGCCCTGGTCGAACTCGGCGTCTCGCCCGAAGCCGTAGTCGAGACCGCAGCGGACTTGCGTCGTCACTCCGAGGGGGTCGCCAAAACCTTCGTCGAGCTGTTCGTGAAGGAGATCTGGGAGCCGTTCGACAAGGCGGGCCGCCCCGAGGAGGACTGGCCGAAAGTGCGCGAGGCGCTCGACCGTATGCGCCCGCTCGCCTCCGACGCACTGCTGGCGATGTTCCAGATCTCGATGGGCGAGTCGACCGAGAAAGCCGGCGAACGGACGCTGCGTGCCGCCGGCGAACCAGGCCGCCGCTCCTCCCGCGGGCGGCGCAGTAAACGCAGCTCGCGCTAGGGCACGATCGTCCGCATCGCCTGTTCCAGTTCGGGCACCCCGTAGGCGCCCTCGATGCGGTCGCGGATGACCCCGTGCCGGTCGACCAGGAAGGTCCAGGGCTCGGTTTCGAGGTTGAACGCTTCCAGCTGCGGCCGAATCCCCTTCGAGATTTCGTTGTCGTTGTAGACCTCCATGTGGATGAAGGCGGCCTTGCCTTTGTACTCGTCCGCCACCTGTTGGGCAACGTCAACGACCGGGCCGCAGACCCGGCTCTGACAGAGCGCCGGCGTCGCGAAGACGAGCACGATCGGTTCCTTGCCGAGGGCGTCGGCGAAGTCGACGTTGTGCATCTGATCGTGGGGGATGCGGGTGTCGATCTTCGAGAGGTCACCGCCGACGTCGGCAGCGGTAGGCGTGTGGATCAGCGGCGCCTTTTCACCGACCTGCGGCACTTTGTTGTGGCCGACAACCGGGCTCGGCACCCGCGCCGCTTCCAGCCCCCCCTTGCCCTTCAGCATCGCGACCGCCGTCCAAGGTCCGTTGCTGTCGAAGTGGACTTTCGGCACCACGTAGACGTTCTTCGCCTGGTCGGGATCTTCGCCCGCGGCCCGGTAGGCCGGCTTCACTTCCAGCGAGGTTTCCTGTGCCGGCAGCGGCCCGATCACCGGCCCGGACTTTTCGTCCTTGGCGAAGTAGAGAGCCACGTCGGCGCCTTCCACCTGTTCGTTGCCGAGCGTGAAGACCCCGAATGGGTAGCGGTTCTCACCGACGTCGAAGGCCTGGGCGGCAGGCGCGATCACCACCTTCGCCTGCTTCGCCCCCGAGCCCTTCAGTAGCTCGGCGATCGTCTTCCCCTTGGCCGAGGGGAATTCGGCGGCGGAAGGCGCCGGTCGCGAGCTCGCTTCTCCCGAGCTGCCGCAGCCAGCGACGAGCAAAAAGAGGAGGCAGGGGAGGATCAGCAGCGGCCGGGCTAGGTAGCGCACCGCGGGAACGCTATCGGAGGCGCCTGAATTGACACGAAGCGTGAAGCTTGATTTAGTCCGCGCCGCGGACTAGGGACCCGCGTAGCTATCCATCGGGCCGTCTTGGGGCGGGGGCCTCGGAATTCAGGAGGCCGATCTGAGATGGCAGTTTCGAGCGGCGTTGAGACCCCCCAGGAGAGCACGCGCGTCTTCGCGCAGTCAATCAGCCGCGGCGACCTGGACGCCGCGGCTCACTGCTTTGCCAAAGACGCCTGCCTGGTGACGCCAGACGCGACCGCGGTCCGCGGCCGCGACGAGATCCGCCCGATCCTCCACCAGTTGATTGTCCTCGAGTCCCAGATCGAGGTCCAGGAGAGCTCGATCCTGGCCGCCGGCGAAGTCGCCTTAGGCACCGAGCGCTGGCTCGTCACCTCGCCGGGCTCCGAGGGCAATCCCTTCACCCGCGCGCTGACGCCGATGCTCGTCCTCCGCCAGCTCGAGGACGTCTGGAAACTCGCCGTAGCCCTCCCCTGGTGGCGGGCCTAACCGATCAGCGCCCACCGTCTAGAATCATCCTGAGCGCACGGCTTCAACAGGGGGCCGACCCGCCCGGATAGCTCAGTTGGTAGAGCACTTCCATGGTAAGGAAGGGGTCACGAGTTCGAGTCTCGTTCCGGGCTTCTAAGAAGCCGCTGCAAATCGACTACTTCTTCGACCAATTCTGTGGCCGTTTGGAGTGCTCTCAAATCCGCCTATCTGCCACTAGTGGCAGATAGCGCCGCGATTGCCCTCGATCGGACGCGATTGCCCTCGATTTACGGGTGTCACCGAGCTAACGTCGGCGACCGGAAATTGAAAAGCGCCCCGGCGGCGGTTGCACGCCCCGGGGCCGGCACAGGAGGGTTGAGCTCCCATGCAGGACAAGCCTAAAGGCGCGAAATCGACGTCGAAAGGTCGAAGGACGAAATCAAAGGCCGGTGGGGGCAGCCCTCCACAGTCCGAGGCGAGGCTGCGGCCCGGGCAGCTCGACGGCCTCGTCCTCGGCTATATGAAACGGCACAAGGCGAAGCTGCCGCTCAGCCCGACCGCGGTCGCCCGCGGCATCAAACGCTCCTCGGGTGCGGTCGGTAACTGCCTCAACCGGCTCGAGCAGGCGGAGAAGGTGCGGCTGGTCGAGAAGAAGCCGCGCCGCTACGGGCTCGCCGAGGACAAGAAGTAACGAGTAGCTGAAAACGAAAAAGCGGCCCCCGGCGGCGCAGGAACGCCATCCGAGGGCCTGACCACGAGGAGGGACTTCTCCCCATGGCTGATGAGAAATCTACGTGCCCTGGCGCCGCCAGGTTCCTGACCACCCACGACGAAGACGAGCGTGACCAGGCGGTGGTGCTCCACCAGGTGCTCGAATTCCACCCCAAGATCACCTGCACCCGCCGTGAGCTCCTGCTCGAGCTGAGCGGCGGCGGCGCGCCCGGTTACCTCGACGCCGACGCAGGCGAGCGGGCGCTCCGCGAGCTCGTTGGCGCGGGCCTGCTCCACCGGATCGGCGAGGACGAGATGGTCCGACCGACGCGGGCGGCGGTCCGCTACTTCGAGCTGACCGACGGGGGGTTCTGATGGCGGCCCGCGATCCCAAGCAGGAGGACAGCTCGGGCGTGGCGGTCTCGACCCTCCGGATGCCCGACCCGATGTCAAAGCAACTCGGTGCCATCTCCCGCGCCGACGGCCTCCCGGTCTCAGAGGTCATGCGGGTCGCGATCGAGGAACACATCGCCCGCCGTTACTCGGACGAGGGGTTCAAAGAGCGCTTGCGCAAGGTGCACGAGGAAGATCGCGACGTGCTCGAAGACCTCGGAATCGAGGGTTGAGGGATGGGGAAGCGAAAAGGACCCCAGTCAGTCGCAACCGCCCGCCAATTCGGCCGCAGTGTGGCCGAGCGGCGCCGGAAGCTCGGGCTGACCCAGGATGGCACCGCTGATCGGGCGGGCCTTCATCGCACCGAGATCGCGCTCATCGAGCAGGGCGGGCGCCTGCCGCGTCTCGACACGATCGTCAAGCTCGGCGGGGCGCTCGGAGTAGAGCCGTGCGAGCTGATGCGCGGGTTGGCCTGGAAGCTCGAGGGGCTGAAGGAGGGATCGAAGTGAATCGCGGGCTCGGGCAGGAAGACCAGTGGGTCCTGAAAGAGTGGACCGTTGCTGAACGCTTTGCGGCGAACGTCGTCTGGTTCCGGCATAAGGCGGGCCTGACCCAGCAGGAGCTCGCCGACCGGGTCGGGATGAACCGCACCGCGCTCAGCGCGCTCGAACGCGGACTCCGGGTGCCTCGGCTCGACACGATCCTCAAGCTGGTCGCAGGGCTGGCGATCAAAAACTGTGACCTCGTCGCCTGGATCTGGTGGGACCCAGCCCGCCACGAGCACTTCGATGTCCCGGCGAAGGCACGCAGGGGCCAGGAAGTCTGGGACTTCGACGTCCCGGCCTGCTTCCGGATATCGCCCGTCGGCTACGAGAGCGAGGAGTGTTTCAGGGATCGGTTGAGGCAGCGGGTGGAGGAGGACCGTCCCGTCCTCGAACTGATGCGGGCCGACGCCCCGGCGGTCGCCCCGCGTCCACGGCCGGACGCTGCCTGGGTCCTGCGCACCGCGCAGGCGCTGCGATCGCTCCGCGAGGAGCGGGCACTGACCCGCGATCAGCTCGCAAACAGGGCGCGGACCACCGCCACCTTCATCGGGGAGCTCGAGGAGGGAAAGATCAGCGATCCCGGCCTGCGGATCCTGACCGAAATCTGCCGTGCCCTGGACGGCGAGGGGTTCGAGTTGGCCGCGCAGATCGAGCCGATGCGAGCCGAGCGCAAGGCTGCAGTCCAGAAGGTCCTCGACGAGCTGGCCGAGCGGGACGCCCTTCGGGCCGAGGAGTAGAGACGATGGCGACTCCGACCCCGCCTCAACTGAGTCCGGAGCCGACACTGGGCGAGCGCTTCGGGCTCAACCTCTGGCGCAGCAGACGGCAAGTTGACCTCTCCCAGGAGGCGCTTGCGAACCTCGTCGGGCTGAGCCGTCCCCACATCAGTGTCTTGGAGCGAGGGCTCGAGCTCCCGCGCCTCGACACGATCCTCAAACTCGCTGCCGCCATGAACGTCTCGGTCTGTGTCCTGCTGGCGGGGATGAAGTGGCGGCCGGGTTCCCACGTTGATGGTGACCTCCACGTCGAGCATCCCGCGGCGGGCCTGCGCAGGAGCGTGCGGCATTGACGGCTCTCGAGAATCCCCCCACCTTCAGCGGCGGCATCGCCCTCGCCCGCATGCTCCGGAAGCTGAAGAAGCAAGACCTGATCGTCAATGACGGCCTCCTGGTGGGGCCGACCCGTCGGGCGCTTTACCTCTGGCGATCGATCGGCGCGCTCGCCTTCGACCCGCAGAGGTCGGCGATATGAAGGTCACGACCGTCCGCATCGAGGATGAGCTTGGCGATGAAGTTGACGCGCTCGCTCGCGCGGATGGTGCTTCTGTCTCGGAGGTAGTCCGGGCCGCCCTTCACCACTACATCGCAATCCGAAAGGCCGAGCCGCAGACCCAGGCCCGCCTGCGCGAGGTACTGGCGAGAGAGACCGAAGTCATAGAGCGATTGGCCGCGGGAGGTTCAGCATGAGCCGGGTGAGCGATGAGCCTGCGGCGCTCGGTAGAGAGGGCGGACGAGATCGCCGCGGTCGCCCGAGAGAGCGACTGATCTGGCGGTGGACGGTGAGTCGGACTGTGCGGCTTGCTTGATGTAGTCGCCTTTCAGCGTCAACGATTGGGTTATCGGGCATGGCGGGGACCTGCTCAACGAACGGCCGTCAACAAATGTCTGGGGAAGTTTGGGCGATCCGGTTGATGGACGCGGGTGTTTATGCACTCGAATACCAATCAGATCGTTGGAACGCCCCCTCTCTCGAACCCGCGACTTCCTCGTGTCACCGGCAGAGGCGGAGACGCGCCCAGCGCACCTCCTGAGCCCGATCTGCGGAAGCAAAGGAGAAGGGATATGTCCTCTCAGTCGAGCGGGCCGTGCACGCGCGCGGCCGCGGTGGCCCTATGCGGTCTTCTGCTGGCGGTCGGGATCGCGGTCCTGGCTACGGCCCAAGCCCAAGCCGCCCAATACAAGATGGTGCTCTGCGCCGCGAACAACGGCTCAAACAACTACGCCGTCGCGACCAACACCACCAGTGCCCAGAACCCGAACGGCATCTTCACCGTCGAGAACCATTGCGGCCCGGCGCCTGACCCCGCGGGCAACAGCGCCTTCCTGCGGATCTACGAGAACCAGGACTCCGGCAACGCGGGCGAGGGCGCTTACGCGTCAGTCTCTTGGACGGTGCCGCCGTGGGTGGCGATCATCGGCGCCGGCGGCTACACGCGCGAGCCCGGCTCTTTCAACGACGGCTGGCGAGGGCGCTTCTGGGCCGAAGACTTCGGCGGCAACGGCCAGCACATCCTCCTCCAGGGCACCAATTCGCCGAACTCCGGGTTCCAATGGTCCCCGACCTCGACCTTTGCCCCGCACCTCTGGCCTTTTGGTAGCTGGGGCTATTACCGACGCTTTGTCGCCGAGCTGACCTGCATGCGCGCGGCCGGTTGCGACCGCTCGGGGTGGAACGACTACGACGTCAACACCATGACCCTGATGCTCGAAGACGTCTCGCCGGCGAGCGCCAATTTCATCGAAGGAGGCGCTCCGCTTCTCTCCGGCTCCTGGGTCCGCGGCACCCAACCGGTCGCCTACCGACTCTTCGACCAGGGTTCGGGATTGCGGGTGGGGCGGCTAGCGATCGATGGCTCAGAGCGCCAGATCCAGGATTTCGCCTCCCGCTGCGATCGCGACGCCTCGCAGGCGAGCGGCGAGTTCGCCCGCACCTTCAAGCCGTGCCCGGAAGGAAGCCAGGACTTCACCTACTCCCTGAATACCGCCTCGATCCCAGACGGAGCCCACACGGTCTCGGTCTGTGCCCAGGACTACGCGCAGTGGTGGGGCGACCGCGAAGGACGCAGCGACCGTGGATGCGACGCCCGCACCATTCATACCGACAACAGCCCGCCTGCGGCGCCGGCTGGGCTCACTGTGACCAGCTCGAACCCCGCCCGGTACCTCACTCGCTTCGGTGCGCGGTACACCTTGCCCGCCGACCCGGGCAGCCCGATCGTTGGGGAGCGCTACTTCATCACTGACGACACCCAGGGCGGCAAGGTAGTGGTGCCGGAGAAGTTCGTGGCCGCGAACGCATCCACCTCGATCTCGGGGATCGAAGGGCCCGCGGCTCCCGGCGCCTACACCCTTCACGTCGCGCTGGTCGACCAGGTCGGCTTCACCGGCGCCTACGCGGCGGCGCCGATCCCCCACGACACGACCCCGCCCGCTGCGCCCCAGGGGCTGCACGTCAGCGGCCCGACCGATCAGCGGCGGGTGCCGAGCTTCGACCTCGCCTGGCAGAACGTCGTCGACGCCGGCGCTCCGATCGACGCCGCTCACTATCAGGTGATCGACGCCGACGGCAAGGTCGTCGCCGAGACCAAGACGGTCGCCGGCCAGAACCCCGAGGCGATCGCCGGCATCCAGACGCCTGCCGCTCCGGGCGACTACCAGGTGCGGGTATGGCTCTCTGACTCCGAGGGGAACGTCGGCGCTCCGGCCACGGTTACAGTCCCCGGCGACACCACCCCGCCCGCCGCACCGCAGGACCTGTTCGTCGCTCCCCCCGGCAGCTCGCGCTCTGAACAGGGCTTCGACCTGCGCTGGCGCGACATTTCCGACGCGGGCTCGCCTATCGCCGCCGCCCACTATGAGGTGCTCTCACCCGAGGGCAAGGTTGTGGTCGGGCCGGAGGACGTCCCGGGTGAAGGAATCGACTCGATCGCCGACCTCGAAGCTCCGGCCGGCCGCGGGGACTACACCTTGAGACTCTGGCTCTCCGACGCCGAGGGCAACGTCGGAGCACCGGTCAGCGCCCCGCTTGCCTACGAATGCGTCGGGTCGCCCGGCGCAGCGTCGGTGCGCTCAGTTAGCGCCGGCTTTGGCGAAGACACGGCGGGCTCGATTCTCGTTCCGCAGGGGAGCGGTGCATCCCTTGGGGGTGAATTGCGGGGGAGTGGTGAGCTCCGCGGAGCGCCACTCTGCGTGTTCGACCGCGTCGTGAGTGAGGGCGGGCGCGAGTTCCTCGGACTGGCGGTCACCGGTGACGGTGGCTCCTACCGATTCGACGTCGCCGCCGGCCCCTCGCGCGAATTCACTGTCGCGAACCGCTCCGGGCAACGCGAAGTGAGCGCGACGGCGGTCCTTCGCACCCGGGTACGCCCGACGTTGAAGCTCGGGAACAAGGTCGTTCATGAGGGAGGCTTCGAGACCTTCCGGGGACAGATTCCGCCGCCCGACAACGACGGGGTCGTAGTGGTCCTTCAGGTGCGCGACCGCAACGGCCACTGGCGTACCTTCCGTCGCTACCGGACCCGCGGCGGTGGGCGCTTCTCCTTGCGCTACCGCTTCACGAGGACCTCGCGGCGGACCCTTTACGGGGTGCGGGCCCAGGTCCGCAGCCAGAGCGGGTACCCCTACGAGGCGGGGAACTCGCAGACGCAGCGCTTCGTGGTGGTGCCGTGAAAGGGCGTAAGCCGACGGCGAAGGAGCCGGTCTCAGGCGCGCAGCTGCGCGAGGCAGAAAGGGGCTTCCTCGCCATGCTGCGCTCCAAGGGGTTTCCCCTCGCCTGGGTCGAGCGGAACTCACTCGATCTCCTGGCACAGGCCTCGAGCGAGTACGCCGCCTGGATGGGTGATCACGAGCCCGAGGAGAACCCGGTCGGTTGGCTCATCACCTGCGCCTACCGCCGAGCGGTGAACCAGTTGAAGGCAGAGGGTCGCCGCCCTCCGGCCGAGCAAGATGTCTCCGCGCTCGCCGACTCCTCGACCCCGACCCCCGAGCAGGAGGTCCTCGACGACGAGCGCCAGTCGCGGCTGCGGTCGGCCATCAGCTGTCTGCCTGAGAAAGAGCAGCGGCTGATCTCGCTGCATTACTTCGAGGGGCACTCGCTGCCGGAGGCCGGGCGGCGGGTCGGCTGGCGCAAGTCGGCCGCCCACCGCCACCATCAAGCCGCGCTCGAGCGGTTGCGTGTTCTAGTCGGCGACGATCCCAGTCTGCTGAGTCCGGCATCGCTCGGCTTCGGGGCTTGGGTGGCGGTTGCCGCCGATCGAGGCGGAAACCTCGCCCGGCGTCTCGGTGATGGGGTGCGGCGGCTGGTGCCCATCCTCGAACCGGGGGGCCCGCTGGCCGGCGCCGGCGCCGGCCGCGCGCTCGGGGCCTGCGGCGCCGGGCTCGCAGCGGCTATCTGCGGCCTGGCGGTTGCCGGTGTGCATCCGGCGCTGCCGGGCCTGGGCTCCACGCCAGCCCCGCCGCCCCCACATCGGCGAGTGGTAGCTCCGCGCGCCGAACGCCCGGCGGACCGGGTGGTCGTTGGTGCCCCCGTTCCGGCACCGGAAGGAGAAGCATCCTCCTCCGCCTCGCCGAGCAAGGCGCCGCCGCAGCGACACGCACGCTCCGTCGCGGCCCGGCGCGCATCCCGCCCCGCGACCCGGCCTGAACCCGCTCCGTCGCCCGAACCGGTGACTGAAGAGTTCGGGATCGAGGGCACCTCAGCAGAACTGCCCGAAGAACAGGCGACCTCTCCGGCTGCGAAGCCAGCGCCCTCGAGCAGTGCCCCTGCACCGGCGCGGGAAGCTACTGGCGCTCGGGTGAAGGAAGAGTTCGGCCTGTAAGGCTGAGCAAGACTGCACTGTGAAAACCGGGGACGTTTAGCTGCCCGGGTTGATGTACCTGCCGTAGTAACACCACGGACAGTAAGTAACACCACGGGCAGGGAGTGACCATGATTTCACCAGAGAGCGCCAGCCCGACGAGCGGCTCCCGGCGCGCTCGGCTCAATGCGGAAGCGATCGAACTAACGGCGGCGCGGCTGCGGGTGATCGGCGACCCGGTTCGAATCTCCCTGCTGGAGGCTCTGAACGAAGGGGAGGGTGCGGTGTGCGATCTCGCCGAGCGCGTCGATCTCCCCCACAAGAACGCGTCCCACCACCTCCTGGCCCTCCATCAAGCCAGCATCCTCGCCCGCAGGCGTGAGGGCAAGCTGACCCTTTATTCCATAGCTGACTGGAGCGCCTGGTGGGTAGTCGACCAGATCGCCCGCAGCGTCGAAGCCGCCACGAGCGACACACACTGACACTTGCCGAACCCTCGGGAGCAGTGAACGTACCAACGTAGATAGGTACGTAGGTAGACCCACACACTTACCGGCAGTACACCTTACTTGTCAAACCAACACAAAGCGCCGTAGCAGTGACTATGGCGCGACAAGGAGGCGCATGTAAGGTGAATGTCGAGGTAGGTAACAGAAGCGCAGCGAGAGCCAGAAGTCTGGGCTCGGCGCTGCGCGGGGCGGGGCGGGTCGCGCTGTGGGCGCTCGTCGGCCTGCTGCTGGTGCGCGGCGTCCTTGCGACGGCGGCCGGACCCCGGGCCGAAACCCCCGCGCAATCCACTCGTGAGGGAGTGGGGCGGGCCGAGGAGTCCTTGGCGATCCGCTTCGCCCGCGCCTACCTCGCTGATCCGACTGCGCGGTCTGTGGCGGGGTACCTCGCCGAAGGGGCGCGGATCGGTTCCGGCCGACCGCCGCGCCGGGGGCAGGAGGTCGCCCAGGCCGAGGTCACTTCGATTGAAGAGCTTGGTGGAGGGCGAGCGATTCTCACCGTCGCCTGCGAGCTCCGCGACTCGCGCACCCTCTACCTGGCCGTCCCGACCGCCCGCTCGCGAGCGGGCGGGGTGGCGGCGCTGGGCGCGCCCTGGATCGTCGCGGCTCCGACGGGCGCCGGGGTCCTCGCCGAGCGGCCCCGGCCGCTCGCCGGCGAAGGCGCCGGGCAGATCGCGGCCTTGGTCGAGCGCTTCGCACCCGCCTATGTAGAGGCACAATCAGCTGGAGATCTCTCCTATTTCCTTGCTCCCGGCTCGGCAATCGAGCCGCTTGGCGCCGGCTTGCGGTTCGTCTCGGTCGGGGCCGTCCACCAGTTCGGCTCTGGCGAAGGCGCCCGCCGCACCGTGCAGGCGCGGATCCGGGTCGAAGATCCCGCTAGCGGGGCGGTCTACCCACTGGCCTACCGGTTCGAGGTGGTCAGGGGCGCGCGCTGGTACGTCGAGCGCGTCGAGGGGGCCCTCTCATGAAGCGGGCACGGCTGATCCTCGCGCTGGCGCTCCTCGGTGTGGCGACGCTGGGAGTTGCGGTCTCGGCTCTGGCGCTGCCGCCCGAGGCGCTTGCCGCCGGTAATGACGTAGGCCATAACCTCGCCTCGGTCCTGCGCAGGTACGCGGGCGAGGTCTACGGGGGCATCGTCGCCGTGGTCGGGCTCGTCTTCCTGCTGAACCGGCGGCTGACCGACCTCGCGGTCTACTTCCTCGCTGCCGTCCTCGTCGGCTGGCTTGTCTTCAGCCCCGACCAGGTCGCAAACGCCGCCCGGGCGATCGGAAATCAGGTCCTGCCTTGAGCCAGGGCCGCCAAGCGATTCGCTCCTACCAGCGGATTTTCCGCCCCGAGCGCAGGATCTACCAGCTCGAGGGCCACCGGCTGCCGGTGCCCGGCGGGGTGCCCTTGCGTTGGCTCGCTTGGGCGGCTGGGACGCTGGTGGCGATCGTCGCGATTTCTTCGGGCTCGGCGGTTGTGCTGGTGCTCGGCGCCTGCCTGGCGGCCCTGGCTGGGGCAACGCTCGGTGGCAGTGCGGTGGCTTTGGCGGCTGCCGCGGCCGCGATCGGCGGTGGCTGGGCGATCGGCTTCGTGCTCGATCTGCTCGACTGGCCGCTGCGACTGGTCGTGCTGCCCGTCGCCCTCGCGACCTTCGCGACGCAGGCGACCCCCGACGGGCGCGGTGCTGATCGGTTCGCGCTCTCCTGGCTTGCCCTGCGCCTCTCCCCCGCCCGGCGCTCGTTGGGACGGGGGTTACCAGGGGCGGACGTGCCGAGGCTCCTCGACGTTTCGATCTGGGTCGCGCCCGACGAGGGCTCTGCGCGCCTACGGGCGGCGAGGATCACGGGGGCCGGCATCGTCTGGTTTGCGGCGCCGGTGCTGGTGCGGCGGTCCGGCCGGCATGGAGAGCGACTGCGCGCGAGGCCCGCGAGTAGCAGCCGTGCGCGCCGCGGCGAGCGGCCCGGCAGGAGCCTTGCGATGGGTTCAGGCGAGACCGTGGAGGTGCGGGCTTGAGGTTCCCGTTGCGCTACGCGAGCGCCAATCTCCTGATCGGCCACGGCGGTGAGGCGGCCGCGCTCTACCGACTCGGAGCCTTTCCCTATCCGTTCGCGAGCGAGACCCGCAAGTGGGAGTTGCTCGAGCGGCTGGAGCGTCTCGCTCACCTGATCGGCGCCGACTTTTCGCTTTATCGCGTTTGTCGCGCCTACCCGGCCGAGCGCTACGCCGCCGAGCTTGAGGCAAGTGCCGATCCCGACCACGCCGACGCGGCAGGGTGGAGGCGCTTACTCCATCAACACCAGGCCCACCTCGACGAGCTCGAGGCCCACCTGCCGGAGGTCTACCTCGCGGTCAGCCTCGGGGAGGAACCGGGCGGGCGCTTCGCGGCGCTCGACCGCGCCCGGCGGCGGCTCGAGGAGATCGCCGGCGTCGGCGCCCCGCGACCGTTTTCCCGCTCTGAGCTGGAGACGCTGCGGGCTGCCGAGCGGCGGACTTTCGAGCGCCTCGGCTCGGTCCTGGCGCTGCGGGCGGCGAGCACCGCGGAGCTGCAGTGGCTATTGCGGCGCGGGGCGCTGCGCGGCCTGGGCGAGCCGTGCCTGGAGGAGAACTGGTGCCCGGCGGCGCTCGAGCTCGACGGCGAGGAGCTGACCTATGAACCGCTGGAAGCAGACCTCTGGCGGTGCGCGAACGAGCCGATGAGCGAGGAGCCCGGCGAGCCACCGTCGCTCGTGGTCGAGGCGGAGGAGGGCCGCTCCTTCCAGGCCTTCCTCTGCGCCGGGTCCCTCGCCGAGGAAGCGGATTTCCCCGGGGCGGCCGAGCTCCTCTATGCCCCGCTCGAAGGCGCCGGGTTTGCGGTCGACGCCGTTCTTCACGCCCGCTGGATCGGCAACCGCGAGGCGCTCTCGCAGGTGCGAAAGCGGATCCTCGACGTCGATCACGCCTATCGCGAGGAGGCCGAAGGCTCCCAGGCGGGACCGGGATGGCAGGCGGAGGAGGACCGCGAGCTGGCGCGTGAGTACGAGGCCTTGCTTCAGTCCTCAGCGCACCCGCCGATGCTCCGAGCTTCGGTCTCCCTCGCGGTGGGGGCGAGCGACCGCACCGAGTTGGAGCGCCGGGTCGAGGTTCTACGCGAGCGGTTCGGGGAGGTCGCCCTCTACCGCCCCCGTGGTCTGCAGCACCGGCTCTTCTTCGAGCATCTGCCGCGTTGTGACGCGGGCTCGCTCGGCGACTACCGCCAGCAGATGACGATCGAGCAGTTCGCCGCGATGGTTCCGACGGCGAGCGACGAGGTCGGCTCAGAGGGAGGTCCCTGCCTCGGCCATACCCCTGGTCACAGACCGGTCCGCTTCGACCCCACCGAGGCGCCGCAGCTCTCGCGCCCCACCGGCGTCCTTCTCGCCGGCACCCCCGGCAGCGGCAAGACGGTCGGTGGAGAGACGATTGCCTTCACCGGCGCCAGCCGCGGCTCGCTGGTCGTCACCTTCGACCCCAAGCCCGACCACAACCTCGAGGGGGTCCACGGGCTCGAGGGCAGGGTCGAGGTGCTGGAGCTCTCCGGCGACCCGCGCAACCGGGGAAAGCTCGATCCGCTCGTCATTGGCCTTCCCGAGCTGCGCGAGGAACTCGCCTCCAGCTACCTGATCGAGCTGCTGCGCGACCCGCCGCCCGCCTGGGAGAACGCGATCGACCGGGCGGTGCGCGACGCGGTCCGCGCCGGGGAGGAAAGCCTTCTCTGCGTCGTCGACCGCCTTCGCGAAGGCGAGAGCGAGGCAGCGCGAGAAGCCGGCGAGGCTCTGGAGGTCCTCTCGGACTTCGGACTCGCGCGTCTGGGCTTCGCGCCGACCCGGGAGGCCGCCTGATGGCCGAGCCGGCGGTGATCACGATCCGCACCCCGGGGCTCACTCTCCCCGACCCCGGCGCCTCCCGCGAGACCTACACCCGCGCCGAGCGCGTCTCTGTGGCGACGCTCGCTCTGGTCGCGGCTAAAGCTCTGCGCCTCGTCAGCACGAACCGCAATCGACACAAGATCGTGCTCCTGGACGAGGCGTGGTTTCTGCTGGCCTCAACCCAGGGCCGGCTCCTGTTGAACCGCCTGGTGCGGCTTGCCCGCGCGATGAACGCGACGATCCTGCTGGCCACCCAGCGCCTCGCGGATCTCGGCGACCTCTCCGAGCTCGTCGGCGTCTACTTCATCTTCGGGCAGGACTCGATCCCCGAGGCCGAACGGGCGCTTGCCCTGCTCGGGCTCGATCCCGAGGACGCCGCTCTGCGTTCGCGGCTGACCGAATATCGGCAGGGCCGCTGCCTGATGCGCGACCTCGACGGCCGCGTCGGAGAGGTGCAGTTCGACGTCGCACCCGATCTGCTGGCGGCGCTCGACACGACGCCTGGAGGTCCCTCGTGAGGCGGCGCGGGCGCCGGCTGGTCTCGGTCGTCTGCC
>DASZNP010000021.1:0-18802 GCA_035551255.1 Solirubrobacterales bacterium
CCAGATGGGAGGATTCACGTCGATGCGGCCGATGAAGAATTTGCCCGCCGCCGTCGCTGGGATCATCGCGGTTGTGATGGCCGTTCCGGCGGAGGCCAACGCAAAGTCCTTCCCCGAAAAGGCGAGTGATTACGTGAGCGACCACACCGTTTATTTCGTTGCCGCCCTCCTGGCGGCGATCCTGGTTCTGCTGTTGATCGTGCGGATTACGCAAAGGCGCGCGAAGGAGAAGGAACAGAAGCAGGCCGCGCAGGCCGCGGCCCCCCCGACGCCGCCGCCCGCCGCGCAGGCTGGAGTGCCGCAGCAGACCGCCGAGCTTGCCGCGGTGCCCGCCGGTGGCCCGCCGTCGGCGCCTCCTGGTGCCGCTCCCGGCCAGGCACCGCCCCCTGTTCAGGCGGCCCCGCCCCCCGGTCAGTCCGTGCCGCCGCCGGGCGCCTCGACGCCGCCGCCGGTCCCTGGCGCCGCTCCCGTGCCCCCCAACGAGTCTTCGAAGGACCGCAAGCGCCGCCAGCGTGAGGAACAACGGGCGAAACGAGCGCAGATGCGCGAGGCGCGCAAAGCCGAGCTGCAGCGACGCAAAGACGAGAAGGCGCGCCGCCGCGCCCAGAAGAAGGGCGAACCGGTACCACCGCCGACCGCCGCGCCCGGCGCGCCGCCTGCGGCAGGCACCCCCCCGGCAGGCGCGGCTGCGCCTGGAGCTGCTCCCGCCCCCGAATCGCAGCAGCCGCAGAAGAAGGGCGGCTTCACCGAGATGAGCCTGTTCGGGCTCAAGCTCGGCGGCAAGAAGAAGCGCGAGGCAGCGCAGGCCGAACAGCGCCTGGCCGAGGCCCGCATCGCCAACGAACGCGCCCTCGCCGAAGCGCAGACTGGCGGCCAGGTGCCGCCGTCTGGTCAACTTCCTCCCTGGGAGGAGGCGACCACCGTGCAGCCGCCGACCGGCGAGCTCGCGGCGGTCCCCTCCGTCTCACCGCCCCCAATTCCCGGCAGCACGCCGGCCCCGGGCGAATACGACCCCGCCGCCGCCCAGCAGCGGGTGCGCGACAAGGTCGCCGAAGTCCAGGCCGAGCAGCAGAGGATCGGCGCCGAGGCTGACCGTCGCCTGCAGGCAGCCGAGCAGCTGCAGCAGCACGGCGGCGTCCCGGCTGGCGGTCAGCAGCCTCCGGTTGGCGGCCAGCCGATCCAGGACGTCCAGCCGCAGGCCCCGCAGGCTGTTCCTGCGCCTGCCGCCGACCTGCGCACGGTCGAGCAGCGGATCGAGGAAGAACGCGCCGCCCGCGACCGGCAGATGAAAGAAGCCGAGGAGCGCCTGCGCCAGGTCGAAGAGCGGACCAAAGCCGCCGAAGAGCGCGCCGCCGAAGCGAAACGGCTGGAGGAAAAGCGAGCCGAAGAGGCCGTCAAAGACCAGCGCCTCGAGGAGATGCGCCGCAGCGTCGCCGAAGCCGAAGAGCGTGCCCGCGAAGCGGAGCGCCGGGCAGAGGAAGCCGAGCAGGCCGCCCTGCAGTCGGTGCAGGGCGGAGGTGCGACGCCGCCGCCGCCCGCTCCGGAACCGCAGCAATCGTTTGCGCCGCCGACGCCTCCTCCAGAGCCGTACGCCCCGCCAACCCCGCCGCCGACGCCGGCACCGGAGTCGCAGTCGTATGCGCCACCAACCCCGCCGCCGGTCAACCAGCCTCCGCAGGCCGAGCCGTTCCCGGCGACGCCGGCGCCTCCAGCCGAGTCGTTCAACCAGCCGACGCCGCCCCCGGAGCCGTCGACCCCGCCGCCGCCTCCGGCGGCATCCCAGCCGCCCACCTACTCGGTGCCGGACCCGGCCGCTCGACCGATCGAACCTGTCGGCGGGGGCTCGGGCGAGCAGATCAACCTCAACACGGTCACCTTCGAGCAGCTGCGCGAGCAGAACCTCTCGGTCACCCAGGCGACCCGCTTGCTCGCCCACCGCGAGCGGCTGGGCGGTTTCCAGTCGGTCGATGACGTCGACCAGGTCGCCGGATTCCCGCAGGAGATGCTGGACGACCTGAAGTCGCGCTCTACGACTTAGCTTCGTACTTCTCGACCAGCTTCAGCCAGATCTCGCTTCGACTTGGGTAAGGCGCGACTGCGTGCCTTAGTCGAGCGATCGGGACCTCGCCGACGATCGCCACGGTTGCCGCCTGGAGAAAGTCAGCGGTCTCGAAGCCGGTGAAGGTGGCGCCGACGATCGTGTCCTTGGTCTGGTCGACGACCAGGCGGGAGGTGCCGCCGGTTTCCTTGCCCTGGAAGCTGGCGCCGGGGGTGCCGTCGGTGGGGACGTCGATGGCCCGGGCGTCGATGCCCGCTTCCTGCGCCTGCGCGAGGGTCTTGCCGGCGGCGGCTACCTGCGGGTCGGTGAAGGTGACTCGGGGCGAACCGAGACCTTCGGCGACCGCCTCGACGCGGCGCCCGAGCAGGTTTTCGGCGGCGACCCACGCGTGGTACTTGCCCATGTGGGTGAAGAGCGAGCGGCCGTTGGCGTCGCCGATGGCGTAAAGCCACTCGCTGCTACCGACCCGCATCGTCGCGTCGGTGTCGAGGAAGCCGTGGTCGTTGGTCTTGACGCCGGCGGCTTCGACGTCGAGGTCGCCGGTATTCGGGACGCGGCCGACGGCGACGAGGATCTCGGCCGCCTCGGCGGTCCCGCCGTCGCTCAGGGTAACCGCGACGCCGTCGCCCGCGGCTCGCACCGCTTCGACTTTCGTCCCGGTGCGGACGTCGACGTCGAAGTGCTTGCGCAGCGATTCGGCGACTTCTTCGCCGGCGAACGTCTCCTCGCGTGAGAGCAGGTGGTCGCCGCCCTCGATCAGGGTCACCCGGGTCCCGAGGCTGGCCCAGGCCTGCGAGAGCTCGCTGCCTACCGGGCCACCGCCGAGCACGATCATGCTCTCCGGCACCTCTTTGGCACTGGTCGCGGTGCGGTTGTTCCAGGCCTCGACCTGATCGAGCCCGTTGATCGGCGGCATCGCCGCCTTGCTGCCGGTGGCGACAACGACCGCCTTCTCTGCGACCAACGTGTCGTCGCCGACGACAACCCGCCGCTCGCCCTCGAAGTGGGCGCTGCCGCGGTAGAGGTCGATGTCGCGTTCTTCCAGCCAGGGCAGCTGGACCGAGTCGTCGAGGTCGTGGACCACCTCGTCGCGTCGCGCCAGCACCGCCTGCGGCTCGAGTTCGGCATGCCCGGTCGGCACTCCGGGGATCCGTTTCGCCTCGGCCAGGACGTCGGCCGGGCGCAGCAGCGCCTTCGAAGGCATGCAGGCGTAGTAGGAGCATTCGCCGCCGATTAGGTCGCGCTCGATGATCGCCACCCGCATCCCGCCTTCGGCCAGGCGTCCGGCGCAGACCTCGCCGGCCGGGCCGGCGCCGAGGACGATCGCGTCGTAGCTGCGCTCGCTCACCGGGCGCATCCTTTCAGGTTGGCCCCACCGGCCCGATAGAATGGGCAGGCATCGCAAGCACGGGGGCGACAGGCTTCGACGTGGTCGACTCGTGCGAACGGTTGCAGGTCGAGGTTGCTGGAGGCCTCGTTAAACCCCAGCACAAACCAATACGTGCGGACCATGAGTTCGCCCTCGCCGCTTAGTTAGAAGCTAAGCGCTGTGAGAGTCGGTCCTCCCTCGCCCGAGGGGAGGGGCACCGGCTTCAGAATCGGGCTCACCCCGGCGGATCGCCCCGACCGTCAGGGAACAACAAAGGGGCTTTATCTCCCGCAGTGCCCGCTGGCGCGGACCCCGGGAGACGAGAATCAAGCGCCAGCTAAGCCTGTAGACACCCTCGCACTGCGTCCGCGGATCCGAGTTCGAATCTCGGCGCCTCCATGAGTAGGACTCCCTGACGAGGGAGTCCTACCTTCTGTCGCTGTTCTAGGAACATTCCCGTCTCCGTTCCGAGACGTTAAGGTGCCCGCGCTTTGCGCCGGTTGAAGAAATGGAAGTACTGGAAGAGGGGACTCGCGGTCGCAACCGTCGGCATCGGCCTGGTCGCCGTAGTTCTCGGGCTTGCTCAGTTCCGTGAGGCGAACCGGCTGCAGGCAGAAAGCAACCAGTTGCATCGCGCTGAACTGGATTCCCATTTCGAGGAGGTGATGATGGGGTTGGATCGAGACTTTGTGGCCCATCCGAGCCTGAGGCCGTTTTTCTACTCGGCTAAAGCCGAATTGCTGCCGCCGCCCGGCCGCCTTCGGGCTCAGGCGTTGGCTACCGCCGAGCTCATCATCGACTTCGCCGATGACATCGGCGCTTACGCACGAATGCGGAAGATGGCGAATGCTTCCCAGCGGCGCTGGACGGGGATCGTCCGCAGCTACTTTGCCGAAAGTCCCGCTGTCCGCTTCGCTTGGAAAAGGTTTCACGACGCCTACGACACCTCGACCGCCTGCATTCTGGGCGCGCCCTTCACGGCCGGTGAATTCCTGAGCTGGAGATGGAAGCTCGACGCACCATCTGCCTCATGGCCCGAGGTTTGCGATTGACCCCAGCTGCTCTCCACCTACAGCGGCAAAGGCTTTTGGGATGAGCGAACCTGCTGCGGTCGCGTCTGTTGTGGTCTCCGGGATCGGGAGCGGGGCTGTAGCCATGGCCCTCTTCTACTCGAGCCGAGAGGTACGGGTTCTGCGCGAGCAGTTGAAGCTCGATGCCGATCAGGCCGAGCAGGGACTCATAGCTCAAAAGGCTGCAAACGATCTCGAGCTGATGGGCTACACGATGGCGATCGATCGCCTATTTGTGGAATTCCCGCAGTTGCGCCGCTACTTCTACGAAGGGGTGGAACCTCCCACTGAGGAGCCTTTGCGATCACAGGTAATCTCGGCCGCCGAGTTGATTATCGACCTGGCGGACAGCGTCATCAACATGATCAGGCACGGCCAGCTCGACTCTGCGGATCAAGATGCCTGGTCTGCGGCACTGGTCTCTTATGGACGGAGCCCGGCAGTGCAGATGCTCGTGGAGGAATACGAGGGCAAAGGGATCTGCGGGATTGGCTTGTTCTGTTGCAAGTACTTGATCTTCCCTCTGTGGAACTGGAGGCGCGGAACGCATTAGCTGCTGGGGTGACGAGTGGCAGGGAACCACAGCGGGGCTTCGCCTGGGCTGTGCGAAAACTTCGGACCGAGAAAGGGATGACACAGAGCGCCTTGGCGCGACGCGTCGGGCTCGACCCAAGTCAGGTCTCGCGGCTGGAGAAAGGCAAGGGCAACCCGCGCTGGGCGACGGCAAAGCGGATCGCGGTCGGCCTCGGGGTGACGCTGGCCGAGCTGGCAGCCGTCGCCGAGGACTTCGAGGAGCGACGGATCAGATAAATAGTGGTTTAAGAGCGAAACCTTTTCCTTAGAAAGGGTTCTGTTGAGTGCAGGGCAGATCGGCAGGGGCCTGCAGTTCGACGATGATTCCCGATCTCTCCAACCCACTTCTGCACTGGGACCCGGCCGCCCGGGATCCCGTCCAGCGGCGAATCCACCCGCTGTTGCGCGGTGCTGTGCTGCACCGCGATGGCTGGACCTGCCGCTACTGCGGCAGGGAGGCCACTGAGGTCGACCACATCGCGCCGCGAGCGCGAGGCGGCGCGACTTCACCGAGCAACCTCGTCGCCGCCTGCCGCCCGTGCAACAAGACAAAGGGCATTCGCACCCCGGCGGAGTGGCGACGCGACGAGGCGTTGAGGAGGCTGCTGGCCTGCGCGTCGCGGGCGCGGTCGGTGCGCCGCCGGCGCCGGTCTCGTTCGCCCCGCTAGCTGCCAAATACAACTAAGCGATCGCCGCTACGAGCTCGGTTGGAGCCGGGGGAGGGGGTCCTGCGGACCCTCCCCGCTGTTGTCCGCGGGACCCCCTCCCCCGGCTCTCTCACTTACCTTGGGGACATGGCAATCGCGACCGCAACCAACCTCGACGTCTACGTCGGCGGCAAGCTGCTCTTCGAAGAAGTCGGCTTCAAGCTCGAGCCGCGCGAACGGATGACGCTGTCGGGCCGCAACGGCGCCGGCAAGTCGACGCTGCTGCGGGTGCTGGCGGGGGAGCTGGCTCCTGATGCCGGGTCGCTGAGCGTGCAGCGGGGGGCGCGGGTCGCCCTCCACGACCAGCGGCCGCCGCGGGAATCGCAGGCGACCCTGGGCGAGTACGTCTTCTCCGGCCGCACCGACATGCTCGAGACCGAGGCTGAGCTGGCGCGCCTGGAGGCGGCGATGGGGGACGGCGACGAGGAGACGATGCGCGCTTATGCGGCCGCGCAGCAGCGGCTCGAAGCTGGCGGCGGCTATCGCTGGCGCGACCAGGTGCTCTCGGTACTCCACGGGCTCGGCTTCGACGACGAGCAGACCGGCCGCGCGCTCTCGACCTTCTCCGGCGGCGAGCTCACCCGCGCCTCGCTCGCCCGCGCCCTCGCCACCCGCCCTGACCTGCTGCTCCTCGACGAGCCGACGAACCATCTCGACATCCCTTCGCTGGAGTGGCTGGAGGGCTACCTGGTCGAGCTCGACGCTGCCGTCGTCCTTGTCGCCCACGACCGCTGGTTCCTCGAGGCGGTCGGGACCTCGGTGCTGGAGCTGGAGGCGCAGCGCGCACGCTTCTTCGCCGGCCCCTGGCACGCCTGGCGCCAGGAGCAGGCGGCGCGGCAGATCGCCCTCGGCAAAGCGATCGAGCGCCAGCAGGCGGAGATTGCGCGGATGGAACGCTTCGTCGAGCGCTTCCGCTTCAAGGCAACGAAGGCGCGCCAGGCGCAGTCGCGGGTCAAACAGATCGAGAAAAAGAAGCGGGACGGCCCGCGCGCCGAACGCCGCGACACCCGCAACCTGCGTTTCCACTTCAAGCCGCCGGAGCGGCCGGGCCGGATCGTCCTGAAAATGGTCAACGGCACGCTCGAGGTGCCGGGGCGGACGCTGCTGGCGAAGGCAAACCTGGAAATCGAACGCGGCGAACACGTCGTCCTCGTCGGGCCCAACGGCGCTGGCAAGACGACCCTGATCGAGACCCTGGCGGGGCAGCGCGATCCGGCGAGCGGCAGCGTTCGCACCGGCCACAACGTCAAGATCGGCTACCTCTCTCAGCACGCCGAGACGGCGGCCGGCTCGGGGACGATCCTTGACGCCGCCAAGCGCGAGTGCGGACTGAACGAGAACCAAGCGCGCGCGCTCCTCGGCGGCTTCCTCTTTTCGGGGGAGGACGTGAACAAGCAGCTGTCGGAGATCTCCGGTGGCGAGCAGCGGCGGCTCTCGCTGGCGATCCTCGTCGCCTCCGGCGCCAACGTCCTCGTCCTCGATGAGCCGACGAACCATCTCGACATCGAGAGCCGCGAGGCGCTCGAGGACGCGCTGACCGAGTTCGAGGGGGCGGTGCTGCTGGTCTCCCACGACCGGGCGCTGCTCGAGGCGGTCGGCAGCCGCACGCTCGTCTGTGAGGGCGGGGTGCTGGAGAGCCACCCGAGCGGTTGGGCCGAGTACCAGCGGCGGCGCGACGAACGCGACTCGGAGGCTGCCGCGGCGGCCAAAGCGTCTTCGGGCGGCGGCGGCAAGAAGTACAGCGCGACGAAGCCAGCGCAGAAAGCGGCGCGCAAGGCGGCGAAGCTGGAGCAGCGGATCGAGCAGGCAGAGGCGAAGCTGCGAGAGCTAGAGGACGAGCTGGCCGACCCCGCCGCCTGGTCGAGTCCCGGTCGCGTCGAGCGAGCGACCAAACGGCACGAAGAGGCGAAGGCCGCGATTGAAGAGCTCTACGCCGAATGGGAGGCGGCTCAGGCCGAGGCTGAGACCGCTTCTACCGCCTGAGTCAGCGGCCGCTCCAGGATCACCCGCGTCCCCTTTGCTGGCGCCAGGGTGATGTTGCGGACCTTGACCCTTTCCGGCTCCGTGTCGACCGCCCGCAGAGCGGCTCGCTCGACGAACTCGCGCACGATCGTCCGCATCTCGTATTCGGCGAAGGCGGCGCCGATGCAGCGGCGGATGCCGCCGCCGAACGGGATCCAGGCGTAGTTATCGGCTTTGCCGTCGAGGAAGCGCTCGGGGCGGAACTCCTCCGGCTCGGGGAAGAGGTCCTCGCGGTAGTGGAGGGCGGCGATCGCCGGCAGGACGAACTGGCCGGCGGGCAGCTCGTAGCCGCCGATCGTCGCGGGCGCCTTCAGCTTGCGGGCGACGTCGACGATCACCGGCCGCGCCCGCAGCGTCTCTTTGACCACCGCGCCGAGGTACTCCTCGTCGCCGGTCGCTAGCGAGTCGCGCAGCTTCGCCAGCACCGCTGGATTGCGGACCAGCCGCTCGATCGCCCAGGCTAGGCCGGTCGCGGTCGTCTCATGTCCGGCGCCGAGCACGGTGACCATCTCGTCGCGCAGTTCCTCGTCGTTCATCGGGTTGCCGTCCTCGTCCCGCGCGCCCATCAGCAGCGAGAGGACGTCGTCGCGCTCTTCGTGTCCCGGTTCCGCGCGCCGCAGCCGGATCTCCTCGTAGATGAACTCGTCCAGTGCTTCGCGCGAGCGCAGGAAGCGCGGCCAGGGGCTGCCGGGGCCGAAGTTGCGCCGCAGCATCGGGAAGGAGGTGATGACGCCGACGCGCTTCGAGAAGTCGTCGATCAGCCGCTCGAAGCGCTCCAGCCGCGCCTCGTCGTGGACGCCAAAGACCGCGCGCATGATCACTGCCAGGGTGATCCGCTGGGTGTGGGGCCGCAGCGCGAACGGCTCGCCGACCGGCCAACTCTCCATCTCCCTGCGGGTCATCTCGACGATCAGCTCGCCATAGCGCTGCACCCGCTCACCGTGGAAGGGAGGCAGCAGCAGTTTGCGCTGCCGCATGTGCGGCTCGTCGTCGAGGGTCAGCACCGAGTTCGGCCCAAGCGCCGGCTCCAGCACCGTCGCGTTCGCCTCTCCGGCGTGGAAGTCAGCAGGCGACCCGGTGAAGACCGCTTTCACCAGGTCGGGCCGAGCGACATAGACGATCCGCCCGAAGAAAGGAAAGCGGACCGTGAAGATGTCCCCGAATCGCCGCTGTTCGCCCGAAAGGAACCCGAGCGGGTTGCGCGCATATCGCACCGCCTGTACCCAAGCCGGTCGCTTCGATCCCGGCGGCAACATCTCAGATGACGATCGTGCGGTCGCCGTCGAGGAGGACGCGGTCGTCTAGGTGGGCCATGACGGCACGGGCGAGGACTAGACGCTCGATGTCGCGCCCGATCCGGATCATGTCGGCGACCTCGTCGCGGTGGTCGACCGGCTCGACGTCCTGGGCGATGATCGGGCCGGCGTCGAGCTCGGCGGTGACGTAGTGGGCGGTCGCGCCGATCAGCTTGACGCCGCGCTCGTAGGCGCGGTGGTAGGGGTCGGCGCCGACGAAGGCGGGGAGGAAGCTGTGGTGGATGTTGATCGCCGGGGTGCCGAGGCTGCGGAGGAAGTCTTCGGAGAGGATCTGCATGTAGCGGGCGAGGACGAGGAGGTCGACGTCGGCCACCAGCTCGAGGATCTGGCGCTCCGCCTCCTCCTTCGTCGCCGGTTCGACCGGGATGTGGTGGAAGGGGATCCCGACCGCCTCGACCTGGTCGCGGTGGTCGGGGTGGTTAGAGACGACCACAGCGATCTCGCCACCGAGGTCACCATTGCGCCAGCGCCAGAGCAGGTCCGAGAGGCAGTGGTCCTCGCGCGAGACCATCACCGCCACCCGCTTGGTGCGGCCGCTCTCGTGGAACGCGTAGTCCATCGCGAAGGGCTCGCCGATCTCCCGCGCGAAGCGCATCTCCAGTTCCTCGCGCTCGGCCTCCGGGACCCGGTCGAAGACCATCCGCATGAAGAAGCGCCCCTCGCCGCTCGAGTGCTGGTCGACGTCGACGATGTTCAAACCCGACTCGGCGAGGAAGCCGCTGACGCGGGCGATCAGCCCCGGCTGGTCCGGGCAGGCGAGCAGCAGTCGTGAGGTCGGCGCCATGCGCCGATGATCGCGGATAGGGTGGAGTCGATGCGGATTGCTGCCGTTCCTGATGGACCCGTTGAGCGCCTCGGGTTGCTGCTCAACAAACTGCCGACGCCGATCGGCGAGGCGATGTTCGCGATGCCGGTCGCGCGCTGCCTGCAGGTCGCCCAGCGAACCGGGATGCTGGCGGCGCTGGCCGAGGGGCCGCGCGAGCCCGGCGAGCTGGCCGAGCACCTGGGTCTGCAGAAGACCGGGACCTCCCGCGTCCTCGACGTGATCGCCTCGCTCGGGCACGTCCGCCAGAACCCCGACGGCCGCTACGAAATGACCAAAAGCGGGCGACCTTGGCTCGACCCGCGCTCGGACACCTACCTCGGCGACTTCCTCGCTGACACCGCCGAATACTGGGACTGGTACGCGCGCTTGGAGGACCTGGTCCGCGACGGCACCCACGCCGAGCTGCACGGCAAAGACGCCGACCATCCCTACTGGCGCTCCTACATCCGCGGCCAGTACCAGCTGGCGCGCCTCTCCAGCGCCGAAGTCGCGAAGGCGATCCCGCTCGCCAAGGGGGCGCACTCCGTCCTCGATGTCGCCGGCGCCCATGGCGAGTACTCGATGGCGCTCTGCCGCCGGCACGAGGGCCTGCGGGCGACGATCGTCGATTTGCCCGGCAGCGCCAAGGTCGGGGAAGAGATCGTCGCCGAAGCGGGGATGAGCGATCGCGTCCGCCACCTCGTCGGCGACATGTTCGAGGTCGACTACGACGGCCATTACGACGGCGCGATGACCTTCAACATCATCCACCACCTCTCGCCGGAGCAGATCCGGGCGCTCTTCGCTCGCATCCGCGCGGTCCTTCGCCCGGGCGCGCCGCTCGCGGTCCTCGACCTCTACGACCGCGAGAGCGGCCAGCAGGCCAACACCGCCTCGATCCTCGGCCTTTTCTTCCACCTCACCTCCGGGGCCGACACCTACACGGTCGAGGAGGTCTCCCGCTGGATGGGGGAGAGCGGCTACGGCAGCGTCGAGGTGAAGTCGTTCCGGACCCTGCCGGACCTGCGCCTGCTGATCGCCAAAGCGGTCTGAGTCGCTGTCAGCGCACTTCGCTCACTCGGTCGAGCTCCCGTCACCGCCCCTGCCGTCTTCGACGATGTGGACCGGCGCCGTACCAACGCGTTCGCGCAGCGTCTGCTCTCGCCTGTCGCTGATCCGGGAGGCAATCTTCTTGACCGCTCGTTCGAGCCAGCGGGTGGTCTGCGTTCCGGGTCTGTAGTCGGCTGGTCCCATACCTCGAACCCGCCCCTCTTCCTGGAGGTCGGCCATCTGCCGGAATTCCTCCTCCGAGTCTGGACCGTACACGCCGAGAGTTTGGCCGCCGAAACGGTTGACGATCGAGAACACCGGCACATCGCTGGGACCATCCGCGACGTAGATCATGTTCCCGAAAGGGACCCTCCGGTCCTCTTCGTCCATCTTCTGGTTGACGGAGATCTCGGGGTACTTGTTGACGCCCTTGTTGATCTCGAAGACCGCGCGCGTCTTCGTCGTGTTGTCGATGGAGTAGGCGATGTCCGTCAAGGTCGGATTCTCATTGGGAAGCGGGTCTCCCGACTCCAGATAGCCAGGAGGTGCCGTGGTCTCCAGGAACTCGCAGGCCCAGATCTCGTCGAGCTTGTTGGCGACCGCGCTTCCACAGATGATCTGTCGAAGGCCGGTCGAGATCACGTAGTGCTCGACGCTGATCTCGTGGCGCTGGAATCGAGCGGAGGAGGAGACGAGAGCGCTGAGTCGCTCGAAAACATCTGGAACGCCGGGGTAGAAATCGAGCTCTCCGCCGATCTCCCGGAGCACGGCGTTGTTCAGGCCCTTGAACTCCCCCGATCTCACGTAGCTGAGAATGTGGCTGAGGTAGATGGTGTCTCTCGAAATGAGCTGGTGTCCGAGCTTGGCGTAGTAATGAGAGAGCCCCTGGACCTCCAGCCAGAACTTTTTTTCGTCGACGGAGAACCGCCTAAACAGCGGCTTCTGCATGTAGCCGGGGATCAGGGTCTTGTCAAAATCCCAGATGACCGCGATTACGTTCTGGGGAAAGGGCGAGACCGACATGCGCAGCAGCCTAGCGCCGTCCGGGTCGCCATCTAGCCTTTATTCCATGTCCCCAGGAGAGAACAGCGGCGGTCTCCAGTTTGGGTTCCGAGCTCAGTTGATCGGTGGTCCCATCAGCGGAGAGACGGTTGAGCTGCCTTCCTTCGAGCCGAGAATCTGTGTCTACAGGAACGGCGGAGCTCCGTTTGCACTGTCGCCCGAGGCGACTCCACCGGGCGACGTTGCTCTGCTCGGCGAATACGACATCGTCGAGCCCCTGGGTCCCGATACGCCGACGTACGTCGCGCGGGGCCGCTAGGGCGCGGGCTGCAACTATCCGGCCAGCTTTCTCGGCTGCCGTCGGTTCATGCCCTCATTCGTGCGTCATCGAAGGGTCTATGTGACGGGCGCCACACACGGCAAGGGCAGAAACCGCCACGGTTTAGCGCTTGCTCACAAGACGCAAACAATTCACTTGGATCTTGCTCATCCTTCTCGCCTTCCCGGCCGCGGCGCTTGCGGCTGGCCACGGCGATTCGAATGGTTCCCCGAGCGTGGGGAAGGCCGAGGTCGTGCAGATCGCACCGTTGCAGCCGCCGGTCCAGCGCTTCCATCATCTGGTCCACTCGATCGCCCACGACATCAAAGCCGAAGAACGCGCCGCTGCTCGCAAGCGCGAGCGCGAACGGGAAGAAGAGTTCGCCGCGTTGCCGGGCGGCGTCTCGCTCTCGACCCTGGAAGCGATCGCCTCCTGCGAGTCAGGCGGCGACCCGACCGCTGTCTCCTCTGACGGGACTTACCGCGGCCTGTACCAATTTGACTACGGGACCTGGGAATCGATGGGCGGCAGCGGCGACCCCGCGGCGGCATCGGTCGCTGAGCAGAACTACCGCGCCGCGCTGCTCTACTCGACGGCCGGCTCCAGCCCCTGGCCCGTCTGCGGCTGACCGTTCCCGGCGTTCGTCCTTAGGACGGATATAGCGGTCCAAGGACGAACGCCGAGCGCGCTTCTACGATCCCGCGTGTGAGCGAGGAGAAAGTTCCCGCGCCGGATCCCGAGGGGCCCAAGCGCAAACCGCCCAAGGAGGCGATTGCCGAGGCGCGGGTACGGGTGCCGACCCGCGGCAACCGCAAGCTCGAGAGCTTCCTCGAGGCGGTGAACTCAGACGAGCAGGTGCGGGCCTGGTGGTACATGACCCAGGTCCACGCCGAGCGGCTGGGGATGTCGGACCACTCCTGGGTCCACATGCAGATCGTCCTCAACATCGCCCTGCGGCTGCTGCGGCTGTTGGTCCGGGCCGGAGTCGAGCCGGCGATGGTCGCCGACCACGGGATGCGCGACCGCGACGCCGAGGTGGTCGTCGCCGGCGGCGCCCTGCTCCACGACATCGGGATGTCGATCCACCGCGCCGACCATGAGGCCTACTCGCTCTTCCTCGCCAACGGCGCCCTCGACCGCCTTCTCGCCGACGCCTACCGCCAGCCGGAGCGCACCGTCGTCGCCTCCGAGATCCTCCACGCGATCATCGGCCACCGCCGCCGCGGCGAGCCCTACACGCTGGAGGCCGGCGTAGTCCGCGTCGCCGACGCCCTCGACATGGCCCAGGGACGCACCCGGATTCCGCTGGAGAAAGGCCACGAGGGCATCCACTCGATCTCCGCCGCCGCAATCGACGAGGTCCGGATCGAGTCCGGCGACGACCGTCCGATCAAGATCGAGATCCAGCTCAACAACTCCGCCGGCATCTTCCAGGTAGACGACCTCCTAGCCACCAAGATCCGCGGCACCCCGCTGGAGGGCAAAGTAGAAGTGATCGCCAAGATCGAGGGCGAAGCCGAGAAACGCCTGCTTACCGGCTTCCGGCTGTCCTGATTCTCTGCGAGAGGGGGAGAGAAGTGCGCCTCCCACGGCTTAGCCGTGCATGGCAAACCGGCAAAAGGAAATCTGGGAGCTGATTAAGGCTGCCAAGCGGCAAGGGTGGCGCGTGAAGGAGACGAAGAAGGGCTACTTCCTTTTCGATCCCAGCGGTCGGCACCGAGAGTTGGTGCACACTACGCCCAGCGACTGGCGAACCCTTCGTCACCACTTGTCTCGGATGCGACGATATGGATTCGAATGGAGGGGACGCTGATGGAATTTGTGTTCACGGCTTCGATCAAGGGGCTTGGCGGTCGAGAGGTGGCCGAGGAGAACTCATTTGCTCTTCTCGATGGCTTCGAGGGCACCCACCCGGAGGCCGGTGCGGCCGTCGGAGCGGATTTGGCGACCGAACGGCTGGAAGTGACCTTTAGCGCGACTGGTCACTCATTCGATGAGGCCGCCGCAAAGGCACGCCAGATTTTCGCCGCAGCAGCCGCGGCTTCGGGATTGGACTCGATCGAGGTCGTCGGGTTCGAGCTTGAGACGGAGCTGACCCAGCGCGCTGGCTAGTTGAAACGAGCGAGATCGGCGCGGCGCTGTTCCTTGCGCTTCTCCAAGCGGCCCTGGATCAGCGAGAGGACGATGACCAGGGCGGCGAAGAAGGCGATTACGCCGAAGCAGAAGAAGGTGACCGTCTTGTCCGTGGTGGGGCCGGCGAGACCGACGCCCTCCTCCGCCATCGCGGCGGGGGCCAGGACCATCATCAGGGCCCAGATCGAGACGAGAAATGCGGCGGTGCGCTTCACGGGGTGGAAATCTAGCGGACCGAGGGGCGTCGGCGTCCGCGCATAGGATGCCGGCCGATGTCGAACCTCGAGGCGCTCCTGCTGGGGGTGGTCCAGGGCCTCACCGAGTTCCTCCCGATCTCGTCCTCGGGCCACCTGATCCTGGTCCCGTGGCTGCAGAACTACACGTTCCTGCAGGAAAACGACGCCTTCAACAAGACCTTCGACGTGGCGCTCCACGCCGGCACCCTGGTCGCCGCCGTCGCCTACTTCCGGGTCGAGGTAGTGATGCTGCTGCGCGGGTTCTGGGAAGCGGTCCGCCAGCGGGCGATCACGACCCAGGGCCAGCGGCTCTCGGTGGCGATCGCGATCGGCACCGTGCCGGCAGTGATCATCGGCGGCCTCGGCTCCAGCTTCATCGACGAACACCTCGGCGAGCCCTGGATGATCGCGATCCAGCTGATCTTCTTCGCCGCCCTGCTCGGCTACGCCGACCGGATGCCGGAGCGGCGCGACCTCGGCGACACCGGTCTGCGCGACGGCTGGATCATCGGCCTCGCCCAGGTCCTGGCGCTGGCGCCCGGCACCTCGCGCTCGGGGATCACGATCACCGCCGGCCGCTGGCTCGGGCTCGACCGCGACGCCGCCGCCCGCTTCTCCTTCCTGCTGCTGATCCCCGCCGTCGCCGGCGCCACTCTCTACAAAGCCGCCAGCGCCGCCCACGAAGGCCTGCCGAGCGGCGTCGCCGGGCCGATGATCGTCGGCACGATCGCTGCCGCCGTCTCCGGCTACTGGGCGATCTCCTTCCTCCTGCGCCTGGTGCGCACGACCAGCTACCGCCCCTTCGTCCTCTACCGCTACGCGGTCGGGATCGCGGTGCTGCTGATCATCGCCATCGGCTTGCGGCCGGCGACGTTTTGAGTCGAGACTGCGATTTGCCACTTCGAGGGTGGGGAAACGCAGTCTCGCGTGAACGAGGCACTCGGCGTTTCCGCAATTTCGGGATGCGCCCGCCTGCACTTGTGAAAAGGCTGTGAACGCAGGCGGTTCGCGCCTTGACGATGCATACACTGTGTCTATCCGCATCGCAGTAATCGACACCGACAGCGGTTTCGTCACGGTCCTCGCGAAACGTGCCGAAGCCGCGGGCTGGAGCCTCAGCCACAGCAGTGGCCCCGTACCGCCGCGCGACCTCGTCGCGCTGAAGCTGAACGCCCTGCTGATCGACCCCGCTCTGCTCGGGGACGAAGCCTGGTCCTACCTCGAGCGCGTCGCCTCGATGCTGCCCGAGCTCGCCCTCGTCGTCGTCACCGGCCGCTCGACGGTCGCCCAGCGCGTCCGCGGCCTGCGGCTTGGCGTCGACGACTGGATGACCAAGCCCTGCCATCCCGAGGAGGCGATGGCGCGGGTCGAAGCCGTCTCCCGCCGCCACACCCACGGCCGCCGCGAGGTCGAAAGCGCGCCGCTCACCGCCGGCGAGCTGGAGATCCGTCCCGACCGCTTCCAGGCCTTCGTCGGCAAGGAGCCGCTTGACCTCACCCGCCGCGAGTTCGAGCTCCTCTACCTGCTCGCCGAGGAGCGCAGCCAGGTGCTGGAGCGGGAGAAGATTTACCAGCGGGTCTGGGGCTACGCGATGGCCCACGGCGATCGCTCGGTCGACGTCTTCGTCCGCAAGCTGCGCCAGAAGCTGGAGAAGCATTCGCCGAGCTGGTCCTACATCCACACCCACTTCGGCATCGGCTACCGCTTCGAGCCCGAACCGGCCGGGATCGTCAAGGAGGAGCTGCGCCCGGCCGCCGGGCCGGCGCCGCTCGAGAAGCAGGCCGACCCGGAGTCGCAGTCCTCTTCACAGGTCGTTCACAAGACCTTTACGGCGGGGTAACCGCTCTCCGAATCCGCCCGGCCATGCTCGGCGGGCATGGGACGGCTGGAGATCAAGCCCGAGGAGCACGCCGCGCTGGTCGACGGGCGACCGCTGAGCCTGACCGTCCGCGAGCTGCAGCTGCTCGTCAGCCTCTCCGAGCACCCACAGCGGATCATGACCCGCGAGGAGCTCTTCGCGAAAGTCTGGGGCGGGCAGCCCCGTGACGACGACCGCTCGGTCGACGTCTACGTCAGCCGGTTGCGGGCGAAGCTGGGAGAGGCGCTGCCCGGCCGGCGATTGATCCACACCCACAACGGGATCGGCTACCGGTTCTCGCCAGATGGGTGAAGAAAGCCCGTCCCAGAGCCCTTTTACATCTTTTTTACATCTTCGCCACAGCGCAGTAACAAGCTGGGGCACGACCGCTGGGAGCCTCCGGCTCAGCTATGTCGAACAAATCCAAAAGGGAGTCTGATGTCCAGCTCTAAATGGCTCGTGGTGATCGCCTTTGCCGTGACCCTCGCCCTCGGTATCGCCGCCTGCGGTTCCAGCAGCAGCGATGAAACCGGCGGCGGCGGTTCGGGATCCGGCGGTGGCGAAGTCTCAGGTGAAATCGCCGGTGCCGGCTCGACCGCCCAGCAGGCGGCGCAGGAAGCCTGGATCGCCGAATTCGAGAACGCCAACAGCGGCGCGACGATCTCCTACGACCCGGTTGGGTCGGGCGGCGGTCGCGAACAGTTCATCTCCGGCGGGGTCGCCTACGCGGGCAGCGACGCGGCGCTCTCGACCGAAGAAGGCGAACTCGAAAAGGCCGAAAAGCAGTGCGCGCCCGGCCAACTGATCGAGGTCCCGGACTACATCTCGCCGATCGCGATCATCTACAACCTGCCGGGGGTCGAAGAACTGCAACTCGACCCGGAAACCCTGGCGAAGATCTTCGCCCAGGAAATCACCAGCTGGAACGACCCGGCGATCGCCAAAGACAACGAAGGCGTCGAACTGCCGGACACCCGCATCACCCCGGTCAACCGCTCCGACGAGTCGGGGACGACGCAGAACTTCACGGAATACCTCTCCGAGGTCGTTCCGAGCGTCTGGAAGTTCGAAGTCAGCGGCGACTGGCCGGTCAAGGGTGGCGAAGCTGCCTCGGGCACCTCGGGTGTGGTCGAAGCAGTCAGCACCGGCGAAGGCACGATCGGTTACGCCGATGCCAGCCAGGCCGGCGAACTCAGCGTCGCCAAGGTCAAAGTTGGCAGTGAATGGGCCGAACCGACCCCGGAGGCCGCGGCGAAAATCGTCGAGGAGTCGCCTCTGAACAAGGAACTCAGCCCCGGCAAGTACACGATCGCCTACGAACTCGACCGCAAGACGGAATCGCAGGGGACGTATCCGATCGTCCTCGTCTCGTACCTGATCGCGTGCACGAAATACGGGTCGGCCTCCGAAGCCGAAGCCGTCAAGGCGTACGCCGAATACGTAGTCAGCCCCGAAGGGCAGGAACTGGCCGCCGAACAGGCCGGCTCGGCCCCGCTCTCCCCGGCGTTGACGAAGAAGGTCATGCCCGCCGTCGAAGCGATCGAAGCGGGCTAGGAGGCACGTGGCCTCGGTCGATACCACGACCAACGCGGGCCAATTGCTGGCGGCGGCGTCCGGAGGGCGCCGCCGCCTCGGCGACCGCGTCTTCAGTCGCACCGCGGTCCTTGCCGCGCTGACGATCCTGATCCTGCTGGCCGGGGTCGCGATCTTCCTCCTCTCCGAGGGCTACCCGGCCCTCACCGCCAGCGCCTCCGAACTGCCGGAGGGCAAGAGCTTCATCGACTACGTCGCCCCGCTCGCCTTCGGCACCGTCTTGGCAGCAGCACTCGCGGCGCTGGTCGCGGTCCCGCTCGCCGTCGCCGTCGCGCTCTTCATCACCCACGTGGCGCCGCCGCGGATCGCCCTGACGCTCGGCTACCTGGTTGACCTGCTGGCGGCGATCCCGAGCATCATCTACGGCCTCTGGGGAATCTTCGTCCTCGGTCCGGCGACGGTGCCGGTGATGAAGTGGCTGGAAGAAAAGCTCGGCTTCATCCCGATCTTCGAAGGCCCCGCCTCGGTCACCGGCCGCACGATGCTGGTCGCCGGCCTGGTCCTGGCGGTGATGATCCTGCCGATCGTCTCCGCGGTCGCCCGCGAGGCGTTCGCCCAGACGCCGCGGCGGCTGCAGGAAGGCGCGCAGGCGCTCGGCGCCACCCGCTGGGAGATGATCCGGATGGCGGTACTGCCGTACGGCCGCGCCGGCGTGGTCAGCGGCGCGATGCTGGGCCTCGGCCGGGCGCT
>DASZNP010000022.1:0-12192 GCA_035551255.1 Solirubrobacterales bacterium
GGACGGCGTCAACGATGTCTATGAGTGGCGGGTGGGGGATGGCGAAGGAAACGCCCAGCTGATCTCCTCCGGCAAGTCCAAAGAATATGAACCGTTGCTCACGGAAGCTCTAGGCGTCCCGTTGCCTTTCGCTCCCAAGCCGAACGTCCTGCTCTCGGTCACGCCGTCCGGGGACGACGTTGTCTTTCTCTCCCAGGATGTGCTGGTCCCCGGCGCCGGGGAAGGCGGGACTCCGGCCATCTACGATGCTCGCGTGAACGGTGGGTTTCTTGCGCCGTCCCCTCCCGAAAGCTGCCTGGAAGAAGCGTGCCGGGGCAACGGAGTCGCGCCGGCTTCCAGCTTTCCTCGACCGGCGTCACAAGAGGCATCGAGTGGGGGTAACGTGAAAACGCGCAAGCGCCGGTGCCATCACGCTCGCAAGGGTAGGCATAACCGCAAGCGGTGCAAGAAACATGTGAAGAAGGGCAAGAGGGCCAGGGCGGCTCGAGCATCAGCGGTCGATGTAGGTGTCTCGCCGTCGGCGCCAGACGTGCAGCGCGATAGCGGGCTCGAATCGCCCCCTTCTGGAGGTTCCGGAGATGCCGTAGGAGCACCGGGGGTTGTCGCCACTTCCGGGACCAGCGCGGTCAAATCCTATGCGTACGGCATCGAATCGGTTGAAGCCGCCGAGTCGACTTCTTCGGCTGGTAGCCACCCAGACCTCAGAACTGTTCTTCGCTTCAACCGCTACATAGATGCGGGAGGTCAGGAAACGACCGGAGAGCAACACACCGAAGAGATATCTGTCTCGCTCCCGCCGGGTTTGCTCGGCAGCGTCAACGCAACCGAACGCTGCGATACCGGTCGAATGATCGCTTTCTCCAACTGTCCGCTGAGCTCCCAGGTCGGCTTGGTCCGGGGCCGGGCCGAAACGTTGGACAAATTCAGTGAGCCTCTCTATAACCTCACGCCGCCACATCCAAAGGATGAAGTCGCGCGCCTAGGCTTCACGGGGGCGTTGTATTCCATCTTCATCGACATCCACGTCCGCACGGCAAGTGACTACCGTGTAACCGCTACCGTCCACAGCGCTCCAGGGCTCTTCCCCATCCTGAACGCGGAAACGATCTTGTGGGGTAGTCCTAGCGATGTCTCTCATGACAAGCAGCGACTCCTCGCTATCGAAGGGAATTGTCCAGCCGTTATCTGCGAAGACCCCGATGGCAAGACGGAACGCGAGGTCCCCCGTACCGGGTTGGCATTCATGACTAATCCGTCAGCCTGTCAAGAAGGCTCGGTCGACTTCGCGGTCAAGAGCTACCAGCTCCCCGGCCAGCTCTTCACTGCTTCGGATCCTCTTGAGGCAATCACCAATTGCACCGGCCTGCCCTTCGCCCCCACCTTCGAGGCCGAACCGACCAGCCATGCGGCCGGCGCCGCGACCGGACTGAAGACCAAGCTGGTCCTTCCTCAACACCTGCTGGCCAGCGAACGCGCAACCGCCACGATGCGCGAAGCCCGGGTCACCCTTCCCGAGGGGATGCAGGTCGCCGCCGGCGCTGCCAACTGGATTGGCACCTGCTCCGATCAGCAGGTCGGCTACCACGAAGAAGTCGACACCGCCTGCCCCGACAACTCCAAGCTCGGCACGGCGACGATCGTCTCCCCGGCGCTGTCGACCCCAATCGAGGGCACGATTTATCAGCGCTCCCCACGGCCCGGACACCAGCTGGGTCTCTGGCTCACCTCCGACGCCTTGGGTATGCACATCAAGCTCCCCGGCGAGCTGGAACCAGACAAGAACACCGGCCGCCTCACTGCAGTCTTCCGTGACCTCCCGCAGGTCCCGGTCGAAGAGATCGACCTGAACGTCTGGGGCGGCCCCAGGGCGCCGCTGCAGAACCCCGACCACTGCGGCACCTTCACCACCGACTTCTCCTTCAGCCCCCACTCCGATGACCCGGCTGCCATCGGCCAGAGCCAGATGCAGATCACCGAAGGCTGCAACCAGGGCTTCTCACCCACCCTCGATGCTGGGGCCACCGAACCCACCGCCGGGAAGTTCAGCCCCTTCGTCTTCGACCTCAACCGCGATGACGGCCAGCAGGCCCTGCGCGGTTTCGAACTGCACCTACCCGACGGCGAGCTCGCCAAGCTGAAGGGCGTCCCGTTCTGCTCTGATGCAGACGCCGCTGCCGGCACCTGTCCGGAGAGCTCGAGAATCGGTGGCCTCACCGCCACCACCGGCCCGGGCCCCGAACCGCTGAGCGTGCCCCAGCCCGGCAAGCCCCAGCCCCAGATCTACCTCGCCGGTCCCTACCAGGGATCCCCCTTCTCAATTCTTAGCGAGGTCCCCGCCCAAGCAGGACCATTCGACCTGGGGGTGCTGACGGTGCGCTCGGGCCTCGACGTGGAACCAGAAACTGGCAGGGCGGTAGTTAAAGCTGACCCGCTGCCCCAGTTCTTCGAAGGCATCGGCATCGCCTACCGCCACCTCCACGCGGTGATCGATAGGCCGCAATTCTCATTGAACCCGACCGACTGCCGCGAAATGGCAGTCACCTCCGATGTCGTCTCCACCCAGGGCACCGTCGCCCATCCGCAGGCCCGTTTCCAGGTCGACGGCTGCAAAGCCCTGAAGTTCAAGCCCAAGCTGCAGCTGAAGCTGCGGGGCGGGACGAAACGCGCCCAGTACCCGGCGCTCACCGCCGTGCTCAAAGCCCGCAAAGGCGATGCCAATATCGCCTCCGCCTCGGTTGCCCTGCCCCATTCGGAGTTCCTGGCTCAGGAACACATCGGCACGATTTGCACCCGCAAACAGTTCGCCGCTGACAAATGCCCCAAAGGCTCGGTCTACGGCAAGGCCAAGGCCTGGACCCCTTTGCTTGGCAAGCCGCTCAGCGGGCCGGTCTACCTCAGAAGCTCAAACCACCCCCTACCGGATCTCGTAGCCAAACTCGGGGGCCAGCTTGAGATTGACCTGGTCGGCCGCATCGACTCCGTGCACGGCGGCATCCGCACCACCTTCGAATCGGTTCCCGATGCCCCGGTCAGCAAGTTCGTCTTGCAGATGAAGGGCGGCGCGAAAAGCCTTCTCACCAACTCCACTGACATCTGTCGCGGCAAACACCGCGCGACGGCGCGGATGAAGGCCCAGAATGGACGGGCGGTGGACCTGCGGCCGGTGCTGCAGAGCAGCGGCTGTGGGCAGCATTAAAGAGGCCGAAGCGTTATAGTTCTTATGGTGAAAAGAACTTTGATCATAGGCGCACTTTTGTCCCTTCTGATGCTTTCATCTTTGGTCGGCTGTGGGGGCGGGTCTGAAGCCGCCAGCCTCACCAAAAAGCAGTTCGTTCAGCGGGCGAAGGCAATCTGCGTTGCTGCCGAAACTGAACAGTTCAACCAAGGCGCTGCTTACATGGAAGCCCACCCGGGCATCGAAGAAGAAGACGCAGTAGTTCCAGCTGCTCTGCCGCCGATTGAAAAGGAGTTGGAAAAGCTGAAGAAGCTGCCGGCTCCCGACGAAAGTCAATCGCAGCTGGCGCTCTTCTACGAAGCACTGGAAAAAGCGCTCGCTGACACGAAGAAAGATCCTGGGAGTGCGCTGGTGCAGAAGGACAACCCCTTCGACGAAGCCAACAACCTGGCTGAACAAGCCGGACTCGAAGGCTGCTCCTCTAATCCTTGAGATTCATAACGCAGGAAGCGCATCGTTTGGAAGACTGGCGGAATGCAGCGACGATTCCGGCAGGTCGACGTGTTCGGGGGCCATCCTTCGACGGGGAATCCGGTCGCCGTAGTTCTTGAAGGTGACGGTCTTTCGACCGAGCAGATGCAGCGGTTTGCGCGCTGGACCAACCTCTCCGAGACTACGTTTGTGCTGTCGCCGGACGATCCCGGCGCCGATTACCGGGTGCGGATCTTCACGCCGGAGCTCGAGACCCCGTTTGCCGGGCACCCGACCCTCGGCTCCTGCCATGCCTGGCTCGAGGCAGGGGGAGAGGCGGGCGACCCGGACGAGGTCGTCCAGAAGTGCGGCGTGGGGCTGGTGCGAATCCGGCGGGACGAGGGGAAGCTTGCCTTCGCGGCGCCGCCGCTTCGCCGTTCCGGTCCTGCTTCGTCGGAGGAGGCGGGGCGGGTGGCGGTTGCGCTTGGGCTGGATCCGGCGGAGATGCTCGCCGTGGAGTGGGTGGACAACGGGTTCAGCTGGATCGCCGTTCTCTTGGAGAGCGCGGACCGAGTGCTGGAGCTACGGCCGGGTTCGCTCGAGTTCGACGTCGGGGCGGTCGGTTTCCATCCGCCAGGCTCGGAGGCCATGATCGAGGTGCGCGCCTTCTTCCCGGTAAACGGGGTGGCGGCCGAGGATCCGGTTACCGGCAGCCTCAACGCCGGCGTCGCCCAGTGGCTGATCGGCAGTGGGCGACTGCAGGCGCCATACATCGCTACCCAGGGCAGGGCGATCGGGCGGGATGGGCGCATTTACGTCGATCAGGACGAAAACGGCGATATCTGGGTCGGCGGTCGCGCCGAAACCGTGATCAGCGGTGTAGCTTCGCTTGATCATGAAGAAGAGCCTTAGTTCTCTGATGTTGCTGGGCCTAGTGGCCTTTGTCCCGATGGGCTGCGGAAGTGGCGAATCCGAGCTGACCAGGGCGCAGTTCATCCGCGAGGCCGATGCGATTTGTAAGCGAGCAGGGAACGAACAGGTCAAACTCGCCGCTCAGCGCAAGGGCGAAGTCGTCGCCGGCAACTTCGAAGCCGTGACGGCAGTCTTCGTGCCGCCGATGGAGAAACAGCTACGCAAGCTTCGTGCGCTGCGCCCCCCGCGGGCGGATGAACGACAGGTGCGGGCAATTCTTCAAGCAATCGAAAGCGGAGTCAAAGATGCGAAGTTGGACTACCTGGACCTCTTCCTTAAGCAGACGAATCCGTTCGTCAAAGCCAGTGCGCTGGCTCGGACGTACGGCCTCGAGGCATGCGCCGAAAGCCCTTACGCGGTGATCAAGCCGCGGGGTTGATTCCGAAGGTCTAGAGGGCGCTCATTTGAGCGCTGAAGAGCGCCCGTCGTGAGACAGGCGCTCTTCATGCCGCGAAACAGCTGGTCGCCTAACCGAAGTAGGCGATCATGATCCCCATCGCGTCGTCGACGGGCATGTGCCCTTCCGGCACGTTGTAGATCGTGTGCAGGCGCAGCGTCTGGCCTTTGGTGACCGTCGCGATCGGGTTGCCCGTGCAGACGTTCATCGAGGAGACGTGCTTACGGCCGTCGGGCGTTTCGTAGCCCGGGCCGCCGTAACCTGCAACCGAGTTGCAGAGCAGGCTTTCGCCGGCTGATTTGTTGGTTAGTTCGACGTTGACGCCGTGGTCGTGGATGTGACCGGCAGCGGCGATCAGTTTGCCGCCGAAGGTCGTTTTCCATTCGTAGTGGGTGTCGCTGAGACCTTCCGGCACTGAGATCAGCGAGGTCATGCTGCAGCCGGCCTCGTCGAGCCAGACCGGGTGCAGGGCCGAGCGGCTGGTCGCGTCGGTCCCGGTCGCGTACTTCCAGGTCATCTTCAGCTTGACCGTCTTGCTGGTGGTTTCCCAGTTGGCCAGGTCGATGATCATGTTCCAGGTCTCGGTGCTGTTGACCTTGTAGCCGTAAGGCAGTGAGGTCAGGTCGACCGCGGTGCGCTCGTTGCCGGAGGCGAAAAAGCGTTCGCCGAGCAGGCCCGGGCCGCTGCTGCCGCAGGTCGCGTCGACCTTGCCGCTCGACTGGGCCATGAAGGCCGCGTGGTGGAGCATCGGGCCGGTGCTGATGTTGGCGGTCGTACCGTCCGTGTAGACGAGGTTCGGCGTGATGCCGATGATCGTGCAGCCGGTGCAGGGCTTGCCGATGTTCTGGACGATCTGGTTTTCGATCATCCCCATCGTCATGTGGTCGTGCGGGTCGCCGCTGCCGGCCGGGATCGTCCACGGGCCGTATTCGATCGTTTTGGTCGTGATGGTGGCGTTGGCCGTTGCCGGAATGGCAAAGACCGCGATGGCGCAGACGAGCAGCGCCAGGCGCTTGATGACTTGCATCTAACTCTCCCCTAGTTGTCTGAGGTGGGCGCCTCCCGTTGAGGTGCCTCATTGCTCAGCGACCCTAGAACGCTCAGTACCGATACGTCAGAGCAGTCCGCCGCAGGAGGAAATGTGGTGGTCCCGCACCTGCCTTGACAGGTGACTAAAAGGTCACCTATAGTTCCCCGCATGGATGAGGTCTTCAAGGCGCTGGCAGATCCGACCCGCCGTGAGCTGCTCGATCGGCTCTTCGAGCGGGACGGGCAGTCGCTGAGCGCCTTGGAAGCGGAGTTGCCGATGTCCCGCTTCGGCGTGATGAAGCACCTGCGGGTGCTCGAGGAGGCGGGACTGGTGACGACGCAGAAGCGTGGCCGCGAGAAGCTGCACTTCCTCAACCCCGTCCCGATCAGGCTCATCCACGACCGCTGGGTGGGCAAGTACGCGGAGCCCTGGGCCTCGGCGCTCAGCGAGCTGAAAAGAGACATCGAGAGCGAGGACAAGAAATGACTGAGGACCAGGCTTACACGGTGGTTGGCGGGCGCGGCACGATGACTGTGTTCGAGATCTACATCAAGACGACGCCTGAGCGCCTCTGGGAGGCGATCACCAGCGAGGAGATGCGGGCGCGCTACAGCTTCGGCGTCGGCACCGCCTCCGAGTGGACGCAGGGCTCGGAGTACAAGTCCGGGGTACCGGGGGTGATCGACATCGCCAGCGGCGAGAACCTCGAGGTCGACCCGCCGCGGCGCCTTGTCCAAAGCTTCAACGCGCTCTGGAGTGACCAGGTGAAGAGCGAAGGGACCTCGCGGGTGACCTGGGAGATCGAGCCGGTCGGCACCTCCTGCCGCCTGCGCGTCACCCACGACCAGCTTGGCGAGGACGCCAACAACGAACTGTTCGGCGGCTGGCCGATGATCCTCTCCGGCCTGAAGACGCTGCTGGAGACCGGAGAGGACCTCGACACCCCCGGCTCGCTCCGTTACTTGTAAGGAGCCGGGGGTGGGTGAATCAACTACCCGCTCAGCATTCTTCTTCTACACCCGGTTCGACTTCCGGGCAACGCGCCGTCACGGCCCAGGTTCCGTATCCCCTGGCAAACAGCCCTTCTTCGTTGAGCTTGAAATTGAAGACTTCGCCGCTGGTTCGATCCGTGTGCGTGAAGCCTTCCGGTTCATGCGTGGTGTTTTCCCCCGCATTGACAATTTCTTGGGCGTAAATGCAGAGCTCGCCGGGCGCCGCTTTAGGTTCGCTGTAGCTGCCCGGGCATTGCGCCGTGGACGGTTCGTTTTCACCGATCCAGTTCGTTGCCACGATGAAGTCTCTCGGCTGCGGGACAACACGCAGGGGATAGCTGATGTTGACGAACTCTCGCCGATCCCCGATTTCGTAGGAGTTGGTCGTACCGCCAACTTCGGTTTCGATTACCTGGGACCCCCGGCCGGAGAAGCTCCAAGTTCCGGTAAGCGTCGCGCCAGGAGGAAGTACGCACTGAGGTTTGCTGTTGCTACAAGCGCCGGCTTCACCATCCGAACCGTTCTGACCGGCAGTCCCGGCGGCTCCTTCCTTGCCTGGGGCTCCGGTCGCTCCGGTAGCACCAGGTGCGCCCTGCGGCCCCTGTGGGCCCACCTTGACCAGCTTCTTGGCAATCTTCTTGACTTCCTTTTTCTGCTTGCTGTTCAGGCCAGGCAGCGATGCGAACGCCGTGCCAGCGAGCGCGGCAACCAATGCCACAATCGCAACTACGAGCCCTGCGGTTCCGAGCTTGTTGTGGATGCGAGAGAACATCTCACCCTCCCTCTTTCTTCTTTGATTGCAGTCCCTATGAGGTGATCTCTGCCGGCTCCACATGGGGTATCGGGAGGCGTTATTGCACTCCCAAATCAGATAACCCGCGGTTCCCTGCTGGATCCAGCGTAATTTCCCTAGCCGCGAACTTAAGAGAGGCGCCGAAGGAGTTCAACTCACGGCGAGTGACAACCTCTACTCCTCAAAAGAGGGTGCTTAATCAAGAGGCGCTGGCGCCTGATCCAGTTCGGCGACCAGTTCCTCGACGCGGGCGGCGATCTCGTCGCGGGTCGCCTGCACCGCGTCGAGCGGCTGGCCCTTCGGGTCGGGCAGGTCCCAGTCGATGTAGCGGCGGCCGGGGATGTAGGGGCATTTGTCGCCGCAGCCCATCGTCACCACGACGTCGGCCCATTCGGCGTCCTCGGTGGTGAGGCGGTGCGGCACCCGGTCGCCGATCTCGATCCCCAGCTCCCGCATCGCCTCGGCAACCTCGGGGTGGACGCGGTCGCCCGGGGTGGTCCCGGCCGAGCGGGCGCCATGGCGGCCGGCGGCGGCGCGTTCGAACAGCGCCTGACTCATCTGCGAGCGGCCGGCGTTGTGGAGGCAGACGAAGAGCGCATTGGCCATCGAGGCCCCGCATTCTGCCAGCGCATAAGCTCGCGCCCGTGACCGAATCGTTACCGCGGCGTCTGCTCGCCGAGTTCCTCGGCTCCGCCTTCCTCACCGCGACGGTAATCGGCTCGGGGATCGCCGCTTCGACCCTCTCGCCCGGCGACACCGGCCTGCAGCTGTTCGAGAACGCCGCGGCGACCGCCGCCGGGCTCTTCACCTTCATCCTCATGTTCGGCCCGGTCTCGGGGGCGCATTTCAACCCAGTCGTCTCGCTGGTCGACGCCGCCTTCGGCGGCCTGCGCCGGCGCCACCTCGTCGCCTACATCCCGACCCAAATCGCCGGCTGCATCTCCGGCGCGGTCCTCGCCAACGCGATGTTCTCGCTCAGCGCGATCAGCATCTCCAGCCACCACCGTGCCTCGCCCGCCCACCTCCTCGCCGAGGTGGTGGCCACCATCGGCCTGCTGCTGGTGATCTTCTCCCCCGCTCGCACCCATCGCGGCGAGCTGGCGCCAGCGGCGGTCGGCGCTTACATCGGCGCCGCCTACTTCTTCACCAGTTCGACCAGCTTCGCCAACCCGGCGATCGACATCGGCCGGATGTTCTCCGACACCTTCGCCGGGATCGCCCCGGCCTCGGTCCCACCCTTCGTCGTCGCCCAGCTGGTCGGTGCCGTCCTGGCGCTAGGGCTGATCAAGACGCTCTATCCCGACCTGACGCCGGAGGAGGCAAAGGACGCCGTTCTCCCGCACGGCGAGCCCGACGGTGCTGCGACCGCACCCGCGACGCGCTAGCTGGCGACAGCGAGGATCTCCGGAGCCGGCGGCTGCGGCTCGGGAGGATCGATCGGCGGTTGCGGCTCCGGCGGTCCGGGATCGGGCCGCGGAGGCACCGGATCGTCCGGCGGCGGCCCCGGCGGGCCGGGCTCAGGAGTAGGCGAAGGCGGCCGCGGATCCGGCTGCGGCGGCCCGGGCATCGGCGTATCGAGTCGTGGCTCCATACCGCACTCCTACCCGAAGGCGCCTCATCCGAACTGCATCAAATTTCCGGCCTGCTGGGTAGGAAATTTGATGCAGTTCGAGGGACGGGCTAGTTTCTCTACGCGGGCTGCGGGGGTAGCCGAAGCGCACCCGATCAAGGAGGAGCGAAGCAATATGAGCGAACCGACCTTGGAGGAAGCTCGCGAAGTCAGCGAATGGCGCCCGGAGCTGGGCGTCCTCTCTATCTATCTTGGTTTCGATCCAGCCGATCGCGGCGGCGCCTGGCGGACCGAGCTGCGGAACGCGCTCGACACGGTGCTCGAGAGCCACCGGGACTCCGGCCACGACCTGCGCGTGGCGCTGCGGGCGACTGCGAAACGCCTGACCGAGCGCTTCGAAGACGGCGACCTGCGGCCGCCGCCGCGCGGCGAAGTCGGCTTCGTCGAGGTTGCCGAGAAGGAGGGGGTCGAGCACTGGTGGGGGACCGGGGCGCCGCCGGTCGCCGATGGCTGCGTCGAATACGCGTCCGAGCCGGCCGTCGCCCCGCTGATCGCCCTCGTCAGTCGAGGCGGCGCCCGCGGTGTCGCCCTTGTATCCGCCGAGCGGGTGCGGCTGCTGCGCTGCACCGCCGGCGCCCTCGAGGAGCTCGAGAACTGGGAACTGAGCCTGCTCAGCCTCGATTGGCGCGAGCGTAAATCGCAGAGCACCAACAACCCGGCGCGCGCGCAGGGCGTCAGCGCCTCCGGACACGACCAGTACGACGAACGTCTCGAGCACAATCGCCACCGCTTCCTCACTGAGTGCGGCCAGCTGGCCGGGCGAGCGCTGGAGAAGAACGGGATCGCGGAGGCAATCGTTTTCGGGCCGGCCAAGGATGCCGAGGCTTTCGAGCATGGCTTCAACGCCGCCAAGGCGAAGGTGGTCCGCGGCAGCGACGCCGACCTGATCTCGATCCCGACCGGCCAGCTGAACGAGGTGGTCACGGAGGCGATCGCCCGTCTCGATGGCGAACGCGACCGCACAGTGGTCGAGCGCGCGCTCGGCGAGGCGAAGGGCGGTAGCCGCGGCTCCGCTGGGATCCAGGAGACGAAGGAGGCGCTGGCCGAAGGCCGGGTAGACCACCTCGTCTTCGATGGCGCCTTAAACGGTGACGTCGAGTCTCTGCTCCGCGCCGCCTTCGCCAGCAGCGCCAGCGTCACGATCGTCCACGACGAGCTCGCCGAGCCACTCGCCCAAGCCGAAGGAGTCGCCGCGATCCTCCGCTACTAGTGACTCTGTTGGTGGTGAAGTGTGACCCGTTGCACGGTTCGGCCGACCCCTCGCTTGGGTAGACGCACAGCAATGGGACTTCAGAGGACGAACTTGAAAGGAGAACGCGCGTGAGCGAGCAAGAGCGCGTCGCCGGCGGCCCCCTGGGCAAGGTGGTCGGCAAGGTCAAGCAGGCCGCAGGAGCGGCCCTTGGCAACGAAGATCTGCACCGCGAGGGGCAGCTGCAGGAGGTCCAGGCGGATGCCCAGGCCGAGGCGGCCGAGCAGGCCGCGGAGGCCGAGCGCAAAGAGCAGGAAGCCAAGATCGAGGCCGAGCGCGCCGAGACTGAGGCCGAGCGGCGCGAGGTCGAACTGGAGGCCCAGGAGATCGCCGCCGAAGAGGAGGCCGAGCGCAAACGGGCCGAGGAGGAGCGCATCGCCGCCCAGCAGGCCCAGGTCGACAAAGCGCAGGCCGAGCGCGAGCGCCTCGCCGGCGAACAGCGCGCCCAGGCCAAACGTCAAGAGGCCGCGGCCGAGAAGAGCGAGGCCAAGCGCGAGGCAGCGGAGCTGCAACGCGAAGCCGATCGCGCCGAAGAGGCCGCCGCGGTCATCGATCCCAAGGAGGAGAGCTAGATGTCGATGCCGACCATTTCGAAGACGATCTTGAACTCGTCGATCAAACTGGCGCGGACGCCGGTCGATCTCGCCCTCGGGGCCCTCGGCGGCTCCGATTCGGGGGCGAAACACCTGGTCGACCGGGCCGAGGCGGGCGCCCGCAGCGCCACCGGCGTCCTCTTCCGCGACGACGAGCTGCGCGAAGAAGGCCGCGCCGCCCTGCTGGCGACGAAAGAGCGCGAGCGCGCGGTCGAGCTGCGGGAGAAAGCCGAAATCGAGGAGCGCGAGGCCGAGCAGCGGCAGGCCGAGCTGAGCAAAGCCGCCGAGGAGGCGGCCGCCGAAGCCCGTCGCAAAGCCGAGCAGGAGCGTCGCAAAGCCGAGAAACGGCGTCGCGACCGCGAGGCGAAAGCCAAAGAGAAAGAGCAGGAGAAAAAGCGCAAAGCCAAAAAATCGGCGGCCAAAGTCAAACGCTCCAACGCCAAAGCCGAAAAGACCGCGCAGCTGGAGAAGCTCGAGGCCAAAGAAGAGAGCATCGAGGCCAAAGAGCAGGCAGCGGCGGTCGAGCGCGAGGCCGAGGCGCTGGCCGAAGCCGCCGCGGCCGCCAAGGAGGAGCGCAAGAGCGAGGAGCGGAAAAACGGCAACGGCAACTAGCCGTCGCCGCGAGCGCTGATGGCCGCGGGCTGGCGAACCTTCTTCCACTGCCACCCCGAAGAGGAGGACCCTGGCGTCCTCCTCGATCCCGACAACCAGGTCTCAGAGCCCTGGGGAGAGCCCGAACACGGCCCCTGCGACAAGTGCGGGGGCCAGGGCACGACCGTCTACGAGTGTTTCTCCTGCATAGAGGCGGGCGCCGATCCCGGGTGTCCGGCCTGCCAGGGGCGGGTCCGCTTCGAGCAGACCTGCCCCACCTGCGAGGGCAGCGGCGAGAT
>DASZNP010000023.1:0-11260 GCA_035551255.1 Solirubrobacterales bacterium
GTCGGCTTCGTCAACTGCCTGCCGGTCTTCATCGCCCGCGAGGACTACTGGGACAAGCGCTTCCAGGAGGCCGGGCTGCCGATCATCGGCGACGACATCAAGAGCCAGGTCGGGGCGACGATCGTCCACCGGGCGCTGGCGCGGCTGTTCCACGACCGCGGCGTGCGGCTGGAGCGGACCTCGCAGCTCAACGTCGGCGGCAACATGGACTTCTACAACATGCTCGAGCGCGAGCGGCTGGACTCGAAGAAGATCTCGAAGACCAACGCCGTCACCTCGATCATGGGGCACGAGCTGCCCAAGGAGGACGTCCACGTCGGCCCGTCCGACTACGTCGCCTGGCTGACCGACCGCAAGTGGGCGCACATCCGGCTCGAGGGCAAAGCCTTCGGCGACGTGCCGCTGACCGCCGAGCTGAAGCTCGAGGTCTGGGACTCGCCGAACTCCGCCGGCGTCGTCATCGACGCGGTGCGGCTGATCAAGCTGGCGCTGAACAACGGCGTCGCCGGCCAGCTCGACGGCCCCTCCAGCTACCTGATGAAGAGCCCGCACACGCAGCGTCCCGACGACGAGGCTCGCGAGCAGACGGAGCAGTTCATCGTCGAGAACGCCCGCGGCAAGAGCCTGCCGGGCCAGCCGGCGGAGACGTCGAGCACCGCTTCGGCTTAGTCCGCACCGACCCCAGTTTCATAAGAGCCCGCCACGTGCGGGCTCTTATTCTGCTCCCGTGGCCTCCGAACCATTATCGATCGTCCAAGTCTTCCCCGTCCGCCGATCCGGGCCGAACCCCGCGGCGCTGTTCGCCACCGCCGTTTCCGAGGAGCTAGAGCGGCGCGGGCACGAGGTGCTGCGGGTCAAGACCGGGGAGCCAGTCAAACGGCTGCTGAAATCGCAGCGGCCGGACATCGTCCACGTCCACGACCCGTTCGCCCCGAGCGCGCCCTCGGCGGCGCTGCGCCACTCCTTCTCGCTCAACGTCGCCACCTTCCACGACCCGCGGGAACGGGTGCTGGCGACCCAGGTGGCACGGCCGTTGGTCGAGATCTTCTTCGGTCGGATTGACGCGCGGACGGTGACGCGGCCGGAGACGGCGCAGCTGCTGGAGCGCTTCTTCCCGGCTGACTACGAGGTGCTGGGGGAGGGCGACGGCGCCGAGCCAAACTGGAGCGCGGTCACCGACGAGCTGGAAGCGATCTACCGGCGCCTGCTCGCGCGCCGGCACCCGCCTGGCGGCGACCCCGAGGTTCGCGAGCGAATCTCGCAGCGGCCGCTGATCGAGGTCGACCTGCACATGCACACCGACCACTCCGGCGACTGTGCCACTCCCGTCGACGTCCTCATCAACACCGCCCGCGACCGCGGCCTGGGGGCGATCGCGATCACCGACCACAACGAGGTCTCCGGGGCGATCGAGGCGCGCAAGCTGGCCGAAGAGCTCGGCGACATCAAGGTGATCGTCGCCGAGGAGGTGAAGACCGCCGAGCAGGGCGAGGTGATCGGCCTCTTCCTCGAGGAGAAGATCCCCAAGGGCCTGACGATGGCGGAGACGATCCGCGAGATTCGCGCCCAGGGCGGGCTCGTCTACGTGCCGCACCCCTTCGACCGCTTCCACTCGGTCCCCGACTACGAGCACCTGCTCGACATGGTTGAGGAGATCGACCTGCTCGAGGTCTTCAACCCGCGGGTGGCGGTGACCGCCTTCAACGAGGAGGCGGTGCGCTTTGCGACCAAGTACCGGATCGTGCCGGCGGCCGGCTCCGACAGCCACGTCGCCCAGGGGCTCGGCAGCGTGCGCCAGCGGATCCACGACTTCGACGGGCCGGCCGAGTTCCTCGAGGCGATGCGGGACGCCGACATCACCCGCAAGCACAAGAACCTCGTCTACGTGCAGACGCTGAAGTTCCTGCAGACGACGGGGCGGCCGAAGGCGCCGAAACGGCGGGTCCCAGACGCCAAGCCGGTGCGGGGCGGCCGGCCGCGACAGCGCCGTCGCGCGAGCAAGTCCTGATGCAGGCGTCCTCGCGCAAAGGAGGCGCGCCCGCCTCGTCAAAGAGTGCGCCGATGCGTTCGATCGACGACGAGATCCGCGAGAAGTACCTGGAGCGGGCGATCCGCGAGCTCAACCAGATGAGCCGCGAAATCCAGGAGTGCCCGCACTGCCCGCGCGGCAAGCTGATGCCCGTCCTCGGCTCGGGCCACCCGCAGGCCGACATCTTCATGCTCAAGCAGGCCCCGCTGGCCTCGGAGATCGAGGAGGGGGTCGCCTTCTACGGCCGCTCCGGCAACGCGCTGATGAAAAGCTTCAAACGACTGGGGATCGATCCCCTCGTCGTTTACGGCACCCTCTGCGTCAAGTGCCCAACCCCGGAGCCGGACCTCGCGGCAGGCGAGTGCGTAGGCCGCCTGGTCGAGGAGCTGGCGATCGTGCAACCGAAGATCGTTGTCGTCATGGGGGAACCGGCCCTGCGCATCCTCAACGGCCTCAGCGTCCCCCTCGCTCGCGAGGTCCAACCCAACGAGGGCGAGATCCAAGCCTTCACCCCCACCATCGACGCCCTCTACGTCCCCGACATCGACGCCTCCCTTGACGAAGAGGGCGCCAAGGCCCGCTTCTGGCGCGCCTTCAAGACGCTGGGCGTCTGGTACGACGACCTGCCGCCTTACTAGGAGCTGTTCGGCACCCTTACGCGTTCGTTGTTAACCGACGTACCGAAGCTGTTGGTGAGGGTGAACCGAACGGGGTGGCAGGCGCCGCTCGGGACCGAAACCATTTCGACCGCATTTGGCGACCCCCCCAACGCAATCGCCTGGAGGTGGGACATGTTGCAGTTGTCGCCCAGGCTCGGAGCGAGTGATTCTCGCCCCTTGGCGGACAACCGCACAATGACTGGGCTGGGCCGCTTGGGGACGGCCACGTCGTCTTCGCCCTGGGCGGTGACGTCGGAGTGGGTGGCCCAGGAGAAAAGCGCGATGCCTGCGACGACCAGAACGCTGCCCAAACCCAGCGCGACGAGGGCTCGAGCCATCCTCCGTTTGACCACCGTCATCAATGCGACCCCCAGGAACCTCTGCGTCGCTCTGCCAATCAGTTCACGAACGCGCATTTTTTCCTCCGCTGCTGTTCTCAGCGCGGGGTTATTCGGATCCTGACGAAGGGCGTCGAGTGCGCTGCTTTCGTCTTCGATGCTGGCTTGTCGCACCATAGCCAGCTCGGGGATCGATTTCGCGGTTCCGCCAAGGACATCCGGTTCACGTTCGACGAGCGACTTGACCGGCGAATGCTTCTTCACGGCTAGTCCCGCCACGGTGAGCCGTACTGGAAGCAGCACGCTTGCCGTGAAGCCGATCGCGAGCCCGGCGCCGACAAGGCAGGCGGCGACCCCAGCGATCGCCGGCAGCAGGCGGGTACTCGAGGAGCCGAGTTCAGACAGCTGGCTTCCCGCGACCACCACCCCGCCGATCGCGCCCAAGACGACGACTAGCCATTTCGCTAGGTCTCGCATCCGGTCGACCGCTTTGCGTGCTTCGGCCAGCGGGTCGGCTATCGGCTCTTTGTTCGAGGCCATCAGATGAGATTTCCTTTTGCACTCCCTACTGCAGGAGCGAGCCTAATGCCATTCGGAGCTTCTTGTCCAAAAAAGGGCGGAGGAACTAGTCGGTAGCTGCCTCGGCGAGGGTCGTCATCGCCTCCACCTTGGCGCTGGCGAGGCCGCGGACGACGATGGTGTCGAGGGGGCCTTCGTAGGCGCTGAGGGCGTCCTGGGCGGCGGTGGAGTTGGGGGCGGCTACGCCGACCGTGCCCTCGGGCTCGCCGAGGCGGTCGAAGTGATCGCGGTAGCCCTTGTGGAGGTCGCGGTAGAAGGACTCCTCCTTCGCCAGGCGGTCGGCGGCGTCGGGGCCGACGGCGGTGCGGACGTAGCCGAAGACGCGGGGGGTGTCGCGGCCGGCCGCTTGCGCGCCGGCCTCGACTTTGGCGCGGGCGCCGGCGGCGAAGTCGGGGGTCATCCAGTTGAAGAAGACGCCGTCGTAGGAGTTGCCGGCGAGTTCGCACATCTTCGGCCCCATCGCCGCGAGGACGAGTTTCACCTCGGGCAGCAGCTCGCGCAGCTCCGGCAGCGCCTCGCGCATCTTCGTCAGTGGTTTCTTGGTGAAGCCGGCGCCGACTCCGAGCCAGAGCTTTGCCGGGTCGATGCCGAACTCCTCGATGTCGGCGGCGATCTGCTCGGGCGGGGTGCGGTCGAGGGCGATCACGGCGACGCCGAGCTCGACGCCGGGCGCAGCGGCGGCGAACTCCGCCAGCGTCCCCAGTCCTTTCGCTCCCGGGTGGTCGTTCGACCACATCGAGTCGTAGCCGAGCTCAGCGCAGCGGGCCGCCAGCGGCCGCGCCACCTCGGGGTCCAGTCCTGCCGCAACTCCGAATGCTCTACTCGCCATCGCCTGCCGCCTCCTCTGCTTCGCGTGCGACGGCGGCTACCCGGCTGGCGTCACGCTCGAACAACGCCACGCACTCGATGTGCGGGGTCTGGGGGAACATGTCGACCGGCCTCACGCGCGCCAATCTATAGCCGGCCTCCGCGAGCTGAGCGGCGTTGGGAGCGAGCGTGGTCGGGTTGCAGGAGACGTAGACGATCCGCTGTGCCTCGCACTCCAGGACCCGACGGACGATCTTCGCCGAGAGGCCGGCCCGGGGCGGGTCGACGACGACCACGTTGGGCTTGCCGGCTTTCTCGACTAGCGGCCGCACGCCGGTGCGCGCGTTGGCGGCCATGAAGTGGGCATTCCCGATCTTGTTGGCGCGGGCGTTGCGCTCGGCGTCGGCGATCGCCTCGGGGACAATCTCCAGTCCCCAGACCTCGCCGGCCCGTCCGGCCATCGTCAGCCCGATCGTGCCGATCCCACAGAAGAGATCGAAGACGCGCTCGCTGCCGCTCAAGCCTGCGTACTCGCCGGCGACCGCGTAGAGGCGTTCGGCCATCTCGGTGTTGGTCTGGAAGAAGGCGCCGTAGGACATCTCCAGCTTCAGTCCGCAGAGCTCCTCGCGCAAGCGCTCCTCGCCGAGCACGCCGGTCGGGCCGTCGGTGCCGCCGGCGTCGTCCTCGACCATCGTGTGCAGGTCGACCGGTGGTCGCGGGAAGCGCGCTTTCGTGGTCACCAGCCGGGTCTGGACTTGGCCGGTGCGCCGGCCTTCGCGGACCGCGAGGTTGCGCAGGACGCCGCGGTGGGCGCGGCGATCCCAGGCCGGCACCGCCTCGGCCCGCGCCCATTCGCGCACCGCGTTTCGCGCCTCGTTCCCGGCGACGCTGGCGAGGTGGCAGTCGTCGGCGTCGACGGTTACATCCCAGCGGCCGCGGGCGTGGAAGCCGAGCGTCAGCTGGTCCTTTTCCTGGTGGCCTTCGCCGAAGGAGTACTCGAGCTTGTTGCGGTAGCGCCACTGCTCCACCGCCGGCACGATCTCCTCCAGCTCGAAGCCCTCGAGGCCGCCGATCCGCCCCAGCGCTTCGGCGACCTGCTCCTGCTTGTAATGGAGCTGCTGCTCGTAGGGAAGCCCCTGCCACGGCGCCCCCGGGCAGGGCTCGCCGCCGTGGACGCAAGTGTCCGGCAGGCGGTCGGCGGCGGCGCGCAGCAGCTCGACCGCCCTTGCCTCGGCGAACCGCTTCTTCCCTTTCGTTACCTCGGCGCGGACCCGGTCGCCGGGCAGCGCCCCGGCAACGAAGACGACGAAGCCGTCAACCCGAGCGACCCCTCGCCCGCCGAAGGCGAGGGAGTCGATCTCGAGCTCCAGCTCCTCTCCGCGACGCGGAGCACGGGCCGCCCCCCTGGTGCCGGCGGCCCCCTCCACTTACGGCAGCGCGTTCCGCGCCTGTTTGACCAGCCGCTCTAGTTCTTTGATCAGAGCGTCGCGCTGTTTTTTGCCTTTTTTCACCAGTTCGGTGAGCAGTTTCTCGGCGTCGCTGCGGGTCATCCGGCCGCGTTTGACGGCGTCGTCGACGACGTCCTGGATCCGGTCGCGGCTCAGCGTCACGCTCTGCTCGAGGCTCTCGCGGAACTGCGCGACGCTCTTGTCGAGGCCGGCGGTCGGTTTGGAGGCTTTGCCTTTCGAGCTCGATTTGCGTTTCGCGCCACCTTTTTTCGCGCCCGCTTTCGAAGTCGATTTTTTGGTGGCTTTTTTAGTTCTGGTCGCAGCCTTTTTGGTTTTCGACGCTGCTTTTTTGCCGCTGCTTTTCGCTTTGGCTTTTGCTTTCGATCCCGATTTCGCCGCTTTCGACGATTTCGATTTCGAGCCGGCTTTGCTGCTTTTGGAGCTGCTCGCCGTTTTTTTGTCCGCCATCTAGCTCTGCCTCCGTAGTCGGTTTGCCCGCTGGTGGGTCCCGACTATCTCAATTCCGTAGGAGGTGTGACTCGGCGAGGCCAAAACGTGCCTGCACCGGAGCGTGATCGGAGAGCCGCAACGCTCGTCCCTTGAGCGGCAGCTCGCGTTTCTCCGGCGGCCACTGGGTGGGCGGGTCGAGGACCTCGAGGCCGCGGCAGAAGACGTGGTCGATCGCGGTGTCGCCGGTGACCGGGCCCTCGAAACCGAACTCCTCGCGCAGGCGCTCGAAGAGGCGCGGGCTCTTCGCTGGCCGCAGGTTGAGGTCGCCACCGAAGACGAGGGGGCGCCCGCCCGCCCACTCGGTTGCGGTCCGCGCCGCCAGTAGCACGTCCTCGACCGCGAGGTTCGGCCAGTCGTTGGTCGCGTGCAGGTTAGCGATGCAGATGCCCGAGGCAGTGGCGACGAACCCCATCGACCGCCGCTCCGGCTCGCCCTCGTGGATCGCGATGTCGCGGCGCTTGGCGATCCCACCGAGCTTGCCCGGCACCCGGACGAGGACGAGGTTCGAGCCGCCCTCGCCGGAGGCCATCAGGTCCGGGTTCTGTCGCGCCAGCAGCCCGCGCAGTCCGCCGAGCTGGTTGCGCGAGGTCAACGCCCGCTGCCACTCGGCGCCGCAGGCGCGGGCCAGCGGCTCGGCGAATCGCGGCGGGCACTCCTGCAGCAGCGCCACGTCCCAGGTTGCACCGGAGAGCAGCCGCGCGAATTCGGCGGTGAGGTCGCGGTTGACCTGGACGTGGGTCGCATTGCGCTCCTCGAAGCGCAGCAGCCGCGAGCGCCAGGTGCGCAGCGCCGGGTCGGGCGGAAAGTCGCGCCCGTGGAAGAGGTTCCAAACGAGGACAGTGAACTCCATTCCCGAACTGCATCAAATTTCCGGCCTGCTGGGCATGAAATCTGATGCAGTTCGTCCCTTAGTATCGGCGGCTTGAAGCGCGACTTCCTTACTGGTGATGAGCTCGGGGCGTTCGAGCTGGGCAAGTTGCTCGACCGGGCGGCTGAGCTGAAAGCGGGGCGGCGCGAGGGCGTTGGGCGCGACTCGCTCGCCGGGCGCAGCGTGGCGCTGGTCTTCGAACGGCCTTCGACCCGGACGCGGATTTCCTTCGACGTCGGCGTCGCCGAGCTCGGCGGCCACGGGGTGATGCTGCGCGGCGACGAACTGCAGCTGGCCCGCGGCGAGTCGGCCGGCGACACCGCCCGCGTTCTCTCCCGCTACGTCGACGCGATCGTCATCCGTTCCGGCTCGCACGAGCTAGTCGAAGGACTGGCCGAGGCGGCCGAGGTGCCGGTGGTCAATGGCCTCACCCCGCTGCATCACCCCTGCCAGGCGATCGCCGACCTGCTGACCCTGCGCGAGCGCTTCGGCGACCTCGATGGCCTCCGCCTCGCCTACGTCGGCGACGGCAACAACGTTGCCCGTTCGCTGGCGATCCTCGGCGAGAAGGCCGGGGTCGAAGTCGTGGTCGCCGCCCCCGCCGGCTACCAGCTGGAGGAGGTCGCCGGGGCGAAGCTGACCGACGACGCCCGCGCCGCCGCGGCCGAAGCCGACGCTCTATATACGGACGTCTGGGTCAGCATGGGCGACGAGGAAGAGGAGCGGCGCCGACTCGCCGACCTCGGTCCTTACCAGCTCGACTCCGACCTCCTCGCCGCCGCCAAGGAGCGGGCGATCGTCCTCCACTGCCTGCCCGCGCACCCCGGCCAGGAGATCACCGCCGAGGTCCTCTACGGCGACCACTCCGCCGTCTGGGACCAGGCCGAGAACCGCCTGCACGCGCAGAAGGCGCTGCTGGAGATGCTGCTGGCGGACTGACCGTGGCCGTCCTCCTCTACGACAACGCGTTCTCGGGCAACTGCTACAAGGTCCGGCTGCTCCTCGCCCTGCTTGGGATCGAGTTCGAGCGGCGCGAGGTCTCGGTGGTCGAGTACGACGAGCGGCTGGCGACGCTCGGCGGCCTCAGCCCGACGCTGAACATCCCGACCGTGGTGCTCGAGGACGGGCGGCCGCTGGCTGAGTCGAATGCGATCCTCTGGTACTTCGCCGAGGGCTCGCGCTACTTACCCGATGACGGCTACGAGCGCGGGCAGGTGCTGCAGTGGCTGTTCTTCGAGCAGTACAAGCACGAGCCGGGGATCGCGGTGCCGCGGTTCTGGGACACGAAGGCGCCCGACCACTTCCCCCGCCCCGACGACCTCGAGGCGCGGCGCAACTCCGGCCGCGAGGCGCTGAAGGTGATGAACCGGCACCTGCGCGAGCACGACTACTTCGTCGGCGAGCGGTTGACGATCGCTGACATCGGCCTCTACGCCTACACCCATGTCGCTCCCGAAGCCGGCTTTGACCTCGAGCTGTTGCCGGCGCTGCGCGCCTGGCTCGACCGCGTCGCCGCCGAGCCCGGCTGGATCACGATTGACGACTGAGGGGAGGCGCGCGTGTACCCAGAGATCCACATTGGCCCGGTGACGCTGCAGACCTTCGGGCTGATGTTCGCGCTGGCCTTCCTCGGCGCCGGGGCGCTGATCTGGAAGCGGCTGGGGGAGATCGGCAAGCCGCCGGACTGGGCGTACGAGATGGGCTTCGCGGCGCTGGTCGGCGGCGTCGTCGGCTCGCGCATCTACTTCATCGTGCAGAACTACGGCGAGGTCAAGAACGACCTCCTCGGCAACCTCTTCTCCGGCTCGGGCCTGGTCTGGTACGGCGGCCTGATCGGCGGCGTCATCGCCGTCTGCCTCTGGGCCTGGTACCGAGACTTCCTCGGCCTGGCGCTGCTCGACCTGGCGGCGCCGGCGCTGGCGCTCGGCTACGCGATCGGTCGCTGCGGCTGTCAGCTCTCCGGCGACGGCGACTACGGCAAGCCCTGGAACGGCCCGTGGGCGATGTCTTACCCGGACGGGACGGTGCCGACCGACCGCACCGTCCACCCGACGCCGGTCTACGAGACGCTGGCGATGGGCCTCGGCGCCTGGGTCCTCTGGCAGCTGCGCGACCGCGTCCGCGCCGGGGTCCTGTTCGCGATCTACCTGCTCTACGCGGGGGCCGAGCGCTTCCTCGTCGAGTTCCTGCGTCGCAACCACGTCGACGCGCTCGGGCTGACCGCGCCGCAGCTGGAGAGCCTGGCGATGATGGCGGCCGGAGCGATCTGGATCGCTATCGTCGTGCGTCGCCACGGAGGCATTTCCCGCCCGGTGGCGAACCAAGCGGTTGGCGCTGCGACGTAGTCCTCTTCTTTATCTGGCAGGCAACCTCGGGCAGGTGGATCGATGCTATCTTGCGCAAAATCTTTGGAGCGGTCTTTTGGGGGAGGATGCGGGATCTATGGCGGCAATTGACGTAAAGAGCGAGGGCCCTTCGGCCCGCACGGTAGGAGCGATTCTCGACGACGCGGCCGAGCGGATCTCCGCCGCCGGGGTGGAGGACGCGCGCACCGACGCCGAAGTCCTGGTCGCCGACGCGCTTGGCGTCGAGCCCTCCCAGCTGTCTGTAGACAGCGCCGGCGAGGTCGATGCCGAGGCCGCCGAGAAGATCGAGCGCAATGTCCAGCGCCGGGTTGAGCGCGAGCCGATGGCCTACATCCTCGGCCGCGCCCCCTTCCGCAACCTCGAGATCTACGTCGACGAGCGCGTGCTCTGGCCGCGCAAGGAGACCGAGCTCCTGGTCGAGGTCGGCACGCAGCTGCCCGAGGGCGCCCGCGTCCACGAGGTCGGCACCGGCTCCGGCGCGATCTCCCTTGCCCTGCTGTCCGAGCGACCCGACCTGCGGATCACCGCCTCGGACCTCTCGCCCGAAGCGGTCGAAGCGGCGCGCGAGAACGCCGAGCGGCTCGGCCTCGACCTCGAGGTCAGCGTCGCCCGCGGCCTCCCCGAGCAAGTCGAAGCCGAAGAGGTCGACCTGGTGATCGCCAACATGCCTTACGTCACTGACGAGACGATCTACGAGCGCACTCCGGAGATCCAGAAGGAGCCGCGGATCGCGGTGACCGGCGATTGCGGCGAGGACGGGCTCGGCGTGATCCGCAGCGTCATCGAGAGCAGCCCGTCGGGCTGGAAGATGGCGATGGAGCACGACACCCATCACGGCCCGGCGATGCGCGAACTGCTGCGCGACGCGACTACCCTGCAGGACTATGAAGGGGACGACCGGGTCACCGTTGGCTACCGGCCCTGAGCCCGGCGACCGTTCGGTCGCCGTATCAACCGAGGAGCAGCGCCGGGCGAAGCTCGAGCGCCTGCGGGCGGAAGGGATCGACCCGTATCCGCACGCGTTTCCGGGGCGGACGCACGTCGAGGAGATCGAACGCGAGCACGACCCGGCCGCGCTCGGCGAGGGCGAGCACGAGCAGTTCGTTTACCGGGTGATGGGGCGGATCACCGGCAAGCGCGGCCACGGCAAGACCGCCTTCCTCGACGTCCGCGACATCACCGGCACGATCCAGGCCTACGCGCGCAAAGACGTGCTGGGGGAGGAGGCGTTCGCGCGGGTCGAGGCGCTCGATATTGGTGACCTGGTCGGGGTCGAGGGGCCGCTGCACGTGACCAAACGCGGCCAGCTGGCGATCGGCGTGCGCGAGTGCACGCTGCTGGCGAAGGCGCTGAAAGACCCGCCCGACCTCTTCCACGGGATCAGCGATCCCGACACGCGCTACCGCCAGCGCGAACTCGACCTGATGGCGAACGAGGAGAGCCGCGAGATCTTCAAGAAGCGCTCGCAGCTGACGCTCGGGATCCGCAACTACATGAACGAGCGCGGCTGGGTCGAGCTGGAAACGCCGGTGCTGCAGGTGCTGACCGGCGGCGCTGCGGCGCGGCCGTTTACCACCCACCACAACGCGCTTGACCGCGAACTGTTCCTGCGCACGGCGACCGAGCTCTACCTGAAGCGGGCGATCGTCGGCGGCT
>DASZNP010000024.1:0-9471 GCA_035551255.1 Solirubrobacterales bacterium
CCAGGCGGGCCTCGAGGTAGGTCTCGCGAGGCAGCAGCTCCTGCACCTCGAAATGGGTCCGCGCCTGGCGCGAGGCGGCGCCGGAGACCGCCATCCGGTGGCGCTGGCGGGCGGCGCGGCCGATCGGGGCGTCGATCGTGCCCGTCCGCGAAGTCAGCCGCCCGCCGGCGAGCGCCAGGTAGATCCGCTCGACCTCGCGCTCGCGGACCGCCTCCTGCAGCGCCGCATGGGTCTCGTCGTCGCGGGCGACGACGAGCAAGCCACTGGTCCCTTTGTCGAGGCGGTGGACGATCCCCGGGCGCTCCGGGTCTCCTCCTCCCCCGAGGATCTCCCCTAGCTCGTCGACCAGCGTCGGCCCGGTATACGAGGGCGCCGGGTGGACGACCAGGCCCGCCGGCTTGTCAACGACCGCAAGCTGCTCGTCGAGGTGGACGACCCGCAACTCGGGCTCAGTCACCGTCCACCTCCGCCCGCGCCGCCCCCTCCGGCTCGGCGTCGCGCATGTAGAGGTAGACGAGCAGCAGTACCCCGAGCGTGATCGAGACATCGGCAAGGTTGAAGGGCGGCCAGGAGCCAACGGCGATGAAGTCGGTGACGGCGTCGTGGCGAATGCGGTCGGCGAGGTTGCCGATCGCCCCGCCGGCGACGAGGCCGACCGCAAGCCACATCCCAGGCCGCAGCGGGTTGCGGGCGAAGAGATAGCCGATCACCGCCAGCGCGACCGCGGTGGCGACGATCAGACCCACACCGGCGCCGCCGGCAAGCCCGAAAGCAACGCCGCGGTTATGGGAGAGGGTCAGTTCCAGCGGCCCCAGCACCTCTTCGTACTGGCCCGGCACGAGGTGGTCCTCGACCACCGCCTTGGCAGCTTGATCAACGGCGACGACAAGCGCGCAGACGATCCCCGCCTTGGCCCAGGCGCGGGCGGTGACGGAGCTCATTCAAGGATCGCCCCGACGATGATCCCGTCGAGGAGCATGAGCACGATGATCGCCACCATCGGGCTGAGGTCGATGGCGATCGGTCCGCTTCCGATCGGCCGCAGGATTCGACGGAAGATGTTGATGTAGGGGTCCGTGGTTTCTCGGATGAAGTTGATGACTGCCTGCGACCAGAGGCTGAAGGGCATCCGCGGCACAAACGACAAGATGATGTTGGCGAAGATGAGGATGAAGTAGACGAGGAACAGCGCCTGCACGTAGTTGGCGACGTCGCTGCGGCTGAGAGCGAGCGGAATCACCCCCTCATTCTCTCCAATGAGGCCTCTACGGCAGCCTCGAAAGCCTCACGCGCCCGCTCGCGCTCCAGCGCCTCGAGCCCTTTCTCAGTGCTGCCGCCGGGAGAAGCGACGGCCTTGCGCACCGCCTCCGGATGGTGCTTGCGCAAGAGCTCGGCGGTGCCGACCGCGGTCTCGACCACCAGCTCGCGTGCGAGGTCCGGGTTGAGCCCATCCGCCGCGCCAGCATCTGCGATCGCCTCGACCGCTAGCGCCAGATAGGCGGGCGAGCACCCCATCACCGCGGTTGCGGCGTCGAAGTCCTCCTCGGGCAGCTCGACGACGTGGCCGAGTAGCTCCAGCTTCGCCCGTACCTCCGCGCTTGCCGAGCCAGCAACGCAGAGGACGCCTTGTCGCACCTCGACCCCGACGTTCGGCATTACCCGCAGCACGTTCTCAGCGCCCGGCAGCGCCGCCCGCAACCGCTCCAGCGGCGTCGCCGCGAGCACCGAGACCACCTCTTTCGTGTTCGCCAGCTCGGACGAAACGTCCTCGAGCTTGTTCGGCTTGACCGCCAGCAGCACCAGATCCGCCCGCGAAGCGATCTCGGCATTAGAGGCAACTGATCCGCCCAGCTCCTCAGCCAGCGCTTGGGCGCGACCCGAGCCGCTGTCGGAAAAAAGCATTCGCTCGAACTCACCACCCCAGCCACGCGCAATTGCGGCGGCCATGTTCCCGGAACCGACGAACCCAACGATCACGGTAGTGAGCCTAGCTATGACCCTCTAAGCGGGTGGGGGTGCTCCCCTCAGGACACTCAACCACGAGCCATAGCGAGTGGTGTCCGGAGGGGAGCACCCCCACCCGCCACCAACTAAGACTGGTTGAAGAAGCCCTTGTCGATCAGCCTTGCCTTTTCCTCGGCAGAGACATCGACGTTGCGGGGCGTCAGCAGGAACATCTTCTCGGCGATTCGCTGCATGCCGCCGTCGAGGGCGTAGGTGAGACCGGAGCAGAAGTCGATCATCCGCTTCGAGAGCTCGTGATCGGCGGTCTGCAGGTTGAGGATCACCGGCACCTGGCGTTTGAACTGGTCGGCAACCTGTTGGGCGTCGTTGAAGTTGCGGGGGATGACCAGGTGGACCTGGAGGTCGCCGCCATCGCCGCCGTTGTCGACCGGGCGCAGCGTGCGAGTGCGGCCGCCGCCGATCGGTTCGTCGTCGCCGAAGATGTCGTCGATCTCGTCGCGGCGCGGGCGGCGCGAGGTCGGCAGGCGCCGGACGGACGAGCTCTCACCGCGTTCGCGGCGGCCTTCGTAGACCTCCTCGGTCCCCGTCTCGGGCTCGAAGTCTTCCTCGTATTCGGGACCGTAGTCGTGGTCCTCGGCCAGTCCGAAGTAGACCAGCGCTCTATGCCAAGTGTCTTTAAGGGCCATCTAGCTCGCGTGTTTCGGCCTCGACCGGCCGACTCCTTTACAGATTATCCCCAGATTTGCGGGGATTCACACGAAGAGGGCGTGGCCGAGGCGGATGATCGTCGCCCCCTCCTCGACCGCAACCCGCCAGTCCTGTGAGGTTCCCATCGAGAGGCGCTCCAGGCCGTTGGCCGCGGCGAGCTCGGCGAGGCGGGCGAAGTAGGGCCGGGAGTGCTCGGGGTCTTCGCTGAACGGGGGCATCGTCATCAAGCCGGAGGCCCGCACCGGGCAGCGCTCGATAAAGGCCGGCAGCTCCTCCGGCTCCACGCCTCCCTTGCCCTCCTCGGCGGAGACATTGACCTCGACCAGCACCTCGGTCTCGGGGGTACCGTGCTTCTCCAGCTGAACGAGGGCCGAATCAGTGGCAACCGAGTGGATCAGCCGACAGAGCGGCAGCACCTGCTTGACCTTGCGGCTCTGCAAGTTGCCGATGAAGTCCCACTCGAAGGCGTCACCCCAGCGCTCGTGCCTAGCGGCGAGGTCCTGCTGGCGGTTCTCGCCGACCAGCCGCACCCCCGCCTCGGCCAGCTTCCCCATCTCCTCGAGCGGGACGTACTTCGTCGCCACCAGCAGCTCGACCCGGTCGCCGGTAACGGCTCGAACCTCCTCCAGGTTCGCCGCCACCTTCGCCTCGTCGATGTCGTGGATCAGCTCCGCCATCAGTCCTCGATCCAGGCTATGCCGGCTTGGCGGCCGGTGCGGCCGTGGTCGCGGCGGTGGGAGAAGAAGAGCTCGCCCTCGCAACTGGTGCAGAGCCCGGCGGATTCGACCCGCTCGACCCCAGCCTGCGCCATCTTGCGCCGCGCCACCTCGGGCAGGTCGAGTAATCGCCCATCGGCGACCCCGTCACCGAGATCGCTGAAAGCGTCAAGGACCTCGTCACCGACCTCGTAACAACAAGGGCCGATTCCAGGCCCGATCGTCGCCACGGTCGCCCCCACAGCCTCAGCCGCTGCCTCGACGATCCCACCCGCAAGCCCCCGCCATCCAGCATGAACCACCGCCAGCCCGCCCGGTCCGAAGAGCGCCACCGGCAAACAATCCGCAACGAAGACCAGCGGCGCCAGCCCTGGCTCCCTCACCACATGCCCGTCGGCCTCCGGAACGCCATCCCGTGGTTCCTTTTGCACGTATGTGGTGCAAAAGGAACCACGGGATTGGCTGGGGCCCTCGCTGTGGTCGATCAGGCGGGTGCCGTGGACCTGGAGGGCGAAGACGACCTGCTCGGGCTTGCGGCCCAAGGCGTTTGCCAGGCGCATGCGATTCTCCGCAACGGTTTCCTGGTCGTCGTCGGTGAGAACTCCGAGGTTGAGCTCGTCGAACGGCGGCTCACTGACGCCGCCGAGACGGGTCGAGAAGGCCGCCCTAGCTCCGCCGAGGTCGGCTTCCAGCCATCTCACACGGTCGCGTTCGCGCCACTCCATCGCCGTAACAAAGCAGACGCGGGAGTCAGTCCCGCAGCGCCGCCGCCATCGCCGTCGCCAGCTCCTCCTCGCGAGTGTGGATCTCGCCTTCGAGTTTCTTGTGGCGGGCGGCGCGCAGGCCGCGACCGATCGCCGGCCCCTGCTCGATCCCGGCGGCGATTAAGTCCTCGCCGTCGATCTCGAGGCCGATCTTGCGCCAGGAGGTCAGGTAGTGGTCGAGCCAGTCGGCCCCCATCGCGCGGGCGAGGATCAGCTCGACCGGGTCGCGCCGTTCGGCCAGCTCGACCCCCTCCCCCGGTTTCGGCACCCACATCGAAGCCAGCACCTCTTCGGCCCCGGGCGGTCCCAGCGCCGCCGCAACCAGCGCTTGCTCGCGCGGCACCAACTCGGCCCAGTGCGGCGTCTTCAGCAGCGAATCAACGGTCTGCATCAGCTCGATCCCGCCGGGGCGCAGGTCGATCAGGCCCCACTCGCCGATCAGCTCGAAACCCGCGCAGGCGTTCTCTTCCGCCGCCAGTCGTTCCAGCTCGGTGCGCCGCCGGTCGGCGGAGACAGTCGTCAGATCGGCCTGGCGCAGCAGTTCCTCGGTGTGCGGCTCGAGCCGGAAACTGAAGCGGGAGGCGTAGCGGGCGGCGCGGATCGCCCGGGTCGGATCGTCGACGAAGGAGCGGTCGTGAAGGACCCGCAGCACACCCTGCTCGAGATCGCGCCTGCCCCCGTAGGGGTCGATCAGGCGCGTCTCCCCCTGCAGCGGGATCGCCATCGCGTTGATCGCGAAGTCGCGCCGGGCGAGGTCCTCCTCGATGCTTTCGGCGGGCGTCACCACCGGTAGAGCCCCGGGCCTCTCGTAGGTCTCGGTGCGGGCGCCGACGATGTCGACCTCGTGTCCCTCGACGTCGACGTTGACGGTGCCGAAGCGGTCGTGCTCGGAATTGGCGCCGCCGAGCTCCGCGGCCAGCGCGGTCGCGTCGCCCTCGACCATCAGGTCAATGTCGGCGCGGTCGCGGCCGAGCAGCAGGTCCCGGACCGCGCCGCCGACCAAGTAGACCGGCTGCCGCGCTGCCGCGCGTACGGTCTCCAGCTCAGGGTGCGCCTCGCGAAGAGCTTTCGCCAGCTCGTCCATAGACGCCCGTACGATGACCGCTTTCGCGGATGGGCGACGACTACATAGACGAACGGGCCGAGAGAAGTGGGGCCGACGAGCGGGCGCAGCGGCGCGATGAGCAGCGACGCCGCGTGCGGCGCCAGCGGATGCTGGCCGGCGGCGCCTTGCTCGTGGTCGGCGCTGCCGTGATCGCGCTGATCGTCTCGCTCACCGGAGGATCGGGCGGGAGCGGCAGCAAGACGAGCGCTTCCTCGGCGCAGCGCCCACACAAGACGAGCACGGAAGCAAGCGAAACCGCCGGCAAGGTGCGAAACGCGACTCCGCAGCCCGACTGGCAGCCCTACGCCGGCCCGGTCCCGATCCTCGAGTACCACGTCCTCGGCCGACCGCAGTCCGAAGTGCCCTATCCGGACCTCTATGTCCCCCGGGCCAGCTTCCGCAAGCAGATGGATTGGCTCGAAGAACAGGGCTACGAAGCGGTGACGCTGGAAGCGGTCGAGGAAGCCTGGTACCACGGGGGCACCTTGCCGGCAAAACCGATGGTCATCTCCTTTGACGACGGCTACCGGCCGCAGTACACCTTCGCTCTGCCGACCCTGCGCAAGCATGGCTGGCCCGGTGTGCTGAACCTGAAGGCCGAAGGCTCCGACCTCTACGAAAGCAACGTCACGGCGATGATCGCCGCCGGCTGGGAGCTAGCCGCCCACACCATCCACCATTCCGACCTGACCACGCTCGATGGCGAAGCGCTGGAAGAAGAAGTTGCCGAGTCGCGCAAGCTGCTCCAGCGCGAATACGGGGTCCCGGTGAAGAACTTCTGTTATCCGTCTGGGCGATTCGACGAAACGGTGATCGCTGCAGTCGAAGCAGCCGGCTACGTCGGCGCGACCACCGAGATCCCTGGATTCGCCACCAAGGAACACCCCTATGAACTGGCGCGGATTGAGGTGCTCGGCAGTTGGACGGTTGGCGATCTCGCCGAAGCGATGCGGGGCTAGAGGCGGACCGGGATTCCGTCGGCGGCCAGCCGCTCCTTCGCCTCGCGAACGCGGTAGTGCCCGTAATGGAAGATCGAGGCGCAGAGGACTGCGTCGGCGTTCCCTTGGGCGATCGCGTCGCTGAGGTGGGAGAGCTCGCCGGCGCCGCCGGAGGCAATCACCGGCACCCCGACCGCGTCGGCTACTGCTTTCGTCAGCTCGAGGTCGTAGCCGTCGTTGGTGCCGTCCCGATCCATGCTGGTCAGCAAGACCTCCCCCGCCCCGCGCTCGACTGCCTCTTCGGCCCAACTCACGGCGTCGCGATCCTCAACTCGCTTGCGCCCGCCGTTGACGTAGACGCCCCAGGTCGGAGGGGCGCTGCAAGGCGAAGAAGAGACAGGAGGCTCTCCCTCCCGTTTGGCGTCGATCGCGATCACCACGCACTGGGCGCCGAACTGGTCCGCCAACTCGCTCAGCAGCTCCGGCCGCGCCAGCGCCGCCGAGTTGACCGAGACCTTGTCGGCCCCGGCGTCCAGCACCGCCTGCGCGTCCTCGACCGAGCGGATGCCGCCGCCGATCGTGAAGGGGATGAAGACGTTGTCGGCCGTCCGCCGCGCCAGTTCGACGATCGTCTCGCGCTGCTCGTGCGAGGCGGTGATGTCGAGGAAGACGAGCTCGTCGGCTCCCTCAGCGTCATACCGCTCCGCCAACTCCACCGGATCCCCAGCATCGCGCAGCCCGACAAAGTTGGTCCCCTTCACAACCCGCCCCGCATTCACATCAAGGCAAGGAATCACTCGCTTCAGCGCCATGGCTTCAGGTTAGGGCGGCGGTTGCTTCGGCGACGGTGAACTTGCGCTCGTAGAGGGCGCGGCCGACGATTACGCCGTCGATATTGGGGGCCGCTTCAGCCGCCAGCTGCTCTAGGTGGTCGAGGTTACCTACGCCGCCTGAGGCGAGCACCTGGCCTTCGGTGCGGGCGGCGATTTGGTTCAGCAGCTCGATCGCGGGGCCCTCCATCGTGCCGTCCACCTCGATCGCGGTGCAGAGGAAGCGGGAGGCGCCGCGCTCGCTGAGCTGGGCGACGGCCTCGGCTACGTCCAGCTCGCTGGTCTGGGTCCAGCCGGAGAGGGCGACCTTGCCGTCGCGAGCATCGACCGAGACGACGAGATGGTCGCCCTGCGCCTCGATCATCGCCTCGAGGAACTGGGGGTCGCGCAGGGCCGCGGTGCCGAGGACGACACGCTCGGCACCCGCCGCCCGCACCGCCTCCACAGCGGCGGTGTCACGAAGGCCGCCGCCGACCTGGATCGGGCACTCGACCGCGGCGGCGATCCGCCGCACCGCCTCGAGGTTCTGCGGCTGCCCCGCTTTCGCCCCGTCGAGGTCGACCACGTGGATGTACTCGGCGCCTTCGCCGGCCCAGCGCCGCGCTGCGTCGACTGGGTCGGCGTCGTAGGTCGTCTCGCGCTCGTAGTCGCCCTGCAGCAGCCGCACCGCCTTGCCGCCGCGGATGTCGATGGCGGGATAGAGGATCACGCGGCCGTCGGCGCCTTGGCGCAGACGCCAGCGAAGTTGGAGAGCAGCCGCAGGCCGGCGGCGCTCGACTTCTCCGGATGGAACTGGACGCCAAAGACATTCTCGCGCTCGGCGGCGCAGGCGAAGCGGGCACCGTAGAGAGCGCTGCCGAGCAGGTCGTCGTGGCGCGGGCGCGGCGCAAAGGAGTGGACGAAGTAGAAGGGGGTCTCGGAGGGGATCCCGTCGGTGAGGCGGGACTCGCGCTCCCAGCGCACCGGCTCCCAGCCGATGTGCGGGACCTTCAGGCCCTCGGCTTCGAGCTCGCCGACCGGTCCCTCGAGCAGGCCGAGGCCGTCGGCGCCGCCGAGCTCGGAACTGGAATCGAAGAGCAACTGCAGGCCGAGGCAGATGCCGAGGATCGGTACCCCCTCCTCGCGCCGCTCGGTGATCAACTCGTCGAGGCCAAGCTCGCGGATTCGCTCCATTGCCCGCGGAAAGGCGCCGACACCGGGCAGGATCACCCCGTCGGCGGCCCGCACCTCGCCGGCATCCCTGGTGATCGTCGCGGTCACCCCCACGTGCTCCAGGGCCTTCTCGACCGAGCGCAGGTTGCCCATCCCGTAGTCGAGGATCGCGATCCGCGCGCTCACTGGCTCAGCGTCCCCTTGGTCGAGGGCACGCCGCTCTCCTCGGGGTCAATCGAGACGGCCACCCGCAGCGCCCGCGCGAAAGCCTTGAACGAGGCCTCGATCATGTGGTGCGCGTTGGTCCCCGAGCGGACCCAGATGTGCAGGGTCAGCTTGGCGCTGTTGGCGACCGCACGGAAGAACTCCTCGGCGAGCTCGCTGTCGAAGCCGGCGATCGAGACCACCGGCAGGTCGGCGGCGAAGTCGCAGTAGGGACGGCCGGAGATGTCGATCGCGCACTCGGCCAGGGACTCGTCCATCGGCACCAGCGCCGATCCGTAGCGCCGGATCCCGGCGCGGTCGCCAAGCGCCTCATCGAGCGCCTGTCCGAAGACGATGCCGACGTCCTCGACGGTGTGGTGCGCCCCGGTCTCGAGGTCTCCCTTCGCCTCCACCTTCAGCCCGAGCCGTCCGTGACGGGCCAGCAGGTCGAGCATGTGGTCGAGGAAGCCGACCCCGGTCTCGGCATTTGCCTCTCCCCCGTCAAGGTCAAGCGAGAGCTTGATCTGGGTCTCCGCCGTCTGCCGCTCTTTGTTTGAAGTTCTGCTCATGGTTGCCTCCTAATCATCGCCGACTCGCCGTGGACGGGGAAGCCCTCGGCCCGCGCGAGGGCATCGACGTGCGGCGCCAGCTCCCCCGCCGCCGCCTCGCCGATCTGCACGTTGGAGATGCGACGGCGAAAGGTCCCAGGACCAAGCGGGCCCGCATAGCGCCCGGCACCGCCGGTCGGCAGCACGTGGTTCGAGCCCGCCAGGTAGTCGCCGAAGGCGGTGGCGCCATTGCGGCCGACGAAGACGCAGCCGGCGGTCGTAACCCGCTCGGCGAGCAGGGAGGCGTCGGTCTCCAGCAGCTCGAGGTGCTCGGGCGCGTAGGCGTTGGCGAGGTCGATCGCCGCCTCGACGTCGCGCACCTGCACCAGCGCCAGCGGCGCCTCGGCGACACTGGGCCGGGAAGCGGCAGCGCTTTCGGTGGCCTCGGCGATCGCCTCCAAGACGTGCTCCTCGACGGCCGCCAGGACCAGCGGGCTTTCAGGACCGTGCTCGGCCTGCGCACAGAGGTCGAGAGCAGCCC
>DASZNP010000025.1:0-58272 GCA_035551255.1 Solirubrobacterales bacterium
TCGAGTACGCGATCCGCACCTTCGGCCACGAATCGGCCGGGCGCTTTACGCCGATCGGCGGCTTCGACCGGATGGCCTCGATCACCCGGCCGGTGCTCGACCGGGCGCTGCTGGAAGTCGCGGTCGACGCGGGCGCGGAGACGCGCTTCGGCGAGAAGGTCGCCGGCCTCCTCGGGTCGGGCACCGCTGCCGACCCGGCGCGCGGCGTCGTGCTCGAGAGCGGTGAGGAGATCGAGGCGCGCTGGGTGCTCGGCGCCGACGGCCGCGTCTCCACCGTCGCCCGCCTGCTCAGCCTCGAGAAGCAGCAACCACTGGCCGGGGAGATGGCGTTCATGTTCACCTACTGGCGCGGGCTGCCGGAGACGGACCAGTTCAAGATCGACGTCGTCGAGGCCGGATCACTGATCTGGACCCCGGCCGAGGACGACCTCTCGATGCTGGTCCTCGGCCTCGACCCCCAGCTGACCCGCGGCGATCAGGCCCACCATCGGCGCATCTTCGCCGAGATGCTCGAGCACTACAGCGACTGGTTCGACCCTAGCTGGCTGGCGAGCGGCGAGCAGGTCGGCGGCGTCCGCGTTGCGCCGGAGACGATGCTGCGCGGCTTCTTCCGCCAGCCCAACGGCCCCGGCTGGGCGCTGGTCGGCGACGCCTCCCACTTCAAGAACCCCTCGACTGCCCAGGGCATCTCCGACGCAATCGAGCAGTCGCTCCACGTCGCCGCGGAACTGCTCGACGGCGACGAACTCCCCGGCTACGAGGCCTGGCGCGACGAACGCGCCCGCGAGCACTACGAGTGGTCGTTCGACTTCGCCCGCTTCCCGAACCGGGAGACCGCGGCCCCCATCTTCCGCGGCCTCGCTGCCGACCCCGAGGCCGGCCAGAACCTGCGCGACGCCCTCAGCCGCCAGCTGCGGCCGCGCAGCGACGTGTTCACCCCGGAGCGCCTCGGCGAGTGGTTCTCCGCGGCGCCCCAGGGAGTCGCCTAGCGGGCGAAGACGCGGTTCCCGATCGCGGGATCGCCGATCTGTTCGAACCCGATCAGCTTGCCTTCGTCGTTGAAGGTGAGGACGTCGGCCGCCTCGGCGCTCTCACCGTCCATGCCCGCACTCGTCAGCACCACGACCTTGTCGCCATCGGCGATGAAGTCGTGGGGTTCGGTTTTGAGCCCTTTCTCGGCAAGTTTGGCCCAGAGCCCGCCGATCTCCTCCTTGCCTCTGTAGGTCCCGGTCAGCGAGTGGTCGCCACCGACCGTCCAGACCGCTCCATCGTCCATGTTCGCCATCGCCCCAGCGGCATCGCCTTCGTTGAAGGCTTTGTAGGCGGCTTCGGCGTGCTGCTTGTTCTCTTCTGCACTCATGGCAGCCCTCCTCGGCGCGCGAGCGCGCGCAAACGAGGCTCCCATCGACCACCGGCCGGCGATCCACCTCTCCTCGCCGGCTAGCTCGACGCTAACCCGAGCGCCGTGGCGCGGGCAAGGGCCACAGCGGCCAAACAGTCCAGTTCATTTGTGCAGGTGGGGGTGGACATGTCGACTTAGTGACCCCGTAGGGCACCTAAGTCGACATGGCGAGACGACATAGGCTGCCCCGGTGCCCGAGGGACGCGACGAGACCACTCCCGATCAGAAACCCATCAAGCGCCTTGCCGTCGCCGCGCGGCGGCTCAACCGCCAGCCGCAGCTACTGCGCTCGGTCCAGCGAACGCGGGAGCGGTTGCTTGGAGGCGACGAGTTCGTCGACCGGCTCTCGACCTCGCGCGACCGGCCCTCTGACCTCGCCGTCCAGCACCTGGCCGAGCTCCGCGGCGAGACGCCGGGCGTGTTCGGCGAACTGGGCCTAACTGCGCTGCAGGCATGGCAGCGGCTGGCCGAGTCGCAGGACCGCGGCCGCGGCGAGGCCGACGTCGCGATCCTCTTCACCGACCTCGTCGGCTTCTCCAGCTGGGCACTGGAAGCCGGGGACGAACCGGCGCTGCGGCTGCTGCGAGAGGTGAGCGAGGCGATCGAGCCGCCGGTAGCCGAGCGCCAGGGCGAAGTCGTCAAGCGACTCGGCGACGGGCTGATGGCGGCGTTCTGGGATGCGCAAAGCGCCGCCGAGGCGGCCTTCGCCGCCCACCAGCGGGTCGCCGCGGTCGAGGTCGAAGGCTTCCGCCCCCAGCTGCGCACCGGCATCCACCTCGGCCGACCTCGGAAGGTCGGCGGCGACTACCTCGGCGTTGACGTCAACGTCGCCGCCCGTCTCTGCGACGCCGCCAAGCCCGGGGAGATCCTTGTCTCCGACCGTGCCCTGCTGAAGCTCGACCCGCACAAAGTGAAGGCGAAGAACCGCCGCTTCCGCGCCAAGGGCGCACCGAAGGAGCTAGCGGTCTACGTACTCACTCCCGCTAGCGACTGAGCCGCTCAACCACCTCGAGCAGCTCGAGGTGACTGGCGACGACGAAGTCGGCCTCCGCGCCGACTTCGGCGTCGTCGTGCATGCCGCGGTAGCGGACGGTCCGCATCCCGATCGCCGCGGCGCCGGCGATGTCGGTCCGCCGCAGGTCGCCGACGTGCATTGCCTCCTGCGGCTGCGCTCGCAGTGAGGCGAGCACCGCTTCGAAGGCCTGCGGTGCCGGCTTGTAGTGGCCGGTTTCGTCTGAGAACGCCCAACCGTCGAAGTGCTCGATCAAGCCCTCGCGACCGAGCAAATCACGCAACAGGGCGCCACCGCTAAAGCCGACGTCACAGACGATCCCAATCCGCATCCCTCTCCCCTTCAGCGCCTCCAGGACAGCGCCGATCTCCGGCGCCAGCTCCAACTCGACGCTACGCCCCGCCCCAAGAAAGGCCTCGATCACCAGCTCCCCAGCGACATCCTCCACGCCCAGCGCCCGCACCAGCATCTCGCCCCCCTCGCGCGGATGCAGGTGCACGCCTTCCCCCCAAGACCGCTCCCAATGCTGCCCGACCTCCTCGAGAGCAGCAGCCACCAGTTTCGGCTCGACCTCCGATTCGCCCTCAGCGCACGCCGCCAGTACCGCCCGTCGCCGAGCCTCGGTCATCGCCCCCGAAGGCACCCGGGCGATCGTGTTCCAGAAGTCGAAGGTGACGGCTCGGAGCAGCACCCCTACATTCAATCCAACCCTGACCTGGAGGCGCCGAAGCCGCACCGAGCAACAGAAACAGGCTGGGTAGGGGGCGAGACGAGAGCCGCTCCGAACTTCACCTCGTTATGGCGAGGTCAACCTCGGAGAGGCGAAGTTCGGCAGCGTGGGAGCTGGTGCGACGGCAGCATGGAACGGTCTCGCGCGAGCAACTTCTGCGGTTGGGTTTCACGAAGAGCGCAATCGAGCATCGCTTGCGGACTAGGCGACTACATCCCGTAGTTCGAGGCGTCTACGCCGTGGGACGTCCGCGCCTGAGTGGCGAGGGGCGATGGATGGCCGCAGTGCTCGCCTGCGGGCCAGGGGCGGCGTTGACCCATCGGAGCGCAGCTGCTCTCTGGCGCTTCGGCAAGGAGCACGAGGACTACATCGACGTCGCCGTCAGGCGCAACTCCGAAACGCGAATCCGCGGCATCCGCTGCCACCGCCGTCCCACCCTGCCGCCGAGCGCTATCACCACGCGCCAGAACATCCCCCTCACCCAGCCAGTCCAGACGTTCCTTGACCTCGCCACCGTTACCGGGCCGAAAGGCCTCGAGCGGGCGATCAACGAGGCGGACAAGCGGGACGTCATCGACCCCGACGCGCTGCGCAAGGCCCTCGACGACCATGCCGGCGACCCAGGCGTCCGGGCCCTCCGGCGGATCCTCGACAAGCACACCTTCCGCCTCTCCGACGACGAACTCGAACTCCTCTTTCGCCCGCTCGCCGCGGCGGCCGGCCTGCCGACGCCGCTCACCAAAGTGATCGTCAACGAGTTCGAGGTCGACTTCTTCTGGCCCGACCTCGGGCTCGTCATAGAGACGGATGGCTGGCGCTACCACCGCACGCCCGCCACGCAGACCCGCGACGCTCTCCGCTTCCAGACGCACACCGCCGCCGGACTAACCCCGCTCCGCTTCTCCCACTGGCAGGTCAAGTACGAACCCGACCACGTCTTGACCATCCTCCGCAGGACGGTGAGGCACCTGCGCGGCTCCCTGCACCCTCACTAAGCAGGTAAGGGTGCAGGGAGCCGCGCCCGAGCCGCTTCGAAGCTTGCCTCAGAGATCACCTGTCCTCTTTTGCTTCTTCGCTCTCCACCCGGTGCTGAAGTGTCCGCGCCTGCCACAACAGCTCATGGCACTCGATGTTGAGCGCCCTCGCGACCTTCTCCAAGGTAGGCAAGGTCGAGTGACGCTCTGCCCGCTCGAGCAGCGAGATCTGGTTAGGGTAGATCTTCGCCCTTGACGCCAGCTCTTCCTGACTCCACCCGTAGGACTTCCGCCACGTTCTGACAACGGCGCCAACGCAGGCCTCCAGCGTGTTTGAGCTTGCCTCCAAGAGGCCCTACAGAGAAGTAACGAAGAGCCGCTGCGGCCATAGAGTTCACGCTATGAAGCGAGCGGTGAAGTCGCTAATAGCGACTTCTTAAGTTCCGAAAGACAGCCGAATCTGGACCCGAAGCGAGCGAGAGGTCGGTGTAGGGAGCAACGCGCCGGGTAAGGGAGCGGCCATGGTCGACTACGCGATCGTCCGCGCCGACGAAGCCAAGGACGCTTACGCCGACAGCGACGTGCCGGGCGAGTTCCGCTCGCTGACCGATGCGCTGGGGGCCGAGCAGGTGGCGGTGACGCTGATTCGGATCCCGCCCCACTCTGACTTCGAGCAGGGGTCGGGCCACCGGCATGAGGAGATTGAGGAGATCTACCTGGTCACCAAAGGGACCTTGACGATGCGGTTCGGCGAGGAGATCGAGACGGTCGGGTCCGGCAGCGCGGTCCGGGTCGCCCCGGCGACCGTGCGCTCGCACCGCAACGAGAGCGACGAGCCGGTCGAGATGTGGGCGATCTCCCGCCAGAGCGAGGGCGACAGCGGCGAGAAGGTCGACGACTTCTGGGAGGCCTCGCCCGAGGCCGCACAGCACCGCTGACTACGTGCCCGGCTTCTCCTTGCCTTCCGCATAGGCCTCGGCGAGCGAGAAGATACGCGAGGGCGAGACACCGAGGCCCGCGGCGACGTTGGCGATAGTGCTGTAGGTGGGGTTCGCGTCGCCGCTCTCCAGCCGAGAGATGTCGGAGAAGTGGCCTTCGATCGCATGCGCGAGCTGCTCCTGCGTCAAGCCGGCGACTTCCCGGTAGTGCCGGATGGCTTTGCCGTGGTAGAAGAACCGCTTCTCGTCCGAGGACTCCAAGGTTCCCGGGATCGAATCGCTTTCGGACCATTCAATCCATAGAGGGAACATCAAATGCTTTTTGGCTCTGCACCGGTTTTTGCCTTCATCGAATGAGGCAGACTCGGCGTCCCAGCGCCAATACGACTTAGCAGGAGCCTCAAACGCGTAGCCCCCAGGTTTGCCGGGTACGCGCATTCCGTGGAGAGAAAGACCACGCGATGAGCTACAGCGCCGCCCCCGATCGCTACGAGGGCAAGATGCAGTACCGACGCTGCGGCCGCTCCGGGCTCGACCTGCCGGTGCTCTCGCTCGGCTACTGGCACAACTTCGGCGACGAACAGCCTTTCGAGACCCAGCGAGCGGTCGCGCGGCGCGCTTTCGACCTCGGCATCACCCACCACGACCTCGCCAACAACTACGGCCCGCCCTACGGCTCCGCCGAGCTCAACTTCGGCCGTTTGATGCGCGAGGACTTCGCCCCCTACCGCGACGAGATGATCGTCTCGACCAAGGCCGGCTGGGACATGTGGCCCGGCCCCTACGGCCAGGGCGGCGGCTCGCGCAAGTACCTACTCGCCTCTCTCGACCAGTCGCTGCAGCGGATGGGCCTCGAGTACGTCGACATCTTCTACAGCCACCGCCTCGACGGCACGACGCCGCTGGAGGAGACGATGGGCGCCCTCGACACCGCGGTCCGCCAGGGAAAGGCCCTCTACGTCGGCATCTCCTCCTACGACGCCGAGCGGACCCGGCAGGCGGCGGCGATCCTCCGCGACCTCGGCACGCCACTGCTGATCCACCAGCCCTCCTACTCGATGCTGAACCGCTGGATCGAGACCGAGGGCCTCCTGGAGGCGACGGCCGAGCTCGGGGTCGGCGTGATCGGCTTCACGGCACTCGCCCAGGGCCTGCTCACCGATCGCTACCTCGACGGCATCCCCGAGGACTCCCGCGCCGCCCGCAACACCAAGACCTTCGACAACGACTGGCTCAACGAGGAGACGATCGAGCGCCTCCGCGCCCTCAACGACCTCGCCTCCCGCCGCGGCCAGACCCTCGCCCAGCTCGCCCTCACCTGGGCCCTGCGCGACGAGCGTGTGACCAGCCTCGTGATCGGCGCTTCCTCGGTGAAGCAGCTCGAGCAAAATGTGGAGGCGCTCGACAACCTCGAGCTCTCCGAGGGGGAGCTGAATGAGATCAACCGCCTCACCGACGCCGGCGCCGACGTTGACATCTGGGAGCAGGCGCGCGCTGGCGAATGGTAGGTCTGCAAAAGGTGTGGACGTCGGTCCTTTCTTACAGTTCAGTTCCTAAATGGCACACTAGTTCTTCATTAGTTAATTTCTATTGAATTACATATAGGAGTGTGAGACGGTCGCCGGCGTGCTTGCTCACATTGCCGGCATACCGATCGAGGAGACCGCGCTGGGCTTTGCGCCGGTGCTGCTCAGCGCCGGCGGGATCGCCCTCCACCGGCTTAGGAAGCTGGGGCGGCGATGAGCACCGGGACCCCAAACGCCCAGCAGCCTGCCGCGCCGGTGCGGTTCCGGCGCAACGCCGACCGCCTGACCGAAGGCCAACTGCAGACGCTGCGCGACGGCTTCGGAGCGCTGTACGAAATCGACGACGACCGCGGGTACGGCTACTGGGCCGGCATTCACGGGCTGCCGCTGCCGATCAGCTGCGAGAACGCTCACGGCACCCCCTACTTCCTGCCCTGGCACAGGGCCTACCTCTACTTCTTCGAGCGGGTCATGCGCGATCGCATCCCCGACGCCGGCCTGGTCTGGTGGGACTGGCGGACCGCACCGGACCGCGGGGCGAACCTGCCGGCTCCCTACGTGAAAGCGAAAGCACACGGCAAAGCCAACCCCCTCTATTCCGCGAAAGTCGCCAAACTGGCGCTGGAACAGGGCCGGCGCGGCGGGATGCAGGTCGGCCCGACGACCAAACGCGAACCCGGCTCACCGACTGAACTGCCGAGCCGCGAAGAGGTCGAAGACGCGCTCGAACGTCCCCAGTTCACCGATTTCAGCCGCACCCTCGAGGGCTTGCACAACCGCGTCCACGGCTGGGTCGGCGGCCATATGGGAATGATTCCGTTTGCCGCCTTCGACCCGGTCTTCTGGGCCCACCACACGATGATCGACCGGATCTGGCGCCTCTGGCAACTGCGCTGGCCAGGGGCGACGCCACCGGCCGCGATCCTCGACGAGGCGCTGCCACCGTTCCGGATGACGGTCCGCCAGACCCTGAGCGTGACCGCGCTCGGCTACGACTACGCCTTCTCCACCGCCTCCTCGGAAGTGACGGTGCGGCGATGAAACGCTTCCACTCCGAACCGCTCGACCTGCCGGCGGACCGCAGCGAAATCGAGCGCGCCGACCTGATCTTCTACGGCGTCGACCACTCCGGCCCGACCTACGAAGCGCGGATCTTCCTCGACAACCCGCGCGCGAACGCGGACACCCCGCGCACCGCCGAGGCCGGCTACGCGGGCTCTTTCACGATCTTCGGCCACGGCGGCTGCTTCGGCGGCGACAACCACTGCGCCCCGAAGGACCGCTACAGCGACGAGTTCGATCGCCGCCCCCCGCACCCACTGACGCCGCAGACGGTCGCGGTGACGATCACCGACGCCCTCGCCCGCGTTCAGGGCGAGCAGGTGAAGGTGCACGTCGTCACCGTCCTCCCCGCGGGGATGGAGAAACTGGCCGGCAGCGCCGAGGTCCTCCCCTGCGAGCGAGTGCGGCTCGCGACCTACGCGTAGGGGGAACCTCAGGAATTCTGTGACCACTCCGCGAGCCAGAGCAACTCGTTGTAGCGCTTCTCTTCGTCCAACTGACGAATGAGGCCGAAAAGAGCGGCTTGCACTGCACGGAGTCTTCTACTGCCCGATGCCAAGCCACCTTTCTGCAATTCCGCCTGAAAGCGCTGGAACCATGGGCCGGTCCGCTGCTCGAACTCGTTGACGAAGGTGGCGAAACCAACACACGAAAGCGTGCCGTCCCGTTCGCGCAGCAAGGTTTCCTCGCCGATGGCCCGCTGCTCCTCCCGCCAGAGCATCAGCTCATCGTATGAATCCGAGCTGAGGGTCTCCGCCACCTCCACGATTTGCAAAGCGGTGCTTCTCGTCTCTTCGGCATCCTCAAAGTCCAGGAACGTCAACTGCGAACGCAGGATCTCAAGCGTGCCGAAATACAGGGCGAACCTATAGAGCGTGCTCAGAACGGCCACGTCGCGGCGATCTCCCGATCTTATGTAGGTGTCGAACCCGCGATTTTGGAGGTTGTCTATCCGGGCGCCGAGGTCGTAAGCAGCCTCGAGCAAGGGCTTCCGGTAACGCGCCAGCTCCGCTTTTGCTTGGTGCTGTTGTTCCTCGAGACGGCTGCGCCGGGCCTCGCGGGTGTTGAAGACCCCTAAGGCAAGACCGCCCAAGGCTGCGATCAGCGCGGCGACTACTGCAGTGTCCATCGAACTGACCTTTTCCTCATGGTTGTTACCACGATAAAGGCGATGCCGGCCGGAGCCGGCATCGCCTTGTCGGGTCTCTTTAGCCGGTCACTGCGTGCACGACGGGGTAGTAACCATCCGCGTGGCCTGTGACCTTCGGGTGGTAGCTTTCGCTCGTCGGGCTGGAGAGGCCGTTGATCCACTCCGTTGATGAACCGCCGCCACCGTCGCAGACCGCGTGGCCGACGAAGGGCGGGATCACGTCGCGGAAGATGAAGTTCGTACCCGCCCGCGTTGCCGCGGCGCTGATCACGTTCTTCAGCATCACCGCGGTTTCGTTCAACCGCGTCTCCTCACTCGGGCTGAACCAGGTGAGGGCGTTGCAGTCTTCACCGTTGAACAACTTCGGGTAGTCGAGCACGATCACTTTCGCGGTCGGCGACTTTTCCTTGATCTTGTTGTTGACCAGGTCGAGCCGGCCCGGCAGCGTGTTGGTGATGTAAGCCTGAGCGGTGTTGATCGCGCCGTCGCAATTGGACGACCACCAGGGCTGCGCGCATTCGGTAATCACTTCCGAGAAGCCGGCGTCGTTGCCGCCGATCGTGTAGGTGACCCAGTTGGTGTCTGAGGTGAGGCTCGCCGACTGGGTGTTGAGGATGTCCCCCGTCTTCGCCCCCGAGCAGGTCGCGTTGACGAAGGTCCATTCCGGGTGGGCGTTGTGCAGCAGGTACGGATACGAGTAAATCGACCGCTTGCAGGTTTCTTCGTAGAAGGTGCGGGTCCCCACGCCCGACGAGTACGAGTCCCCGAGCGCGACGTACTTCGTCGCCAGGGCCGGCGCGGCCAGCGCGAGACATAGCGCCGCCACGAAAAGAACAGCTGAGATGCGCCTCCACATCATGATCTCTCTCCTTGAAACGACCGGGAGCCCTTGCCGCGGAGACAGATGCCGACGCTCAACCCGGCTGGTTGGCTGTCCAGCTTACACAGACTTTTTTGATCTGTGGTGCCTGTGGTGGCGCCTCTTCACCCTCTTGCAGACGGTTCGCCCTTTGACCCTTTTCTTCCTGAAGTGCTTGCGGCACTTCAGGTGCTTCGCGGCGGGCGGCGCGGACGGCAGGATCGTGGTCCCTTCTTCGCCAGCACCGGCACCAGCGCTCCCGCCTGAGTTGCTCGACGAGCCAACTCCCGACGCCGACCCCTCCGGCAGGTTGGCGAGCGCCTGGTAGTCACGGCAGGGCTCGCCGCGCAGGCCCGGGCAGGGTGGCAGCCCGGTCGGGACGCTGACGTCGGAGGCGATCGGCAGCAGCAGGCTCGAAGGCGTGTCGCCGCCGTAGGCGATCGCGACCTGGGCGGAGCCTTCCGGTTCGGTTTCGTCGAAGGCCCAGATCGGCTGGGTGCCGTTCGGCGCCGCGATCGTCACCCGGATCTGCGAACCGGCGCGGTAAGCGTGCCCCTCGTAATAGAGGGGGATCGTCACCGGGACAAATTCTTCGCTCGGCATCGGTTCGACGTCGGCTTCGCGCAGGCTCAGGACTGGCTCGAGCGGGGTGCTCTTGGCGGCGTCGAGCTTGCGCTCGTTGGCGCGGACCCAGCCGTTCTGGACGAAGGTCTCCTTGCCGTCGGGCCGGACCTCGCTGATCGTTGCCTGCAGGTCGACGTTCGGGGTCGAGGAGCGGACCCAGCCTTCAACCGCCCCCGCACCGAGCACGGTCGTGTTCGCGGTGAGCGGCGGAGTCAGGTAGGAGACCGCGGTCCCGGACGGGTTCTGTTCCCAGTGGTATTCCGGCGTCGCCGTCCAGAGGCCGTTTTCTCCCGTGCTGGTGCTGCCGCTGAAGTCGGTCTTCGGCAGCGCGTTCGCGTTCCAGGTGAATTCGTCGGCCTGCGAGCCGGCAGGCGCGGATTCGGTGAGCTCGCCGCCGGGGGCCAGGTACCAACGCTGGGCTTGCGTGCTGGGAGTCGGGAATTCGTCGAAGGACTGTTCGAAGCCGGGGTAGGGCTTCCCCGGCGAAGACTGTCCGAGCGGGTCTTTGCCGGCGCCGCTGTCGAAGAGGACGCGGATCGGCTTCTGGGCTTCGAAGGCGGCCAGCGCCGATTCGTAGGTCGGCTGCGTCTGGATCGGGTCCGGTGGCAGGGTCACGCCCGGGATCCCCATCGCTTCTTCGTAGACCACCGGCGCCGCGGCGCGCACCGCGGGCGAGTAGAGGAGCGGCGATTCTTCAGCGACGTAGAGTTTCAGGAAGTCGAACCAGCGGTTGAACGTCTCCGGGTCGAGCGAGTCGATATGGGTCCCGTTGGTGAAGGTGAACCAAGTTTTATTTGACCCGGGGTCGGTACCAGTCATGTGCTCGGCCAGGGTCGGGCAGTGGCCGCCGGTCTGCTCGTCAGTCCACTGGCAAACCATGAAGGTCGGCACGTCGATCTTGTGGACGAAGGTGACGGGTGAGAGCGGGTCGGCGACTTCGGGCTTGTAGTGGCTGTTTTCTTCGATCTTGTGAAGCAGATCGACCGCCTCGGGATGCAGCGCCTGGTTGGCTTCGCAGGTCGTGTCGCCTTCTTCGTGAATTCGCTTGTAGGCCCAAGCCTGACCGTGGCCCGGGCTCGCTGGTTCGGCGTTCTGGACCCGCTCTTTCGCCCATTCGAGCGCGAAACCGGTGTTGAGGATGCCGCCGGGATAGAGCGTCGTCTGGGTGTTGTCGATCACTGAGAGCGGCGAGATCGCCGCCAGGTCGGGCGGCTGAGTGGCGGCGGTGAAGAGCTGGGAGATGCCGCCGTAGGAGATCCCCATCATCCCGACCTTGTGGCCTTTGACCCAGGGCTGGTGGGCGATCGTCTCGACTACGTCGTAGCCGTCGAGGTTCTGCAGCGGCTCGAAGAAGTCGTAGGCGCCACCCGAGCAACCGGTGCCGCGCATGTTGACGTCGACGACGGTGAAGCCCATCAGGTTGGCGATGATCGAGATCCCGTTTTCGGGACCAGCCGGGTTGGCGTAGCCATAGCCCGAGTACTCGATCAGGGTCGGCGTCGATCCCGACGGGGGCGTCGGCAAGGTCACGCCGGGGATGGCGTGCGTCACATCGCTCGGCGGGTGGACGTCGATCGCCAGCTTGGTCCCGTCGCGGGTTTCCAGGTACTGGTAGCCGCTCTCGGTGATCGTCTGGTTGTAGATGCTGGGGTCGGGCGGCGCCGACTGGGTCGTCAGGACCGTCAGCGGCGGCGATTCTTCCCCGCCAGAGGCGACCGTATAGCCGTCGCCCGGCGCAACGTTGCGGAACAGCGTGCCGCCAAGCTGGTTGGCGGTCCGGGAGGCGACTTCATGCCCTTCGCCGTCGAACAGCGTGACCGGGGCACCCGCCACGAGCCCGGTCGCGTAGACCTGTTCGACGCTCCCGTGGGCGTCGAACGAGGCCGCCGAAGCCGGGCCGGGAACCAGCAGCAGCGCGAGCAGGCAAACGCCGAACACGGCCCCCAGGGGCCGTCGGAACCGCCGTTGACTGGTTCTGCCTCTACCTAAGATTCAGTACTCGTACCACGCCGCACACAGTCTGAAACATCTTCAACCTCAACCGCGACGGAAGAGGCCGCGCCGCTCGTCCTGTTGCTCGGTGCGGCGCAGCGCATCACCGATCAGCCAGAACATCGGCGGCCAGAGGCCGACGAAGAGGGCTCGCCGTTCGGCGTTGCCGCGTTCGTCCTCGCCTATCGTCTTCGCCCGGATCCAGAGGACCACGCAGAGCATGATCGAGGCGAGCGAGAGCAGGGGTGCTGCGGGGGCGGACCTGCCGCGGGACAAGCTCGAACATCGCCTCAGTGTGACGGATGCGGCGCGCGGCGTTCCCGGGGTCGGGGTCGGGTAGGACGGGAGGGTGAGCACGAAGCTCCCCGTCCACCGCCGCTGGTCGACCGCCCTGCGCTGGCCCTATGGCGTCGCCCTCGCCTCCTGGCGCTACATGTGGAGCACGACGCCGGTCCACCGCTGGGTCATGACTGGCTCCTGGCCCGAGGACGCCCCGCCGCGGCTCCCGGCCGGCTTCGACCACCCGGACCTGAAGAGCTGGGAGGACGGCGTCGGACCGCTGCTCCACCGGATTTATCGGACCCGGATCACCGGCTCGCCGATGAGCCCGCGGGAGCTGATCGCCGAGCTGCGCGAGGACATGGACAAGGTCGCGCCGACCGAGTTCGCGACCTTCCAGAAGCTCGAGGGCGAGGGGCCGATGCGCCCGGGCGACGAGTATGTGGTGCGGATGCCGGGACCGTGGGACGGGCCGGTTGCCGTCGTCGAGGCCGAGGAGTGCTCGATCCGGCTGGCAACGCTGCGGGGCCACCTCGAGGCGGGGCAGATCGAATACCGCGCCCGCCAGGACCATCGCGGCCTCGTCTTCGAAATCGAGTCCTGGGCGCGAAGCGGCGACCGGCTCAGCGACCTCCTCTACACCCACCTGCAGATCTCCCGCGAGGTCCAGCTCCACATGTGGGCCTCGGTCCTCCGCAACGTCCTCGACCTCAGCGGCGGCAAGATGCACGGCGGCATCGTCATCACCACCCGGCGCGTCGAGGCGCACAAGATCCCCCGCCTCGACGAGGAACCGGACGGGCTAGACCCGCGCGACCGGCGCGCCCTCGCCGAGATCGCCAGCCGTCCAGAGAACGTCAACCCCTCCGAACTGCATCAAATTTCCGGCCTGGCAGGCAGGAAATCTGATGCAGTTCGGGCTGGTGGGGCCGCGGGCGACCGCTCCCGCTGGCGGACCGACGAGATGGTCGAACCCCTCCCTCACGAAGCTCCCGGCCCGCCCGAGCCCGACGGCAGCTGGGAAGTGGCGAAGCGAATGATGGACGACTACCAGCTCGCCGACCCCCGGGTCGTCAGCGGCGTCTTCGCCCCCGACGCGCCCCTGCGCGGCCGCAACATGCTGCTGAAGATCCACTACGGCCCGCTGCGCTTCAAGGTCGGCGTCCGCGTCGGCGACGTCCGCGAAGAGACCGCCGAGCTCGACGGCCGCCCGCTGCTCCGCTACGGCTGGTCCTACCGCACCCTGCAAGGCCACTTCGAGGAAGGCGAGATGCTCTACGAGCTGCGCAAGTGGCTCGACACCGGCGACGTCGAGTTCCGCCTCCACGCCGTCTCCCGCCCCGCCCGCAGCGGCCCCCTCATCCTCCGCCTCGGCTTCCGCCTCCTCGGCCGCTACCAGCAACTCCGCTTCTACCGCCAGGTCTGCCGCCGCGTCAAACGACTGACCGAGGCGCAGCTGGAGACCGAGCAGGCGACCGCGTCGAGACGGAAGTTGGTTGGCTCTACCGCCTGATGGCGACGAAGCGCGAGTTCGACCTAAGTGCCCAACAGGCTCGGCACCTTGCCCTTGCCGCGCAGGGGTTCGGGCGACCGCGGCCGAGCGGGCGAGTCGATGGACGCCACCTACGACGGGCGATCGACGACGTCGGCCTGCTTCAGCTCGACTCGGTCAACGTCTTCCTCCGCTCCCACTACATGCCGGTGTTCTCGCGCCTCGGGTCGTACCCGCGGGAGGCGCTCGATCGGCTCGCCTGGCACGAGGACGCCAGCGGGCAGATCAAGCGGGCGCGGCGGCGGGACCTGATCGAGTACTGGGGTCACGAAGCCTCGCTGCTGCCGGTCGAGCTGCAGCCGCTGCTGCGCTGGCGAATGGCCCGGGCGGACGAGCTGTCTTGGAAGGGAGTGCGCCGGATTGCCGCCGAGCAGCCGCAGCTGCTCGAGTTCGTCCTCGGGGAGGTGCGGGAGCGCGGGCCGCTCCGGGCCTCGGACCTGAAGGCGCCGGAGCGGAAACGGAAGTCGGGCGAGATGTGGAGCTGGAGCGAAGAGAAGACCGCGCTCGAGTACCTCTTCTACTCGGGGCAGCTATGCGCGGCGCGGCGGGTCAACTTCGAGCGTCACTACGACCTGCCCGAGCGGGTGCTGCCCCGGCAGGTCCTCGAGGCTCCGACGCCGACGCAGGAGGAGGCGCAGCGGCAGCTGCTGCTGTTCGCGGCGAAGCGCCTGGGAGTGGCAACCGAGCCCGACCTCGGCGATTACTTCCGCCTCCCCCGCGCCGAGTCGAAGGCGCGCGTCGCCGAGCTAGCGGAGGACGGAGCCCTCATCCCGGTCCAGGTCGAGGGCTGGGATCAGCCCGCTTACATCACCAAGGAGCGCCCGGCCGGCCTGCGCCGCGTCGCGAAGGCGCGAGCCCTCCTCACCCCCTTCGACTCTCTCGTCTGGGCCCGCGACCGCACCGAGCGTCTCTTCGACTTCCGCTACCGGATCGAGATCTACGTCCCGGCGCCGAAACGCGTCCACGGCTACTACGTCCTCCCCTTCCTCCTCGGCGACCGCCTCGTCGCCCGGGTCGACCTCAAAAGCGACCGCCAAGCCGGCGTCCTCCGAGTTCAAAGCGCCTTCGCCGAGCCGGGCACCGACCCCGCCCACGTCGCCAAGGAACTGGCAGAGGAGCTGCGACTGCTGAGCGAGTGGCTAAGCCTCGGCGGCGTCTCAGTGGCGCGCAAAGGCGACCTCGCTCCGGCTCTGCGCAAGGCAGTGGCCTAGCGCCTGCCGACAGGCAAAGCCGCCTTCAGGAGAGAATGCGCCGATGCCGCAACCGCGAAATTCAGGGAGACGGAGAGAGCGCCAGGATTTCGGCTGGGTGATCTCCTTCGGCTGCAAGACCACCGGCACCCTCCGCCGGCTCAAAGTCGACACCGATCCCGCCTCCGATACCAGCCCCGTCGAAGTCCCCTGCCCCTGCGGCGAAACCCACCGCGTCACCGTCTCCCCCTACCGCCGCCGCCGCTCAGCCGACGAGCCCTTCGACGTCGAGGTCAACTCGCTCGACGAGCTCCGCCCGGGCGACACCGACAGCTAGAGCTCTTACGCGAACTCGATCACGCTGCGGATGCCGTCTTGGGCCTCCATCAGCTCGAAGCCGCGGTTGACTTCGTCGAGGGTGATGCGGTGGGAGACGAAGGGGGCTAGGTCGATCTCGCCCGCTAGGTAGCGGTCGATCAGCTCCGGGACCTGGTCGCGGCCCTTGACGCCGCCGAAGGAGGAGCCGGCGATGCGGCGGCCGGTGATCAGGAGGCGGGGGACTACGTCGAGGGTCTCGCCCTTGCCCGCTACGCCGGCGACGGTGCAGAGGCCCCAGGCCATCCGCGCCGCTTCGACCGCCTGGCGCATCACCGCGACGTTGCCGGTCGCCTCGAAGGTGTAGTCGGCACCGAAGCCGTCGGTCATCTCGAGGATCCGCTCGACCGTCCCCTCGCCCCCCTCGACGAGGTCGGTCGCGCCCTGGCCGCGGGCCAGCTCCAGCCGCTGGGGCGAGAGGTCGACGCAGATGATCCGCTCGGCGCCCTGCAGGCGGCAGCCGGCAACCGCGCCGAGGCCGACCATGCCGGCGCCGAAGACGGCGCAGGTACTGCCGGGTCGCACGGCGGCGGTATTGATCGCGGCGCCGAGCCCGGTCGAGAGGCCGCAGGCGAAGAGGCAGGCGTGCTCGAACGGCGCCTCCGCGCTCACCTTCGCCAGGGCGATCTCCGGCATCACCGTGTACTCGGCGAAAGTCGAGCAACCCATAAAGCTGCGGATCTCCTCACCATCGCGGCTGATCCGCGTCGTTCCGTCAGGCAGGTGACCCTTGTTCTGCTCCTCGCGGATCGCCAGGCAGAGGTTGGTGCGCTCGTCACGGCAGTGGATGCACTCGCGACACTGCGGCGAGAAGAGGGTGACGACGTGGTCGCCCGGCGCCAGCGAGCCGACGTCCGGCCCGACCGCCTCGACCACCCCAGCGCCCTCGTGTCCGAGCACGGTCGGCGCGTACCCGGACGGGTCGGCGCCGGAGGCGGTGTAGAGGTCGGTGTGGCAGACCCCGCAAGCGTGCAGCCGGACCAGCACCTCCCCCGCCCGCGGCTCGGCCAGCTCGACCTCCTGCACCGCAAGCGGCGCCCCGAACTCCTCCAGCACTGCCGCCCGCATCCTCATCGCGCCACCGTACACCCTGGCTTTACTCCCCTCGCCCGGATCACTACGGTGGACCCGTGGCCGGCCCCACCCTCTTGCGCGAGCGCTCCGAGAACACCCAAGTCATGCTCGCCGTCATCGTCCCGCTCCTCTTCGGCGCCGTAGTAGGCGTCGTCCTCGGCACCTCGGCGAGCCTCTACTGGATCCTCCTCGGCGTAGCCAGCCTCGGCGCCCTCCTCTCAGGCCTAGAGCACGACCAGATCAAAGAGGCCGCCGGCCGCGGCGCCGTCGCCGGCGCAATGTTCGGCCTCGGCATCCTCGCCGCCCACCAACTAGCTGGTACCGACGCCAAGGTCTCCCTCGGCAGCTTCCCCCCGTTCCTGATCGTCATCGACGCCATCGTCGGCGCGCTCCTCGCGGCGCTGGGGTGCTGGTTGGTGAATCGGCGACGCCGGCCGAAAGCAGAGGCCTTCTCCAGCGACCCGAGATAGCGCCGATATGCCTGCAGCGACTTCAAGTCGAACTCATCGGGCCGCCGAGCTAATCGAAGGAATGTACGTACGTCAGGAGACGGTGACACCCGAGATTACGGCGTGACTTATAGAGGCCGTTGCGCCGGCCTCCCTCCAAGATCTTGGCGCCACTGGCCAAGGCGGCTCGAAAAGTCTGTTCGAAGACAATCCCGTAAGGACTGAATCGCTCCCCTGCGTCGTAATCGACCCCAAAGGTCCACTGATGGAACCGTGAGCTATCCAGCATGCATACGCCCGCCCCGATGAGTCGCTCGTCCAAGCGTAGTTCGACTATCAGGGCGGACTCGCCGAGAAGACGCACGAACTCCTGAAACGGGCCGGGTCGATAGAAGCTTTGAACGCCGTACCGGCCAGCGGTGAGATGGACCACTTCGAGCACCGAGTCCAGATCTGCTTCGGCGGGCTTCTTCCAGAACACCTCGACCCCCGCCTCCTCAGCGCGCCGCCTGTAGCGGCGCGTGTCCTGTCGGATCCGTCGTGAGAGGCTCGTGACGTAGTCGTCAAAGGACGAAAAGGGAGTCAGGTCCAGGACGTAGCGCTCATCGGCAAAGCGGCCCCTCATTCCCAACTCCTCCAACGTCGAGCGCTGCTCGCTGCCCTCGTCGACGTTCGCCAATGCCCACCAGGACACCGATTGTTGCCGGGCAAGCTCCCGTACGCCATCGATCACTCCGCGCAGCAGCGGCCGGTCAGACGACGTAGCCGGGATCAGACCGTCATAGCAGTGCCAGCCCGGGGCGATGAGGCATGGCGCGGTCAGATCGATGTCAGGGAAAGAGCCCTCGATGGTGTCCAGGGGATCACTTTCCGCGGGGAAGACGAGCGGGAGAGCGGCATATCGGCCGCCCGCCTCGTCGCTTGAAGCAAGCACGTAGAAGTAGGACTTGGCGCCATGTAAGGCGGACTTCTCGAAGGCTGATAGGTAATTGCGGCTATAGAAGATGGGGGCTTCAGCGGCTGCGACCGCCGTGTCCCAAGGTCCCTCAGGCACATCGTCGATCGATTCGAAGATCTGGGTTTCGACTTCCATTAGCAGTCGGGGTACGCCCAGTCAGCGGCGCACAGGGCATCGAAAAAGGTCTCGGCAAGATCGGGCCCTATCTCTAGGCCCGACAGCGAGGAAGCCCGTTCGCGCACTGTTTCCGGTGGCCGACCGCTGCTGATCTCGAGCGCAAGACAAAGCATTACCGTGTAGCTCTCGCGCCGGTCCGAGGGAAGTAGCGAATAGAGGGCGTCGCGGGTGGGCCGTGGCACTCGCTGCAGCATGCTCCGAAGGTTGAAGGGACCCTCCCACGCGGGTCGCAGCGTGCGCCCGCCACCGTCTCGACCACCGTCGTGTGGCCGCGATGCCGGCAACGATCCCGGCCGGCCCTGCGCCGAGGCGCCGGTCGCCGGGATAGCAGCGAGGCTGCGGCGAAGTCCCTCCTGAAGATAATGGTCATCGTTCGACCGACTTTGCCTCCCGCGTCGGACCGCCGATTCATGTAGCCACCGGGCCAACTCCCCTGGCTCCGGCCCCTGAGAAAGAGTCTCGATCGCGGCGGCGACGGATACCGAGGCCAAGCGCAACGGCCGCATGTCGATCCGATCGCAGGAGTCTCCGGACGAGTGGTTGAAGTGGTCGGGGACCTGACCTATGTGGGTTGCGGGTACACCGATCGAGTGATCAACCAGGACGGCATGGTCCGAGGTGCCGGTAAAGGGCGCCGGTTCCCAGGGGGCAGTCACCTTCCCCCGAGCGTTCGTCTCCCATTCTGGAGATGCGAGGCAACGTTCGACCACGGCCGGGAGGAGTGCGGCCAGATGAGCCGGTGGATGCTCAAGCCTCAGTGAGGCTTCCTCCTGCCCCACTACATCGAGGTTGATTGCCTCGACCGGCCGGCTGTGGACGCCGGACTGAACGAGGTCGTGGAGGTAGGCAACGGTGCCGACAAACTCCGGCCCCCATATAAACCGCACCGAGCATCGACGCTCAGCAGAGGGATCGCTTAGGCAGCTCGCGATCGCGAGGCTTGCGGCAACGCCAGATCCGTTGTCGTTCGCGCTCGGCCGTGGATGGCAGAGATGCGACAGGACCAGTAGCTCGTCCGCGGTTCGGCCCCGTAAAAGGCCGGTGACCACCGGCATTCGTCCGCTCCTGCGGATAGCCAGGCGAGCATGGGCCTCCATCTCGCTGTCGATTGCAGAGAGGCGTCGCATCTCCTCGGTAGAAAGGCTGAAGGCGAACATGCGACTCCCGAACGGAAGCTCGATTCGTCGTCGCAGACGATCGATCGGCCCCGTCGGCCAGTCCGGACAGCAGGCAAGTCCCCTGACGCCGTGGGCCCAAAGCAGATCGAGCTGGTCTTCGCGCGGGTACCCACCTTCCACCAGCGCCATGGTTCCCTCGGACGTAGGGTGCCCTTCCAATTCTGAGGCTCGACGGAGCCGGTAAGTCATCCCCTGAGAAGACGTGCCACACGAGTACGTCCCTACAGCAAAAGAATCGGCGGGGTAGGAAATTTCCACCTCTTTGCGCCCGGCAGAAGATATCGAGAGGCTGGCGCTCTCCGGAGTCCATGGAGGAGGTCCCGCAAAAGACCACCACTGCGGCGATCCGTCCGTCTGCCAGTAGTGGATCGCGACCTCTTCGAGGCCTGCCTCCTCGGCAGTGGCAGCAACGTCGTCCGCTGCCCGTTCGATGCCCACCGACGCCTGAAAGCGGTCATGGCGGGTCACCTCCTCGAGCACCCGCACCACCAAGTCCTCCCTAAACAGGCGTTGCATCCGGGCAACCGCGCGATCGGGATCGACCCTCGGTTGGCCGGCCTGCCTCATCGTGCAAAGCAGTCGACAAACGCCTGCCAGCGAGCTGCGGAGAGGGGGGCGACGAGTTTCGCGAGGCCAGAGTTTCCGCCGGCACCAAGCGGGACCTTCCGGCTGACTATTTCCCGAGCTTCAAGACTGTCCGAGGCCTTGTTTCCCGCATCCTCGAGGATCACCCACGGCAGGCAGGGATTCACCGGCACCACCGACAGTCCGATTCCGGCCAGCAACTTCGTAGCGGCCGCCTTTGTAATCGTCGTCCGCCGCCGAAGCTCGAGAAAGATGTCTCCCTCAGAGAGCAGCCTGAGGCCGAAAAGAAGAGGAAGAGTCGAGGTCCCCAGAGGTGCGATGCATCGACGGACCTCGTCTTTGGCGTCCGGCGCCGCGACAGCGTAGGCAACCCTGAGACCACCCATCCTGTAGGCCTTCGACAGGCTGCGCAGGACAACAACCCGCTGGAGTTCGCGTACGTGTTGCACCAACGACACCTCGGGGCCGAGGTAGTTGGCATAGGCCTCGTCAACCAGGACCAGGGCCCCGGTCTCGACGGCTGCCGCAGAAACTTCGCGAAAGAACTCCAAGGGCAAGAGATCTCCGAGCACGTTAGGCCGATCTATCCCGACGATCGAGGGATGTAGCTCATGGATCAGCGCCGGAAGGCTGACGTGATCCTCGTAAGTGTGGATCCTCGACCCCACGGCTCGCGCCCAATAGGCGAGGTCCGGATGCCCGAGGCGTTCGACGAGAGCGCTTCCCCCCGCGCCCGCCTCTGCCAGTTGTCTCAGAAATGCCGAGATTCCGGCGCTGAAGGTGATCGACCCTGCTTCGAGCTTGGCGCCATGGTGGTCGGCGAGCGTCGCAGCGCCCCTCTTCTCGCCATATGGATCGCCGAACCCATAGTCAGACGCCATCTCCAAAGTTGCTTTCGGACCGCCGATCTCCTCCAGCCAGGAAGCCCAGACCACATCAAGGGTCGGCCGCAGAAAGTCGATCTCATCTCCGCTCGTGCGAAGGTCGAGCATCCCATTTGGCGATTGCTGATGTGCTTCGACGGCAAGTCTCTGACTAGAGGCGTCGATCATCTATTCCTCGCCGCTCAGCATGCTCTGGAGGCGAAGTTGTTCCTCGCCCCAATAGGCAAGCGGCACCAAGAGCTCTTCCTCGCTGGCCGCGCCGTGCTCCCAGTTCCGGTGGCCGGCGGGCAGGGGGAACCCCGGGTCCTTGGCCAACGCGATCACGGCGCCGAGGCGCGAGCGGAGCTGGCGATTAAGGGGAAGCTGTCGAACGTCGAATACATCCGCCCACTCCTCCAATTTCGCTTGGGCTTCGCCGACGAGCTCGTCCTCTCGACCCGCAGCCGCATATAGCCAACGAGCTCGCCCCGCGCCCCCAGCCGCCCCCGCTGCATAGGGACTTCGTTCGAGGCGCTCCCAAGCGCTCACCGCTTCTTCAGAAGGGGAGACCGGTACCTGCCCATGGTCGGATACGGCCAACACGGTTGCTCCTTCTGCGCTCCAACGACATGCGGCGACATCGATGGCCCGAAGGCTGTCGATCACCCTCTCGTCGTAGCCGTACTGATGGACGGAAGTGTCGAGGTCCACATAAGCGAAGACGACCGATTTGGTGGGGACTTGTCGGAGGACGTCGTCGACGTCGTCCACAGCGGCGGCAACAGCTAAAGCGGGCTCGGGTCGTAACGAAGAAAAGCGGCGAGAGGGAATCTGGTTGGAGCCTCTAAACAGGGCCTCGCGCCAGATGCCCGGATAGGCGGTCAAACCCCCCAGGCAAGTGTGAGACTCGATCCCCGCCTCCCGTAGGCGCTCGAACAAGGTCGGAATCTCCGGAATCAAGCCGTCGGACGAGGGGTCGCCTGGCTTGACCTCGGCGATGTTGATCGGCTCATACCCTTCGCCCGGTCTGAAGAACAGCCCAGGGACGAGGTGTCTTTCGACGCCGGCGCCGGTAAGCGCAGTCAGCCAGGCGGTGGTGCTGGTGCTGGGAATGACCGAGCGCAGGCGAGCGATGTCGTTGCAATTCCAAAGGCCCTCGACGGCATTGAACCCAACGCCATCGAGCCCGAGGAGGAGGAGCGGCCCCGACAGATCGTGGGCCGTCCGGAGGACGAGCGAGGCAACCCTTTCAATCGAAGGAGCGCGGCCCAGATAGGCGGGCATCAGGATGTCTAAACCGCCTGCAAAGGGGTTTCTCGGAGAATTTTCCGCAGAGAACGTGTGCATTTGCCGCATCGGAATGCTAACTTAAGCCACTTATCTTGAGCGTTCTTTTTTTCGCGAGCATTATTTGACGATTCAACTAATTGGGGAGGAGGTGAGACATGACTCAGCTTGCATCCAAGAGCCAGAAAAGCAATGGGTTCGCGCTCAAGGAGCAGCAGGTTGATCTGATTCGGCCCGGAGACGGGATTTCGACGACGATGACCGTCGCCGACCTCGAGATGCTGCGAGTTCAGAGCCCTTCGGTTCCGGCCTCGAAGCACGGTCTAGAGATCATCTGTGGCGCTTCATGTGAGACCGGCGCAATCTGACGCTGTCGGGTGAGTCGGGAGGCGCAACTTCTTTCGACTCACCCACACGATGCAGGACTGACGTTCATCTCATGTCAGACATCAACTACATTCCTGCGGTCTCGATAGTTACCTCTCACGGGCGCCAGGTTCTCAACGCGGAGCCCGATGAGCGACTGGCAGAGGTCCTCGCCAGAAACGGCGTTCCCTGGTCGGCAATCTCGGCCTACGCGGTTCCGGCGTCCGGCGGAGAGCCCGAGCTGCGGCCGTCATTGGATCGGAAGCTCAAGGACTTCTCCGACACCAAGGAAATCCTTCTCTACTTCAACCGTAACGTTAACCCCTTCATCTTCTCTCTCGCCAATTACAAAACGGTGGAGAGTTCAGATCCCGGTCAAGAGGCCACTGAGTATTTCTACCAGCGGCTCGACAACGACACGGGCACGTCAGAGGTCTTTCTCAAGAAGCTGAGCCCCGAGGAGTGCCGCTCGGTGATCGCCGATCGGGTGCGCGAGGTGATCTATGGCTCCCTCCCGGAACAGACCGACCTGGTGGTGGGTGTCAGCGGGGGTGGAGACAGCAATGCTCTTCTTTATGGCCTGAGTCAGGTACAGGATCACGACCTCACCATCCACCCCCTGATAATTACCGGTATCCCGGACTGGGATGCCGGTGTGCCGCGCGCGGAAGCTCTTTGTGAAGACTATGGACTGGAGTTGACGGTCGTCGACGAAAAGGGCGTGAAGGACCTTCTCGGAATACCTCACGATTCAATGCCGCTGATCGAACGGTTCGAGCGTGAGTTCAAAGGCGACGACTTCGAGTTCCTCGGGACCCTGTTGATTCGTCTGGCGCTGATCAAAAGAGCTCGTGAGCTCGATTCGTCATTCATCTGCACGGGACTGAATCTCGAGGACATTCTCTGCGAGGGCCTCTACCGTGTCTCCTCCGGCATGAAACCGGCCCCGATCCCGGTCCGCGAGATCGGGACGACGACCTTGGTGACGCCACTTTGGCTCTGTCCGAAGAGAATCATCGACGGCTGCTTTCCACGCTACTCGCTGGAGAATTACGACGCTCGGTATCCCTGCTTCTCTCTCGGACGGAACCTGTACTACAGCATGATCTATTCGCTCCAATCACAGTTTCCGGGGTTCCTCGAGCAGCTAGCACGGGGGCTTTCGGACCTGGCGAGCAAGGATCCGGTGATCTATGAGTTCGATGAGCAGCTCGGCTTTCACGTCGAGCGATTCGTTCCGTTCGCCCTGAGGCATCGGTTCGACCGCATGCTGGGCCGGTCATCGATTGCAGTAGAGCCCGGGGCTCCTGAGAGGTGACTCAAGGCTGGCGGTGCAAACCAGAGGCCAAAAAGACAGCACCGACCCGCCGCCTCTTCGGTTTCGGCTCCCGAACCTAAACGCTCGCCCCACAAAGGCGGATCTGAAAGTCGCGGCACCGCCCGACCCCGACATCGAGTTTCTGAAGACGGACCAAGGAGAGCCGGTTTGGCCGGTCAACTCGACGGTTGAGCTGGAGATGTTGCGAGATGTCGCGAAGGTCTTCGGAGGCAGGATCGTCGAGGTGTCAGCCGTACCAGGGGTCGTCGAGGCCACCAAGGACGAGGTGGTTGCCGGTTTGGGCGACGAGGGCGGAGCTGAGGCCGGGCTCTACGCCCATCTGACCGGGAGGCAGAGCTATGAAGCGAGGAGCGTCGAGGAGCTCGACTCGATCGAGAACCTGGCGGTGGTGTTGACCTGCGGTCCTGAGCTCGATCGAGACCTGCTGCAGTGGGTTTCACTCCTTCGGTACGAAAAGCAATCTCCTGGGATCGTCTGGGGTCGGGATGCGGTTGAGTTGCATATGCAGGTCCTGAGCTCGAGCTGCGCAGCCGTTCTCAACGGTCCAGCCCCAACCGCGTACTTCGGGATAGGGGATCGCTCCAAGGACGGAATCGACGCGATGACAAAGAAGGTGAGCGCCGGCGCAGGCGTCCTTCATCTCGCCACGCATGGCGACGGAATCTCCCAGGAGCTGGGCAGCGTGGGAGCGCTCTGCCAACGCTCACAGGTTCCGGCGGGCGATGTGGAACAGGCCCCCGAATGTGTTCACACGGGTTATTGCAAGATCGTGGATAAACCTGTGACTGAGGCCCTGGCGAGCGGCGCTCTCATTCCACCGAGTGCCTTTGCCGGACGGATACTTGTCAACGTCACCTGTCACGGCGTTTCGTTCGGCCGCCAGATCGTCGACCCTCGCTGGACGACGTTTCCCTCGCTCGTATCCAACCCCAGGATTGGCGCGATCATCGGGGTGCCCGACTTGTCGTTCAACCTCAACGGGTCGATCGAGGAGGAGCTGATCGCCGCACTCACCAGCGGAGAAGCCGTAGGCAGAGCCGTCGCCCGCTTCGAGGAAAACCCCACTGCGAAAGAAATGGGACATCACTTCCTCCTGTTCGGCGACCCAGCCGTGCGGGCTGTGCCCCCAGCGGCGACCCTGATCAAACAAGACAGTGCGTCGCGGCAGAAGGAGAAGCGCTCTCTCCAGACGGCGAAGGATGCCCCGATTCCCGGCCTGGAACTGCTTCGCCGGCTTGCCATGGACGTGAAGACCGAAACCCGCGAAAAGGGGATGCGCACTTCGCAGGCCTTGCTGTCCGGGGTGGACGAGATCGAAAGGGCCGCGGACAAAGAAGAGGCGGTTCACGGCGAGCCCGGAAGAAGAATCCGCAAGGCGGCGATAGAACACCTCGGAACTACCAAAGCCAGGCTATTCGAGGCCTGGGGGCCGCTCGCAGTCACTCGCACATCCGCAAGATTTGTGACCTGTCCCTACTGCGGATGGCGTAGTCATCCGAAAACAATAACCATTGGAGCCGAAGAGCCGCGCGAGTTCCGGATGTGCCCCTATTGCAGTGACGTGGAAGATATCCCTCCCTCTCGAGCTGGATTCTTCTCGCTGACCCTACCTCGCATCTCCCGGCAACCGATCGCGGATCCGGATGCGTGGGAAGCAGCAGCCTATGTCGTTCGTTCGTTTCCCGGTCAGACGGAGCTCATACAGTGGCCAATGGACAGCCACGGTGAGCCCACCCCCCATCTCGATCTTCCACCCCTAGATACGAGTCGAGGACCGATCCGGATCTACGCCATAGCGATCGAAGGCCTGAGCATCGTGTCAGCAGCCGCCCCTGTTACACCCGCCTCCCACAAGGCGCCCCACATCAGCTCGGCGGTGTGATCACCGCCCCTTGCTACAGGCCTTTTCAAGCGGCGTCGAGGAGGTAATGGGGATGCTCGGGCAGCGGCGTTTGGGCTGCGTAGGTTCTTCTGCGGGCGCGACGGTGAAGGAGCGCTGGACGCTGGGCGCGGGGTTGTAGTCGGAGTCGCCGGCCTGTTCTGCGGTCACTTTGCATTCGCCGGCGGCGAGTAGGTGGACCTTGCCGGAGACGATCGTGCAGACGGAGGTGGTCTGGGAGGTGTAGGTGACGGGCAGGCCCGAGCTCGCGATGGCCCCCGGGTCGAAGTCCGGGTCGCCGACCTTGACGCCGGTCGGAGCGGGGAAGCTGATCGTCTGGCCGGCCCTTGGCGGGACCACCGGCTTCCGCGAAACCGATGACTTCCACCGGGGTCGTGCTATCGGTCGTGGTGCCGTCGCCGAGCTGGCCAAACGGCATGTCGCGCTCCAGTTCCGTGCCACGCGCGAACAACCGAACCAGACCCGGCCGAGCGGATTCAGCCGCCGCCTGCAGCAGATGGGTCTTCCCAATCCCAGCCGGCCCGCTGATCAACAGCATCTTCCCTCGACCCGCCTCAGCACTGCTCACCGCCGCCCGCAGCACATCCACGCGATCAGGCTCCCGCCCTACCGGCCCCCCGTCGTTGCGTCCCGCCCTCCTCAACCGGCGCCAATCCTAATTCGGAACGCCCGATTCTCGCTCGCTATCGCGGCCGACTTTTATTTCGGCGAGCGAACGAGAAAGTGGACCGCGTCGGCCAGCGCCTCATCTCCAGAGCGCCCGGCGCAGAGGTCGACCAGCGAGTCCACAAGAACCTCATAGCCCGCAGGAGTGCGCGAGAAGCGCGAAGAGAGCGCGATCACGATTCCGGCATGCCGGCGGCCGGTAGCGCCCCACTCGCCGTAGAGGCGCATGAAGTCGGCGACGTTCTCGCTGACGAGCGCCCGTCCCTCACGAGCAGCAACCATCAGAAGCTCTTCGTCAGCGAGCCCGCGCAACGGGCCCCGCTCGTCGACCCCCTCGGCGTCCGCGCCCCGCTCGCGCAGCGCTTGCGCCAAGCGGGCGGGGTACATCTCATCCAGCAGTAGCTTCACTCGCCAAGCAGAGCGGTTCAGTCGTTGGCGAGCGCCCCGTAGTGGGCGGTTTCGCGCTCGTGCAACTCGATCCGGGCGTCGATCTCTTCCGGAAACTCAGTCGCATAGCGGAGAGCCACCGCAACCCGGTCGGGAGTAAGCGAGAGATCCTCCGCGACCCGCTCGGCAACCTGCTTCCCGCCGCCACGCTGCCGTGCTAGCCAGCAGATCTCCCAGACGTCGGGACCGCCTGCAAGGCCCGCCCGGCGCCCCGCGGGACCGGAGCGGAAGACGATCCCCGGATGGGTCTCAGCCCGGTCTCCCTCCTCCGCATAACGACGCAACGCATCAGAGAGCCGTTCCCCGCGCGCCTCGGCACGAGCACGAATACGCGCCGCCGTCTCGCTGTTCATGCGCACGGACACATTGGCCGTCTCGGTCATGTGGACAAGGTAGCACGATGTCCACATGACAAAGTCCCTCCCTTGCAGCAACTTCAAGAGGGTGGCAAACGGGATTCGAACCCGCGACCGCCGGCACCACAATTAGGCGGCTTCCCGCGGAGACTTGCCCGGATTCCGCATTACCAGCGGCTTTGCGGCCCTCGCGATCCGTGCCGCCGAATCTCGATATGCGGGGGATATTCGGCGATTGTCGGAGTGTCCTGGCAATAAAGGGGTTTACTGCCTGATCGGGCCTACCCCCGGTTTGAGGGAGTGGCTGACCGGGTTCGAACCGGCGATGGTTGACCCTAGCCTTTGTTCCAACGAAACTCCACGGCTTGTGAGGTTGGACAAGAGTTTGCCGAGCACCGAAACGTCCGCGGCTACCTTCATGCGGGAGCGAAGCCCATTCGAATGGGTGGCTGACTACAGACGCTAGCTAGAACGCGACGAGCTCAGCTGGCCTCGCCCCCGCCGAAGAAGTCAGACCCAGCTCTTCTGATCGCGTTAGTCTGTCTGCCGCTCAATATGAGTATTGCCCGCGTTGACAGAATCCGATTGCGGTTTGGGCCACGTCCCGATTCGGGACCAACCACGGTGGATCTTGGTCCAGTCACCGTGTTGGTAGGACCTAACAACGGCGGCAAGAGTCGAACTCTTCGGGATCTACAGGAGTACGCCAGCCGCGGTAATCAGATACCGATGCCGGGCGGGTGGACGGGGGGTGTCATCGTTGATGCCATCGATATGGAGTACCCCGAGTCGCTACAAGCCGCTCTTGATTTCCTAGAGCCCCGCACTGAAGGCACCGATGGGACGTCGGTCCGAATCCGGACCTTTCCACTTGCAATCGTAGGAGGCAACGAAGAGGGACGGCTACATATCTCTCTTGAAGAACTGAATCCTGACTTACGTCCGCCGGAGATGGTTGGAGCCAAAATTTTGGGGCCTTACTCGGTGGCCCTCAATGGACGTGAGCGTTTCCATTTAGCCGGAGCTACCCAAACTGGAAGGCTCAATGCTCCACCGACCAGCCACTGGATGGCCATCGAGCGAGACCCCGCACTATTTGAAGAGGTTGACTCCATGATCTACGCCGCATTCGAGCGGCATCTAGTCATCCAAACCTTCAACCCGCCTCAGCTTCAGCCAGCCCTCAGCGACACTCCTATCCCAAACGAGCTTCGTCAGAGCACCAGCGCAGAGGCCGTTGAATTTCTGCAGGCATCGACTCCACTAGAGGAGTTTTCGGATGGGGTACAGGTTTTTTGTGGATTGGTGGCAGCGCTAGCCACTGTTCCTCATCTGCTCCTCCTCATCGATGAGCCAGAGGCTTTCCTCCATCCCACGCTTAGTCGCCGCTTGGGTGCAAACCTTGCACGCATTGCACGCGAACGCGACGCCCGCCTAATCTGCGCTACCCATAGCGCCGACTTTCTGCTTGGCTGCCTTGCCGAGGTTCCGCAAACTACGGTCGTTCGCCTGGAATATCCACGCAGCGTCCCTTCCTGCCACGTCCTCGAAGCAGAGAAGGTAGGACGACTTTCTCGCGAGCCGCTCCTACGATCGGCCGATGCCCTCGATGCCCTATTTGCTCGGTCGGCAGTAATTTGCGAGGCAGATAGCGATCGCGCTTTCTACGAGGAGATCAATCGGCGCCTCGGAACCGCTGAGGGTAAGAACGGTGCTCTCGACTCCGTCTTCCTTAACGCCCAAAACTGGCAGACGACCGTCAACCTAGCCACACCGCTTCGCGAGGCGGGGGTCCCATCTGCAGTAATCCTCGACCTTGACACCCTCACCGAGGATGCAGCATGGCCCGATCTGGTTGCGATGGCCAATCTTTCAACCGAGGACCGGAACCGGATTCTCCAGGTAAGAAGCGAAGCTCGCGATGCAATCGTTGAATGTGGGCGTCCAGCCAAAGGAGCACCGTGGCGCGCAAAGAGCGAAGGGATCAGTGCCCTGACGGATCAACAACGTGAAACCGTGCAAATTGCGATCCAAGAACTCGCCCGGATTGGCATCTTCATTATCGAGGCCGGGGAGCTCGAGAATTGGCTGCCGCAGCTTGGCTGTACTAATAAGCAGCGATGGTTAACGGATATGCTAACCCGTCTCGGTGCGATTGGCGATCCCGCCTATGTTGAACCGACGACCGGCGATGTGTGGGACTTTGTGGAAACGGTAGCCCGCTGGCTAGAAGATCCCGCACGAGCAGGCATGCCGGGGGAATAGGTCCAGGCGCGTCAATCGCGTTCAGCGGCTCCTCTTTGCAGCCGATCAGGCAGTCACTGCCTGATCGGGAGCGGATTTGGGTCCCGGTTTGAACCGACTCGGCCGATCCCGACAGCCGATTTGCAGGGGATTCGATTAGGGGTGGCAGACGGGATTCGAACCCGCGACCGCCGGCACCACAAGCCGGAGCTCTACCAACTGAGCTACTGCCACCGCGTGGTCTTGGAATCTAGCGAGCTTGCGGGCTGGGGGTGGGCGCCGGGGCTGGGAAGGATTTTGCCTGGAGGTGGGCGGATTAAGGAAGATCGGGTCGGGCGCCGATAGCGCGCAGGTGGAGGCGCACCAGCAGGCGTTTGGCTATGGCACGCATCGGGTCGTCGATGCGGGAGACCAGCCGCGGGACCTGACCGGCTTGGCCTGGTGCGTGTACGTCAGCTTCGGTCTGCTGGCGGTGCTGGTCGTGCTCCGGATGCTGGCGGCATTGCATCTGCATGGCCTGACCGACGGGGGCGGCAACATCGAAGGCGGCTACCGCGACTTCTCGCGCTGGGTCGGCATCTACAGCGTCCTCCTGTTGGTCTGTGCCGGGCTCTTCATCGCCTGGTTCTTCCAGGCCTACAAGAACCTGCGCCGGCTCGGCGTCGCAAACCTGCGTTACGGGAACGGCTGGGCGATCGGCGGCTGGTTCGTCCCGATCCTCGGCATGTGGCGGCCGAAGCAGATCGCCAATGACGTCTGGCGCGGCAGCGAGCCCGGCGCCGAGGTCTCCAGCGGCTGGAGGGCGGTGCCGGTCCCGAGCTTCCTGCACTGGTGGTGGGGTCTGTTCCTCACCCAGGGCGTCCTCCTCTACTTCGGCCAGCAGACGACCAGCTCCGGCTACAACAAGCTGCGGGTCTTCGGTGGCCTGACCGACGGCTTCAGCCAGATCAAGACCGGGACGACGATCGACATCATCGGCGGCCTCGTCGCCCTCGCCGGGATCATGCTGGCGATCCACGTCGTCAACCGGATTACCGAGCGCGAGGAGCAGCTCCGCGCCGCGGCACCGCCGGCCCCCTCCTACGCGCCGGCCCCCGCCTACCCCCCGCCGCCGCAGTACCCCCCGCCGCCGCAGTGAGGCTGGTCCTCACCGACAACCTCGAGCGCAGCCGCGGGACCGTCTTCTTCCGCCTGATCTTCTCCCTGCCCTTCCTGATCTGGTTCGCGTTCTGGTCGGTCGTCGCCTTCTTCGTCGCCTTCGTCACCTGGATCGCGACCCTCTTCGAGGGCCGCCCGCCGGCGCCGCTGCAGGACTTCCTCGCCCGCTACGTCCGCTTCGGCGTCCACACCTTCGCCTACCTCAACCTCGCCGCCGAGCCGCTGCCCGCCTTCGACGGCAAGCCCGGCTACCCGGTCGACCTCGAGACCGAGGCGCCGGTCCCGCAGAACCGCTGGAGCGTCGGCTTCCGGATCGTCCTCGTCCTCCCCGCCTTCTTCCTCCTCGCCGTCCTCTTCGGCTCCGGCAGCGGCGGGCAGGCGGTATGGGGCGGCAGCCGGCCCGGCTTCGGCGGCCTAATCGGCACCGCCGCCCTCCTCGCCTGGTTCTTCGCCCTCGCCCGCGGGCGCATGCACCGCGGCCTACGGGACTTGATCGCCTACGTCCTCTCCTACTGGGCCCAGGCCTGGGGATACCTGCTCCTGGTCACCGACGAGTACCCCGACAGCGACCCGCAGACCGCGATCGGCCCGCTGCCGACCCGCTCGGACCCGCTCCGGATGGAGGTGACCGACGGGCTCCGCCGCAGCCGCCTCACCGTCTTCTTCCGGCTGGCACTGGCCGCTCCCCACCTCGTCTGGCTCACCCTCTGGGGCGTCCTCGCCCTGCTCGCCGCGATCGGCAGCTGGTTCGCGCTCCTCTTCACCGGCACCGCGCCGGCCTCGCTGCACCGTTTCCTCACCCGCTACGTCCGCTACCAGACCCACGTCCTCGCCTTCCTCCACCTGGTCGGCAACCCGTTCCCCGGCTTTGCCGGCGCCGCCGGCTCCTACCCGGTCGAACTGCACGTCGCCGAGCGGGTGCCGCAGAACCGCTGGACCGTCTTCTTCCGGCTCGTCCTCGCCTTCCCGGCACTGCTCCTCGCCGGCGTCTTCAGCCAGGTCCTCTTCGTTGTCTCCGTGCTCGGCTGGTTCGCCGGCCTCTTCACCGCCCAGATGCCGGTCGGCCTGCGCAACCTCGGCGCCTTCGCCCTGCGTTACCTCTCCCAGTTCAGCGGCTACGTCCTACTGCTGACCGGCACCTACCCCTACAGCGGCCCCTGCCGCGAAGTCGCGCCGCCGCCAACCCCGCCGCCTCCCGTCCCGGTCCAATGACCCGGCCAAGCCGCGAGACGGTGGCGATGGCGGCCGTGATCGCGATCGTCGCCGCGGCCTGGGCCTGGGGAGTCCACGCGCTCTGGAACTCCGCCCCGCTGCCGTCGCTCGACCTCCCCCACCTCGACCCGCACGAATACTTCAGCGCCTCCTTCCTCGACCGCAGCGCCTCCTACGAGCGCTTCCTCACCGTCCTCTCCCTGCTCGCGACGGTCACTCTCGTCGCCGTCCTCGCCCTCTACGCACGCCACGGCGCGAAGCTGGCGCGCGAGTCGGCGGCCGGCCGCGTCGGCACCGGCCTGCTGCTGGCGATGCTCGGCTTCGCGGTCGTCTGGCTCGCCGAGGTCCCCTTCGACCTGGCGGCGCTGTGGTGGCAACGGCGCCATAACGTCGCCCACCAGGGATACCTCACCCACCTGCTGAACAGCTTCTTCACCCTCGGCTCGGAGTTCGTCTTCGTCAGCCTCGGGTTCGCGGTGATGATGGGCCTGGCTGGAGCGCTGCGGCGCTGGTGGTGGCTGGTGGCGGTGCCGGCCTTTGCCGCGCTGGCGCTGGCCTTCACCTTCGTCACCCCGTACCTGGTCCCCGACACGTCGCCACTGCAGAACCCGCGGCTGGTCAGCGAAGCCCGGGCGCTGGAGCGGATCGAGGGGGCGCCGGAAGCCCGGCTCCGGGTCCAGGAAGTGAGGAAGTTCACCACCGCGCCGAACGCGATGTCGACCGGCGTCGGCCCGAGCCGCACCGTGTTCCTCTGGGACACCCTCCTGCACGACGGCTTCAGCCCCGCCGAAGTCCGCCTCGTCCTCGCCCACGAGATCGGCCACCTTGCCCACGACGACCCGCTGAAGCGGATCGGCTGGATCGCGATCTACCTCTTACCCGTCCTCGGCCTGCTGGCGCTGCTGACGCGACGGCGCGGCGGCCTCGCCCGCCCGGAGGCGGTGCCGCTGGCACTGCTGATCCTGATCGTCGCGCAGCTGATCGCGACGCCGCTGCTGAACAGCGCCTACCGGCGCGAAGAGGCCGCCGCTGACTGGGCCGCCCTGGAAGCGACGCGCGAACCCGCCACCGACCGCGCCGTGATGAAGAAGCTGGCCGAAAAGAGCCTCGCCAACCCGGACCCCTCAGGCGTGGTCTCCACCCTGTTCGAAGACCACCCGACGATCATGGAACGCATCGCTCTCGCCCGCGCCTGGGAAGAGCAGCACGAAGACGCCACTCGCTGACCTGCGTCAGGAGCGGGCTAGCAAGCCCCCACCTTCTTGGGAAGGATGGTCAGCTCCCGGTCAACTGGGACAGGAGAGCAAGGGCTCGGGCAGTTACTTCATGGTCCTTGCCTAGAGCGAACAAGCAATCGCGCACCAACTCCCCCGCTTGCATGACCGCATCGGAGTGACCCAGCTCTCCGCGTATGCGCACGATGTGCAACCGATTGAGCAGCGTGCGGGGATGGGTCTCCCCAAAAACGGAGAGACGGGTCGGCAGCAGTGCTTCGAAATCTTCCAGCGCTTTTTTAAGATCTCCACTTTCGCTGGTCCAAAAAGCGATCTCATGCCGGATCGTCAGCGTCTCTTTGTAGAGCGCCCCGCGGAAGGCAACTGAATCGGGCAGGAGGTCTTCGTAGAGGCTTACCGCCCCTTCCGGAAAACCGCTTCTACCAGTGAAAAACGCCTCGTTGTGACGAGCGTTGAGAGTGTGCTCGTCTCCTGGCCCCCACAGCGCATCCGCTCGGGCCGCCAAGTCGGCAAAGCGCTCCTTGGCAATTGCCGCCAATTCAGTCGCTCGCTCGGGGTTCGCCTCAGCTAGTGCCTCGGTGTATGCAAGCTCCAGCTCTGCCTGCATCAGATCCCAAGGATCGAGGTCTGGGGTGGTCTTCATGTCGGCAATGACCGCGCGCAGTTCCCCCGAAGCCCGCCGGTTGTCACCGAAGCGTCCAACCGCGGTGGCAAGCAAGGTACGGGCCAGCAACTGCATCCGCGCTTCACGCGAGTCCCTTGCTTCGGCCACCACGCTTTCAGCAGTCTCGACTGCTTGTCCTGGAGCCTGCAGTTCGAGTTCCTCATGGGCCACTGCCACCCGCAGATGCAATACGGCCTCACTCGCGGCAGCGAGTTCCGACTGCCCAAGCCGCTTGATCCACCATTCCAGACGCATGACGTTGTCAGTCGCGGCGCCGAACAATGAACGCCTGATCCGACTGGCCGCAGCTACCGGTTCTCCCTGCCGCAGCAGCCCCTCTGCCTCGACCTCTGCGATCAACTGGGACAACCCAAAGCCGATGTCCGAACCTAAGGCCTGCCGGTTGGCCTCAACCAGCGCATCGCGAGCAGCATCGACGTTGAGCAACTCCGCCAGGTCCTCGTCGATGATTTCGGCCAAAAGGTCGTGAACCAAACGAAAGCGCCTTCCGCTGTCCCGCTGCTCACTTACGACAAGATCGGACACCTCTGCGACCAAAGGCTCGAGAGGAACCAGCTGCCCGGTCAACGAAAGCAGGGCCGCACCGACAAGGTCCTCAGGCAACTCCGTCACCCGCGGTATCGGAGCCAGGATCGCGAGTATCGACCCAGTCGCTGGGGAACGGTGGGCTATCTGAGTCACCCGGTCTCGCCAAACACTGCGCGTACGCTCGGAGACCGACTCGGACCGCGGTGCGAGCATCTCCCCTCGGTTTAAAGCGGCAGCCGCCTGATCTGCCTCGAGCCATGAGGCCGGGTCACGGGCGATCAGTTCAGCTCGTGCAGACGGATCCGATATCCGAACCGCCGCGTATGCACTCAACGCTTCAGCGGTAGGAGGGTCGAGAGTTATCGCGGCGCCTTCGAGCTGGTCCGTCAACGCGTGTCGGGCGAAGGCCACAGTGCGAGCGTGTGCCCCGCCGAGACCGGACTGAAGCGTGCTCATCATTTCGAGCACGCTCTCGAAGGCGGCTGGAGGCAGGCGCTCTAGGCCATCAAGCAGGAACAAAACACTTGGCACGTCGCCGCGCATTTCCGCGAGCGGGCCCACCACAAGTCGCATCCAGGGAGCCATGGCGTCTACCTCCTCGAAGGTACGGCGCAGCTCGAAAGCCCTGCGGATCTGGGCAAACATCGGTATCTGGGCGACCAATTCGTCGCTGAGTCGCCGCGCGATGGATTCGACATCATCGGTGGGAGCGAACTCGGCGAGAGCAGCGACCTGCTGCCCCAGTACGCGCTGGCGACCGAGGCGCAAAGCTCGCGCAAGAGTGCTCTTGCCCGCTCCGCGAGGGGCCAACACCACGATGGCCCTGGCCTCTTCCAGTGCGTCGGATATACGTTCCACATCCGGACTTGGCTGCCATCCGGGGGGCAGCGTCACCTGACGAGTGACAGGCAAGCCGACGCCTCCCGTACGCGGCGCTACCGCCATGAAACGGTCGAGCCATGTTTCGGTGATGTTCAGCAAGACCCGAGCGGCCCGGCGGGCAGCCTGCTCCTGTGGGTCCTCATCTCCCTTGCCTTTGATTTTGTCGCTGATGCCCCGGGAAACCACCCACTCGACCCGATGGTCCTTTGCAGTCCCCGCCAGCCCCCAGGACTCAGTATCGACGGCAATTGCATCGCTCGCGTAATCGCGGATACGGCGGTAGTCGGTGGCCCTCAGGTCGACCAGAACCTTCTCTTGCGAGGCGATCGTGCCGGCGACCGTTCTAATTCCATCGACAGTTCCGACTCGGTGGAGCAGATCCCGCATCTCACGGCTCGCCCGTTCACGATCCCCACGAGGTTTGAAGCGCGCCTCCGCCCGGCCCGGCTCGGTGTAGACGATCTTGGTCGCCAATGCGACGTCCCCCACCTCGACGTCCTTTAGCCCTCCGGCGATGCCGGACAGACCGACGAGGTCGGGACGGAGGACAGTCAACGCCGTAGCCACAGCCCCCGCGGCCACCACATTGCCCTCACCGCAGAGAACCACAGCGACATCGAACAACATTCCCGAGGCGGATTCGAGCCGGTAAACGTCTACCTCTCCTAGACCGCTCATCGGGAAGGACATCGGACCGGCTCCGAGCTCCTCGTGCATCGCCCGTAGCTCCAGACCCAGCGGGTGGGCAAACAGCACTATCGGCAGGGTCCGACCGGTCACCCGCACAACTTCTCTCAGGCGCGCCGGGAACGGATCACGACCCGAGCGCCGTGGCGAGGGATCATCGTCACGTTGCGATGGAGGGCGCGCTCGGGCTCGGGCTCGGCTGCTTCGAGGTCCAGCCGCCGGGCCATCGTCTCGAGGACTACGCGTTGCTCGGCCATCGCCAGCGCCGCGCCGAGGCAGCGGCGGATGCCGCCGCCGAAGGGGAGCCACTCGTAGGTCCCCGGCTTGCGCTCGAGCCAGCGCTCGGGACGGAACTCGTAGGGCTCGGGATAGAGGTCCTCGCGGTGGTGCAGGAGGAGGATGCTGATCAGGACCGGGGTATCGGCGGGGACGGCGTACTCGCCAAGGCGCCAGGGGCGCTTGACGCGCCGGCCGACGATCGGCACCACCGGTCGCGAGCGCATCGTCTCGGTGATCGTCGCCTCGACCGCCTCCTCCGCCCCGTCGCCGGAGCGGACCGCGGCGACCAGGCGCTCGTGCGCGTCCGGGGTGCGGACGAGGCGCTCCCAGGCCCAGGCCAGCGAGTTCGCGGTCGTCTCGTGCCCGGCCAGCACCAGGGTCAGGAGCTCGTCGCGGATTTCGGCATCGGTCAGCGGCTCGCCCTCCTCCCCGCGCGCCTGCAGCAGCAGCGAGAGGATGTCGCGGCGCCCCTCTAGGTTCGCGCGGCGCCGGCGCACGATCACCGCATCCATGCGGCGGTCGAGCAGGGCTCGGCCGAGGCGGGTGATGCCGACCGGCTCCTCGCGGCGGACGTTCATCAGCTCGGCGACCTGGGCGACCGGCTTGGTCGAGAGTTCAACCAGCGCTTTGATCGTCGCCCGCAGGCGCCCCTCGGCGCTGCGCGGCGCCGGCCTGCCGTCGATCCCGAAGATCCCGGCCATGATCACGTCGAGCGTGATCGCCTGCATCCGCGGCGCCAGCGCGAACGGCTCGTCCAACGGCCAGCTGTCGATCTCGCGTTCGGCCGCCTCGGCTATCGCCGCCGTGTAGTGCTCGATCGCCTCGCCATGGAACGGCGGCAGCAGCAGCTTGCGCTGGCGCATGTGGCGCTCGCCGAGCGAGGTCAGGACCGAGTCCGGGCCGACGATCGGCCGCAGCGGCGACTCGGCGGCCAGCGAGGGCGCTTCCTCGGGCTTCGCGGTGAAGAGCGAGCGCACGTCATCGGGCAGGCTGGTGATCACCAGCGGCAGCGGTTCCGGCGTCTCCATCGCGAAGACGTCGCCGAGCCGGCGGCGCGCTCCGAAGACGAACTCGATCTGGCGCTGGTTGAAGCGCAGCAGCTGGACCGGCTGCGGCAGCTGGATGACCGGCGGCGCCGGCAGGCCCGCGGCCTCCTCCTCACTGAGCGGACCGCTGACGGAAGCGACTGCCTCAGCGACGCCCATCGTCCCGGCGGCTTAGGCCGCGACCTCGACCGGCGCCTCGCGCCGCGGCGCCGCGGCCGCTCCGCGCGAGAACTCGATCTCGTCGTCGATCGGGCCCTTGCGCAGGAGGCGAATGTCCTGGGCGTAGTTCTGGTGCAGGCGCCAGGGCCGCGTCGCCGCCTGTTTCGGCAGCTGGTCCAGGGAGCGCAGGACGTAGCCGGACTTGAGGTCGATAAAGGGTTCGACCTCGACCGCGGGGCCGGGGGCGCGCGGCGTCGCGACGCGGTAGCCGTGCGCGTCCATGTGCTCGAGCAGGCGGCAGATGTAGTCGGCGACCAGGTCCGTCTTCAGGGTGAAGGAGGCGTTCGTGTATCCGAGCGCCAGGGCCAGGTTGGGCACGCCCGAGAACATCATCCCCTTGTAGCCGACGCTCTCGGAGAGCTGTTTCTCCTTGCCGTCGATGAGGATCTGCATGCCGCCGAAGACGAGCAGGTTGAGCCCAGTCGCGGTGACGATGATGTCGGCCTCGAGCTCGCGCCCTGATTGCAGGCGGATGCCCTTCTCGGTGAAGGTCTCGACGTGGTCGGTGACGACCTCGGCCTTGCCGCTACGGATCGCTTTGAAGAGGTCGGCGTCGGGGACGACGCAGAGGCGCTCGTCCCAGGGGTTGTAGCGCGGCTTGAAGTGGGTGTCGATGTCATAGCCCGCCGGCAGCTGCTGCTCGAGCCCTTTGCGCACCGCCCGTTTGACGACCTGCGGCCAGCGGCGACTGACCTTGTAGCTGCCCAGCATCAGCAGGACGTTCTTCCAGCGGGTTAGCTCGTAGGAGAGCTTCTCCGGCAGCAGGCGGCGGAGGACGCGGGCGATCGGGTCGGCGGCCGGCCGGGAGACGACATAGGTCGGCGAGCGCTGCAACATCGTCACGTGGCCAGCGCGCTCGGCCATCGCCGGGACCAGCGTCATCGCCGTCGCGCCGCTGCCGATCACGACCACGCGCTTGCCGTCGTAGTCGAGGTCCTCGGGCCAGTGCTGCGGGTGGACGATCTGCCCACCGAAGCGCTCGGTCCCCTCGAACTTCGGCGTAAAGCCCTCGTCGTAGCGGTAGTAGCCGGTGCAGCCGTAGAGGAAATCGCAGGTCAGCTCGACCGGCTCGCCGTCGCGCTCGGCACGGACGGTCCAGCGCGCCTCAGCGCTCGACCACTCGGCAGCGACGACCTTGTGGCGGAAGCGGATGTGGTCCTCCACCCCGTACTCGCGCGCAGTCTCCTTGATGTAGTCGAGGATCGACTCGCCGTCGGTGATCGACTTCTCGCCCCGCCACGGCTTGAACGAGTAGCCGAGCGTGTACATGTCGGAATCCGAGCGGATGCCGGGATAGCGGAAGAGGTCCCAGGTCCCGCCCATCGAGTCGCGCGCCTCGAGGATCGCGTAGCTCTTCTCGGGGCAGTTCTGCTGCAGGTGGACGGCGGCGCCGACGCCGGAAAGGCCGGCTCCGACGATCAGGACGTTGACGTGCTCACGGTCGTGCTCACTGAGGGCGTCGGGCATGGGGTTCTCCTGGGGCAGATTGCTCACTGCCGGAACTTTATCAACACCATGTCGAGAGATTCAACCGCTTGTCGAAATTATCGACGCTATGTAGCATGGCTCACACATGCCCGCCACTTCCAAAACGAAACCAGCGCCCGCCGGGCGCGGTCGCCGCGTCGCCCGCGCCAGCGGCGACGACCGCGAGCGGGCGATCCTCGAGACCGCCGAGCGCCTCCTAGAGGAGCGGCCGCTGAGCGAGATCTCGGTCGACGATCTCGCCAAGGGCGCCGGCATCTCCCGCCCCACCTTCTACTTCTATTTCCCCTCGAAGGATGCGGTCGTCCTCACCATCATCGACCGCCTCGTCGCCGCCGCGGCCGGCAGCCGGGAAGAGGCACTGGCGACGATGGCCGAAGGGGAACTGCGTGCCGGGCTGCGGCAGGCCCTCTCCGATCTATACGGAGCCTTCAGCTCCCGCCGCGCCGTCACCCTCGCCGCGGCCGAACTGCGGATGCGGAATCCGGAGGCGCGCGAGCTCTGGTCACAGGTGATGGAGGGCTGGGTCACCGACGTCACCGCGGTGATCGAAGCCGAGCGCGCCCGCGGCGCCGCCCCGCCCGGCCAACCCGCCCGCGACATCGCGATCGCCCTCGTGCAGATGAACGAGCGCGTCCAGTACGCCACCTTCAACGACGAGTCCCCCTCCCTCGACGAGGACCGGGTCCTCGACGTGCTCGTGGACATCTGGCTGAGAGCGATTTACGGGACGGCCGAGCCCGACTAACGTCAGCGGGGTGCCGCATCCGACTTTTGCCACAGCCGGCTGTGTTCAAGGTCGGTTGCGCTGGCTGGCGATGCTCGGACTCGCCCTGACGACGCTCGCCGGCGGGGCGCTCGAGGGACAAGCCTCGGCTGGCGGCCCCCACCCCGACCTTGGGTCGTGCTCGGTCTTTCCGCAGCCGCCCGCTTCACTCTCGCCGCGCGCGCCGTCCCTGTCGACCGAGGCTGCCTGGAACCAGGACATCTCGAAGGCGCCGCGCGATCCGCGCTCCTCTGCCTACATCGCCTACATCGATTCCCACGGCGGCGACCACCTGCACCCCGACTTCGGCTCGCCCCGCGCGTACGGCTTTCCCTACTCGGTCGTCGGGGTCGGCCAGCTGCAGTTGCCGATCCACTACACCGCCTATGGCGACGAGAGCGATCCCGGGCCGTTCCCGGTCCCAGCGAAGGCGCCGGTCGAGGGCGACAACGATTCGGACGGCGATCGCCACGTGCTCGTCGTCGACCGCTCAGCCTGCAAGCTCTACGAGCTCTACCGCGCCTTCTACGTCGCCAAGCCGAAGCCGCACTGGAACGCCGACTCGGGGGCCGAATGGGACCTGCGCTCGGCCGCGCGTCGTCCCGACGGATGGACCTCGGCCGACGCCGCCGGCCTGCCGATCTTCCCTGGCCTCGTCCGCTACGACGAAGTCGCCGCCGGCCACCTCGACCACGCGATCCGCGTCACCTTCGACAGCACCCGCGACGCCTGGGTCCATCCCGCCTCCCACTGCGCCGGTGACACCTCGAATCCGGCTGCGCCGCCGATGGGTCTGCGCCTGCGGCTGAAGGCGGGCTACGGACTGGGCGGCTTCAGCGGCCCGGCGAAGACGATCGCCCTGGCGATGAAGCGCTACGGCCTGATCGTCGCCGACAACGGCTCCAACTGGTTCTTCTCCGGCAGCAGCGACCGTCGCTGGAATGACGAGAACCTCGACCAGCTGAAGCGAATCCCCGGCAGCGCGTTCGAGGTCGTAAGGAGCGCCGCAAGCATCCATTCATGCTGATTTAGCCGCACTCAGCGTGATTTACCGCCATTGGATTGGGTACCTGACCTAATAGGGACACCCCCGAGGAGAGAGAGAAATGGCGGAAACCAAACCCAAAAAACGATCTGCATCGAAAAGCGCGGGCGCTTCGAGCAAATCGAAAGCGAAACCGAAATCGCAGTCGAAATCGAAACCCAGCACCCAGTCGAAAAGGGCGCAGCCCAAAAGCCAATCGAAAGCGAAAGCGAAAAGCGCCAAACCGAAAGCAACGAAATCGGCGAAACGCGCGAAACCGAAATCGTCGAGCTCTAGATCGTCCGGCTCGAAAGCGAAATCGCCGAGCTCGAACGGCTCGAGCAACGGCGCCAGCGGCGGCTCCAGCCCTGTCGAGGCCGTGCGCAACGCGGTCGGCGGCGCCGGTCAGACCGTCGGCAAAGTCGCGAGCAAAGCGAAAGTGCCGCTCGTCGCCGGTGGGGCCGCGATCGCTGGTGCAGGTGGCGCGATGGCACTCGCAGCGGCGTCCAAAGGCGGCCGCAAGCACAAAGTCGGCATGAAAAACCTCAAAGCCGCGATGCCGAAGAAACCCAAGGTCAAGGTCAACACCAAGGACCTGGCGAAGGCGGCGAAACAGGTCGGGAAAGTCAGCGCGCAAGTTGGCGAGATCGCCGACGGGATCCAGCGCGCCCAAGGCTCGTCGAACGGGGACGGCAGTAAGCACCGTTCGCCGATCGAGGTCGTTCTACAGGGACTCACCGCGAGGCGCTAGCGCCGGGCTGGCCCTGAGGACTATGGCTGCGACCGCGCGTCTGTCTGGGACGCGCGGTCGCAAGCCGCTTCACTACTTCTCCTGGATCACTGGGAAGAAGCTCTTGAGTCGTCGCCGGGCTCGTCGTCCTCCTCGATCGGGTGGACGATCCGCTGCAGCACGGTCCAGTCGACCTTGACGTCGCGGTAGGTGACGCCGACCTCCGGATCGGCGGGGATGTTCTCCCGCTCGACCTTGACCTCCGTTTCGGCGTCCGGTTCCTCGGCGTAGGTGACCTTCCGCTCGCCCGAGAGCTTGCCGAAGGTCACCTCCTTGGCCTTGACCGACGTGAACCACTCGAAATCGGGACGGTCCTTCACGCCGCAGCCGCCGCCTTCTCGACGTCGTGCACGGTGACGCGGCCTTCGGCGCCGGTGCCCTCAACCTCGTCGATGTCGACGCCGGCCTCCTGGGCCTTGCGCATCGCCGCCTCGGTCGCGTTGTGTTTCTGGGCGCGCTTCTGGCGGCGTTTCTCGCCCAGCTCCATCGCCTTGTGAGCGGCGCCCATGCCGATGTCTTTGACCTCGTCGGTGGCCGCGGCTTTGATCTCGGCGGCGACGATTTTGGCGATCTGTTTGGCGATCCCGCCGCCGCCGTTACCGCCTCCGTTTCCACCGCCATTGCCTTCGCCGCCGTTGCCGCCTCCGCCGCCACCGCCGGCGGCTCCAGCAAGTGCGCCGAGCGCACCGGCGCCCTGACCGAGGCCGCCCACCGCCTGCCCGGCACCTTCGCCTAGGCCGCCCGCCGCTTCGCCGGCACCTTTACCGACCTCGCCGACCGCTTTGTTCGCGCCTTCACCAACCTCGCCGACCGCTTTGCCGGCGCCGCCGCCGACATCTTCAACCGCGCCGCCGGCCCCTTTGCCGACGTCTTTCACGGCACCGCCGGCACCCTCGCCGACATCTTCCACGGCTCCGCCGGCACCTTCACCGACGTCCTCGACCGCGCTGCCCGCGCCTTTGCCGACGTCTTTAACCGCACCGCCGGCGCCCTCGCCGACGTCTTCGACGGCGCTCCCGGCGCCTTCGCCGATCTGGCCGACGGCTTTGTTGGCGCCTTCGCCGACTTCACCCACGGCTTTCCCGGCACCCTCGGTGACCGGCTGCAGCGCTTTGGTGATGTTGTTCAAGACATCGGGATTGCGGTCGAGCGTCGTCAGCACGCGATCGATGATCGCGGTGACGTGGTCGAGCCGGGCCCGCATCAGCGCCTGCGCTTCAACCCCCTTGATGTTGAGTTCGACCTTGCCCAGCTCGGCGTGGACGCCGACGCTTAGTTTCACCAGGTCGAGCACTTCCGCGTGCAGCGAGACCCGCGCCATGAGGTCGTCAAGCTCGAAGTGGATTTCGTCGACTTTGACAACGGGGATGTCGACGATGACGTCGGGCTCGTCGGTATCGCTGATTTCAACCGGGTCGATGACCGTGTAGTCCTCGTACATCTGCTCCGGCCGAGTCTTCTTGCCACCCTGGTTGCGGATTCCGGCCTGCTGCTCATCGCCAGTTTCGCGCGCGGCCCGTTCCTTCTTCGGGGTCGGACTTTTGTTCCGCCCTTTGCCGGCGGAGGGCTGATGCCCTTCCCTGCCCCCGCTATTGGCCTTCTTCGGAGTCGGGCTTTTATTGCGCCCGCTTCCGGACGATTTCGAGTTCGACCGTTTGCGTTTGCTTTTCGTCTGCTGGGCCACGTTCCACGCTCCTCGCCTGGCTAGTTCCTCTTCCCAAAGGAAAACTTTCCCTATGTGGGAGATCGCAAACGCGTTCTCAGCAGGCTTTAGGGGTACTTCAGCGCGTGCGAGCACGGCCGCCGGAGACCAGCCTCCAGCCACGGCCGAGCACGGCCAGCACGGAGAAGGCAACGGCAAAGCCGATCGCGCCGAGGACCAGTAGGAAGATCACGAAGGCGACTACCGCGAACGGAACGAGGAGGATGTGCACGCTGCGTAGTCTTGCAGTGGCATGGGAGCGGCGACGGCACTTGCGACCCTGGCGATCGCCTTCGGCCACGTTGGCCTCGGCGTCAGCGGGGGCCACGAAAAGATCGAGGCGATCACCGACAGCCTGGCCCTGATCAGCGTCCGCCACCAGATCGAATCCGCGTCGCCGAAGGCGCAGCCGCAGCCAGTGCCGGAAGAACAGGCGGCGGCTGTCCCCACCGCGGCGGAAATCGAAGCCGACCCGTCGAAGCTGCCGCCCGCCTCCGCCGGCACCAACGGCACGACTGTCCCGCACAAGTCGAACCTCAGCCGCGAAGAAATCTTCGCCCACAGCCGCGGCAATGACCCAAACGCCGCGATTCTCCTCACTGGCGTCGCCTTGGCCCCGCCCAACGCACCTGAAGCGGTGAAGGGCGCGATCGACGCAGCCAACACGATCATCGGCCGCCCCTATATATGGGGCGGCGGCCACGCCTCCTTCTACTCGCGGGGCTACGACTGCTCTGGCTCGGTCAGCTTCGCCCTCTTCGGCGGCGGCCTGATCCCCCGCCCGCTGACCTCCGGCGAGCTCGAGCACTGGGGCGCGCCGGGGCCGGGCAAATGGATCACGGTCTACGCCAACGCCGGTCATACCTTCGCCGAGATCGCCGGCCTGCGCTGGGACACGGTCGGCGACGAGCAGGGAACCGGCCCCCGCTGGCACCTGGCCACCACGTCCACCGCCGGCTTCGTCGTCCGCCACCCACCAGGCCTCTAAAAAGGGGGCCAGCCCCCCAGGCGGGAGCTGGCCCCCAGTGGGTGGCTCAGGTGCTCTTCGCAGTCATCAGAAGAGGCACCGTGCGCTCGGTGTGGAGGACCATCCGTCTTCACCTCCTCCCCGGCTATTTACTTGACGATCAGTCCGACCGTGCATTGGTGGAACCGGTTCCACCATTGGAGACCGGCCCAGGAAAATAATCCGGATTTTTGAACAACTTGTCCAGTAAACCGGTTAGGATCAACAAACCGGCAGTAATCAGCCACGAATTAAGGGAAAAGCGATGTCAACTAAAACTGAGCGGCAGAAAGCAGCTCAAAAGCGCATCAAGGCGATGAACCATCCAGTCCGAGCGGCGGTCCTCTCGATCCTCGCGGAACGGACCTGCAGCCCGGCCGAAATGGCGCGCGAGCTCGACGAGGACCTCTCCAACGTCAGCTACCACACGAAACAGCTGGTTGAGCTGGAATGCGCTGAGCTTGTCAGCACCCGACCAGTGCGCGGCGCTCTGGAGCATTTTTACCGAGCAACCGAGCGGTCGATGCTCGAATACGAGGAATGGGGCCAGCTTGACCCGGCGATCGCCGGCCACTTCCTCGCCGAAATCGTGGAGAAAATGGTCGACGACTTCGCTGTAGCGGCCCGCGCCAAAACGATCGGGGAGAACGTCGACTTCCAGCTGACCCGGACGCCGCTGCTGCTCGACCAGGAGGGCTTGAAAGAGGCCCTCGATGTGCACGAGCGGACGCGCCATGAACTGGTCGACATCGCCTCCCGCAGCGCTGCACGCATGATCGAGACGGGCGAGACGGGCATTAACGTCTCCTCATCGCAGGCCTGCTTCAAGATGCCGACTCCGAGGGGCCGCCAGACCGCGTAGTCCGAACTGCCAGGACAGACGAGCGTCTTGACATCGCGCGCGTCCACATCCGCTCCTGGCAGGTCGCCTATCGGGGTCTGATCGCCAACGCTTTCCTCGACTCGCTGCAGCCGGAGCAGCGAGTCGGGTGGTACCACCTCGACCCCGCCTCCCCCGCCGACCCGCAGACGATCGTCGCCCTCGCCGGCGAGCAGATCGTCGGCTTCTCCTCCTTCGGCCCCACCCGCGACGCCGACGCCGAGGGCGCCGGTGAGATCTACGCGCTTTACGTCGATCCCGAGCATTGGGGCATCGGGGTTGGCCGCCAGTTGCTGGCCGAATCCCGCCTCCGTCTCGAGGAGGCCGGCTACGCCGACGCGGTCCTCTGGGTCCTGCGCGGCAACGACGGCGCCGAGCGCTTCTACCGCGCCGACGGCTGGCGCCGCGATGGCGCCAGCCGGATGGAGGACCCGTATGGGCCACGGGTCGAAGTCCGTCGCTTCCGCCGCAGCCTGAGGCGCTGAAGCAGTCACCCGGCAGCTCTTCCCATTGCTCAAGAGTTCTGCTTAGCTCAACGACCTTCATCCGACAGCGCGCTCAGGGAGGCGCCTGTCCCCACAGATAGGAGAGACATGAGAAAACGCTTGCTGGCGTTTGCGTCCACCGCCGCGATCCTCGTCGGAGTCGCGGGAATCGCCCCCGCGAGTTCGCTCGCCCAGGACCCGATCCTCTTCGTCCACGGCTGGTCAGAGAGCTCGAGCCTCTGGAACACGATGATCGGCCGCTTCGAAAAAGACGGCTACGCCAAATCGGCCCTGATGGCCTACAGCTACAACACCGCGACCTCGAACAAGACCTTGGCTGAAACCGAAGTCAAGTCCCACGTCGAAACGCTGCTGAAAAACAACCCCGGCGCGACGAAGGTCGACATCATCGCCCACTCGATGGGGAGCCTGAACACCCGCTGGTACATCAAGTTCGACGGCGGCGAAAGCAAGGTCGACGACTGGGTCTCGCTCGGCGGCCCCAACCACGGCACCGAAACCGCCAACACCTGCAGCCAGACCTCTTGCATCGAAATGAGGGTCGGCTCGACCTTCCTCTCCGAACTGAACGCGGGAGACGAGACGCCCGGTGTCGTCAACTACGGCACCTGGTGGTCGCCGTGCGACGAAATCATCAACCCGGACGAAAGCGTGATCCTCAGCGGGGCGACGAACCACAAAACCGCCTGCCTCACGCACGCCGCTCTGACGACTGACGAAACGGTCTACAAAGAAGTCCGCGAATTCGTCAAATAGCCGGTCACTGAAGGACCAGCTCGAGCAGGCCGCGGAGCAGCAACAGGGCGCCGATCACGAGCGCCCCTGTTGCTGCGGTCTGCCGCCCCTTCCGGGCCAGCCAGTTGCGAAAGGCGGCGACCCGCTCTTCGGTCCGCTCGGGTGAGAGCGCGTAGCCGATCAGCGGCAGCTCGAGGAAGAGCGCCTGAATCAGGCAGAAGAGGACGACGAGGAAGACGGTCGCCCCGGTGCCGGGGTCGAGGTGGACCAGGCGGTTGAGGGCGACCAGGTACGAGGCGCCCGGGAAGCTCAGCACCGCCCCCACCGCGAAGGCGACCTTGGGCGAGCCGCGGCCGAGCATCCGTTCCGGCCACGATTCCTTTTCCGATTCTTTCTTGCGCCGGCGCCGCTCCTCGCCGAATTCGCTGCGCAGGACGAGGCCGATGATGATCGCGATCGCCCCGAAGACCAGGTCCTCGGCCGGCGTGAAGGTGGTGCGGGCGCTTTCGACGCTGCCGCTGCCGTGGAATGAGAAGGCGATCAGCAGCCCGGCCGAGATGCTGGTCAGGTAGCTGCCCAGCAGGTAGCCGAGCATCAGCCGCTTCGGCGCCGGCAACAGCATCATCACCGTCACCGCCGCCAGCAGCGTCGGGTTCAGCATCGCCGTGAGCGACAGCCCGATGAAGCTGACCAAGTCGCCCACGACGATGTGATTTCGTTCCTACAGGCTTATTCCTCCCAGCGCGCGGTCAGCTGGTAGATGATCGTCACGTCGAGGATGATCATCAGGAACGCCCACAGCGGTGCGGCGGGGAACCAGACGATCTGAGCAATCGCGTTGATGGTCACGAAGAACACCGCGGCCATGCGCGCCCAGTTGGTGCCGGCAAACAGTCCGAGGCCGGTAGCAGCGACCAGCGAGCCAAGGATGAAGTGGATCCAGCCCCAGGTCGTGACGTCGGCGATGATCACGCCCTGGCCGCCGACGATGACGATTTCGTTGTTGAGGATCGCCGCCAACCCGTAAAGGGCGTCAAGCGAGCCGACGATCAGCAACAGCACTCCGGCGAAGATCGTCCAGCCCGTCGGCTGCCGTTCCTCGGCGTAGCGGGAGCTGCCCTGCCCGTCGGTCCTGGTTCTGGATGGCGAGCTTGCCTCCATAGGGGATTTCCTTTCTCTCCTAGCCGCAAGCGGCCATTGACTTATGGACACACCCCCTGCCCCGCGCGAACGCAGGTGCACAAGAGAATCTAGAACGCATCGGTATCCCTGTCCATCCGCAGTTCCCCGCGGCAAGGTTTGGTTCGTTGTACTGAGCACTAGAGCAAGCGAGCGATGAATCTCGCCTTCGGATCCCGTCTATGCCTAGGTACCGACTAATCGAGCAAAGGAGAACACCATGGCCGCCACCTACACCTTCGACGTCTTCTCGAGCCTCGACGGCTTCGGCTCCGCCGGGGGCGATTGGGGCGGCTACTGGGGCAAGCAGGGCCCCGAACTGCTCGACCATCGCCTTGCCATACACGCAGAAGAGCAGCGGATGGTCTTCGGGGCGAACACCTATCGCCTGTTCGCCGAGATGCTGGCCGAGAGCACCGAGGGTTCCGACGTCCGCGACCCCTGGGTGACGAGGATGCGCAACCTGCCGGCAACGGTGATCTCGACCACCCTGGACGAACCCCTCGACTGGCCCGCCGCCACCATCGCCAACGGCGACGCCGTAAACGTAGTAGCCCAGCTGAAGCAAGACTCCGACGTGCCCCTACGCTCCCACGGCAGCCTCGCGATGAACCGCTCCCTGATGGCCGCCGGCCTAGTAGACCGCGTCCAGGTGACCATCTTCCCGGTGATCACCGGCCAGACCGGCAAAGCCCCGATCTTCAAGGGCGCCGCCGACTTCGACCTAGAGCTCCTCCAGCGCCGAACCCTCGACGGCAACATCCAGGAGCTCGTCTACCGCCCCACCCTCCACGACTGACCGCGTCGATGCTCTCCTGGGGTTAATCGAGTTCGACCACAGCGCCCAGCTGGCCTAGAACCAGGCCCTACGGTCGAATGTTGAATCAGAAACGCAATCGGAGCTGGCTTACTCGAACTGGAATTGAATCTTTCGAATAGAAGGAGCGTCAAAATTCTGGGTCCTCAAGCCTGTCGGCGCGCCGTAGCCGGCGTAATTCAGACCAAAAAAAACCGACAAAGGCTAGAGAGAGCAGCCCGAAAAGAGTCAAAAGAAACCACTTTGAGGACCCCGGTAAGCCGTTTAGGAAAATAAGAGGAGCGACGACGCCGGAAAAAAAGAGGGCCGAAAGAACAGCGAGGAGAACGTAGAGTGCGCGTGGAATTCCTCGAGTCCGTAGCTCTTCGAGTTCAGCATTGACCATCAAAGACTGATCGACCAGCTTTTGCCAGAGCAGCGACGACACCTGATCTTGTTGTTGTACTCGCTGCCAAATGGCAGTTCCAAACTGCGTGCGCCGAGCTCTAGCTCGGAATTCTCGATCAGAAATCCAACTTGGGTTCGATTGGTGCAAACCCCCTAGCCTCCGCAGATCATCACAGAGTCTCTCCCAGCTGAACTCTTCGGTCGCCGACCGCACTTCGCTCAGGACCCCGATTGCCCGGTCAAGCACCGCAATGCTGTCGAAGCCCTTCGCTTCGGATAAACCTAGTTGGCCAGTCACTGAGCCATCAGGAGCAAGTAGGTAAATATGCGAGACAACAGTCCACGGAGGAGCCTGCTGCTTGGCCTCGCGCCGTATCTTCTGTAGGGACTCAAGGACGGTTGAAGTGTTGTCTCTAAGACCTTCGATTGACTTCAGAACCTTCCGAGCGCTTCGCCGCACATCGCCGCGCAACCTCCCGATTCGCTCGCGTTCGACCAAGAGGCGCTGGATCAAGAAGGCGCCAGCGAGACCAACGACTGCCGCCGTAGACTGAGCAAGCGTCGAGTAGAACCAATCGGGTTCTCTGGTGGCAATGGGGAGCACGTCCTGAACCTAGGGGCAGAACCGGATGGAGTCCTTCGGATCTCCCTCACCGCCCTAGACCAGCCAGCCCCTCGCAAGCGCGCCCGGCTGGATTCGAACCAGCGACCTATGGATTAGAAGTCCATTGCTCTATCCAGCTGAGCTACGGGCGCAGGTGATCAAGGTTAGGGGCTGAGGGGGCTGCTGGCGTAGGATCGCTCGATGCCGAAGATTCGGGTTGGAGATCACGAGCTTCGTTACGAGCGGGGTGGCTCTGGCGAGCCGCTGCTGATGATCCAGGGGATGAGCGGGACTCATGTCTCCTGGGGGGAGCCGTTCTTGGCGCCTCTGCGGGAGTCATTCGACGTGATCACCTTCGACAACCGGGGAATCGGGCTTTCGGGGCCGGTCGACGGGCCGTTCACGATCGTGGAAATGGCTGAGGATGCGGCTGGGCTGCTCGATGAGCTGGGGATCGAGAGCGCGCATGTCTGCGGGATCTCGATGGGCGGGATGATCGCCCAGGACCTAGCACTCGCCCATCCCGACCGGCTGCGGTCGCTGACGCTTGGCTGCACCTATTGCAGCGGGCCCGGCTCGCAGCTGATGCCGCAAAAGAATGTGGAAATCCTCGCCGCGGGGATGATGTCTGGCGATCGCGACAAGGCGATCCGGGCCAGCTACGAAGTCAACCTCTCCCCCGCCTTCCGCGCCGACGAGGGCCGCTACGCCGCCTTCCACGAGATGGCGACCTCGGTGCCGGCCGCGAAACAGACGATCGAACTGCAGGCGCAGGCGATCTTCGGCCACGACACCAGCGCCCGGCTCGGCGAGATCTCAACCCCGACGTTGATCGTCCACGGCACCGACGACGGCGTCCTCCCCTACCCCAACGGCGAGCTGATCGCCTCGCTGATGCCCGCCGCCCGGCTCGAGACGCTCGAGGACGTCGGCCACATGTTCTGGTGGGAGCAGCCCGAGCGCTCCGCCGAGCTGATCCGCGAGCACGCGCTCGCCGCCAACCGCGCCTAGCCGGCGTTTTCGAATTCGCCCGGCACCGACGGGCGGTTTTCCGGCTTGCAGGCGCTCGGGTCGAGCTTGCCGGTCACCTTGAAGACGTAGTCGGGCTCGGGCGAGGCTTTTTCGCTGTCGTTGACAACCTGCTTCACCGCCGGGTCGTTCTTGATCCAGGCGTAGATCGGGAACTGGTACGGGTTCGGCGTGCCGGTGCTGTAGGGGCCGGTGTCCTGCGTGTACTGGCTCATCACCAGGTATTCGTATTCGCCTTCGTTGATCAGGCGTCGCAACTGCGGGCAACTGGTCGGCAGGCGGTTAGACCCGTGCGGGCCTTTCTTGCCGATGAACTCGACTTCATTAGTCGCGTCGTTGCCGTAGAAGCCGTACTGGCCGAAGATGATCTGGCTCGAGCCGAGGATCCCGATCCTCTTGCCGCTCAACTTCTGGGTGTATTCGTAAGCCTTCCAGGGACCCCCTTCGGCGAGGAACGGGCTCGGGTTGACGTAGTGCTGGTCGGCGTACTGGACCTGCTGCGCGCGCCCGAGCACGACCGCGAGCAGCACCACCCCAGCCGCGATCCCCGTCACCATCGCCCTGCTCACCCCCATCCGGCTGCGCCCCAGCGAGAGCCCCGCCGGCGCCCAGACCAGCGCCAGGGTCAGGAACACCGTGCCGAGGATGTAGCTGGTGAACCAGCGCGGCGTCGTCATCACCGTGATCGCGTAGACCCCCGTGAGGAACAGGAGCGTCAGCCAGGCGCGCCGATCCGGCGCCCGTAACGGTCGCGCAATCGGCAACATCACCATCGCCAGCACCAGCCCCGGCACCAGGTAACGGGTGTTGGTGAAGAAGCCGGTCGGCGAGCCCTCCTGTCCCGCAGCGGTCAGCGGCGTGAAGACATAGACGACCGCGGTCAGCAGCGAGGCGACCGCGATCACCCGCAGGATCTTGTTACGGGAGCGCCAGGCGATGTAGACGGCGGCAGCCACGGCCATGATCAGGATCAGCGGCCAGAGCGGCCCGAAGGCGTTCTCGAGCTCGGGGAAGAACCAGCGCCGGTAGATCGTCGGCTGGGTCAGGTAGTGCGCGACGGCAAAGCGCGGCCGCGGGTCGAGCGGCATCTGGTCGGGCATCGGTAGGTTCAGCGGCCCGAATTTGGTGATCGGGATCGGGTTGCCGCCGCTCTTAATCGCTGCCCGCAGGTACCAGTAGCCGCCGGTAATCAGCAGCGGCAGGCCCATCACCCAGGCGGTCGTCCAACGGCGGCCGCGACCGCTGAAGAGGACGACGCCGATCGTGATCACCGCGACCGGCACGAGGAAGGTCGTCTTCACCGAGGCGGCGAGGCCGGCCGCGATCCCAGCCAGCACCAGCGGTCCCTTGTCGAGCAGCGCCGCGTCGCGCTCGGGCGCGTCCTGCACGGCCGTCCCGGCCGCCGGCGCCCGCCGCTGGTGGCCGTTGATCAGGAAGGCGACGAAGGCGAGCAGGAAGGCGAGGCCCATGATGTCGTTACGCCCCTCCCCCGGCTGGGTTTCGATCATCACTCCGGAGTCGAGGACGATCGCCGCCGCGACCAGCGTCGCCGGCCCGACCTTGTACGGCCGGCCGACGCAGAACGCCGCCAGCAGCGCAGTCGCCAGCCAGAAGAGGTTGATCAGCGGCGAGAGCCAATCGCTCTTGAAGATGACGATGCCAGCGGCGTGGACGAGCTCCGAGCTCTGCGGGTAAAACCAGGCCGCCAGCCGCAGCGGATCGGTGAAGTGGAGGTGCAGGGTCGAGTGGGTCTGCGCCATCCCCGCCGCGAACGGCATGTGGTACCAGGTGGTGTCGCCGCCGAACATGCCGAAGTCGAGGCTCGACTGGGCCGGGAAGGTCCACTCGGCGACGACGAAGGAGGCGACCCCGAGCGCGACCAGCAGGGCGATCGTTTCCACCGGCGGCGCCGCCACCTCGCGGCCGCCGCCGAGCGCTTTCGAGCGCCCGAGCCAGGCGCCGGCGAGCCCGACGCCGATGCACCCGAGCACCGCCCAGCCGATCCGCAGCGCGCTCAGCGTGCCGAGGATCTCCAGGGTCACGACCAGCAGCCCGACCGCGAGCACCGCGTCGCCGAGCCGCGCCAGCGCGCCGGTGAATTCCGGCACGATCCAGCGCCGCAGCCAGTAGCCGCCGAGGCCAAGCGCCGCGACGATCCCGATCACCGCGAGGCAGCCGACTATGTAAGAGCCGAAAGACGGGGCCAATGAGGGCGGGATGCTATTCGGCGCGCCCCCCGGACCCCGCCGCGGTAAAAAACGCGACTACGCCGCCGGGGCGGGGATGCTGCAGGCGATCCCGGTCCCTTTCAGGCCGCAGTAGCCGCCCGGCACCTTGTGCAGATACTGCTGGTGGTAATCCTCGGCGTAGTAGAAGGGCCCGGCGGGCTCGATCTCGGTCGTCACCGGCTCCTTGCCAGCCGCCCGCAGCGCCTGGTCGTAAGCGTCCCGCGCCATCTCCGCCGTCACCTTCTGCGCATCGTTGGTGAAGTAGATGCCCGACCGGTACTGGGTGCCGACGTCGTTCCCCTGGCGCATCCCCTGGGTCGGGTCGTGCTCCTCGAAGAAGGCCTTCAGCAGGTCCGCATAAGTGATCTTCTGCGGGTCGAAGGCAACCAGCACCGCCTCAGCGTGCCCGGTCTTCGCCGTGCAGACCTCCTCGTAGGTCGGGTTCGGCGTGGTCCCGTTCTGGTAGCCGACTGCCGTCGTGTAGACGCCGTCGAGTTCCCAGAACAGCCGCTCCGCACCCCAGAAGCAGCCGAGCGCGAAGTAAGCGACCTCGATCCCCTCCGGGAACGGCGGCTCGAGCGGCGTCCCGAGGACCGCGTGCGTGCGCGGCACGTCGAAGGCCCGCTCGCTGCGCCCGGGCAGCGCCTCCTCCGGAGCGACCATCTTCGTCTTCTCCGGCTGCATCATCTCCATCAGCTTTCCAAGTCTGCTCATCTCAGCCTGTCCTTTGTGGTGGCTTCCTACGGGAAACGTTACGCCCCAGATGTGACCGGCCGATTAACGAGGTAGCTTGCGCCCATGGCCTGTCTCGTCGTCCTGCTCGCCTTCCTCTCGCCGCGACTGGCGCTGTTCGCGATCTTCCTCTTCTCCGACCTGCTGAGCCGAGCCTTCGACAGCTGGTTCGTCCCCTTTCTCGGCTTCTTCCTATTGCCTTGGACGACCCTCGCCTACGCGGTGATGTGGGCGAGCTCGAGCCGGGTTTCCGGCTTCGAGTGGTTCATCGTCATCCTCGCCTTCGCGATCGACCTGGGCTCCTACGCCCGGGGCAGCCGCGAGCGGCGTCGCGGTTGAAATAAGTACCGGTCTGCTTGCGCTCCTCTGCAGCGCTCCTATAGTCGGACCAGATGCAAGCGTTTACCAGTCGACGCCGGGGCATCACCCTGGCCCTCTCCGTGCTTGCGGCCTTACTGCTGTCGCTCCCCGCGGCCGCGGCCGCCTGCGGCAGCGAAGACCCGCCGGTGATCACGAACGCGACGGCGACCCCCTCCACCCTCCCCTGGGAAGGCGGCACGATTCGCGTCGAAGCCGAAGTCACCGAACCGGCCTGCGGCGTCGGGGTCTGGCTGGAAATCACCAGCAGCGAAGGCAACCACTACCCCTCCCAGATGCTCCCGACCGAAGAGACGGTCAACGACAACCCGCGCACCTACCGGGCCGAATTCGGCGCACCCGCGAACCCCGGCACGACCGCGCAGAAATATTCCGTCGCCGTCTCCGCGATAGACGAAGCCGGCCAACAGAGTTCCAAAAGCGTCGGCACCGTCACGGTGGCCGGGCGGCCTGGTCCGCTCTCGATCGAAATCGAACGCACCGGCGCCTTCGGCAACGTGACCGTCGGCAAGACCGCGACGCGGGTCATCAGCGTCCACAACCCCAACCCCAGCGGCAGCAAATGGATCAAGGCTTCGCTTACGGTCGCCAGCAACCCGCCGTTCTCGCTGCGCAACGCCATCGGCGGCAAAATCGACCTCACGATCGGCCCCGGAGAAACGCGGCGCTTCTGGCTCGACTTCAAGCCGAACGTGTTGGGACCGGCATCGGGCACGCTGACCCTCTCTCGCCCCGACGGCGCTCAGCCGTCTATCGTGCTCGGCCTCAGCGGCAAGGGCATCCCGCCCGCTTCCTAGTCAGCGCTCGCTCGGGTAGGCAACCCGAATGTGGCGCTTGGAGAGCACCACGAACGGCAGCTCAGAGACCTTGCCGTCGTCGAGCGAGGTCACCTTGGCGTTGGTCAGCGGCACGAACTCGAACTCGCCGCGGTTGAGCGAATCCGAGAAGCGACTCTGGTAGCCGGCCGGTGGCAGCGTCAAGTCGCCCTCCACCACCTGGCGGTCGGTTTCGAACACAGCACGCTCGACCCGCCGCCGCGCCGGTTTCTCCGACGCCTCGCCAGCCTGGTTTTGAAGCAAGTCCTCCATCGCTCTTTAGGAGGTTTTCGGCGAAAAGGGGGGAGAACTTGAAGCCTCCCTGCCATTAAGGGGTCATGACGCTAACCAGGCCCGCGCTCTTCCGCCGCCAGAATGGCCATTATTATGGTCATATGGCTAAACGAGTAACCGCCACTACCGCCAAGGCAACCATCCTCCGCCTCCTCGATGAGGCGGCCGCCGGCGAGGAGATCGAGATCACCCGGCATGGACGTCCGGTGGCGCGGTTGGTCCCTCCCACCGGCGGTCATTCGCTAGAGGGCCTGTTCCTCGGACGTGCAAAAACGGCAGTTGACGAGAAGGCGCTTCTCAATACCGAGGAGATGTGGGACTTCGACTAGATGAGCGCCTTCCTGCTGGATACCCACGTCGTGCATTGGTGGTCGGCGGAACCCGACCGGATCAGTCGGCCGGCACGGCGAGTGCTGAAAGCAGCCGATGAACTCTTGATCGCCGCTATCTCGTGGTACGAGCTCGCCTGGCTGGCAGAACGACAACGTCTCGTGATCGACATGCCGATCCGTTCTTGGCTGGAGGACCTTGGTACCCACCTACGGACCGTCAGCATCACTCCCGCGATAGCCGACAGCGCGGCAAGCCTGCCAAGCTCATTTCCCCGCGACCCTTCGGACAGGATCATCTACGCGACCGCGATCGAGCACGGCGTCAAGCTGGTGACGAAAGACCAGGCGATCGCCGATCACGATAAGGCCCGGTCGTTGGTCGTCTGGTAGCCCGCCGCGCTCAGCGTGCGTGTTCGGCGGCCTTCTCCCGCGCTTCGGCCTTCTCCTCGAGGCTCATCGCGCCGGGGTGACCATCGCCAGGCCAGGGAGAGAGGACCATCAGCAGGCGGGCGTCTGAGCGGGCGACGATCGTGCGCCGCTCGCCGGGGGCGAATTCGAAGAGATGGCCGGCGCCTGCGCTCATGGGGGCGCCATCGACCTCGGCCACATCGACGTCTCCGTCAACCACCAGCACCCGCGCCCGCTCGTGCACCTCGTGCTCCTGCAGCTCCTCCCCCTCCGGCAGGTGCAACAGGATCGTCCGCGCATCGTCAGCCGAGGCAAGGATCCGCGGCTGATGCGGCTCGACGTCCACCGACTTCAAATCCCAACTCTCCATCTGCAGCCTCCTTCGCGATGAACCTGCTTCTTTCCCTACCCCATTGGACTGAGGATCATCCTCCCCACATTCAGTTTTGCGACAAGTGCTCCCTGCCCGGCTCCAAGCGTTGCCAGCGGAGTCCCACGGGCTCTAGCGCGCTAGACCAAGCCTCGCCACCAGCCTTGATCTCGAGGCGCACATAGAAGCCGGACCAGACCGTCGCAGCCGCATCCTCTCGACGCAACTGGATCGTGCCGTAGCTCAACGCATTGATGTCCGGGGTGGTCGTAAAGAACATCCCGAAGAGGAAGCTGCCGCGAACCTTGCCGATAAATTTCCACCGTCGTTCGCTCTGAACCTGAGGAGCCCGACGCCGAATATCGGCTACGAGGTCTTCGCCTCTGACCTGCAGCTCAACCAGGTCAAGCTTCTCCGGCTCGTCTCCGTTCGCTGCGAGTTGAGCCCACCAACGACCGGCGAGCGCCTCGGGACCGCCCCACGTCTGCACCGTCTTCGCAGCCAACTCCCGCACCCACTCGTCCTTCTGTGGATAGCTATCGGGGATCGCCTTCTCGGCGGCCTCGGTCACCGCAGCCGCAAGGGCTGACGGGTCCAATTGATCAATCCCCTGGACATTGGCTTTGAAGCCTCTTGCGTCGAGCGCGATCTCACCCATGATTCTTGGCAGAGCCACGCCGGCAAGGATCATGAAGGTGCCGAGGGTCACGGTGGCGATTCGCAGCTCGATCTCTCCCGCCGCGGCGAGGCCGTAAATCGCTAGGACGCACCCAACCACGATGACCAACCACGGCCCCCAGCGAAAAAGCCACAGGTATGCCCGCGAGCCGTCGGCGCCAGTATCGCTCTGAACATCTCTCACGATCAAGATTCAGCAACAGGCTAATCGGCGCGGTCTATTAATCGGGGTGCCCGGATTCGAACCGGGGACCTCCGCCACCCAAAGGCGGCGCGCTACCAGGCTGCGCCACACCCCGTCTGAGGCAAGTGTAGGTTCTGGGGGCGATGGCGGAGGTGCTTGCTTTCAACGCGCTGCATTACGACCTTGGGAAGGTCGGCTCGCTGGACGCGGTCGCGGCCCCTCCCTACGACGTGATCGACGCGGCGCAGCGGGCGGCGCTGTTGGCGCGCTCGCCGTACAACGCGGTCGCGATCGACCTGCCGAAACCGTTCGATCCCGCCGATCCCGACAGCAACCCGAGCGGCAATCCCTACGCGGAGGCGGCAGCGCGGATCGGGCAGTGGCGCTCGGACGGCGCGCTGGTCCAGGAGGAGGCCCCCTCAATCTGGGCGCTGACCCAGGACTACGTCGCTCCCGACGGCAACAGCTACAGCCGCAACGGCCTGCTCGTCCGGGTGCGGGTGGAGGACTACGAGAGCGGCACCGTGCGCCCGCACGAGCGCACCCATCCCGGACCGCTGCTCGACCGCCTTGAGCTGACCCGGGCCACCGGCTACAACCTCTCGCCGATCTTCTCGCTCTCGACCGAGGACGCTTGGCCGCTGGTCGCGCCCTCGCTGCCGGACCAGCCCTGGGGCGAAGCGCGCGACGAAGACGGGACCGTCAACCGACTCTGGAAGGTCGACGACCCGGCGATCCACCAGGCCGTGACCGAGTGCCTGGCCGGCGCCCAGCTGCTGATCGCCGACGGCCACCACCGCTACGAGACCGCCCGCGCCTTCCGCGACGAGGTCGGCGGCGACGGCCCGCACAACTACACGCTGATGTCGCTGACCGGTCTTGACGACCCCGGCCTCACCGTCTTCCCGACCCATCGCCTGCTCTCCGGCTTCGCCGACGATCCCGAGAAGCAGCAGCGCCTCGGCAACGGCCTGCGCGAGCTGTTCGACGTCGAGGAGGTCAGCCGCGAGGAGATCGACCCGGCCGGCGAGACCGGCGTCGGCGTCTTTGGCCTCTACGACTCTTTCCACAAGAAAGCCTTCCGGCTGCGGCTGATGGACGTCGCCGAGATTGACCGCCGGCTCGAAGGCAAGCCCGAGTCCTACCGTCGGCTCGACTCGGCGATCCTCGAGACGTTGGTGCTCAAGGGCCTGGCCGGCATGAGCGACCACGACATCGACGAGCGCAACGGCCTCGAATACGCGAAGAGCGTGCCGGCGGCGCTGACGATGGTCGACGACGGCGACTACGACGTGGCCTTCATCCAGCGGGGGGTGCCGGTCGAGCAGGTGAAGGCGATCTGCAACACCGACGCGGTGATGCCGCCGAAGTCGACCTTCTTCTTCCCCAAGGTGATGACCGGCTTCGCCTTCAACCCGGTGCGCTGACGTGGTCAAGATCTACACCAAGAAGGGCGAC
>DASZNP010000026.1:0-53069 GCA_035551255.1 Solirubrobacterales bacterium
CCGGCGTTCCGAGCCTCGAGCTGCGCCAGGTCCTCGCGCCTAGCCTCGATCGCATCGGCGAGATCCCGCAGCAGCTTCGCCCGGTCCGCCGGCGCCACCGCTCGCCAAGGCGGGAAGGCCGCCTTGGCCCGCGCCACCGCCGCGTCGACCTCCTCCACCCCGGCCCGCGGCACCTCGGCCATCACCTGCTCAGTAGCCGGCTCGATCACCTCGATCACGCTCACCGTGCCACCGCCACCCGCGCCGCATCAACGAGAGCGTTGATCACCTTGCTGTTCTCGTCCTCCTCGGGGTGCCAGATCACGCCTAGAGCGAACCTTTTGCCGGGGAGCTCGATCGCCTCGGGTAGGTCGTCCTCGGCCGACCATCCCGTCACTGCCAGCCCCTCGCCGAGCCGGTCGACGCCCTGGTGATGGTGGGACCAGACGATGAAGCCCTCGACGCCCGCCGCCGTGCACGCCAGCGACTCCGGGTCGAGCCGGATGTGGTGTTTGCTGAAGGTACCGGCGACGGTGCGGTGTTCCTCGCTGCCGGTCGCCTCCGGCAGGTGCTGGACCAGCGTCCCGCCGAGCGCCACGTTCAGCAGCTGCATGCCGCGGCAGATACCCAGCACCGGCAGGTCGCGCGCCAGCGCCCGCCGCACCAGCGCCAGCTCGAAGCGATCGCGGTCGGGCCAGGTGCCTTTCGTCTCCGGGTGCGGCTCCGCCCCGTAGCTCGCGGGGTCGATGTCGGCGCCGCCGGCCAGCATCAGCGCGTCGACCCGGTCGAGGAGGACGTCGGGGTCGGACACCGCCACCTCGTCGGGCGGCAGCACGACCGCGATCCCGCCCGCCTTCTGCACGCAGCGGACGTAGCTGCGCGGCACCAGCGTCACCTCGTAGCTGTCCCAGACCCCCCACGACACCCGCTCGATCGCGGCGCAGATGCCGATCGCCGGCGCCTCGCTGCCCCGATCGCCGGCCATCACAGCCGCTCGAAGCCTCGGTAGCGCTCCCAGTCGGTGACGGCCGCCTCGAAGGCCTCGATCTCGACGTTGGCCCGGTTCAGGTAGTGATCGACGACCTCATCGCCGAAGGCCTGCGCCGCCACCTTGCTGGCGGCAAAAGCGTCGCGGGCGTCGTAGATGTTCGACGGCACCCGCGGCTTGTCGGACTCGTAGGCGTTGCCCTCGAAGACCGGCTCCAGCGGCAGGCCCTCGTCGATCCCGTGCAGGCCGGCAGCGATCATCGCGCTCAGCGCCAGGTACGGATTGACGTCGGCGCCCGGCAACCGGTTCTCCACCCGCAGCCCCTCGCCCTCGCCGACCACCCGCAGGGAGCAGGTGCGGTTGTCGCGTCCCCAGGCGATCGCGGTGGGTGCGAACGAGCCCTTGGCAAAGCGCTTGTAGGAGTTGACGTGCGGCGCGTAGAGCAGGGTCAGCTCTTCCATGCAGGCGAGCTGGCCGGCGACGAACTGTTCGAACAGCGACTGGTCGGCGGCGAAGGCGTTGCCGCCACCCTCTTTCGCCAGCGAGCAGTGAATGTGGCAGGAGTTCCCCTCGCGCTGGTTGAACTTCGCCATAAAGGTGATCGAGTGCTCCTCCTGGGAGGCGATCTCCTTGGCGCCGTTCTTGTAGATCGCGTGGTTGTCGGCGCACTCCAGCGCCGTGCCGTAGCGGAAGTTGATCTCGTGCTGGCCGAGATTGCACTCGCCCTTCGAGTTCTCTACCTCCATCCCCGCCCCGGCCATCTCGTTGCGGATCCGCCGGATCAGCGGCTCAACCCGCGCCGTCCCCAACAGCGAGTAATCGATGTTGTAGAGGTTGGCCGGCTCGAGGTCGTGGAACCCCTTCTTCCAAGCTTCCTCGTAGGTGTTGCGGAAGACGATGAACTCGAGCTCGGTGGCGGCATTGGCGCTCATGCCCCGCTCTTCCAGCCGTGCCAGTTGGCGGCGCAGGATCTGTCGCGGCGAGGCGACGACTTCGCGGCCGTCGTGCCACTGCAGGTCGGCCATCACCATCGCCGTCGCCGGCAGCCACGGCACCAACCGCAGCGTCTCAAGGTCGGGGACCATCTCGAAGTCGCCGTAGCCGGTGTCCCAGGAGCTCATCGCGTAGCCGCCGACCGTTTCCATGTCGACGTCGACGGCGAGCAGGTAGTTGCAGCCCTCGGCGCCGTGCTCGAGCACGTCGCCGAGGAAGTGCGAGGCAGTCAGTCGCTTGCCCTGCAGCCGCCCCTCCATGTCAGCGATCGCGAGCAGCACGGTGTCGACCGTGCCGTCCGCGACCGCCTGTTTCAGCTCCTCTACGGTCACCCGCGGAACGTTACGCCGACCGGGTTAGGGCCGCGCCGGCCCGACCTCGGGTTCGGGACCGATCGCTTCCTCGATTTCGATCTCCCGCACCTGCCCGGTGAAGTGCTTGCGGGCAGAGGCGAGCCAGGCGATCCCGGCCAGGAGGATCACCACCCCGACCGTCAGCGGCGCGTAATTGAACGCCTCCCAGGTGAATTCGCTGTTCCATGGCACCGCCGCGGGCGTGAACGGGAGACAGAAGATGATCGTGATCAGCCCGACCCAGAAGGTCGCGAAGATGTTCATCCACTTGTACTTGCGGCCGTTGGTCCAAGGGCCGGGTTCGAAGGCGTCACCTTTGCGCCAGCGCAGGAAGACCGGGATCACGTAGGCGATGTAGAGGCCGATCACTGCGATCGAGACGACGGCGAAGAACGCGAACGGTACGTTTTCGCCGTTCCCCTTGAGCGCGGGCAAGGTGATCAGCAGGGCAAAGAAGGCCATCGTCAGCACCGCGTAGATCGGCACCCGCTCGGCGTTCACCCGCGAGATCCATCCCGAGGCCCCGTGCCCGAAACCTTTGTCGCGGGAGAACGCGTAACACATGCGCGAGGCGCTAGTGAGGCAGGCGGCGCCACAGAAGAGCTGGCCGACGACCGAGATGATGAGGACGAACTTGCCCCAGCCGGTTCCGAGCGCTTCGGTGAGGAGCGTCGGCGCGAACCCAAACGCTTCATTGGCACCATCGACATTGGTCACCGCGAAGGTGATCGCCAGCAGCACCACCCAGCCGATCACCGCCGAGTAGAAGATCGACCTCCAGACGCCCTTCGCCGCCGATTCGGATGCCCCGTGCGTCTCCTCGGAGATGTGCGCCGAGGCGTCGAAGCCGGTGATCGTGTACTGGGTCAGCAGGAACCCGAGCGGCAACACATAGAACCAGTACATGCCTTCGCTGAACCCGCTCTGGTTGATCCGGTGGCCGAAGACGAAGCTGAAGCTCTGGTGCGTGTCGGGGACGACGATGAGAACGATGACGATCGCGGCGACGCCGAGCACGTGCCACCAGACCGAGATGCTGTTGACCAGCGAAAGCATGTGGGTGCGGCGGATGTTCACGAGCGTGTGAACCGCGAGGATGATCGCGAAGAGCAGGAAGACCTCGCTGAGGATGTGCGCTTCGTCGCCGAAGTTGACGCCGAGCAGGTTCACTTCGTAGAGCCCGAGGATGACGTTGAGGAAGGTCGCGCAGGCGTAGTCGACCGAGGCGAGGACTGCGACCAGGCCGATCAGGTTGAACCAGCCGGTGAACCAGGCCCAGACCGGGCCGCCGAGGCGACCGGACCACCAGTAGATCCCACCCGCGGTCGGGTAGGCGGAGACCAGCTCCGACATGCAGAAGCCGATGATCAGGATCGGGATCGAGATCAGCGGCCAGCCGATCGAGATCGCGATCGGCCCGCCGTTGTTCCAGGCCTGACCGTAAGTGGTGAAGCAGCCGGCGAGGATCGAGATGATCGTGAACGAGATCGCGAAGTTGGAGAACCCGCTCCACGCCCTGTTGAGGGTTTGTTTGTACCCGAGTTCCGCGAGTCGCTGTTCGTCGCGACTCTGTGCAGAAGCGCTGCTCTCCATCAACCTCTCCCTTCCCGAGTTCCCAACTCTTGTGAGATAAAAGGTTTGTCGAGCCGACCTATGGCTCGACCGCGAGCCTAAGTCCGGGCTTGACCCCTGTCAATGGCCAGGTGCAGAATCTTCTACCCGCCTGCATGGCATCTCTAGCCGACACCCTGGGACCGATCGCCGCTCGCCTCGGCGAACCCGAAGGCGACCCCGTTCCGCTCGAGGGCGGGATCACCAACCGCAACTACAAGGTCCGCTTCGCCGGCGAGGACGTGGTGGTGCGGCTGCCCGGCAAGGACACCGAGATGCTGGGGATCGACCGCGCGGCCGAGCGGGCGGCCGGCGAACTGGCAGCGGGGGTGGGGATCGCGCCGGAAGTGGTGGCGATGCTCGACGACCCGCCCTGCCTGGTGACGCGGTTCGTGGTCGGCGAGCCGATGAGCGTGGCGGAGCTGCGCGAGCCCGAGCCGGTGGCCGAGGTCGCGACGGCGCTGCGGGCGCTGCACGCCTGCGACGAGCGGCTCCCGGTCTCCTTCTCGAGCTTCCGAATCGTCGAGGACTACGTGGCGCGGATCGCCGACCGCGGCGCCACCGTCCCGACCGCCTACGAGTGGGCCGCGTCGGCGGCGCACCGGATCGAGGCCGCGCTCGTCGGCCCCGAGCACGAGCCCGTCCCCTGCCACAACGACCTCCTTGCCGCCAACTTCATCCGCACCCAACGCGGCATCCGCATCGTCGACTGGGAGTACGCGGGGATGGGCGACCGCTACTTCGACCTCGGCAACTTCGCGGTCAACAACGAGCTCGATCCTGAGGGCGAGGCGGCACTGCTCGCCGCCTACTTCGAAGCGCCCGCTAGCCCGCGGCGGCTGGCCTCGCTGCAGCTGATGCGGTTCATGTCCGACTTCCGCGAGGCGATGTGGGGGGCGGTGCAGAGCACGATCTCCGACATCGACTTCGACTTCCGCGACTACTGCGAGACGCACTTCGAGCGCATGCGCGCGTTCGCCGCCGACGGGCGCCTGGAGCGGCTGCTGGAAGAAGCGGGCGATGGCGCGAGCTGAGCTGCCCGACCGCGCCCGCTGCGTGATCATCGGCGGCGGGGTCGGCGGCACCTCGCTCGCCTACCACCTGGCGAAACTCGGTTGGGACGACGTCGTCCTGCTCGAGCGCTCGCAGCTGACGAGCGGCTCGACCTTCCACAGCGCCGGCCTGGTCGGGCAACTGCGCGGCTCGGTCTCGCTGACGAAGATGATGATGCACTCGGTCGAGCTCTACCGGCGGCTCCGGGAGGAGAGCGAGTTCGATCCCGGCTGGGTCGAGTGCGGCGGCATCCGCCTCGCCTCCAGCGAGGAGCGGATGGAAGAGCTGCGGCGTCAGGCGGGCTGGGCGAAGACCTTTGGGTTGCCGCTGGAGCTGATCTCCGCCGAGGAGGCAAAAGGGCTCTTCCCGCTGATGTCGACGCAAGGGGTGCTCGGCGGCGCCTGGCTGCCGACCGACGGCTACATCGACCCGGCCCAGCTGACCTATGCCCTGGCCGACGGCGCCCGCCAAGGCGGCTGCCGCATCTTCACCTCGACGCGGGTAACCGGGATCGAGGTCCGCGACGGCCGCGTCCGCGGGGTGCGTACCGACAAAGGCGACATCGAGGCCGAAGTGGTGGTCGACGCCGGCGGCATGTACGCGGCGGAGATCGCCCGCATGGCCGGCGTCCGCGTGCCGCTGATCCCGATGTCCCACCAGTACCTCGTCACCCAGCCGCTCGACGCGGTCCGCGAGGCGCGCGAGGCGCTCCCCTCGTTTGTTCCGCATAGCGAGACAAACGCGGGGGACACCCGCGGCCACCTCCCCACTCTGCGCGATCCCGACCTCCTCATCTACTACCGGGAGGACGGCGACGGGTTGGTGATGGGCGGCTACGAGCGGCAGAGCGAACCGGCGTTCCTGCCGGAGGGTCCGAGCCGGGTCGAGGCGATCCCTCAGGACTTCAATGGGCGGCTGCTGGAAGAGGACTGGGACCGGTTCGAGGAGATCACCGAGAACTCGAAGCGGCGCGTCCCCGCGATGGACCAGATCACCGTCACCAAACTGATCAACGGTCCGGAGGCCTTCACCCCCGACAACGAGTTCTGCCTCGGCGAGACCGAAGTCGGCGGCTTCTTCGTCTGCGCCGGCTTCTGCGCCCACGGCCTCGCCGGTGCCGGCGGGATCGGCAAAGTCGTCGCCGAGTGGATCGCCGAGGGCGAGCCGAGCCTCGACCTCTGGCACATGGACATCCGCCGCTTCGGCGCCCAGTACCGCTCCCCCGCCTACACCCACGCGCGGATCAAGGAAACCTACGAGACCTACTACGACATCCGCTACCCACACCACGAGCGGCAGGCAGGGCGGCCACTGCGGATCTCGCCGGCGAACCTCTGGCACCGCGAGCACGATGCAGCCTTTGGCGAGAAATCCGGCTGGGAGCGGGTCAACTGGTACGAGTCGAACGCCGCCGCAGGCGACGAACAACTGCGCCCCCGCGGTTGGGCGGGACAGCACTGGTCGCCGGCGATCGGCGCCGAGCACCGCGCCGCCCGCGAGGCGGTGGCCATCTTCGACGAGAGCTCCTTTGCCAAGCTCGAGATCGGCGGCCCGGGCGCGGCCGACTTCCTTGAAGGGCTCTGCGATAACCGCGTCGCCCGCGGCATCGGTCAGATCACCTACACGCAGATGCTGAACCAGCGCGGCGGGATCGAGTGCGACTTCACTGTCGCCCGCCTCGGCGAGACCTGCTTCTCGATCGTCACCGGCACCGCTTTCGGCAACCACGACCGCGAGTGGATGCGGCGGCATCTGCCCGAAGGTGGCGGAGTCCGCATCGATGACGTCACCTCGCAGTGGGCCTGCTTCGGGATCTGGGGGCCGCGGGCACGCGAGGTGCTGCAGCCGCTGACGCCGCAGGATCTCGGCAACGAGGCCTTCCCTTATATGTCGCTGCGGGAGACGACGGTCGGCAACGTGCCGGTGCGGATGCTGCGGGTCACCTACGTCGGCGAGCTCGGCTGGGAGATCTACTGCCACGCCGAGTACGGGCTCGGACTGTGGCGGGCGCTTTGGGAGGCGGGGCAGCCGCGCGGGATCGTCGCCGGCGGCTACCGGGCGATCGACAGCCTCCGGCTCGAGAAGGGCTACCGGGTTTGGGGGGCAGACATCACGCCCAACGAGAACCCCTACGAAGGCGGCGTCGGCTTCTGCGTCAAGCTCGACAAGGAAACCAAGTTCATCGGCGAAGAGGCAGTGGCGGCAGCGAAGGAACAGGGCCCGCCCTCGCGCCTTTCCTGCCTGACCCTGGAGGACCCGCGCTCGATTGCGCTTGGCAACGAGCCGGTCCGGGTCGGCGGCGACATCGTCGGCCGCGTCACCACCGGCGGCTACGGCTACACGGTCGAGCGCTCGATCGCCTACGCCTATCTGCCGGCTGAGCACAGCGAACCGGGGACCGCCGTCGAGGTCGAGATCTTCGGCCGCTGGGTCGGGGGCGAGGTCGCGACCGAGCCGCTCTTCGACCCCAAAGGCGAGCGGGTCCGCGCCTAGGCGCTCGTCGACTCGAGCCGCAGCGGCGCCGGCAGGAGACCGGCGAGGATGTGCTCGGTGCCCTCGGTGTGCTCGCGCATCTGCCGCACCGCTCGGGAGCCGTCGCCCTTGCGCAGCGCCTTGACCAAGCGCCCGTGCTGCTCGTTGGAGATCGCGAGGACCTCGGGCGGGTGGGCGATCAGCGCGATCAGGTCGCTCATCTGCGACTGAACGTCGGTCATCGCGCTCAGCAGCCGCGGCGACTGCGCCGCCTCGGCAACCGCGATGTGGAAGCGGATGTCGGTGAGCCGGTACTCCTCGAAGTTCTCGAGCGCGTCGTCCATCTTCGCCACCAGCTCGTCGAGCCGGTCGAACTGCGCCTCGGTCCCACGCTCGGCAGCGAGCATCGCCGCCCCGGACTCGATCGCCACCCGGTAGTCGAGGACCGCCCAGGCGCCCTGGTCCAGCGGCTCCCCGTCCTGCTCGGTCAGCGGCGGCTCCTCGGCGACGAAGGTGCCACCGGTCCGCCCCCGCTGCGAGACCAGGTGCCCGCTCTGGACCAGCGCCGTCAGCGCCTGCCGCAGCGTCGAGCGCGAAATCCGCAACCGCCGCGCCAGCTCCCGCTCCGGCGGCAGCTTGCTTCCGGGCGCCAGCAAGCCAAGCCGGATCGCACTGCCCAGCCGCTCAACCGTCTCCTCGAAAGTGCTCGCCGGCCGCACCGGCATGAACACAGCCTCAAGCGCCGCGTCCGTCTCCATGGCAGGAACGGTACCGCCATCAGCCGCAAGCGGCGATGAGTTCCTCCCCTTCCGTTCGTCTTTGAGGTAGAAGGGCACGGAGAGGCCGCGCTCGCCAACTAAGGAGGAAGGTCATGGGGAAGCTCGTCGTTACTGAGTTCATCTCGCTGGATGGGGTGGTCGAGGATCCGGGTGGGGCTGAGGACTACCGCCACGGTGGTTGGACGTTTGAGCTCGAGCGCGGCGCCGACGGCGACAAGTTCAAGCTCGAGGAGCTGATGGAGGCCGAGGCGCAACTGCTTGGCCGCGTCACTTACGAAGGCTTCGCCGCCGCCTGGCCGAAGATGGAAGACGAGGCGGGCTTCGCCACGAAGATGAATGAGATGCCGAAGTACGTCGTCTCCTCCACCCTCGAGCAGGCCGACTGGCAGAACACCACGATCCTCAGCGGCGACCCCGCCGACTTGGTCGCCACTCTGAAGGAGAAGGTCGACGGCGTCATCCTCGTCGCCGGCAGCGCCACCCTGGTCAAGGCCCTGTTGGAAGCCGACCTGGTCGACGAGCTGCGCCTGCTGGTCTTCCCCGTCCTCCTCGGCCAGGGCAAGCGCCTCTTCCCCGAGGGCGAGACCAAGCACCGGCTGCAGCTGGCCGAGGCGAAGACCGTCGGCGACGGCATCTCGCTGTTGCGGTACGAGCGGCCGTAGGCGCAAGCGGGCGCGCCGCGCAGGCGCGCCCTACGGCTGCGGCTGTTCGAACGTGTGCTGGTACTGCGTACTCGGGCCGCTGCCGTAGATCGGTTCGAACGGGCGCTGCTGCTTGCAGGGCGGGGCGCCGATTTCGGAGGTGCTGGTCTTTTCGGCAAAGGCGTACTTCTGGATCCGTTCGAAGAGGACCTTGGCGTTTTCTTCCTGCGATTTGTTTTTCGACGGATCCGGTTTGCCTTCGGCGTTTTTGCCTTCCGTCGCCGTCACGTGGTCCTGGAAGTTCGGGTCGGTCGCGTCTTCAGGGTTCAGCCTCGCCACGATCCCGGTCGTGCACTGGCGCGTTTCGAAGCTCGGCAAACCGCCGATCAGGTTTTCCGCCCACTTCGGCGGGCTGTAGGCGCTGTTGCGGTTAATTCCGAGGCGGCGCGGATAGGTCGTGATCGTTTCCGGGTTCATGCCGCCGACGACCCGCAGGAAGTGCGGCCGTTCGGCATTTTCAGGTGCTCCTTCCACGGCGGGAAGTTCGCCGGAGAAGGTGGCGGCGAGGTTGCCGAAGAAGGCGGTGACCTCGGGCCTGTAGAGCTTGAGGCCGGTCAGGATCGGGTTGAGGTTGCGGATGAACGGGTCAAGCGCCCGCAGCAAGGGCGGGAATTCGTCGCGGAAGAGCTTGCGGAAGGCGGCGAAGCCGTCAGGGGCCCGTTTGATCACCGGGCCGAGGCCTTCGAAGAGGGCCTGCGATTCCGGCGCCAGCTTCGAGAGCGCGATCAGGGTCGGCGACAGTTCTTCCGCCGCCGGGACCAGCTGGCGCATCAGCGGGTCGGCCTTGGCCGAGAAGCCCTTGAGGCGGCTGAAGGTGGCGCGGGACTCGTCGAGGAAGGTCGGGAAGGCGCGGAAGAGGGCTTCGATGTCGCGGTTGCGGTCGGCGGTGGTCGAGAAGACTTCGTCCGAGCTGCGGATCAGGTTCGCCAGCTCGCCGTTCTGACCGCGTAGGGCGGTGAAGGTGGTGGCGCCGTTGCGGAAGAGCTGTCCGACCGCGAGCCGCTGGCTGTCGAGGACGCGGAAGAGTTTGTCGAGTTCGTTGAAGGTCGGTTCCAGGCCGCCGAGGGCGTAGGAGAGGTTCTGGCCCTGGCCGTTGATCGAGACCGCGGATTCCCGCATCCACTCCTGGAAGGCGGCGCGGGTCTTGGCGTTGAAGGTGCGGAAGATCTCGTCAAGCTGGACCGATTCGGCGACGTTCGCCTCCGGCAGGGTGGCGCCGTCTTCCAGTTCGGGGCCTTGCCGCGAGCCAGGCGTCAATTCGATGTAGGTCTCTCCCAGCAGGGTCTTCGTCCGCAGCATCGCCCGGGTCGACTCCGGTAGCGGCGCGTAGCGATCGTCGATCGCCGCCGTCGCCAGCGCCTGCTTGCCGTTCGGCGCCAGTTCAATGCTCTGGACTTTGCCGACGTTGACGCCGGAGATGCGGACATCGGACTGTTCGGCCAGCTGCGTCGCCTCGTTGAAGGGGATTTTCACCTCGTACGTTTTCGCCCGGAACGGCGTCGGCCCGCCGAAGGTGACCCAGAGGAAGAGCAGGATCCCGAAGCAGGACAGTGCGAAGCCGGTGATGACCAGGAGCTGGGTGGTGCTGGGGGCGCGCTTGCTCATCTCGGCACTTCGCAGGTTCCGGATTCGGTTTCGAAGGGGACGTGGATTTCGGTCTGGCGCGGGATGCCCAGCGTTTCGAGCAGGGTCTGCAGGTACGGCTTTCCTTCTGCCGTCCTCGCCCCCGCGAGCCCGTAGCCCAATTCGGCGCCCGTGCAGGGGACCTCGACCAGGCTGCGCAGGGTCGGGCCGCCCGCGTCGCCGATGTTGAAGGCGGCATTGAAGTCGTGGTTAAGCCAGGGCAGGTAGAAGAGGAAGCTCTGCTTGCCTTTCGGCTTGTAGGTGAGCTGGTTGAGGAACGAGTTGAAGCCGGTCAGCGAGTTGCCGAAGTTCTTCACCGTCTGTTCGAACGGTTCGGCGGCCTTGGCGCTCTGGATCAGCACCGGGCGGACTTCGCGGCTGAAGGGGCGGATCTGGTCGCGGATCGGCGCGGTCGTTTCGGCGAAGAGCTGCTCGGTCGCCTTGAACGCCGGGGTCAGCGCCTGCGCCTGCGGGATCAGCTTGACAAGGCTCGGGTAGGCGACCTGCGAAAAGCGGTTGGAGCTGGCGAGCCCGGCTTTCGCGGCTTCAAGCGAGGCCGGGAATTCGCGGAAGGCGTCCTGCACCGATTCCTGCTGGTTGGCGAAGTTGCCGAGGGCGTCCCGCGAGGAGGTGACGAAGCGCTTGACCGAATCTTCGCGGCGGGCGAGTTCGGTCGTCAGCAGGTTGAAGTCGTGGATCACCCGCGAGAGGGCCACGTGGCGCGCGGCCACCGCTTTGTTCAGCTTCGCCGTGTAGTGGACGAAGGGGCCGAAGCGGCGGAAGGCGTTGCCGAGCTGCTTACCGCGGCCGCCGATCCCCTGCGCCCCACCGGCGACCAGCAGCTGCAGGTACTGGCGGGTGTCGGCGTCGAGGGTGCTGAGGAAAGCGTCGAGGTTGGTGTTCGGTTCGGTCTGGGCGAGGGTGAATTCGGCGCCGTCTTCGACATGGCCCTTTTCGGTCCCCGGTTCGACCTCGACCACCATGTCGTTGAGGTTCGTTTTCGGCCGCAGCAGGAAGCTGGCGTCCGGATGGATCAGCTTCATGTACTTCGGTTCGATGTCCATGCCGACGACGGCATGTCCGTTTTCGAGGTCGACCGAGGTGACTTTGCCGATCTGGATGCCGGCGACGTCGACCGCCTGGCCCTGGCCCGGCGTCACCGCCTGGGCGCTCGAGAACTGGGCGGAGATGTGTTCGAATTCTTCGCCGACGAAGGGCAGCCACGAAGGCAGCGAGGCGTTCTGCTGGGTGAAGATGCCGAGCATCATCACCAACCCCGCGATCCCCAGGACGATGATCGCGATCGTGTCTTTACGCCGCCCGCGAACCTGCCGCGTTAGCCAGGCGCGGTAGTGGGTGAAGCGATTGCTTCTGGTCGGCTCGCTCATGGCTGCGCTCCAGCAGCGGACGGAGAGGCGGGGCCGACCTGTCCGAGTGAGCCGTTCACGTCGGGAGCCGGGTTGGTGTAGCACCGGACTTCCGGCTTCAGCGGCGGCTGGCCAGCGAGCTTGGGTTGCGTGCCCAGCGGGTCTTCGATCGTGTGCGCGTAGTTGATCTGTTCGGCGGGCAGTTTCTTCGGCGCCTCGGGGTCGGGTTCGCCGACCAGGACGGGACCACCGCCGGCCTGCGCCCGTACGTAAGGACCGTTGCCGTCGAAGTTCTGAGCCGCGCCGGCGAAGTTGACGAGGTTGTAGAGGAACTCGCGGTAGTTAGGACCGCCGGTGCTGAAGCGATCGTTGATCACCTCGTTGCCGGTCGGGACCATCACCTTGCTGGTGCAAAGGCTGAGCTGGTTGATCTGCGGCAGCGTCACCTTCTTACCGGCAAGCGCCGCGCCGGCAAGGCCCGGGGTCGATTCCTGCAGCAGCTTGACGTCGCCGCCGGCCTCCTTGCCGGAGAGCAGCGGCCGGACCTGAGCGAGAAACGGTTTCGAGGCGTGGATCAGGCCCGGCAGCTCCGCCACCGCCGGCCGCAGCTCGATCGCGTAGGTGCGCAGCGGCGGCAACGTGCGGTTGAGGCTGACCAGCGAAGCGTGGGTGATCTGCAGGGTCGGCGCCAGCAGCCGCACCGTCGCCGAGAGGTTGGCCGACTGGTTGGCGAGGGCGCCAGTGAAGGTGTCGAAGTTGTCGATCAGTCCCTGCAGGTCCCGCTGGCGGCTGGCGAGAGCGCCGAAGGCCTGGCCCGAGCTCGCGACGAGTTTTGAGAGATCGCGCTGCTGGCTGCCGAGGAAGGCGTTTGCCACCTGCGAGCTGTAGCGGCCGGCGTCGCCGCCGTACTTGAGGGCGTCGTTGAGCGCTTCCGCCCCGGTCCGGCCTTTCACCTCCGGCAGCTGGGTCTTGTCTTCGGCGGCCGTCGGTTCGTGGGTCAGCGCTTCGCCGTAGCCCTCGAGCAGGCGGCCGAGGTCGGCGCGGACGGGCGACTGCAGGGCGCTGAGGACTTCGTCTATCTGGACCGCGGTGGAGGTGTGGCTGACCGGAATCGTGCCGCCGCTTTCCAGTTCCGGCGCGCTGGGGCTGCCGGGGTCGAGTTCGATAAAGAAGTTGCCCTCGAGGAAGATCCGCGGCCGGATCGCGGCAAAGGCGTCGTCGTGGATCGGCCGGCCGCCATCTTCGACGGTAAAGGTGACGGTGGTGTTGTCGCCTTCGCGGCTGGTTCCGATTACTTTGCCGACGTTGACGCCTGCGACCCGGACCGGCGAGTTGGTCGAGATGTTGGCCGAGTTCGAGAAGGTCGCCTTGACTTCGTAGCCGTGGCTGGTGAACGGGATGTGCTTGGTGAAGGCCAGGTAGGGGCCGATCGTGAAGATGAGGATGAAGATGATCGCCGTCGTCACGTTGCTCGGCCGCCAGCCGAAGCGCCCGCCCTTGGCGGCGGCCGCGCGCCTGTCTCTCTCCGGGAGGCGGCTCATTCTTCGCCCCCCCGAGTGTCGGTTCCCCACAGCTCCGGCGCGTGTCCGACCACCGTCTTGGCAGCGACGAACTTCTCGTTGCCGGCTTCGCAGACTTCGTTCTGACCTGGGGCGGCCGTCTGCGGATACGGGTTGTAGTGGAGGTGGTTTTCCCTTTCCTTCGTGCCGCTCCCGTTGGCGGGCGCGCTGGCGTAGGTGCTCTCGCTATTGGGGCCCTCCGGCGGGGCGAACGAGATGAACGCCAGCCAGTTGCCGTTGCTGTTGCCCTGGCTGGCCGCGTTGGCAACCTCGCTGAAGGCGAGGGTCCAGTAGTGGCACACGGTCTCGCTCGGCACGATGTAAGTCAGCGACGGCTTCAGCACCCGGTTGGTATCGGTGAGCAGTTCGAGGCCGGTCATCGTGCCCGGCGCTTCCTGGAAGTCGAGCAGCGCTTCCGCGGTCGGCGGCAGCTGTTCGTTCAAGACCGGCGAGGCGTTAAGGACCGGGATGCCGGTGTGCAGCGATTCAGCGATCACCGGCGAGGTCTTCGCCAGGGCTTTGACGCCGGGTCGCAGGGCGGTGAAGAAGCGTGCGGTATCGCTGAGGAAGGGGCGCAGCGCCGGGAGGTCGGAGTTGACCTCGTCGAGGGTCGGCGGGCTCTTTTCGATCGTTTCCTGGATGTAGGGCCGGGAGACTCGGGCGAAGGCGGCGAAGGTGCGGTCGAGGGCGACGAACATGTTCGCCTGCGTCTCGGCGACCGGGGCGACCGTCGCCGAGAGGGCCTCGAGCGAGCGCCAGAAGCCGGCGAAGTTGCTGCTCGGTTCGACGATTTTGCGCAGAACCGGCTGGCCGCTGACGACGGCCCGGCGCAGCGCTCCGAAAGCTTCGTTTAGCTGTGGGCCCCGGCCCGCCAGCGCGTTGCCGAAGCCGGCGAGGTTCTGCCGGATCGACTGCCGGGTCTTTTCATCGAACATGTCGAAGAACTGGTCGATGTCGACCGGTTCCGGAGTGGTCGCGGAGACGGGGATCGTTTCCCCGGCCTTGAACCCCTTCTTCGATTCGCCCGGGGTCACCTGGAGGAACTTCAGCCCGAGCGCCGACTTCGGCCGCACCGTGATCGTCGAATCGACCGGCAGCGGTTCGACGCTCTTGTCGAGGCTGAGCGAGATTTCGGCGGCCACCTTGCCGTTGCCGAGGTTTACCGGTACGACCTTCTTGACGACGCCGACGCGGACACCGCCGACCCGGACCTCGTTGCCTTTCACAAGGGCGTCGGCGTTCGGCACCCGCGCCTTGAGGTTGTAGGTGGAGACGAACGGCAGGCCGTTGTTGGCGTTGTAGGCGAGGAAGACGGCGACGACGATCACCAGCACGGTGACCGCCCCGACCAAGACCGGGCTGCTGGCGATGCCGCTGATGCCGCTGCGGTTCCTCATGGGCCCAGGAGGTAGTCGAGGAGCGGTTCCGTGCCGCTGCCGGTCTCGGAGGCTTCGGAGACTTCCGCTTCGCCTTCGCCTGCTTCTTCCGCTTCGCTTTCGGCTTCCGGCGAGGTGCTTTCGCTCTGCCCGACCCCGGTGGCGGGACCGGGGGCGGCCAACGTTCCGCCAGTGGGGGCGGCGGCCCTTTCTTCGAGCAGATTCAGCAGATCGACGATGCTGGTCGCCGCCGAAGCTTCAGGCGCGTTCTGACCATTGAACCTGGCGACGCAACCGGAGTAACCAGAGGCCCCCGCGAAGTATTCGACGCAGGTCGAGGGCGACAGGCGCGTGCGGCCGAAGTGCCCGTACTGGTCGAACCCGTTGAGCGAGGCGGTCGAGTTGTAGATCAGCTTGACGAGGCCGCCCCAGCCGCCGCTTTTCTTCAGTCCCACGAACAGCTTCGCCAGTTCCTTCGTCGGCACCACGCCCGACTGCGCGAGCACGCTCGCCTGGCGCACCACCGGCTCCGATTTGGCGAAGTAGGGACCGGATTCTTCGCCGGCCTTGCCGAGGCTCTTCAGCGAGACCGTCAGCGCCTTCGAGAACGGGGTCAGGGTGCGGGTCGCGTCGGTCAGCGACGGCGCCGCGGTGCCGAAGTCTTCGAACAGCGGCGTGCCGGCGTCGGAAAAGGTCTTGAGGCTGACCATCGTCTTGCGGAATTCGCGCAGGAAGGTGGGGAACTTCTGCAGCGCTTCTTCCAGTTCCGGGCCCTTTTCCGCGCTCGCTTCGGCAGCCGCGCCGGCGTTGGTGAAGAAGCCGGCGACGGCGCGGCGCTCGCGCGAGAGCGGGCCGAGGATTTCCTCCGAGTTGCTCGCCAGCTGGGCCAGCTGTTCGCGCTGGGCGGAGAGGACGCCGAAGAATCGGTCGACGTCGCGCAGGACCGGGTTCGCCCGCTTGACAAGGACTTCGATGTCTTCGCCACGACCGCCGAGCCCGGCGCCGAGTTCGTTGAGGATCAGCCGGAAGCGCTGCGCGTAGGGCAGCGTGTAGATGTCGTTGATCAGGTCGGGGTCGACGCTGGTGCCGTTGCTGCCGAGCGGCAGCAGGTACTCGCCCGCGCCGGGTTCGCCGTCGGGGATCTTCTTCAGCGGCGGCGGCGGTTTGCTGCCGGGGGCGCGGGGCAGGGTGGTCCGGCAATCGACGTATTTCTCGCCGATCAGCGACTGCGGTCGGATCAGGCAGCTGGCGTCCTGGCGGAAGTCCTGGAAGCCCGGGTTGGTGATGTTCATGACGATCACCGCCTTGCCGCCCTTCTTCACCGCCTTGCCGTTCTTGTAGGCGACGGTTTCGTCCGGCATCGTCACATTGACCTCTTCGATTTCGCCGACGTTGGCGCCGGCGACCCGCACCTGCTCGCCGGTGACCATGAAGCCGCCGTTGTCGAAGATCGCCCGCACGCGGTAGTTGTCGTTGGAGTTACCGCCCCCGGTGATCAGGAGGACGACTACGACTACCGCCGCCACCACTGCCGCTGCGAGTATCAAGCGCCTGATCATGGTCCGGGGGGCACGTCGCCGGGGCTGCATTCAGAGGAGTCGACGCTGCCACCGCCGACCCAGGGACTGGAACCGTCGGCCGCCGGCTGGGTTGCGCCGCCGGGGCAGCGGCGGTGGGTGTGGACGTTTTCGAAGGGAGCGAACTGTTCCGATTTCTTGATCGGTTCCAGTTCGGAGTTTTCGCTGTTGTAACGGAAGAGGTTCTGGCCGGCGGTCACCGCGCGCACGTAGTGGCCGTTGCCGTCGTAGTAGCCGGAGACCTGGCCGAACTTGCCGATCGCGTTGAAGAGGTCAGGGGTGTAGGCGCGGATGAAGTTGAGGTTCGGCTGGAAGTCTTCGATCGCCTGTTCGGAGTGCGGGAAGGCGCTGGAGGCAAGCTGCTGGACCTTCGGCAGCGTCGCCAGCAGGTCAGCCGCGTCGTTGGCCTTGCCCGGCCGCGAGACGACGAGCCGCAGGTTGTGGGTGAAGGGGACGAGCTTCTGGAAGACCGGCCGCAGTTCGGCCAGGAAGGGGGCCAGTTCCTTGGTCGCCGGCTTCGCGGTTTCGACCAGCGGTTCGAGGTCGTCGAGAGCGGCGCGGAGGTTGACGAAGGTCGTGTTCGACTGGCGCAGCACCGGCGGCAGCTCGCGCAGGGTCGCGTCGAAGTTTTCGTTCTGGCTGGCGATCGCGTTGAAGGCGGTGGTCGCGTTTCCGACCGCGCTCGAGAGCTGTTCGCCGCGCCCGGCGACCGCCGTCGTCAGCCGCGCCGAGCTGACCACGAAGCGCGAGAGCAGACGCTGATCCGCGTTCAGTTCGCGGGCGAAGGCGCTGGTCCGGTTGAGCGCGGTGCCGAAGTATTTGTAGGCGTCGTTCGCCTTTTTCCCTTGCCCCGAGTAGATCTCGGCGTTGCCCTTGATGAAGTTGGCGAGGCCCTGACGCACTTTCGGCGGGAAGGTGTTGAAGAACTGGTCGATGTCCACCGGGGTCGTCGTCGAGGAAAGGCCGAGTTCAGCCCCTTCGTCGAGCGCCGGGTTGCTGTTGGGGCCGGGGCTGATCGAGACGTAGTGGTTGGCGACGCCGGAGAGCGAGGTGGCGCGGATCGTCGCCGTCGTCCCTTCGTGCAGCTCCTGGTCGACTTCGACGTTGACCGCGGCGAGGTTGTCGTTGGTGAGTTCGATGCTTTCCACCGAACCCACCGGCGAGCCGCCGACCAGCACCTGGTTGTCAGGCACCAGCTGGCCGGCGTTCTGGAACACGAGGGTGTACTTGTGCCCGCCGCCGCCGCTGAAGAAGATGACCGCGAGCACGATCACCACCACCGCAAGGGCGGCGATCGCGGCAATGCGCGCGGGAGTGGTCCCCCGGCCCGCCGCCGGTTTAGTCTCCTCGCCTACGGGTTTGGCAGCCACAGATAGTCGCTTGCTTTCAGGTTCTCCGGCCCCTCCGACCCGGCAGAACAGCTGGCAGATCGTACTTGAGGGGGTCCCTGCCAAGACCCGACTGAGCAGGGACTTAACTGGAAATCAACGCGTTTCGAGGCGGCGCTAGACGCTCAATTTGGGGATCGCCCGGGCCAGTGGCTTCGGCAGCCACCAGACGCGGTCGCCGAGCAGCAGCATCAACGCCGGCAGGAGGACGATCCGCACCACCGTCGCATCGAGCAGGACGGCGACGGTGAGGCCGATGCCGAGCTGGCTGACGGTGGCGATCGGGGCGCCGGCGAAGGCGATGAAGACGGCCATCATGATCGCCGCCGCGCCGGTGATCACCCCGGCCGTGCGCTCGAGCCCGAACTCGACCGCGGCGCTATTGGAGCCGTGGGTGTCGTAGTGCTCGCGCATGCGGCTGAGGAGGAAGACCGCGTAGTCGATCGAGAGGCCGAAAACGAGGCCGAAGATCAGCGTCGCCCCGACCGCGTCGACGTACTTGTGCCCGCCCAGCGGCCAGCTGTCGGGAACGTGGTTGAGGGCGGTGAGGACGCCGAAGGCGACCGCCACCGTCAGCAGGTTGAGCCCGACCGCGATCGCCGCCAGCGGCAGCGCCCGCAGGACGATCATCAGGACCAGGAAGGTGGCGATCGTGATCGCCAAGACGATCCAGGGGATCCGTTCCCGGGTGACGTGGCTGTAGTCGTTTAGCTGCGCCGCTCCACCGGCGACCCCCGTGGTCAGGTCGGCTTCTTCGGCGAGTTCGGCGGCGTCTTTGTTGAGCTTCTTGTTGAGCCGGATCGAGCCTGGCGTGTTGAAGCTGTAGTCGGAGACAACCAGCATCGTCGCCGCCTGGCCGCCGTTGTTGAGGTCGATCGATTCGGCAATCTTTTCGCGCGTTTCCGGTGGCGTCCCGTCCAGCGCCGAGAGGACAAAGTAGCCGGAGTTGAAGAGCCCCGGGGTCGAGTCGGCGACTCGCGTCGCCTGCCGGTTGATCCGCTGCTTGCCCTCCAGCACCTGCACGCTCGCTTCTTCCAGCCCGCTTTCCAGCGGCGCGCTTTCTTCGACGCCGCCGAGCAGACCATCGGCAAGGGCTTCGGCGCCGCCGCCGAGCCGGTCGAGTCCGCCGACCAGCGCTTCGGCGCCACCGGTGAGGCGGGAGAGGCCACTGCCGAGCTGCTTCGACTTCTTCGCCAGCACCGCCGCGCCCGCGGCGAGCTTCTTGCTGCCGCGCTTCAGTTTTTCCAGCCCTTCGTTGAGCTTGGTGACGCCACGGTAAGCCTTTTCGGCCTGTTCCTTGAAGGTGATCAGCCAGAAGGTGACTTCCTTGGCTTCGGCGTGATCCGCGAGCAGGCGTTCGCGCAGGGCGCCCAGTTCCGTCGGCAGCCCCGCGTAGGGCTCGACTTCCGGCGTCGCCGGGACGGTGTCGAAGGGCGCCCCGGTGAGGGGGTCCTTGCCGCTGCTCGCCGCCTCGGCCTTGCGTACGGCTTCCAGCGTCGCCGCGTATTCGGGATCGGTCTTGCCCACGGTCATCGCCTGCAGGTGTGAGAGCGCCTGCTGCAGCTGTTCCTCGGTGACCTGCGAGGCGCCGATGAGTTCCGGCAGCTTCTTGTTCCCCTCTTCGTTCAGGGCCTTCTCCAGGACCCGCGAGCGCTTCAGGGGGTTGTTGCGGATGTTCGCGGGCTGGCTCTGCAGCCCGAGTTTGAGTTCGAGCGACCCCAGGGCTGCGAGTTCCTGGGCATCGGCCAGCCGCTTCGTTCCCTTGGCGAAACGGTCGAGCGCGTTGATCGCCCGTTCGCTGCCGCTCGTCGCCCGGCTCAAGCCGTTGGCGATCAGCTCCGCCCCCTTGCCGGCCCGCCCCGCGCCCGTCGCCAACAACCCGGCGCCGTTGCTCGCTTCGCTGATGCCTTCACGCAGCTGCCCGACCCCGCCGGCGGCAACCGCGAGGCTGCGGCCGAGCTTGCCGAGCCGCTCGACCGGCCCGTAGTTGCCTTTCGAGGAGAGGACGGCGTTGCCGAGTTCCTGCAGCTTGTCGACCCGTTTGGTCGCCCGCCCGGGGCCGATGACCGCCTGCACGCCGGGGGTCTTCGCCAGCTTGCGCTGGAATTCGTTAATCGCGGCCAGGTTCTTGGCGCCGGTGATCGGGCCTTCTCGGGAGACCGCGACGACCTGGAAGGGAGCGTCCCAGCCCTGGCCGATCGTGCTGTCAACGAGTTCGGCGTCCTGGCGTGCTGGATTGTCTTTCGAGAGCTGTTCCGGACTCGGCGGCCCCGTCTTCAGCCCGATCGCGGGGGCGGCGAAGACCAGCAGCACCAGACCTATCACCACCGTCGCCAGACCCGGTTTGCGGAGCGCCGCGCTGACGAAGATCATTAGCCGCGAGCGACCGCCCTTCGGGGCGCCGCCGAGCCGCCAACGGTCCAACCGCGGACCGACAAGGGTGAGGATCGCCGGTCCGCAGACGGTGGCGACGAGGACGCTGAGGATCACCACCATGCAGACCGTCCCCGCCAGCGAGGCGAGCAGCGCTCCCGGCAGCAGGAAGAGGGAGACGATCATCGAGAGCAGCAGCGTGCTGCCAGCGAACATCACCGTGCGCCCGGCGTGGCGGCGGGTCAGCCGCGCCGCATCGATCGGCTCGGCCCCTTCGACCAGCTCCTCGCGGAAGCGGGAGACCATCAGCAGCGAGTAATCAACCCCCAGCGCCAAGCCCATCATCGAGCAGACGGTCAGCGCGAAGGCGTCGATCTCGAACCAGCCAGTGAAGAAGTAGAGGATGCCGCGCGAGGCAATTACCGTGACCGCGCCGAAGCCGAGCGGGATCAACGCCGCGATCGGCGAGCGGAAGACAAGCAGGAGAATGATCAGCAGGAACGGGAGGGCGAGCAGCTCACCCTTCCTGGTCGCCGTGATGCTCTCGTCCTGGATCGCCCGCGAGAGGCTCGCGTAGCCGGTCTGCGTCACCCGCACCGGTGCGTGGATCGTGTTGCCGAGGACGTCGTTCAAGTGCGGCACGACGTCGTTGACCGCGGTGCGGGTGTCAGTGTGGAAGTCGACCAAGACCAACGCTTGGTTGGGCTGCGGCCGCAGGCGCTGAACCGAGCCGGTGTCCCAGGGCGAGAGGGTCGTCACCTTCGGGTCGCGGCGCAGCGCCCGGATCATTTCCGGCCCTTGCCGGTCGATCGCTGCCGGCGGTCCCTGCAGGAGGATCGCGAACGGGGCCGAGGGGCCGAAGTGTTCGCGGAGGATTTCGTTGCCTTCAAGGGACTTGGTTCCCGGCACGTCGAGGGTGGTCGGATCGAGCCGGTTCTCTACGCCGATCCCGATCGCCCCGAGAACGATCAGGAAGACCGCCGCAATTGCGAGCACCGCGCGGGGATGGCGAAGCAGCAGTGGCTGGTCGTGCCCCGCTGCCCTTCTCGGAGACTTCATACGCCCCCTGCCAATCCTCCTTCCCACGGCTGGTAGTTTGGCGGTAAGGCCAACGGAGGGGGAGGTTTTTGTGCGGAAGACTCTGTTAAGGGTGCATGTACTAGCTGGCGTGATTCTGCTCGTGGTTGTCGCAGCTGCCTCGGCGGCGGCGATCGTCCTCCACGCCTCCAACCTGGTGATCACCGCCGACGGCGGCTTCACGCCGACCACCCTGCCGAAACACGGCTATGCCCCGATCAAGCTGCACGGCTACGGGAAAATCGCGACCGAAGACGGCTCGCCGCCGCCGATCCTCGAAACGGTGACGATCTGGTTCGACAAGCACGGGGAAGTCGACACGGAAGGCCTGCCGACCTGCACGCCGCAGAAGCTGGCAGCGACGACGACTTCGCAAGCCCGCAAGCTCTGCCCCGGGGCGATCGTCGGCAAAGGCTTCGGCAAGGCCGTCGTTGACTTCCCCGAACAGGGGCCGATCCCGGCCTCTTCGCCGATCACCCTCTTCAACGCCGCACCCAAACACGGGAACCCAGTGATCCTCGCCCACGCCCACCTCACGGTCCCGGGGCCGACCACCTTCGTCGTCCCGATCGAGATCCAGAAGGTGCACGACGGCCGCTACGGCTTCAAGACCGTAGGCAAAATTCCGAAAATCGCCGGCGGCTACGGGATCCCGCTCTACGCCCGGCTGAGCGTCGGCCGCGAATGGAAGTACAAGGGCAAAACCCACAGCTTCGCCAATGCCGGCTGCCCGGACGGGCGCCTGCAGGCCAAAGGCCAGTTCAAGTTCAAAGACGGCACCTTCTTGCAGGGCACGGTGTTCAAACGGTGCACGGGGAAGTAATTGAGGAGCCGAGTTCGCATAGCTACCGCTTGTGGCGTCCTGTTGGCGGGCGCCATCTGCGCAAGCGCGTATGCGATCACGGCTGAAGTCGGGCCGGTCTGGATCAGCGCCACCGCAACCATGAAGCCACGCGAGTTGCCGGCCCACGGCAACCGGCCGGTCTTCCTCGAGAGCGTCACCCGCGTCGGTACTCACGACGGCTCGACGCCGCCGACCCTGGAGACCCTGATCTTCGAACTCGACCGCAACGGCACCGTCGACACCAAGGGCCTGCCAACCTGCACGGTCGCCAAGCTTGAAGGCGCCACGCCCGGTCAGGCGCGCAAGCGCTGCGCCGGCGCCCTCGTCGGCAAGGGGATGGGCAAGGCCCTGGTGACGATGCCGGGACGGGCGCCGTTTGGGATCACCTCCCCCATCTCGCTCTTCAACGGCCCGCCCGACCACGGCCATCCGACCTTGCTCGCCCACGCTTACGAGACGGTGCCGGCACCGCAGGCGCTGGTGGTCCCGATCACGATCGAACGGGTCGCCCACGGGCGCTACGGGTTCAGGGCCGAGGTCCACCTCCCGGAAATCGCCGGCGGCTTCGGCGCCGCGACCTTGGCCGAAGCCAAGATCGGTGCTGTCCGCAAACGCGGCGGCAAGGAAGTCGGCTACATCAGCGCCCACTGCGCCGGCGGTCGGCTGCAGGTGCAGGGCAGCGCGGAATTCACCAACGGTGACTTCTTCCCGGTCACCCTGACCTCGCCATGCCACTTGCCAAGGTAGCCCGAGCAATTGCCTTGGGGCTGGCGGTCACGCTGCTCGCCGCCAGTTCCGCGAGCGGCGAAGGGGCCCTGGTCGAAGTCGACAACATCGTCCTCCGCGCCGACGGGGGGTTCAAGCCGCAGACGCTGCCGCGGCGGCGGTTCGCCCCGATCGAGTTCCAGGGCCACTTCGACATCTCCGCCCGGCACGGTGCCCCGCTCTCGCCACTGCAGCAGGCGCTGATCGACTTCGACCGCGACGGCCGCATCAGCGTCGCCGGCCTGCCGACCTGCGCGCCGGAAGCGATCGCCCAGGAGGGCACCGCGGAAGCGCGTCGGACCTGCGGCGGCGCGATCGTTGGCACCGGGCACGTCGCCGCTGCGATCTCGATGCTCGGCGCCTCCGTGCAGACGACGGCGCTGCTGACGATCTTCAACGGTCCCCGGCTTGCCACGGGACCGAGCGTCGTCTTCCACGCCCGCACCCTGATCCCGCTGCCGGAAACGTACGCGATCCTCGTCCCGATCGAACGCCGCCGCGGCGGCTTCCGCTACCGCGCCCGGATCGAGCTGCCGCCGCTAGCCGGCGGCCTCGGCGCGCTCACCCACCTCGACGCCAAGATTGGCCGCCGCTACCGCGCGGGCGGGCGCTTGCGCAGCTACGTCTCCGCCCGCTGCAGCGACAACCTCCTGCAGACCCACGGGGACTTCACCTTTGCTGACGGCACCGTGATCTCCGGCGTCGTCGAAAAGTTCTGCAACGACAAGTAGCGGGGCGGGGAAGTGGGCCGTGTTGGGCTCGAACCAACGACCTTGAGATTAAGAGTCTCCTGCTCTACCAACTGAGCTAACGGCCCGGGGACGGGCAAGTATAGGAAGCTCGGCCGCTCGGGTGGCGGCTATTCGCCCAGGCCGCCGGTGCCGAAGGTGCCGCCGAGCGGGTTCGTCGGGCTCTGCAGCGCTTCGGGATTGCCTTTGTTGCTCTTCGCCGCCGCTTTTTCAGCTGCCGCCTGCTGCTTGCGGCCCTTCTGGAATTTCGCCGCGAGTTTCTTGACTTCTTTCATCAGTTTGTCGAGTTCTTCGCGTTCGAACTTTTCTTTGGTCAGCTTGGTCGCTTTCGCCTGCGCTTCTTCGGCGGCTTTGAAGTCCCCCGTGAAGTAGGTGTACCGGGCAAGGACCGCGTATGAGTTCAGCGACGGCCGCTGTTCGGCGACGATCTTCTGCGCTTCGCTCGCGGCTTCGAGGTTTCGCTGAACCTCGTCATAGGTAGTGGAGCGTTCCGCCAGCGCGAACAGAGCCGGCGAGAGGAGCTGCGCGGTGCCGGCGCTTGGTTCGTCCGTTGCTTCGAGGTATTCCGCCCAGGACGAGCTCGCCAGCTGGTACTGCTGGACGGCCTTCGTCAGGTCTTCTTCGTTGGGTTCGTTCGAAAGCAGGCTGTTGCCAGCAGTCACCCGGGCCCGCGCCAAGGCCTGCAGCAGGGTGGGATCTTCCGGCGTTTTTTTCAGTTTCGTTTCCAGCCGTTCGGCCTGTTCTTCGTAGGGCTGCGCAAGGTTGGTCGAGCCGCCGCCGCTGCTGCTGAAGAGTTCGCCGAGGTTGACCGAGCCGACGACGAGGAAGAGGCTGAGGCCCATCAGTACGGCGAGCAGCGCGTAGACGACCCTGACGACGTGTTTCCGCCGTCCGCGGACATCGAAGACCATCCTGTGCTCTTTACCGCCCTGTGCCATCTCTCCCTCTCTACTCCTGCGGTGAGGGCTCGGCCATGCCGCTGCTTTGCCGCGGCCTGCCCACCACTCGTGCAAGGACGATACTCAACTCATACAGAGCAAGTAGCGGGACCATCTCCAGCAGCATCGAAACCGGGTCGACGCCGGGCAGTGCAGCGGCGACGATCGAGATCACCAGATAGGCGTAGCGACGGTTCTTACTGAGCTGCTCGACGCTGACGATGCCGAGCCTGGTGACGGCGATGATCGCCAGCGGCATCTGAAAGACGAGCCCGCAGGCGATCTCGGTCATCGAGAAGAAGCTGTAGTAGTCGCGTGCGCGGATTTGGACGTTGAACTGCTTGTCGTTGAAGTTGAGCAGGAAGTGCAGGGCGGCCGGCATGACGACGAAATAGGCGAAGGCGAGCCCAGCGACGAAGAGGACCGGGAAGAGCAGCAGGATCGGCAGCACCACCCGTTTCTCCGCCTCGCTGAAGGCGGGGAGGATGTAGGCGTAGAGCTGCCAGAGAACGATCGGCAGCGAAAGAATGATCGCCGCGTAGGCGGAGACGGTCAGCGTCGTCGTGAACGGCTCGGTCACCCCGAAGGTGATCAGCCGGTCGTGGTTGGCGGGCAGCGGGCCCTGGGCGATTTCCAGCAGCAGGTGGTTCTGCCAGAAGCAAAGCGCGAGGGCGACGCCGAGAACGCCGATGCAGACGATCAGCCGCGTGCGCAGCTCGTCGAGATGCTCGACCAAGGTGAGGCGGTCTTCGTGCGAGACCGCCTTGACGCGAGGGGGCATCCTCGCGTCGCCTCAGCTCGGCTTGTTGCGGATGACCTCCGCCTCGGCCGGGTCGCCGTGGGCCTTCGCCGGCTCGGTAGGAGCAATCCTCGGCTGGTCGTCGTCCTCGTGGTCGTGCTCGCCGCCGATCGAGCCTTTGAACTCGCGGATGCCGCGGCCGAGGCTGCGCCCCAGCTCTGGCAGCCGTTTCGGCCCGAAGACCAACAGGGCGATAATGAGGACGATCGCGATCTCTGGAAGTCCGATGTTTCCTGGCATCTAGTCCATGGTAACGGCGCCGCCCCGCCGCCGGATCACTCTAGGCGGGGTTTTTAATCTCGGCTGCGGGGTTCTGGGGGAGACGATGGGGCGGAATACGGATCAAAGAAACCCGCTGTTGCTGGATAGTCGGCTCATGCCAGAGCCGGGAACCAACGAGACCGCCGAGCGACCGCTGCACATCTGTCCGGACTGCGGCTCGGCGCTGGTGCAACCGGTCGCCTGGGAGCAGGAGAGACTTGGCGGCCACTGGCGCGTCTGGCGGCGCTGCCCCGAGTGCGAGTGGGCCTGCGAGGCGATCCACAGCGAGGTCGCGATCGACGCCTTCGACGAGCAGCTCGACCTTGGTTCCCAGGAGCTGGCGATCGAGCTGCGGGCGCTCGAGCACGCCAACATGAGCCAGATGACCGATGCCTTCGTCCGCGCCCTCGCCGGCGACCTGATCACGGCCGACGATTTCCGGGTATAGCCCCGGGGTGGCAGCAAGAGATTTAAACGGCGCGGTGGCCCTGGTCACCGGCGCTTCCAGCGGAATCGGCGAGGCGACCGCGCGGATGCTCGCCGGCCGCGGTGCGACCGTGGCGATGGCCGCTCGCCGCACCGACCGACTGGAGAAGCTGGGGGCGGAGATCGCCGAGGCCGGCGGCACCGCGCTCCCGGTCGAGCTCGACGTCAGCGACCGCGAAGCGGCAGAAGCGGCGGTCGCCCGTACCGTCGAGGAGCTCGGCCGCCTCGACGTGCTCGTCAACAACGCCGGGGTGATGCTGCTGGGGCCGATGCTGGAAGCCCCGGTGGAGGAATGGCAGCAGATGGTCGAGGTGAACCTGCTGGGGCTGATGTACATGACCAAGGCCGCGGTCCCGCACCTGCTGGAGGCGGCCGAGGGCGATCGCAACGTCGCCGACATCGTCAACATCTCCTCGGTCGCCGGCCGCATCGCCCGCCGCAACAGCGGCGTCTACAACGCGACCAAGTTCGGCGTCGGCGCCTTCAGCGAGTCGCTGCGGCAGGAGGTGACGCGGCGGCATCTGCGCGTCGCCCTGGTCGAGCCCGGAGCGGTGGCGACCGAGCTGCAGAGCCATAACCGTCCCGAGGTCAAAGAGGAGATCGAGAAGCGCTTCGTGGACATGGAGGTCCTCCAGGCCGAGGACATCGCCGACGCGATCGAGTACGTGGTGACGCGGCCGCCGCACGTGGCGGTCAACGAGGTCCTAGTTCGCCCCACTGAGCAAGAGCAATAGGAGCATCGTTTCCACCCTTTTCCTCGTTATGGCGAGGACAAAGGTGGAAACGGCGTCAGCTGTAGCGCTGGACGACGCCGTCGGCGACGAGGGAGAGCAGCTGCTTCTGTTCGGGCTCGAAGGCGCTGCGCTCGAGGGCACTCTTGGCGTCGGCGACCAGCTGCAGGGCCCGGGCGCGGACACGCTCGAGGGCGCCGGTCGCCTCGATCCGGTCGCAAAGGACCTCGGCCGAGGCGGCGTTGAGACCGTGCAGGTCGACCTCGCGGATGCTGGGATCGCTCTTGGCGGCCTCGATCAGCGGCAGCGTGATCGTGCCGTCGAGCAGGTCGGTGCCGCGGGCCTTGCCGGTCCGCTCGGGCGGGCCGCTGACGTCGAGGACGTCATCGAGCAACTGAAAGGCGAGGCCGATCCCGGCGCCGAACTCGCGCAGCTGCTCTTCGTCGCGGCCGAGCAGGCAGGCGCACTCGAAGAGGCGGGCGGTCTTCAGCCGGCAGCGCTCGAGGTAGCGCTCTTCGCTGACCGCGAGGTCGAAGGCGTCACGCCGTTGCGCCAGCTCGCCCCGGGCTAGGGCGACGGAGGCGTCGGCGAGCAGGGCGACCGCGCGCGCGTCGCCAGAGTCGGCGAGCAGGGCGAACGCGCGGGAGAAGAGCAGGTCGCCGGTGGCGACCGCACGCTCGCGGCCCGAGGTCGCCGCGACCGTCGGCAGCCCGCGGCGCAGCGGCGCCTCATCTAGAACGTCGTCGTGGACCAGCGTCGCCATGTGGACCAGCTCGATCGCCGCCGCCGCGCGGACCGTCGCCTCCTCGGCTTCCGGCCCTGCGCAGAGGAGGACGAGCATCGGCCGCAGGCGCTTGCCGCCAGCGTCGAGGGTTGCCGCGGCGTCCTCGCCCAGCGTTTCACCGTGTCCGCTGACCGCTGCGCGCAGCAATTCCTCCGCCTTGCCGAGGCGGGCCGGCAACCAGCGGCTGGAGGCGTCAAGGACCGCCGTCACCGGCGGCGGCACGGACGAGGGCCGGGTCATCGCGCGTTCCGAGTGCTCACGCCCGGGTGCCAAAGTGGATCGCGATGATCCCCCCGGCCAGCACCGTGTAGCGGATCGCCTCGAAGCCGGCCTCGTCCATTTTTTCGGCCAAGCCGCGGGGACTGGGGAGGCTGCGGACCGACTCCGGCAGGTAGGAGTAGGCCTCGGGATTGCTGGAGAAGGCGCCCAGAAGCGGCACGATGCGATCGAACCAGAGCGAGAAGAAGAGCGAGAGCGGCGGCCGCGTCGGCTGCGTGATCTCGAGGATGACGAGGCGACCGCCAGGCTTTAGCACCCGCGCCATCTCCCGCAGGCCGCGGTCGAGGTCGGCGAGGTTGCGGACGCCAAAGCCAACGGTGACTGCGTCGAAGCGCTCGCCGTCGTAGGGAAGCTCGAGCGCGTCGGCCCATTCGAAGCGGACGCCCTCAGCGCTGCGCTCGGCCGCCTTCTCCCGCGCCAGGTCAAGCATCGGCTCGGAGAAGTCGCAACCGACCACGTGGCCGCCGGGGGAAACACGCTTCGACAGCTCCAGGGCGAGATCGCCGGTGCCGCAGCAGACATCAAGCGCGGAGTCGCCGGGAGACAGGCCCGTCTGCGCCGCAGCCCGCTCGCGCCAGCGATGGTGCAGCCCGGCCGTCATCAGCGAGTTGAGCGCGTCATAACGACCGGCGACTCGGTCGAACATGCGGTTGACCTGGCCGGCGAAGTCCGGCGAGTGGCGGTTGTCGTTGATCGTGTCCATGGGTTCGGGGCCGGCGCCCTCCCCTGGCCGACTGTCTAGTCGAGCGAGGACAGGAAGTCCGCGAGCGCTTCGATCTTCTTCGGCGGCAATTCGCGGAAAGAGGGCATGATGCCCGGGCCGATTTCGACCGAGCGAATGATCGCAGCCCGCGGGATCCGGGCCGCGATGTGGGTCAGTTCGGGACCAGGCCCGTTGTTGCCGTTCTCGCCCAGCTTGTGGCAGGCGAGGCAACCCGAACCGGCGACGACCTCCTTGCCTTTCTCATACTGAGGAGGCACCTTCATGTCGATCTCGGTCGGCGAGCCGCCGGTGGCACCGAGGTAGGTGAGGTAGCCCATCGCGATGATCGTCAGGCAACCGGCGGTGGTGGCGATCGGCCGGCGATCGGGACGGCGCTCGGGGCCGCGGTCGTAGAACGGCAGCAGCAGCAGCAGGACCATGCAGATCGTCGGGATGCCGATCGTCGCAATCGGGACCAGCTCCGGCGGCTTGATCACGCGCAAGAGCTCGAAGAGGAAGAAGAAGTACCACTCGGGGCGCGGCACGTAGGTGGTGGTGGTCGGATCGGCCTTCGGCCCCTGCTCGGCACCGAGGATCAGGGCCATCGCGATGATCACGGCGACGACGATGCAGGCCATCACCGAGTCCTTCATCACCGCGTAGGGGAAGAACGGCTTCCCCTTCTTCTTCAGAAGCTCGTATTCCTCGAGGTAAGCCTGCTTGTCTTGAGGCTTCACGAGGCGGCTCCGTTGCTGCCCTCGCCGGAGACAGGAGCTCCGTTGACCCGGTTGCCGTTGACGTGGCCGTTGCCGTTGGCGCCGGCGTCAAGCTGGGCCAGCGGCGAGGCGCCTTTCGGGCGCTCGGCTTTCATCCACGGCGGCGCCGTCGTGCCGAGCTTGACCACCAGGTACATGTGGGCGCCGATCAGGGCGATCAGGGCGCCCGGCACCAGCAGCATGTGGATCGCGTAGAAGCGGGAGAGCGTGGTCGCCCCGAGCTCGGGCCCGGCGCGCAGGAAGTCGCTCAGGTACGGGCCCATCACCGGGCCGGTGCCGTTGATGTTGATGCCGACGATCGAGGCCCAGAAGGAGCGCTGGTCGAACGGCAGCAGGTAGCCGGTGAAAGCCATCGTCATCGTCAGGATCAGCAGGACGACGCCGATCACCCAGTTGAGCTCCCGCGGGTACTTGTAGGCGCCGAAGAAGAAGGTCCTCCCCATGTGGAGGAAGATCAGGATCACCATCACGCTGGCGCCCCACTTGTGCATGCCGTGCACGAACTGGCCGAGCGGGACGTCGTTGTTGATGTGGGCGATCGAGGCGTAGGCCTGGGTCGCCGAAGGCGTGTAGTACATCGCCAGGAAGACGCCGGTCACGGCCTGGACGACGAAGGCGAAGAGCGTCGCGGAGCCGAGCGTGTAGAACCAGTTGGTCCCCTTCGGCACCTTGCGGTAGAGCATCCCGGTGAGGAAGCCGCTGGCGGCGAGCCGCTGGTCGACCCAGGCGAGGGCGTCGATCGGCGCCTCTTTGCCGCGCTCGAGCAGTTTGTCGCCGTGGCTCTGACGCTCCGGCGGGGCCGTCTTCAGATCGCTCGGCGCCTGCCCCTTGGGCGTGCCGCCGACACCCGGCTTGGCGGGTTTGCGCAGCGGCGGCGGGACGATCGCGTCCGGGATCTTCGGTTTCGGGAAGCTCGGCATCAGGGGGGCGGGAAGGTAGAGGGTCGCGGCGGATACAGGTATTCCCAGATCCCGCCGGTGAACTCGCCGGGGTCGCGGGCACGGACCGGTTCGAGGTGGTTGGTGACGCTGTAGCGTGGGCCGAGCTCGACCTGGCCGCCGCGCACGCGGGTCTGGAAGTGGTCGAGCGGGCGCACCGGCGGGCCGCCGATCCGCTTACCCTGGAAGTCGTAGACGCCGCCGTGGCAGGGGCAGATGAAGTTGCCCGCGGCCTCGACGAAGCGGACCGGGCAGCCAAGGTGGGCGCAGCGGTTCGAGACGGCGACGAACTGGCCCGGTTCTTCGCCCAGTTCTTTGGAGCTCTTGCGCACGTAGGCGGTCGTCTTGCCGGCGTCGCCGATTCCCTCGGTTTCGGTGAAGACAACCTGGCGGTAGGTGTCTTCGACGAAGTCGGAGACGGGGCCGACGGCCTCCCAGCGCTCCTTGCCGCGGTGGAAGATCGGGGCGATCGCGAAGCCGACGGCCGGCAGGATGATCCCGGCGCCGGCCAGTCCGCCGAGCGCCTGCGCGCCGACCGTGAAAGCGCGGCGACGGGTCATCGACTCGCCCTCGAAATAGCCGGGCGGGTCGGGCTTGGCCCGCTCCTGCATGGGGGGTTCGTTGACCCCGTTTACCTGTTTCGCGTCGTCAGCCACAGTCAGTTCGCGTAGGGCTTCGAAGCATATTGATTAGGGGCTGTGACTTGCGTCACACTTCGGCCTCCTCACGAGGACGAGCCGATCTTCTCCGCCGCACTGCGCCAGAGGTTCTCGATCGGGGCCGTTTCCCCTTCGGCCTGGAGGCGGGCGCAGTCGCTGATCAGGTCGGAGAGGATGGCGACGGCGCGGGTGTCTTCGAGAGCGGCGAGGCGGTCGAGGCCGAGGGCGTAGAGGTAGTCGCCGGCGAGGAGAGCGAGGTCGGGGTCGTGGCCGGCGAGCAAGCGCGGCTCCTCGTAGTGGAGGAGGTAGCCCTCGCGGACCGCCTCGATGACGAGCGCATACTCGCCGCCGCCGGCCAGCTCGCCCAGGCGGGAAGGCTCGGCGGGATCGACCAAGTGAGGGGCGATCGGCGTGTCCTCGCCACGCAGCTGATCCGCAAGCACCTGCAAGGGGCTGCTCTCAAAGTCGTGGTTCCTTTTTAACGACATAGGTGCAAAAGGAACCACAACTTAGGCGAGGGCCTCGTCTAGGGCTGCGGCGGCAGCCTCGAGCGTCTGGTCGATCGTCGCTTCGTCGTGGGCGAGGGAGATGAACCAGGCCTCGTACTGGGCCGGCGGCGGGTAGATGCCGCGATCAAGCAGGGCGCGGCAGAAGCGGGCGTGGGCCTCGGTGTCGCAGGCGGTTGCGGTGGCGAAGTCGACGACCGGGACCGGGCTGAAGAAGAGGGTGACGAGCCCGGGCGCGGCGGCGACCTGAAGCGGGCGGTCGGCGGCCAGCTGCTCGAAACCGTGGGCGAGGCGGTCGGTCAGCTTGCCCAGGCGCTCGTAGGCCGCGGCGTCGAGCTGCTCCAGCGTCGCCAGCCCGGCCGCGACCGCGAGCGGGTTTCCGGAGAGCGTCCCCGCTTGGTAGACGTCGCCGGCCGGAGCGATTCGTTCCATGTGCTCGCGCGGTCCGCCGTAGGCAGCGGAGGGCAGGCCGCCGCCGATCACCTTCCCCATCACCGTCAGGTCCGGCTCGACCCCGAGCAGCTCCTGGGCGCCGCCGCGGGCGACGCGGAAGCCGGTGATCACCTCGTCGAAGACGAGCAGCGCGCCCGCGTTGCGGGTCGCCTCGCGGAGGAACTCGAGGAAGCCATCGGCCGGCGGGACGACACCCATGTTGGCGGCGATCGGCTCGGCCAGCAGCGCCGCGACCTCGTGCTCTTCGAGCGCGCGCGTAACCGCCTCCCGGTCGTTCCACGGCACCACCACCGTCAGCGCCGCCTGCGCCGCGGTCACTCCCGGACTACCGGGGACTCCGAGCGTTGCCAGGCCCGAGCCGGCATCGGCAAGCAGGCCGTCGGAGTGGCCGTGGTAGGCGCCGGCGAACTTGATCACGACCTCGCGGCCGGTGACCGCCCGCGCCAGCCGGACCGCGCTCATCGCCGCCTCGGTCCCGGAGCTGGTCATCCGCGCCATCTCCACCGACGGCATCCGCGCCGCGATCTCCTCGGCGAGCTGCACCTCTGGCAGCGTCGCGGCGCCGAAGCTGGTGCCCCGTTTGGCGGCTTCGATCACCGCCGAGACCACGGCCGGCTCGGCGTGACCGAGGATCATCGGTCCCCAGGAGCCGATCCAGTCGATGTATCGATTGCCCTCGATGTCAAAGAGCCAGCAGCCTTCGGCGCGATCGATGAAGACCGGGTCGCGGCCGATCTGTCGCATCGCCCGGACCGGCGAGTTCACCCCGCCGGGAAGAACCCGCTGCGCGCGCTCGAAGAGGCCAGCCTCAGCCGAGGGAGCGCCGCCCTCGGGCGGCGCGTCTTTATGAATGTTCCGCCTCCCAGCGGGCGTAGTCCTCGGTGAAGTAGTGGAGGCGGATCTTCTTGTACTCGGTCGAGGAGTAGAGGGTGGCGCGATCGTCCGGGCCCATCCCGCACTCCGCCGCGATCGCGTCGAGGACTGCGTCGCACTCCTCCTTCGAGCGGCCGTGGGCCATCGTGAAGACGCTGTAGGGCCAGTCCTCGTAGGTCGGCCGCTGGTAGCAGTGGGAGATGCCGCGGAAGGAGGCCATCCGCCCGCCGACCTCGAGGATCTGGTTCTCGGGCACCTTCCAGACGCCCATCCCGTTGGCGGAGAAACCGGCGCGGCGGTGGAAGAGGATCGCGGCGACCCGGCGCAGGATCTTGCGGTCGACCATCCCGCGCAGGCGGTCGAGCAGCTCCTCGGTCGAGATCCCGAGCTCGGACGCGGCCGCGTCGTACGGGCGGGCCACCGCCTCCATCGGCCCCTGCAGTGCCTTGATCAGGGCGATGTCGTCCTCGTCGTAGGGCTGCGGTTCCAGCTCGCGCGGCGGTACCGCTTCGACCGGCGCGGCGAGCGCCTCGGTCCCCTTCTCCATCTCCAGGTTCATGTTGATTTTGAAAAGGGTGAGGGTCGGCAGTTCCCGCATCGACTCCGCCCCGGTCTCCTCCATCAGCGCTTCCAAGGTCCCCTTCAGACTGAGCTCGGAGTCGGGAGGGGTGGCGATCGTGAACCAGAGATTGAACTCGTGGGTGCGCAGGTAGTTATGGGAGACGCCGGGATGAGCGTTGACGATCTGCGCCGCCCGCTGCGGGTGCTCGGCGTCGACTTTCGCCGCCACCAGCATCGACTCATAGCCGAGCGCGCGAGTGTCGAAGATCGGCGTGATCTCGCGGATGATCCGGCCGTCGAGCAGGCGCTGAGTGCGGGCGAGCACGTCGTCGAGCTCGAGCTCGGCCTCGGAGGCGACGAGGGCGAACGGCTCCGGGTCGAGCGGGAAGCTCGACTGCAGCAGGTTCATCAGCCGCTTGTCGGTCTCGTCAAGCGGGATCGCGGCGCCGCCCTTGCGGCTGCGCGCCTTCGACTGCGGCACTTTCACCGAAGCCATGCCGCGGCCTCCTTCGCGTAGTAGGTGACGATCGCGTCGGCGCCGGCCCGGCGGATCGAGGTCAGCGCCTCGACCACGGCGGCGCGCTCGTCGATCCAGCCGTTGGCGGCGGCCGCCTTCAGCATCGAGTACTCGCCGGAGACGTGGTAGGCGGCGACGGGGGCGCCGGTCGCGTCTTTGACCCGGCGCACGACGTCGAGATAAGGGAGGGCCGGCTTCACCATCAGCATGTCGGCCCCCTCCTCCAGGTCAAGTTCGGCCTCGCGCACCGCTTCGGCAGCGTTGGCCGGATCCATCTGGTAGCCGCGGCGGTTGCCGTGCTGCGGCGTCGACTCGGCGGCGTCGCGGAAGGGCCCGTAGAAGGCCGAGGCGTACTTCGCGCTGTAAGCGATGATCGGGACGTCGGAGTGGCCCTCCTCGTCGAGCTGGAAACGGATCGAGCCGATCCGGCCGTCCATCATGTCGCTGGGGGCGACCGCGTCAGCGCCGGCCAGCGCGTGGGAGATCGCGGTTTTCGCCAAGAGCTCGACGGTGACGTCGTTGTCGACCTCGGTGCCGCCGTCGCGGATCACGCCGCAGTGGCCGTGCGAGGTGTACTCGCAGAGGCAGACGTCGGTCATCACCACCAGGTCGGGGTGCGCCTCCTTCAGCGCCCGCACCGCCATCTGCACGACACCCTCGTCGTCGTAGGCGCCCGAACCGGCCTCGTCCTTGGCGGCGGGGATTCCAAACAGCATCAGCGCGCCGATCCCGGCAGCAGCGATCTCTCCTGCCTCCTCGACCAGGTGCGAGATCGAGAAGCGTTCGATGCCGGGCATCGAGGGCACCTCCTCGCGCACGTCCTCGCCGGCGATCACGAACGCCGGTTGGATCAGGTGGGCGGGCGAGAGCTCGGTCTCTCGGACCAGCCCGCGCAGGGTGTCGGTGCGGCGCATGCGGCGCATGCGCGTTGCGGGGAAAGCCATCTCTTTTCAGTCTAGGGAAGGAGCGCAGTAGCTTTCCCGCGGTGCGGGCGGAGAACGTCGTCAAGCGGTTCGGCAGCAGAGAAGCGCTGCGCGGCGTGTCCTTTGAGGCAGCTGCCGGAGACCAGGTGGCAGTGATTGGTCCCAACGGGGCGGGGAAGACGACCTTGCTTTCGATCCTTGCCGGGATCTCGAAGCCTGATGAGGGGGAGGTGAGTTCGGCTAATGGGGAGGTTGGTTGGGTGCCTCAGCAGGCGGCGCTTTATCGGCGGCTGACGGTGGAGGAGAACCTGTTGTTGTTTGCTCGGCTGGAGAGGCATGAGGACCCGCGGGGGTCGGCTGAGGAGATGCTGGAGCTGACCGGCTTGGGTGAGCGGCGGGGAGAGATCGTGGCGCGGCTGTCTGGCGGGAACCAGCAGCGGATCAACATCGCGATCGGGCTGCTCTCGCGGCCGGCGGTGCTGCTGCTCGACGAGCCCAGCGTCGGCCTCGACCCGCGCCAGCGCTCGCGCCTCTGGGAGTTCGTCTCCGCCCTCGCCGACCGCGGCACCACCGTCATCTTCTCCACCCACGACATCCAGGAGGCCGAGCGCTACGGCGGCCGACTGCTGGTCCTGGCCGACGGCGAGGCGCTCTTCGACGGCCCGCCCGCCGAGCTACGCGAGGCTGTTCGCCGCGAGGCGCCCGAGGCCGCCGACCGCGACTTCGAGACCGCCTTCGTCGCCTACTTGCACCACCGGGGCCACTGATGCACGGCGTCCGCTGGCTGCTGCTGAAGGACCTGCAGATCCTGCGGCGCTCGCCCCTGCAGGCGGTGCTGTTGGTCGCCTACCCGATCCTGATCGCGGTCCTGGTCGGCTTCGCGATCTCGCGCGGGCCGGAAAAGCCGCGGGTCGCCTTCTTGAACGAAGTGCCGGCAGGGACGCGGATCACGGTCGGCGGTGCGGAGCTGCCGCAGGCGAACGTCAAAGGGCGGATCTGCAGCCGGGTCGAATGCATCTTCGTCAGCGACCGCGAAGAGGCCGAAGGCAAGGTGAAGTCGGGCGACGCGCTGGCGGCGCTGATCCTCCCCGCGAACCTCGTCAACAAGATCAACTCGCTCTCCACCCTGACGCCGGGGGTGCCGGAAGTCGAAGTCCTGGTCAACGAGGAAAACGCGGTCAAGGCCGAACTGGTCGACGACCGGATCACCACCCTGCTGGCGCAGGCGAACCTGGCGGTGGCGCGGCGGATCGGCTCCGAAGGTGGCCGCTACCTCGACCTGATCGTCAACGGTGGCGAGTTCAAAGCGCTCGGCGGCAGCTTCCACATCCTCGGCCTGCGGGCGAGCGCGAAAATCCTTGAAGCGGTGACCCCGGCGCTGCCGCCGGGCCTACAGGCGCCGATGAAAGAAGTGACCGCCTTTGCCGCCCAAGCGCGCGACAACCTCGACGTCGCCAAGCCGCTGATCGCCCGGCTGGCGCAGCCGATCAAGGTCGACAAGGTCGTGGTCGGCGGCGAGAGCCCGCCGCTGGAAATCTTCGCGATCGCCGTCGCCGCGACTCTGACCCTCGCCTTCGTCGTCGTCCTCCTCGTCGCCGGCTCGCTGGCGCTGGAGCGGGAGGAGAACGCCTTCCCGCGGCTGACCCGCGGCCTGATCTCAACCAACGGCCTGCTCAGTGAGAAGGTCCTGCTCGGGGTCGCAGTCGGCCTCGTCGTCACCTTGCTGATGCTGCTCGGGATGCAGTTCTTCGTCCCGCTTGAACTCGGCCGGATCGGTCTTTGGCTGGTGGCGATCCTCTTCTCCGGGGCGGCGCTGGGCGCAGCCGGTGCCGCGCTCGGAGCGGCCGCGCGCGAGGTGCGGGCGGTCTCGCTCCTCGCCTTCATGGTCACCCTGCCGATCGCCTTCCTCTCCCTCGTCCCCTCCGGCGCGGTCAGCCCCGCCGTCTTCGACGCGATCCGCTACGTCACCGCGCTCTTCCCGTTCAAGCCGGCGCTGCAGGCGATCACCGCCGCGCTCGACGAGACCGGCCCAGGGATCGGCGGCCCGCTCCTGCACCTCGCGATCCTCGCCTTTGCCTACGCGGCAACTGCCCGCCTCGCCCTGCGCCGCTTCGCCGCGGTCTAGCCGAGCTTCAAAGCTGGACTTCGGCCTTGCTGTGGAAGCGGTGCGGCGCCTTCCAGCGATCGCCCTGACAGCCGGGAGACTGCGGAGACTGCCCCTCGCCGGTGGAGTGCCCCCAGCGTCCCGCCCAGCTGGCCCAGGCGCCGAAGTCCCTCCACTCGAGGTCTGCCAGTTCCTCGCCACTGCCGTCGGCCTGGTCTTCCCACTCCCCGACCCCGTGGACCGGCCGGAAGTAATGCGCGTGCGACCCGCGAGCGACGTAGACGACAGGGCGGCCGTCGCGGCGCTCGACGTTCCACCACATCCTCGCCCCGCCGGAGTGGTGCTGGGAGAGGGTCATGCAGACCGGCGTCTCCTCGACGTAACCGACCTGGACGAACTCCCAGTCCCCCTCGTGTTCGCCGGTGATGAATATGCGCTTCGGGTTGTAGAGGTACCAAAGCCAGTACTGAACCCAGGTGAGGCCGCCGCCCTGCACCTGCCGGCGATAGCCGATGCCGCCAAGGCTCGGCTGCAGTCGGTCCTCGGCCTCCTGCGGGTGCGGCGGGAAGTCCATCCAACCTCCGTCCTGCGGTAGGGCGGCCAAGTGGACAGGGCCCTCGGTTTTGCCGCCGGCGCCGATCAGCGTCGCCGGGACTTGTTCCACACTCTCCACCGCGATCGGCCGGTAACTCTCTTCCGAGTCAAGGATGAAGATCGGATCACGGGGATGAGTCGGCACCAGTACAGACCCTAAGTACTCAGCTCATGGCCGTCAAAGCCGCAGCGGCTTGATCCCGCCGCGGGCGATGCAGGCGTGGATGAACTCCTCGAGCTCCAGCTCGGGCTCGAGCTGAGCGCGGACGCGCTCGAGCACCGCCGGTTGGTCGAGCTCCGGCAGAGTGCGGCCCTGCGAGCGGACCGCCGCCAGGGCGATCGGTGAGCCGTCGAGTTCAAGGCACCCGTGTTTGCTGCGGTAAGCCTGCGCCTCGCCGATCTGGACGAGGTCGTAGTTCAGCTCGGTCGCGGTCAGCAAGGCGTGCTGCTCGGCGGTCGGGTGAAGGACGAAGACGGGCGCGACGGTCCCCGGGCTCTCGATGATGGTCGCCGGCACCGCGCCGTAGGGAGAGACGTGGGCCGAGTAGACGACGTCGAAGCCGTGCAGCTCCGAGCGTTCGACCGGCAGCGGCTCGCCGGGTAGCGCCGCCAGCTTGAGGGCGAGTGCCTCCGGTGCGGCATTGGCTCCGTAGGAGAGGAGCGGCGAGCGACCTCGCCGATCGAAGCCCTCCGGCAGCTCCTCCGCGAGCCCTTCGCGGTAGAGGTAGGAGCGGTCGGGCGCCGCGTACGGGTAGGTCAGCGCCCGTCTCAAGATCGCTTCCCTCTGCGCCGGATCCACCACCTCGTTCAATCTCGCAGATAGGGTCTTGCCGGGATGCGGGTTCTACACATCGGCGACGTGGTCGGCAGCCCCGGCCGCCAGGGGCTGCGGGAAACGATGCCGCAGCTGCGCGAGCGCTACTCGCCGGACCTGGTGATCGTCAACGGCGAGAACTCGGCCGGTGGGATGGGGATCACCGAGCGCACCGCCAATGACCTCTTCGGCGCTGGCACCGACGTCATCACCACCGGCAACCACGTCTACCGCCACCGCGAGGCCTACGACTTCCTCGAACAGACCGACCGGGTGATCCGGCCGGCCAACTACCCCCAGGGCAACCCGGGTCGCGGCCACACCGTGGTCGAGGCCGGCGGGATGCGGGTGCGGGTCGTCAACCTCAGCGGCGCCGTCAGCCTCCGCGTCGCCCGCTCCCCCTTCGACACTGTCGACTCGATCCTCAGCCACCACGAGCAGGACGCGGTGATCGTCGACTTCCACGCCGAAGTGACGAGCGAGAAGGTGGCGATGGGCTGGCACCTCGACGGCCGCGCCGCCGCCGTCCTCGGCACCCACACCCACGTCCCCACCGCCGACGGCCGCGTCCTCCCCGGCGGCACCGCCTTCATCTCCGACGTCGGCATGACCGGCTCGCGGACCAGCGTCCTCGGGGTCAAGCCCGAGCAGGCGCTGCGCTCGCTGATTACCCAGATGCCGACTCGGTTTGAAACGGCCGAGGAAGACGTTTGGGTGATGGGTGCGGTGATTGACGTGAACGATCGGGGTCTGGCCGACTCGTTTGAGCAGGTGATGCTGCCAGCGCAATGAGCAGCAGCGGATAGAACCAGACGATGTAGAGGTAGAACCAGTGGTGGAGGGTCAGCTGTAGGAGGATCAGCAGCGCCGCGGATAGGGCGGCCAACTGCGTGAGGTTCTTGCGCTTCGGGATGAACGCGAACGTGATCGAGGCAATACCGGTTGCTGCCAGCAGTGCGATCCGGATCGGTTCAAGTGAGGTCTGCCCCCAGATGCTGAAGGGTGAGGAGCGGCCGGCTTGGGAGGCAATCGTGCGGTCGTAGAACGTCATTAGGCCCGGATCGATTGCCGGCCAGGCGAGAACAACGACGCTCACTAGTAGGAACCCGAAGATGAACAGAAGCGTTGGGCGGCCGCGGGTATCCTGCGCGCGGGGCCGTGCTCGGACACCCGCGGCCGAACTCGGACCGGGTTGGTAGGTCAGGTACATCGGGGCGAGTACGGCGGGGGCGAACTTGGCCCAAGTCGCGCTGGCTAGTAGTGCTCCACGTGCCAGAGGCTTCGCCGCGAATAAGAAGGTCGCTAGGAGTAAGGCAGCTACGAGGGAGTCGTTGGAGTTGGACTCCAATACGAAGGCGGTATAGGGGTAGGCGGCCCAGCCGAAGGCTAGGACGGCGGCTAGGCGTTGGCCTTCGGGGCCGAGGCGGATTCGCATGCCTATTAGGAGTAGGAGAGTGAAGGCGGCTACGTCGAAGATGACTGCGGCGGCGTGGGCGGCGGGGACGTCGTCCCAGTGGCCGGACCAGGGCCAGATCCGCTCGAAGGGGAGATAGGCAAGGTAGTTGACCGGGCCGTAGGTATCGCCCTGGGAGACGTCGTGGGGGAAGTTGTCGTAGATCGGTTCGCCGTGGGCGATGCGGTCGGCGCCAACCACTCCGGCGTAGCCGACGTCCACAACGCCGGCGTCGGCGACGTTGAGGCCGACGCGGAAGCCCATCAGGAACAGCGCCGCGATGACGATCCACATCGTCGGCCAAACCGGGCGCAGCCCCTCCCCTCTCCCCCGCAGCCCGATCCAGAGAGCGCGGGCGAGTAGGTAGAGGAGCACCGGATAGACGAGCGGGACCGAGACGCCGATTTCGGCGCGGTTGAAGAAGTAGTGGGAAACGCCGAACCCGAGCAGCACCAGCAGGTCGAGGTTGGCGACGCGCCAGAACCGTCGCCAGTCGACCAGGCCGAGCAGGAAGATCGCGCAGAGGGGCAGCCAGACGTAGGGCGCGTTCAGCTTGTGACCGAAGGCTCCGGAGTAGCCGCGCGCCATCTTCCAGTTGACCTGGTAGCCGGTCCAGGACTCGAGCACCGCGCCACTGTGGGCGTCGACCAGGACCAGGGCCAGCTCGTCGCCGCCTTCGAAGTAGGCGACCTCCCAGTGCCCTTCCTTGATCGTCGCGCTGGGACCGAGGTACGGGTGCTTCTGTTTCTCGGCGAGGAGCGTCGGGTCCCGGTTGGCGGCAGCGATCGCTTCGGCGGAGCTGATCCGATTCTGCGCTTCGGTCGCGTTTGCCCCGGTCGCGACAGAGGCCGCGACCAGCAGCGCGAGAAGGAACGTCGCGCGCCTCAAGCCGACGCCGCCACCCCGAAGTGCTCGCGGACGATCGGGGCGACGTCGCGGAGCGCCCACTGCTCGCGCTGCTCGGCGCTGTCGGGACCGCAGCCGACGAAGAGCAGCGGGCCGAGCGAGTCGCCCGCGTGCAACGACCCGTGGCTGCCGCCGCCGGCATGGGACACCCCGCCCCAATCGACCGCCTCGAACCCGGGCGCGAGCGAGACGACGAAGTCACCGGCGTGCGGCGCCGCCAGCGCCGACCAGACCCGCGCCAGCGGGTCGGGGTAAGTGTCGCTGCGCAGCCGTCCCTCCTCGATCGAAGCCTCGATCGCCTCGAGGTCGCCCTCGACCTTCCACTGGCCGCCGCGCAGGTCGCCGACCTCTCCCCCGGGCCGGAACCGCAGCGCCCACTCGCCCCGCTCGACCACCGCCCACTCGCCGTCGGCCAATGGCATCCCCGGGCTCTCGCGGACCAGCGGCATCCCGTCCGCGTCCTCCAGCCGGCAGACCAGGTCAACCCCCTCGATCACCCCGAGGCGCGCCGCCACCTCCGCCGGCTCAGCTCGCTCCCCCTCCCCCGGCAGCAGGTAAATGTGGGCGGCGCGGCCGGTCGGGCTGACCGCCAGCTGCGCTAGCTCCGGCCGCTCCTCGGAGGGCTGCAGGACCGACCACTCGGCCCCCAGCAACTCGGCCAGCGGCAGGCCGCGATGGACGTCGGTCTGCGAATGGTCGGCGAGCAGGATTACCGCGTGCGTGTCGAGGAACTCGTCGAGCCCACCGGCTTCCTCAGCGTAGGTGGTGAAGGCGCGATCGGCCTTGGCGATCGACTCGACCGTCGCCTCCGGTCCGTGCTCGTGCGAGTAATGGTCGTTGTCGGGCAGAGAGAGGAGGACGAAGTCGTAGAGGTCCTCCTTCATCAGCTCGGCCGCGCAGCAGGCGGCGTAGCCATCGCGGTTGCCGGGGATCGAGGTCGAGCGGCACGGCACCTCGCGGCTCGCGTAGAGGTCGCCGTAGAAGAGGTCGGTCGGACCCCAGGTGTGGTGGTGGAACTTCAATTTCGTCGCGTCAACCGCGCGGCGCAGCAGGCCATCGAGCGAGACCTCGTGGCGGCGACGGCCGCGGTAGATCAGGAACGGCGTGCAGGCCGTCCGCTGGCCGGCGTCTTCCAGGCTCTCGAAGATCGTCTCGACCTCGGGACTGAGGTGGCCGAGGTTCATGTTGTAGACGAGGTCGTAGAGGGCGCGGAAAACGCCGAAGGCACGGCTCGCCTCGAACGAGGAGCCGTACTCGACGTAGCGCCGCTCGAGCCGGTGGTACCAATTCATGCCGCTGATCCAGTGGCGGTCAGCGGCGACGCCGGTGGCGATCTCGGCGCTGGCAACCGGGGTCACCGAGGGGAAGCTGGAGACGCAGTCGGGGATCAGGACGCCGCGCTCGACCAAGGCGCCGAAGGTCGGCGCCCGGCCCTCGGCGATCGCCCGTTCGAGCATGTCGGTGCGCAGCGAGTCGACGTAGGTGAGGACGAGCTTCTTTCGAGCCGCCATGAGTCGAATGATGCCCTGCTACCGGGCGCGGCCCGAGGACGCGCCGTTAACGGAGGACGCGGAGGCCGGCGTGTTTGCGCTGGGCGCGGCGGTGGCGGGAGATCCCGAGCCAGATCAGCGCCAGGACGACGACGATGACGACGATCGGGACCAGCAGGGCGATCGCCACCACGATCACCGCGGCCAGGGCGACGATGAAGGCGAGCGCAGCGCCGCCGCTACCCTCGCGGCGGCTGGCGCCGTGAACGAGGTCGCTGATCACGATGCAGCCGAGCGCAGCGCCAACCGCGGCGACCAGCGCGCCGACGATCCCGTCCATCAGGAAGCCGGCGATCAGGCCGATCACGGCGGCCAGGATCGTCATCCGGCCACGGGCGGAACCGTGGGTGCCGGTGGTGCCGGCGAGCATGCCGATCGCGATGCCAATGCCGAGGTCGGTGAGGTAGTCCACGCCCGAAACCTAACCACTTGCGATGGCCGCGCGTCGATCCGCCACACTTCACGGATGGCAGAAGTCCCCGAGCCGACCCACCGCAGGCGCTCCCACGCCGGCACCCGCGACCTCGAGCGCTACGCCGGACTGTTCGCCGAGCGGACCACGGTGATGCGCTCCTCGGCGATGCGGGACCTGATGGCGATCACCGCGCGGCCGGAAGTGATCTCGCTCGCCGGCGGCCTCCCGGACACCTCGACCTTCCCACCGCAGAGCTTCGCCGCGCAGATGACGCGGATCGCTCAGGAGTCGGCGGCGGAGGCGCTGCAGTACGGGCCAACCGAGGGCTTCGAGGAGACCAAGGACTGCATCCTCGAGGTAATGGGGGCGGAGGGGATGCTCCCCGATCCCGACGACATCATCGTCACCACCGGCGGCCAGCAGGGGATCGACCTCGTCACCAAGACCCTGATCGACCCCGGCGACGTGATCATCTGCGAGGCGCCTACCTACCCGGGCGCGGTGCCGGTCTTCTGCAGCTACCAGGCCGACGTGGTCCAGGTCGAATGCGACGAGGACGGGATGGACATCGACCTGCTCGAAAGCCTGCTCGGCGAGCTGCGCGCGGAAGGGCGACGGCCGAAGTTCATCTACTCGGTGCCGAGCTTTCAGAACCCGGCCGGGGTGACGATGTCCTTCGAGCGGCGCCAGCGCCTGGTCGAGCTTGCGCGGGCGAACGAGATCCTCGTCGTCGAGGACAACCCCTACGGGCTGCTGCGCTACGGCGGTGAGCCGATGCCACCGCTCTACCAGCTCGACGGCGGCGACTTCGTCATCTACCTCGGCACCTTCTCGAAGATCCTCTCCCCCGGCATCCGCCTCGGCTGGACCGTGGCGCCGCCGCCGGTGCTGGAGAAGATCGTCCTCGGCAAGCAGGCAACCGACCTCTGCACCTCGACCCTGACCCAGTACTTCGTCCGCGAGTACTTCGCCGAAAGGCGTTGGCAGCGCTACATCGACGACCTGGTCGAGATCTACCGCGAGCGGCGCGACGTGATGGTCGAGGCGCTGCGCAACAACTTCCCCGCCGAGGCGACCTGGACCGAGCCCGACGGCGGCCTCTTCATCTGGGCGACGCTGCCCGATTACATCGACACCAGCGACCTGCTGGCGAAGGCGCTGCGCGCCGATGTTGCCTTCGTCCCCGGCCAGGCCGCCTACGTTGACGGCCGCGGCCGCCACTCGATGCGGCTCAACTTCTCCGGCGTCACCGCGGACGAGATTCGCGAGGGCGTGCGGCGGATCGGCGAGGTGATCGCCGAGCAGGTCGAGCTCTACGGCACCCTGACCGGCGAACAGCGGCTGCCGCAGCCGGCGGAGGAGCCGCAGCCGAACGTGGTCCCGTTCCGCAAGGCGGAGGGAGCGTGAAGGTCGCGGTCCTGAAAGGCGGGCGGTCGCTAGAGCGCGGCGTCTCGCTGCGCTCGGGAGCGCGGGTTGAGGACGCGCTCGAGCGGCTCGGCCACGAGGTGCTGCCGATCGACGTCGGCCCCGACCTGGTCAAGCTCTTGGTGGCCGAGAGTCCCGACGTCGCCTTCGTCGCCATGCACGGGGTCGGCGGCGAGGACGGCACCGTGCAGGAGCTGCTGGAGATCCTCGGCATCCCCTTCACCGGCCCGAGTGCCGCGGCTTGCGCCCGCTGCATGGACAAGGTCCAGGGCAAGGACGCGATCGACGACGCCGGCCTCCCCACCCCCGACTGGTTCGCCTTCAACCAAACCGCCTTCCGTGAGTTCGGCGCCGCCGACGCGCTCGGCCGGCTGGAGGAGACGCTTGGCTTCCCGCTGGTGGTCAAGCCGAGCCGCGGCGGCTCCTCGCTTGGCGTCAAGTTCGCCCGCTCGCCGGGCGAGGTTCCACAAGCTCTGATCTCTGCTTTCAGCTACGACGACCGAGTCCTGCTCGAGCGCTTCGTCGACGGCCGCGAGCTCGCGGTCAGCGTCCTCGGAGACAAGCCGCTGCCGGTGGTCGAGGCGATCCTGCTGCAGGGCGACCGCTACGACTTCGAGGCGCGCTATGAGATCGGCCGCACCCGCTTCGTCTGCCCGGCGGACCTCAGCGCCGAGGAGGAGCGCACCGTCACCGAGGCCGCCCTCGACACATACCGAGCCCTCGGCTGCTCCGGCTTCGCCCGTATCGACCTGATCCTCAACGACGAAAGCCCCTGGCTACTAGAGGCCAACGCAATCCCCGGCCTAACCGACACCAGCCTCCTCCCCCAAGCCGCTGAGGCCGCCGGCCTTTCCTTCGAGCAACTAGTCGAGCGGATCCTCGACCTGGCGCTGCACCCCGCTACTGCCTAGCGCCGCTTTGCAGCCCTAAGAGTCCCCCTGAGCAAAATCCTCAGGGGTTACTTCGTCGAGGAACTCTTTGAACTTGTCGACGACCTCCTCAGTGTCCTCAACCTCGTGCTCGAACTCGATCGCCGACTCCTCGATTACCTCCTCGGCCGCGAAGATCGGCGCCGCCACGCGCACCGCCAGGGCGAGAGCGTCGGATGGGCGCGAGTCGATCTCGACTTCGGAGCCGTTGATCGAGACGGTGATCGAGGCGTAGAAGGTGTTGTCGCGGAGCTCGGTCACCGACACCCGCTCGCACTTGGCGTCGAGATTCTCGAGCACGTCGGAGAGCAGGTCATGGGTCATCGGCCGCGGCGTCGTCGCGCCCTGCAGCTTCATCAGGATCGCTGCCGCCTCGGGATGCCCGATCCAGATCGGCAGGAAACGGTTGCCGTCAACCGTCTTCAGCAGCACGATCGGCTGCTTGCCGACCATGTCGAAGCTGACGCCATAGATCTGCATCTGCTGCAAGAGAAGCTCCCGGGCCTGGTTCGAATGGCAAGTATAGGTCGAGCATCTACCCGCCCTGCGAGGGCGCCAAATCGAGGCGGAGGCGAGTGGGCGATCCTGGATTCGAACCAGGGACCTCGTCCTTATCAGAGACGCGCTCTAACCAACTGAGCTAATCGCCCAAGCAGCCGGGACATGGTAACGACGCGCCTCTTTCTGCGTCAGGCAAGGAACGGGCAACCCAATAGCTTTCGTTTGGACAGAAACATGTACATATGGATGGAAAGCTGGACATATGGATGTTATGGTGTCCATAGTGGATTTGGCCCACCCCTACACCGCGCTCTGCAGTCCACTTGAGGGAGGAGCTCTAACCGTGCTTGCCGGAACCACGCGGCCGATGACTGGCCGCGAGATCGCCCGCTTGATGGGGCGCTCCTCCCACAGCGGAGTCCTGGCTGCCCTGAACCGGCTTGCGGACCACGGGGTCGTGGAGCGAGAGGAGGCAGGGCGAGCGCTCCTCTTCACCCTCAACCGCGAGCACCTGGTGGCGCCAGCGGTCGAGCTTCTTGCCCGCATGCGGACTGAGGTCATAGACCGGCTCCGCCGCGAAATCAACTCCTGGCAGATCGCGGCTGTCCACGTTTCCGTCTTCGGATCGTTTGCTCGAGGGGAAGGAGATACGAGCAGCGACATCGACCTCTTCGTGGTCCGACCAAAAAAGGTGGATCACGAGGACCCGTGCTGGCGCGAACAACTCGATTTACTCGCCCGTCAAATCCGGCGTTGGACGGGTAACCCCGCTGGCGTCGTCGAGGTGGGGAAGGAGGAGATCGCCAGGCTGCGCAAAGCGGAGCCGCCGATCATTGGAGAGCTTCGCAGGGACGCGATCACCGTCGTCGGGAGCGAGGCAGCCGCAGTGTTGGGTAAGGCCTAATGGCCGCGCGCACCGAGGTGTGTTCGATCTCGCAAGCCCGCACGCGACTGGGGCACGCTCATAAGTTCCTCGAGGTTGCCGAGTTGGTCGCTGGAGAAGGAGAGGACCTGGAGTACGCCAGCGTCGCGGCAGCGCTGGCTGTGTTGGCGGGCATAGCTGCATCAGATGCGGCCTGCTGTGCGGCCTTGGGTCGGCGCTCCCGCGGACAGAGTCACATGCAGGCAGCGGACTTGGTGGAGCAGATCGTTCCGGACGGAGCTCGTGCGGCCAAGGCGCTGCGCCGGCTACTGGGGCTCAAGGACGAGGCGCATTACGGCCTCTTCGATGTCAGCGGCAAGGATCTTCAAACTGCGCTGCGGCAGACGAAGGCCCTGCTGGAGTTTGCTGACAGCATCGTGCAGCGACGCCCCGCGTAAGAAGACTCAGCCGCTCCGCTTGCGGAGGCGGCGGGCCAGGGCGTGGGCGTCGCGGACGTCGTCGAAGCGGAGCTCGGCGACGATCCCCTCCCCTTTTGCGCGGGCGCTGACTTCGTGCCCGATCGCCTCCTCCAGGGCGTCGGCGACGTCGCGCAGGGCGGCCATCGCATCAGGGTCAACCGGGGCCCGATGCGGTCTTGCTTTTGGCTGGCCAGCCAGCCGAACCCTCTCCTCCGTCTCGCGGACCGACCAGCCACCGCGAGCTGCATCCCGCGCCAAGCGCCGACGGACGTCGTTGCCCGGGACTCCCAGGAGCGCCTTGCCGTGACCCTCGCTGAGGTCGCCGGACTCGAGCAGCTCCAGCGCCTCGTCGGGCAGCTCGAGCAAGCGGATCAGGTTGGAGACGGCGGGCCGACTGCGGCCAACACGTTTCGCCAGCTCTTCTTTGGTCAACCCCAGCTCCTCGACCAGAGCCGCGCAGGCCTTCGCCTCCTCGACCGGGTTGAGGTCCTCGCGAACCATGTTCTCGATCAGGGCTGCCTGCAGGCGATCGGCCTCGGCCTGGTCCCGCACCACCGCCGGCACCTTGTCGACCCCGGCCTGCTGAGCAGCGCGCCAGCGTCGCTCGCCGGCGACCAGCTCATAGCTGCCGTCGGGGAGGGGGCGGACCAGCAGCGGCTGCACGACCCCGGTCGCCTCGATCGAGGATGCCAGTGCCGCCAGGGCCTCCTCGTCGAACTTCGTGCGCGGCTGCGAGGGATTCGGCTTGATCAGCGAGACCGGCAGCTCGCGCAGCTCGCCGGCGTCGGTGACCTCCGTTTCGGGCAGGATCGCGGCCAGGCCCCGGCCGATCCCGCGGCGGTTGCTAGCCACGGCTCGCCAGCTCCTTCGAGAGAGCACGGTAGGCAACGGATCCGCGGGACGAGGGCGCGTGCTCGGTCACGGGAAGACCATAACTCGGCGACTCGGCGACTCGGACGCTGCGGGGGATGACGGTCTCGAAGACCATGCCGTCGAAGTGGTCACGCAGCTCGGCCTCTACGTCCTGGGCGAGGCGGGTGCGCTCGTCATGCATCGTGATCAACAGACCCGAAACCTCAAGTTGAGGGTTCAACTCCCGCCTGATTAGGCCCAAAGTTTCCAAGAACTGGACCAGGCCCTCGAGCGCCAGGTACTCGGCCTGGACCGGCACGATCACCCGGTCCGCCGCGGTCAAGGCGTTGACGCTGACCGGGCCCAGCGCGGGCGGGCAGTCGAGCATCGTCACCGCGAAGCGCTCGCGAACCGGCCCCAGCCGTTCGCGCAGTCGCGTCTCCGAGCCCTCGATGCGCGGCAGCTCGACCGCAGCGCCGGCGAGGTCGCGGCTCGCAGGCACGAGCCAGAGGTTGTCCGGGCCCGCCGGGCGCGCAGCCTCGGCAACGGAAGTGTCGCCGGTGAGACAGTCGTAGGACGAAGGATGGAGGTCGCGGCCGCCGCCGAGCGCCACGGTTGCATTGCATTGCGGGTCGAGGTCGACAAGGAGCGTCTGGTGCCCGTCGGCGGCGGCGCAGGAAGCGAGGTTGACGGCGGTGGTCGTCTTCCCCACCCCGCCCTTCTGGTTTGCCACGGCGTAGACCTTGCCCATCGAGCCCAGCCTAGATGGTGCATTCCCGGCGCGTTTTCAGGCAGTCGGATAGCCTCCTGCCCGTGCCCGAGAGCTTTGACTGGCCCGATGACCCGGCCGAGCGCGCCCAGGAGCTCGTCGAGGGAGTGCTGGACGAGCTCGATCTCGATGGCGAGGTCGTAGTCGACGAGGATGACGACCGGATCCTGCTGACGGTCGAGGGGGAGGACGACTACGGCCTTTTGATCGGCAAACGCGGGCAGACGATCGACGCCCTGCAGCTGCTCTGCTACCAGGCTGCATTCCGCGGCTTCCGCGAGCGCAAGCGGGTGATCGTCGATGCCGCCGGCTACCGCGAGCGCCGGCGCGAGACGCTGGAGAGTCGCGCCGACCGCGCCGCCGACCAGGCTCTCAGCAACAACAGCGTCGTCGAGATGGACCCGATGAGCGCGCAGGAACGGCGAGTCGTCCACGAACGGCTGAAAGACCGCTCGGGGGTTGAGACCTACAGCGAGGGTGACGAGCCCCGTCGTTGCGTGATCGTCGCGCCGCTGCTGCCCGAGTGAGTCGCGGGCCCGCGGCCGCGCTGGGCGAGGACGCGCGGAGGCGGCTGCAGATTGTTCTCGACCTGCTCGCCGAAGAGCGGGCATCGGTCAGCTCGGTGGTCGACGAGCGGGCCTGGCAGGTGCACGTCGCCGACAGCCTGACCGGGCTCGAGGTGCCCGAGCTGCGTGAGGCGAGGCGGATCGCCGACATCGGCGCGGGGGCGGGGTTTCCGGGCCTAGTGCTTGCTGTGGCGCTACCGGAGGCGCAGGTGGACCTGATCGAGTCGGTCGGGCGCAAGTGTGAGTTCATGCGCCGGGCCGCCGCGGAGGCTGAGATCCCGAATGCGAGCGTGCTGAACCTGCGCTCGGAGGAGCTGGCTACGGCGGACGGGCGTGAGTCCTATAACGTCGTCACGGCGCGGGCGGTCGGCCGACTCTCGACCCTCGCGGAGCTCGCTTCCCCGCTACTGAAGCCAAATGGCGTCCTCATCGCCTGGAAGGGAAAACGGGATCTAGACGAGGAGGAGCAGCTGCGCAACGCGTCGGAGGACCTGGCGATGAGCCTCGAGGACGTGCTCGAGGTCGGTGACCGCGCGGGCAGCAAGCACCGCCACCTGCACGTGATCCGGAAGTCGGGACCGACGCCGGCGGACCTCCCGCGGCGGCCGGGCATAGCCAAGAAGCGCCCGCGCGGCTAAAGGCTTAGCGGCGCTTCTTCTTTTTTTTCGGCGGGGGAGGCGGAGGTTTCGCCGCTTGCGCGGCGGCGGCGCCCACGGGGGTGGCCATCTCGGGAACCGGCACGACTTGGCGGATCACGTACTGCTGGCCGATCGTCCAGATATTGGTGGTGATCCAGTAGAGGATCAATCCGGCCGGGAAGTTGAGGATGAAGGGGACGAAGATCAGCGGCAGGATGAACATCATCGTCCGCTGGCTTTTGTCAGCTGACATCGACATCACCAAGCCGGAAAGCAGCTGGGTGCCGATGTAGAGGATCAGCAGGACCGCGAGTTCGCCGCCGTGCGCCTTGGCCGTGAGGTCTTCGATGAAGAGGAACCCGGCCTTGCTGGCACATTCGCCTGCCTTGCAGCCGATGTCTTCCGGGAGCTCGTGGCGGAGGACGTTGAAGAGGGTGAAAAAGACCGGGAGCTGCGCGACGAGCGGGATGCAAGAGGCAAAGGGGTTAACTTTGTTCTCTTTATAGATGCGCATCATTTCCTGCTGCATGCGCTGTTTGTCGTTTTTGTACTTCTCCTGCATCTCTTTGATCTGAGGCTGCAGCGCCTGAAGGGCCCGCATCCCCTTCAGCTGTTTGTAGGTGAGCGGGAGCAGGACCGCGCGGGTGACGACGGTGAGGGCGATGATCGACATCCCCCAGCTGAGGCCGACGTTGTCGTGGAAGAACTGCAGGACCGAGTTCGCGAAGTCGATCAGCGGCTGCAGGATGTTGGCGGCGGGGAGGATCACGAGTGGGTGCGGTGGTACTCGGCCGGGTGGACAGGGCCGGTGCGGAGCGTGAATCTATCGGGGATGGGGTCGAAGCCGCCGTGACTGAAGGGATTGCAGCGCAGAATCCGCCAGCTGGCGAGGAGAAATCCTCGAATCACGCCGAAGCGTTCGATCGCTTCAACTGCGTAAGCGGAGCAGGTGGGCTCGTAGCGACAGCGGCGCGGAAAGGCTGGGGATATCCACCGCTGGTAGGCACGGATCGGTCCCAGGAACAGGCGTTTCACGTGGAACGCTCGCGTAGGCAGAGGGTCATGCGTTTCACGTGGAACGCACCTTCGCGAGCGCCTCTTCGAGGTTCTCCTTGACCCCCTCCATCCCGCTCTTCTCGATCAGATCCTTGATATCGGCACGGGCGACGATGACGAAGTCGTGCCGCGGCGGGAGACGGTCGGAAAGAGCCCAGAAGGCCTCGCGCAGGACCCGCTTCACCTTGTTGCGGTCGACTGCGCCGCCGACCTTGCGGCTGACGGAGACACCCAGGCGGACATCCTCCCGCTCCTCGTCCTTGCGCGGGAAGGTGTAGAGCACGAGGTACCGCGTCGCGTGGGATGAGCCGTCGCGGTAGACGCGGTCGAACTCGCCGCTGCGCGAGAGGCGCCGTCGCTTCGACGCCATACAGCTACGGAGTGAGGCGCTTGCGACCTTTGCGCCGGCGACGCTTGAGGACGGCCCGGCCGCCGCGGGTGCTCATGCGGGCGCGGAAGCCGTGGGTCTTCGCCCGCTTCCGCTTCTTAGGCTGGTAAGTGCGCTTCATCGCGGCGGAGTATACGGACGGCGCCGAAAATCTTTTCTCCGGGATTTGCGATGGGCTCTGGCTGCCTCGCCAGGCACGGCGCTATGGTCGCCGGCCGGTGCCCGATGACTCTCCCAGAAATGAACTTGATGCCCTCTGGCAGGCGACTCAGGAGCGCCTTAGTGCCTCGGTCCCGGAGTCGACTTACCGCCTCTGGCTGGACCCGTTGGAAGCGGCCGGAGTCGACGGCGAAACTCTCTACCTGACGGCCCCCGAGGGCATCCGGGCCTGGGCCGAGCGCCGCTACAGCGCCCTAATCGCCGAAGCGCTAGAGGAGATCGACTCGCCGCTGCGGCAAGTCAGCTTCGCTGAGCCGCTCGGTACCGACCAGAGCCTCGAGCCCCATCCGGAGCTGAACCCCAGTTACACCTTCGAGCGCTTCGTCATCGGACCCGGCAATCGGCTCGCCCACGGCGCCGCTCTGGCCGTCGCCGAGGCCCCATCCGAGGCCTACAACCCGCTCTTCCTACACGGCCCACCAGGACTCGGCAAGACCCACCTTCTCGCGGCGATCGCCAACTACCTGCGCGACAACGCCCCGGCCCTAAGCGTCCGCTACGCGACCGCCGAGTCGTTCACCAACGAGTTCGTTACTGCCTTAAAGACCTCCGGCAACGAGGCCTTCAAGGCCCGCTACCGCGACATCGACGTCCTCTTGATCGACGATGTCCAGTTCCTCCAGGGCAAGCCGGCGACCGAGGAGGAGTTCTTCCACACCTTCAACGCCCTCTATGAGTCGGGCAGCCAGTTGGTCCTTTCTGCTGACCGTCTCCCCAGCGAGCTCTCGACGCTTGCCTCGCGCCTGCGAGACCGTTTCGAGTGGGGTCTGACGATCCCGGTCGAGCCGCCGAACCTCGCGACCCGCCTCACCGTCCTCCGCCGCCTCGTCGAGGAGGCAGGCGTTGAGATCGCCGACGACGGCGCCTTGGGCGAGCTGGCCAACCGGATCGACGCCAACGTCCGCCAGCTGCACGGCGCCCTCACCCGCGTCCTCGCCCATGCCTCGCTGATGGCGCGGCCGCTCAGCACCGAGCTGATCGCCGAAGTGATCCCCGGCGTCCGCGCGCAGCAGCCCACCTCGGTCGAGGAGATCCAGCAGCGGGTCGCCGAACGCTTTGGCGTCTCCCGCGCCGAGCTGGTCGGCTCCAGCCGAGCAGCTACCCCCCTGCGGGCCCGGCAGGTGGCGATCTTCCTCACCCGCGACCTCACCGATCTCTCGCTGCCACAGATCGGCCGCCTCTACGGTGGCCGCGATCACACCACCGTCCTCAACTCCCTGCGTCGCGTCGAAGCGGGCCTCGACGACGACCCCGAGCTCGCCGAGAAGGTCCGCGAGTTACGGGGAGCTATCCACAACCCGGTCGGCGACGAGCGCTGACAGCCGCCCGCGCTGTAAGAATCCCCAACCCTCCACAGCGCTGTCCACACGCCAGAATCCGCAGCACACTGCCAAATCGCTCGCAAACCCAGTTTTCCCCACAGGTCCTAACTCAACTCAAGAAGGCCAAGATCAGAGGCACATCACTTGAAGCTCACGACTAAACGCGAAGATCTCGTCTCCAAGCTCTCGATCGTCTCGCGAGCTGTTTCCACCCGCGCCGCCACCCAGGCTCTCTCCGGCGTCCTCCTTAATGCCTCCGACGGCCGCGTGACCTTGGCCGCCACCGATCTCGACCTCGGATTGGAGACGACGCTCGAGGCGGAGGTCGAGGACGGCGGCGCTGTTCTCCTCCCCGGCCGCCTCTTCGCCGAGGTGGCCCGCTCGCTCGCCGACTCGACGGTGGAGATCGAATC
>DASZNP010000027.1:0-12208 GCA_035551255.1 Solirubrobacterales bacterium
GGAGGAGGGTGGTCAGCATCAGTACCGTCGTCGACTTGCCGGCGCCATTGGGGCCGAGGAAACCGTAGATCTCCCCCTGGGCGACCCGGAGGTCGATCCCGTCCACCGCCCGCGGCCCGTTCTTGAACTCGCGGACGAGGCCTTCGACCTCGATGCCGCCGCTGCGTCCGTTGCTGCTCTCCATCGACTGGTTCTCCGATTTCCTCGCTTGCGCAGCGGAGACTACGGAGGCCGGCCGACCGCCGATGTGCGCAAACCCATACAACTCCAGGCCCGATGTACGAGCGCACCCGCACCTACCGCCTGGCGATGACCGTGAACAAGCCGGTTGCCTGGTGGGGACGGATGCAGGTCGAGGGCCTGGAGACGGTGCCGGAGAGCGGGCCGGTGCTGATCGTCGGTAACCACGACAGCCACTGGGACCCGGTGATGGTCGGCATCGCCGCGCTGGAGCGGCGGCAGATCCGCGCCCTGGCGAAATCCGAGCTCTGGGACGTGCGCGGCCTCGGCCCGATCCTCAACGGCATGGGGCAGATCCCGATCCAGCGCGGGAAAAGCGACAAAGACGCGCTGGCGAAAGCGATCGAGGCGCTGCGCGCGGGCGTCTGCATCGGTGTCTTCCCCGAGGGCACCCGCTCCCGCGGCAAAGTCCTGCGGGCCCGCAGCGGCATCGGCCGCCTCGCGCTCGAGGTCCCCGAGGCCCACGTCAGCCTCGTAGCGATCGAGGGCACCACCGACCTCACCGGCTTCCCCCGCCGCCCCCGCCTCCGCCTCCGCTTCTTCGACCCGGTAGGCGGCCAACCCCGTCCCGACGAGGACCCCAGCGAGCTCTCCGCCCGCCTCCTAGCCGAGATCCGCGAGCTAGTCCCCCCGTCGCTGAGCTACCGCAAGCGCGCCGAGCTAAGCGCCGTCTCCGAAGACTGAGGTCGCGACATTCCTCGGTCGAGCAGCTGCGGCGGTACCAGCGTCCCGAAGTCGCTGCGGACGTCCGGCACCTCCCCGTCTTTCGTCCGGTAGGGAAGGAGGGCGAGTTCGAGCTTCTTCAGGCCGCGCCTCCCCTTGGCGTTGTAGATCGCGCTGTCGATTGCCTGCAGGTCGAGCTTCCTGCGAATGGCGGCTCGGCCGACGACCTTGCGGAGGACGGTGAGGTCAAGGATCCCAGCGAGGTCGACCAGGGTTCGAGCCAGCGTGGTCACGCTAATGCCGTGGCGCATTTCAACCTCATCCGGTTCTGGGTAACGGCACCTGCGACAGCGGATCCCGTCGATCTTCCGTCCCGCCTGGACGGGCACGGTCACATCGACGAAGTGCGGCCACTCGTCGAAGAGCCGATAAAACGCGGCGGCAGTCGCATGAGAGATCACGGCTCCCTCTCCGCAAGCCAGTAGCGCGGCTCGCAGCCGCGCCCCTCGAGTGAGCGACTGGTGACCCACCGCATAGACGCCGCGATGGACACGAGACAATTCCGCCCTGAGCCGTAGCCACCTCCGCCACTCGCTCCGTCGGTCCGGCGAAGACTGAGACTCGGCGTCAGTCGGGCAGGTCTTCGCCATTGCGGCGCAGGGCATGCCACTTGGCCCCGAACGCCGTGACGCCGTTGCCCTTCAGCTGCCCCCCGGGTTCGCCGCTGTGGGTGTAGAGCGGGTGGCCGGCAAACGTGAGCTGGATGGCCCCGTCTTTGCGCTTGGTGGTGCCAGCCAGCTTGCGCGGGGCATCCACCACCCTGATCTTGCCTTCGGTTAGCGCCGGAGGCCAGGCCTTCGCGCAGGCCCCGTAGCAAGTCGACCTAGAGCCCTTATCTCCGTCGAAGCGGTAGAGGGTGTGGCCGGAGAGATCGAAGAGAATGATTCCCGAGTGGGCGGCAAAGGCCGCGAAGACCACTCCCCAGCTGCCTTTTTTCGGCCTGTGCGGTTCGGGGTTGGCGGCAGTGGTCGTGCTCTGGGTCGAGGCTTCCTTCGGTGCTTCTTCGGCAGTGCTGTCGTTGCCGCCGCCACAGCCGGCGACGGCAAGAACCAGCACAACAACTAGGCAATAAGTCAGTTTCTTTAGAAGCAAGGCGGAGAGTCTAGTCCCCCGCCTCCTCGCCACTGCCCTTGAGGGCGTACCACTGGCCGCCAAAGGCGCTGACGTCGTTGCCGTTCGCTTCGCCGGGCTTTTTGTCCTCGACGAAGGTGTAGAGCGGGTGGCCCGCGTAGGTCACCTGCATCGTCCCGTCTTTGCGTTCGGTAGTCTCGAGCTTCGAGGACGAGGCGCCGTTGCCGACGGTCGGTTCGCCTTCGGTCAGCATCGGCGGCCAACCTTCGGCGCAGGGGCCGTAGCAGGAGGAGGTCGTCCCTTTGTCTTTGTGGAAGTCGTAAAGGGTCATGCCATTGGAGTCGACGAGGACCATCCCGAGCTTCTGGACGTTGCCGAGGGAGACGACCCCTGCGCCGCTTTCCGCTCCGGCCGCAGATTCGCTGCTGGCGCTCTTGTTTTCGCCTTCGCCTTCGCTCTTCGCCCCGTAACGGTTGCCGTAGCCATTCGCACTTTTGCTGGAAGCGTTTTCGTTGCTAGAGGACTTTTCTTCCTTCGAAGAACCCCCGCCATAGCTGCCTTCGGTCGAGCTGCCGCCGCCACAGCCGGCGATCGCGATGGCCGCCACCGCCAGCACAGCCAGCAGCGCGAGCCCGTTCGTCCCGGTTCTGTTGGTTACCTGGGTCACGTCGAATCCTCCTCTGGGTTGATGTTTGCCGTGCTCGGCGCCCTCCCCAGAGGAGCGACGAAGGTTCGTTTGCCGGCGTGGACGACGACCGCGCGCGTGCGCGAGAGGTCGAGCGCCGAGCTCAGCACCGCTTCGGAGTCCTCGCCCCAGCGGTAGCGGAAGGTCCCTGCCGGATAGGAGATGCCGCCCGGCCCCCGCAGCGAGACCTTGCAGAGCGTGCCGGACTCGACTCCGTGCACGTACATGCGGATCTCGGTGCCATAGGCGTGGGGCTCGAGGGTGGCGTCGATGGTGACCCCCTGCGAAGCGAACTTGACCTGCTTCGCGGGCTCGCCGCCGCTGCCGCCGCCGAGGACGAAGATCGCCAGCACGGCAGCGGCCAGCGCCGCCGTCGCCCCGGCCAGTGCGAAACCTCCGAACACCCGACGGCGACGCCGCTTCTCGGTCTGCTGGCGCTCGCCGGCGATCGTCGCCGCGATCCGCGCCCCCAGCTCCGGCGGGGGCTGCGGCGCCGACTCGAACCGCTCCGGGTCGGCGTGCGGCAGCATCTGCGCCACCGGCGTCAGCAGCGCCAGCTCCTCGCGGCACTGGGCGCACCCCTCGAGGTGTGCCTCCAGGCCGACGAGCTCGGCGCCCTGCAGGTGCCCTAGCGCGTAAGCGCCAAGCAGCTCGCGCCAGTCACGGCACTCGTTCCTAGTCTTCATAGCCCATCTCCTCGAGCACCACCCGCAGTGCTCGCAGTCCGTAATAGACGCGGCTCTTGATCGTCCCCTCCGGGACGCCGAGTTCCTCGGCGACCTCGGCGTAGGGGCGGCCGCGGTAGTAGGTCTCGACGATCACCTGCCGATGGTCGTCGCCGATCCGCCGCATCGCCTCCTCGACCTGCCAGGAGAGCAGTGCCTCCTCCAGCGGCTCGACGCTCGGCTCGATCCCGCCCTCGGCGACGCTCGGCCGCACCGCCCGCGCGCGGCCGAGGTCGATGACGACGTTGCGGAGGATCGCGAATAGCCAGGTCCGCAGCGAGCCGATCTTCGGGTCGAAGCGGTCGCCCGCGCGCCAGGCGCGGACGAAGGTCTCCTGCACCGCCTCTTCAGCGAGCCCCGCGTCACCCAGCGAGCGGACCGCGAAGCCGTACAGCTCACCGGAGTGGGCGGCGTAGGCCTCGCGGACGTCGCGTTCGCGGCTGAGCGCGCCCCGGGTCGAATTTCCCCTCTTCAGGGTTTCAGGGATCATCCGACCCGGCATACGCTCCCCGGCGGCGCCGGGTTCAAATTCGTTCTGGAGGGACTCCTATTCGAGTTTCCCGATCTTGAAGATTTTCGTCCCGCAGTCCGGGCAAACGCCCTGGATCGCCGGGCGACCGTTCTTCATCGTCACCTGTTTGGCGTCTTTGATCTCGACCTTCTTGCGCTCCTTGACGCAGTAACCCTCAGGCATCTAGGAACCCTCCTTTCATCGCCGCCGGGCGGCAGAACTCGCGGTAAGCGCGAGGTGGATTGAGGCGAATGTAACGCAGGTCCATGACGCTGCCGCAGAACTTCGTAACAAACCGCACGAAACGTCCGCGGTCCACGTCAACTACCCTCCTGCCGCAGTCGCAAGCCCTTCCCAGCCTTCAAGGAGATACGGAATGCCCGAAGCAGTAATCGTCGACACCATCCGCACGCCAATCGGCCGTGCCTTCAAGGGCTCGCTGGCCCAACTGCGTCCCGATGAGATGGGCGCCTATGTGGTCGACCAGCTGCTCGAGCGCAATCCCGAGGTCGACCCCTCGATCATCGAAGACCTCTTCTGCGGCGTTGGCATGCCGCAGGGCTTGCAGGCCTTCAACCTCGCCCGGATCATCTCCCTGCTCAGCGAGAAGCTGCCGCAGGAGGTCAACGGGGTCACCGTCTCCCGCTACTGCTCCTCCAGCCTCGACGCGATCCGCCACGCCGGCAACGCGATCAAGGCCGGCGAGGGTGACGCCTACCTCGCCGTTGGCGTCGAGTTCGTCAGCCGCTACAACGAGCGCACCGAGCCCGCCGGTGAGGCCGACCAGAACGAGAACCTCAAAGGCAACAACGGCCAGCCGAACGCTTACATCGCGATGGGCGAGACCGCAGTCAACGTCGCCAAGAAGTACGAGGTCAGCCGCGCCGACATGGACAAGTTCGCGCAGCGCTCCCAGGAACTGGCGGTGCGCTCGCAGGAAGACGGCTTCTTCGACCGCGAGATCGTCCCGGTGAAGCTGCCCGACGGCAACGAAGTCAGCAAGGACGACGGCCCCCGCGCCTCCTCGACCCTGGAGAAGCTCTCCGAACTGCCGGAGGCCTTCGGCGGCGGTGGCGTCACCGCCGGTAACTCCTGCCCGCTCAACGACGGGGCGGCCGCGGTGCTGCTGATGAGCGCCGAGAAAGCCAAGGAGCTCGGCCTCAAGCCGCGGGCCCGGATCATCACCGCCGCTACCCACGGCAACGAGCCGGAGCTGATGGGCGTCGCCCCGATCGGTGCGATCAAGAAGGTGCTGGACCGCGCCGGGATGACGATGAACGACGTCGACCGGGTCGAGCTGAACGAGGCCTTTGCCGCCCAGGTGATCCCGATCATGGCCGAATGCGGGATCGACGAAGACAAGCTCAACACCCACGGCGGCGCGATCGCCCTCGGCCACCCCTTCGGGATGACCGGCGCCCGGATCATGGGCACCCTCCTCAACGTCCTCGAGACCGACGACAAGCAGGTAGGCCTCGAGACGATGTGCGTAGCGGGTGGTCAGGGCAAGGCCATGCTGGTCGAAAGGCTGAACTAAGCAGTGCTTGGTGAATCTTCCACCGCATCGGGTGGAAGATTCACCACTCGCATGAACGACCAGCCGCACCCGAGCTCGATGATCACGGCGGAGACCGTCCGGGACTTCCTCCCGGGCAGCTTCCCGGGGGATCTGGCGATCGAGCCGCTCGAGGTCGAGGACTCGCACGCCCGCGGGCTGATCGTTGTCGACAAGCGCCACCTGCATCCGGGCGGCTTCGTCCACGGCGGCGTCTGGACCGCGCTCGGCGACACCGTTGCCGCCTGGGCCACCTTCCGCAGCATCCCGCCCGGCCATAACTTCACGACGATCGAGCTGAAGCTGAACGTCTTCGCCGCTGGCATCCTCGGCGACGAAATCGAGGCCCGCGCCGAGCCGCTGCACGTCGGCAAGAGCACCGTCGTGATCGAGGTCCGAATCGAGCGCCGCCGTGAGGGCAAGGAGCCGCGCCTGGCGGCGAACCTGATCGTGTCGCAGTTCGTGCTGCCGCCGAGCGGCGGCTAAGCCGCGACCGGCGTCAACCGCGACGCCTCTACAAAGTGGCGGAACAACGCGGCCTCGTAGGTGCGGTGAACCAGCGTCTCGGCGTGCCACTGGACGCCGATCAGGAACGGACGAGAGGGGTCCTCGATCGCCTCGGGCGTGCCGTCCGGGGCGCGGGCGGTGATCTTCAGTCCTTCGCCCAACCGCTCAATCGCCTGATGGTGGAAGGAATTAACATCGAGCTCGTCGCGGACCTCGACTTCGTCTTCGCCGAGCGCCGCCGCCAGGCGGCTGCCGGCCTCGATGTCGATGGTGTGGCTCGTCTCATTGCCCGGCGCTGACTGCCGGTGGACGAAGTCGGGGGAGGCCTCGGGCAGGTGCTGGATCAGGGTGCCGCCGCGAGCGACGTTGAGCGCCTGGGTGCCGCGGCAGATCGCCAGGATCGGGATCTCGCGCTTGTCGGCGCAACGCGCCACCGTGAGCTCGAAGCGATCGAGGTCAGGCTCGATCGGCCCCAGCTCGGGATGGGGCTCGGCGCCGTAAGTCTCGGGGTCGAGATCGGGGCCGCCGGAGAGGCAGATGCCGTCGAGCCGGTCGAGCAGCGTCCCGATCGCCTCCTCCGGTAGCGGCGGCACCACCATCGGCAGCGCCCCGGCGGCCTCGAGCGCGCGCAGGTAGGTGAGGCCGAGGACCATCTCGCGGACTTTGGGCTCGCTCTCGGGGGTCTGCTGGATCCGTTTCGGCTCCCGCACCTCCGAGGTCGTGACCCCGATCAGGGGTCGCCCATGCTCGGCGCCTCGCTTCATGACGGTGGATTCTCCACTACCCAGGTGTCCTTGCAACCGCCGCCCTGCGAGCTGTTGACAACCATCTCGCCAGCGCCCTGCGCAAACCGCGTCAGCCCGCCGACCATTGCCGCCTGCCCGTCGCGGCCGCTGACGACGAACGGGCGCAGGTCGATCCGGCGCGGGCGCAGGGCGCCGCCGCGGATCGTCGGGTGGCTGGAGATCTCGACCGGCTCCTGGGCGATGAACCGCTCGGGCCGACGCCGCACCACTCCGACCGCCCGCTTGCGCTCCGGCTCGCTCGCCCGCGGCATGATCGTCACCCCGTGGCCGCCGAAGCCGCCGCGCGGCTTGATCACCAGTTCGTCCAGCCGCTCCATCGCCACCCGCCGATCTTCCTCGTCAGATAGGTCGTAACTCGGGACCGAGCGCAGCAGCGGTTTCTCGCCGAGGTAGAACTCGACCATCCGCTCGACGTAGGCGTGGGCGAGCTTGTCGTCAGCGAGACCGGTCCCGAGGGCGTTGGCGCAGCGCAAGCGGCCGGAGCGCAGTGCCGGCAGCAGCAGCTCGCCGAGCTCGGTCAGACTGCCGTCTGGCTCGGTCAGGCGGTCGCCGTCCTGGCGGCGGTAGATGACATCGATCTGGACCCTGCGCTCGCGCGAGAGGCGGGCGAAGATCCGGTCTCGGCTCAGCTCCAGCTGGCTGGGCGTGACGATCGGGAGCCCCAGCTCGCGTCCGATCCGCTCGTGCTCATACCAGGCGCCGTTCTCGGGCCCGTCCGAGAGGATCACGACGACCGGTTCCTCCCGGCCGGCGGGCGCGGCCGCCCGCAGCGCTGCGCCGAGTTTCTCCAAGTAGTTGCCGTGCCCGCGCGGGCGCGGCGGGCAGTCAAGCTCCGCCGCGACGATCTCCCGCACCGCGAACGCGTAGGTGGCCCCCGAGGGCATCCGCAGGTTGTCCTCCAGTACCTGCAGCTCCCCATCCTTGCCGCGGACGAGGTCGAGCCCGGCGACGGTCGCCGGCGGCACCGCCGCGTCGAGCAGCCCCTGCATCGCCGGCGCGTAGCCCTCCGAGGTCTCCAGTAGCCGCCACGGCACCATCCCGGCGTCGAAGATCCGCTGCGCTCCGTAAGCGTCGAGGAGGAACGCGTTCAGCGCCCGCGCCCGCTGCAGCAGTCCCGCTTCCAGCCGCTCCCACTCCTCCGCCTCGATCAGCCGCGGCACCGGGTCGACAGCGATCGGTTCCCCCTCGCCAAAGGTGAGCCCGTTGGCGCTGACGCTTCGCTCAACCCGCTGGCTCAGCTCCTTGAGGCTGCCCGCTTCCAGTGCCTCCACCAGCGGCGCGTAGTGCGGCCGTGGCACCCCGTCAGCGTCGAACGCCTCGTCGAAGCAGTCGGGTTCCAGGGCGTAAGAAGCAGGGCTCACTCCACAGCTTCTACCCGCTCCCCCGGAACTTCCAGCCGTTCGATCTGCGGCAGTTTCCAGAGTCCGCTGGCGATCGTCAGGCCGATCGCGACAGAGAGGAAGACGAGGAACCATTCGCCGGGGCCGAGTAGCTGCAGTTCGAAGAATTCGCGCAGGAAGGGGAGGGCGAGGATGCCGGCGTAGGCGCCGCCCAGGCCCATCACCATCCCGAGCATGTTGCTCTGGATCGCGATGTGCTCGCGGCCGGGGCCGCGCTCGAGCAGGAGGATGAAGGCGAGGCCGAGGGCGATGAGCGTTGAGGTCGCAGCCGTCCTGCCGTCCGCCAGCGAGCCGCCGGCGACGGTGTCGACGAGGAAGAAAGAAAGGATCGAGGCCAGGGCGGTGGAGACGCCGGCCGGTACGGCGAAGGCGGCAAGTGCGCGCAGCAGCCGCCCGCGGTAGAGCGGCCCATCCGAGGGCATCAGCGCCAGGACGAATGAGGGGATGCCGATCGTCAGGAAGGCGGCGACGGTGAGGTGGCGCGGCAAGAAGGGGAAGACGAAGCCCGGCACCGCGACCAGCAGGATCAGCGTCGCTGCGTAGACGGTCTTGGTCAGGTAGAGGCGGCCGAGGCGGTGGATGTTGCGGGCGATCCGACGCCCTTCGCCGACCGCCTCCGGCAGCCGCCCGAACTCGTCTTTGAGCAGGACGACGTCGGCGACACCTTTCGTCACCTGCGTGCCCGAGCCCATCGAGACCGCCATCCGTGCCCGCTTCAGCGCCGGCACGTCGTTGACCCCGTCGCCGATCATCGCCACGTAGCGGCCGGCGGCGACCAGTGCGCCCACGAGCGCTTTCTTCTGCTCGGGCTTAATCCGGCAGAAGATCGTGTTCTCTAGAGCCGCTTTTTTCAGTCCCTCCTCGTCCTCGGGGAGGTCCGGCCCCTCGATCACGCCGGCCTCGCGCGGCACCCCGACCGCGTAGGCGACGGCGGTGACGGTGGCGGCGGCGTCGCCGGAGATCAGCTTCAGGTCGACTTCGGCCTCGCGCATCGTGGCGATCGTTTCCGCCGCGTCGGGCCGCAGCGTCTCCTCCAGGACGACCAGCGCCAGCGGCGTCAGCCGCGGCGCGCCTTTGGCGGCCGGGTCATCCGGTAGCGCCTCGCTGGTCTGGCCAAAGGCGACGACCCGCCGCCCCGCCGCGGTCTCCTCCCTGAGCTTGGCGGCGAGCCGCGAGGGCAAGGTCAGCGCCCCAGTCTCGGCGAGGATGTCGGGCGCGCCCATCACGTAGGTGGCCCCGCTGGAGCCGCCGTCGACCGAGACGCCGCTCCACTTGTACTCAGAGGAGAACGGGACCTCGCCGGTCACCCGGCCCGCCTGCCCGGGGAACTTCTGGGCGATCGTCTCCAGGGTCTTGTTGCGGTCGCCGGCGCTGGCGGCGAAGCGGCCGAGCGCCTGCGCTCCCGCGTCCGGATCGACCCCGTCGGCGTACTCGACCCCGGCCAGCCGCAGCTCGCCGGCGGTCAGCGTCCCGGTCTTGTCAATGCAGATCGTGTCCACTGCGGCGAGGCTCTCGGTCGCGCTCATCTGCTGCACCAGCGTGTCCCGTTTCGCCAGCCGCACCGCGGCGACCGCGAAGGTGACGCTCATCAGCAGCACCAGCCCCTCGGGGATCAGGGTCACCAGTCCGGCGGTGGCCGTCTGCGCGGCGCTGTGCAGGTCGACCGCGCGCAGCTTCAGGCTGAGGATTAAGAGCGCCGCCAGCGGCAGCATCACGTAAGTGGAGGCGATGATCACCCGGTTGACCTCCTCCTGCAGCGGCGAGGGCGGGTGGCGGAAGGTCTTCGCCTCGCCGGCGATCCGACCCGCGTAGCTCTCCTCCCGCACGGCGTCGACGACGTAGTGGCCGGAGCCGGAGACGCAGAAGGAGCCAGAGAGAACGCGGTCGCCGTCGCCCTTCTTGATCCCGTCGCTCTCGCCGGTCAGCAGCGACTCGTCCATCGTCATCCCGCGCGAGTCGATCGCCTCGCCGTCGGCGACCAGCTGGTCGCCGGGCCCGACCTGGACGACGTCGCCGGGGACGATCTCGGTCGCGATCAGCTCGAGCATTTCGCCGTCGCGGACCACCCGCGCGTGCGGCGCCACCAGCACCGCCAGTTCGTCCAGCGTCTTCTTCGCCTTCAGCTCCTGGCGGATGCCGATGTAGGAGTTGATCACCGCGACCAGGCCGAAGATCGAGTCGGCGTAGAGCCCGAGCGCCAGGTCGAGGACGAAGAAGGCGCCGATGATCGCGTTGAAGAGGGTGAAGACGTTGCCGGCGACGATGCTCGCGGTCGAGCGCGAGGAATTTTCCGGCGGCGGGCCGAGCTTGCGCAGGCGCGCCTGCGCCTCCTTGCTGGAGAGCCCCTGCTCGGGGGATGCGGTGGAAGAAGCCGGGTCGGCCATCGCCCTATTCAATAGGGTGGAGGAACTGTGGGCCTGAAGCTCGGACTCAACCTCGGTTACTGGGGGATCGGACCGGCCGGCGAGGAGGCCGCGGAGCTGGTCCTCGCTGCCGAGGGGATGGGCTACGAGAGTGTCTGGGCGGCCGAGTCCTACGGCTCCGACGTAGTCAGCGTGCTCGCTTGGCTGGCGGCGCGGACCGAGAAGATCAACCTCGGCGCGGCGATCATGCAGGTGCCGGCCCGCCCGCCCGCGGCGGCGGCGATGGCGGGAGCGACGATCGACAAACTCTCCGGCGGCCGCTTCCTCTTCGGCTTCGGCCCCTCCGGTCCGCAGGTCTCCGAGGGCTGGTACGGGGTGCCGTACGCGAAGCCCTGGGGGCGAACTCGCGAGTACATCGAAGTCGTGCGCGAGATCATCGCCCGCGAGGGCCCGGTCGACCACCAGGGCGAGCACTACACGCTGCCGCTGCCGGGCGGCGAGGGCAAGCCGCTGAAGCTGAACTTCCACCCCCTGCGCAACGAGATCCCCGTCTTCGTCGGCGCGATCGGGCGCAAATCGGTCGAGATGGCGGCGGAGATCTGCGACGGCTGGATCCCGATTTTCTTCAGCGTCGACGCCTTCGAGCAGACCTGGGGGGAGCACCTGGAGGCCGGCTTCGCCAAGGGCGGACGGCAGCGCTCGAACCTCGAGGTCAGCCCCTCGCTGCAGGTTGCGATCGACGGCGACCTCGAGGCGGCGAAGAACGTCGTCAAGGCCGGGCTCGTCCTCTACTTCGGTGGCATGGGCAGCCGCAAAACGAACTTCTACGTCGACCTCGCCCACCGTTTCGGCTTCGGCGAGGTCGCTGACGAGGTGCAGAAGCGCTTCCAGGACGGTGACCGCGGCGGCGCCTTCGAGGCGATGCCGGACGAGATCGTCGAGGCGACCTCGCTGGTCGGGACCGAGGCCGAAGTGGCTGAGCGGGTCGAGCGCTTCCGCGGCGCCGGCATCGACCGCCTGATCGTCTCGCCGGTCCACGTCGACCGTGCCGAGCAGCAGCACACGCTCGAGCGCCTCGCAGCTCTGGCCGGAGTCGCTTGACTTGCATCCGCCTGCTCAGACGATAGGCTGCCGCCGATGAGCTGGAGCGGACTGCGGGAGCGCCTCACCTACGCCAACGTCGTGGCGACCCTTGCCCTCGTCCTGGCGGTGAGCGGCGGCGCGACCGCGATCGCGCTTTCGCTGCCGAAGAACTCGGTCAAGTCGAAGCAGATCGCCAAAGAAGCGGTGAAGAACTCCGACATCGCCAAGGATGCGGTCACCGGGGACAAAGTCAAAGAGGCGACGCTCAGCAAAGTCCCGTCGGCCGCACACGCCGACTCAGCCGACAGCGCCGAGCATGCAGACACGGCGGGGCATGCAGACACGGCGGGGCACGCCGACACCGCTGGCCGTGCCGATTCCGCTGCGAACGCTGACCACGCTTCGGTGGCCGACACGGCGACTGTGGCGAGTTCGCTCGGCGGCACGCTGACCCCGACCAACGTGCCGAAAACGATGAACGTGGCCGGTACCTTCACGAACACGGATTACCTCGAACTGAAGGTGCCCGGTTTCGGTAG
>DASZNP010000028.1:0-12645 GCA_035551255.1 Solirubrobacterales bacterium
ACCGCCTCCATGCGGTCCTGGTCGGTGACCATGTACGGCGAGATGTAGCCCTTGTCGAACTGCATCCCCTCGGTGAACTCGAGCTCCATCCCGAAGGTCTGGCCCTCCTCGACGTTCACGACGCCGTCTTTGCCGACTTTCTCGATCGCGTCGGCGATCACGTTGCCGATGTCGTCATCTCCGGCGGAGATGGCGGCGACGCGGGCGATCTGGTCTTTGCCCGAGACCTCCTTGGACTGCTTGCCGCGGAGGTTCTCGACGACGTCCTCGACGGCCTTCTCGATCCCGCGGCGCAGGGCCAGCGGGTTGGCGCCAGCGGCGACGTTCTTCAGACCCTGGCGGACAATCGTCTGCGCCAGCAGGGTGGCGGTGGTGGTGCCATCACCGGCGACGTCGTTGGTCGCGGTGGCGACCTCGCGGACGAGCTGGGCGCCCTGGTTCTCGAAGACGTCCTCGACCTCGACCTCGCGGGCGATCGTCACACCGTCGTTGGTGATCGTCGGCGCGCCGAACTTTTTGTCGAGCACGACGTAACGGCCTTTCGGGCCGAGGGTGACCTTGACGGCGTTGGCGACGGAATCGACGCCGGCCTGCAGGGCCCCCCTTGCATCCTCTGCGTACTTCAGCTCCTTGTGAGCCATTTTGTGGGTCCTCCTTGGTTACGTAAGTCTGGGGTGGGAGCTAGGCGACCTTGGCGAGGACGTCCGACTCGCGCAGGACGAGCACCTCGTCGCCCTCGACGGTCACCTCGGTGCCGCCGTATTTGGAGTAGAGGACTTCGTCCCCCTCCGCGACGTCGAGCGCCCGGCGGCTGCCGTCGTCGTTGATCGCGCCGTCGCCGACGGCGATGACCTTGCCCTTCTGCGGCTTCTCTTTGGCGGTGTCGGGGAGGACGATCCCGCTCGCGGTCGTCTCCTCCTCCTCTACCGGCTTGACGATTAGCCGGTCCCCGAGGGGCTTCAGCTTCATCCGTGAACCTCCGTTATCGGTCTGGGTTTGGGTGGGAAAGTCAGGAATCGCTGCTGCAGAGCCAAATCCTGCGCCTGGCGATGGTTGGCACTCTCAGGGTCGGAGTGCCAAGAAGAGAATAGCGAAGCTTCAGTCGCTCGCCAAGAGGCGACAGCCGAGAAGTTGGGAGATCCCCTCGCCGCCGCGCCGCATCACCCAGTCGTGGTTCCACTCGAAGGCGGGACGCAGCAGCGGCGCCAGGAGGTTCATCCAGGGCTTGGTCGTGCGCACGTTCCACTCGTAGAGGACCGCGGTCACCCCGCCCTGCTCGTAGAGACGCCAGCGGCCGATCCCTTCCAGCTCACCGACGGCGTGCCCCTCCATCAGGGTCGGGTACTCGATCCGCGTCGTCGTCACCTCGAAGGTGACTCGGTAGGGCAGCAGGCTCTTCCAGACCATCCGCGAGACGCTGCCGAGCCCGTCATCCCGCTCGCCGGGGCGCAGCTCGGTCGCCTCCTCCACCCCGCGCCACCAGCTCGGCCAGGACGCCTGATCGTGGATCGCCTCCCAGACCGGCTCCCGCGGCGACTCGAGCAGCCAGGTGGTGAGGAACGCGTATTCCGCCATCGCGCCTAGCCTACGGCGAGACGAAGCTGTCGGTTCAGTTGTGGTGCGGCGTCTCGCCGTTACCCAAGTGGGTTGGCGACGGCTCGGTGATCTGCGAGAAGCGGATCACGGTGACCAGGTCGCTGGCTTTGACCTCGCGGCTGTAGATCTGCTCGAGGAAGCGGATCTCCTCCTCCAGGCGGCGGAACTCGGGGTTGTCGTGCTCGATGTCCCGCCGGGTGAGATCGCCGGCCTTCTTCACCTCGACGTCATCGATGACCGCGGTGAAGATCTTCTCCCGCGGGCTGTGGCGGAAACCGACCGTGACCCAGACGACCTGGCCGCGCTCGTACTTGTTGCTCTTGTCCCCAAGCCGGATCGTCGCCGTCTTGCGACCGCGCTTGAGCTGGTCGATGAAGACCGCGGAATAGAAGTTGAGGACGTAGATGCCACCCCGCATGAGGCTGCGAGCGTATATCAGCGGGCTGCGGACCGTAACTGGACGCCTGTCCTAGGCGAAATAAACAAATTTGCGGTTTGCAATTGCGGCGCTCCAGATTCGCGGCCGCGCCGCCGATTCAGGCAGGGATGCAAAAACCAGCCCGCCGTTCCCTCCTGCCTCTGATCATCCTCGCCGCGACCGCGGCGTTTCTGTTGCTGCCGCTCGCCGGCTCCGCCTCGGCGATGAAGTGCGACGGCAAGAAGGTGACGATCATGGGGACGGCCGGCAACGACCACATCGTCGGCAAGAAGGCGAGTGACGTGATCTACGGCGGCGGTGGCAACGACGTCATCACCGGCGGCTCCAACGGCAACGACACGATCTGCGGCGGCCCCGGCAACGACACGTTGATCGGCGGTCGCGGCTACGACGACCTCCAGGGCGAAGGCGGCAACGACAACCTCCAGGGCGAAACCGGCTCAGACCAGCTCGACGGTGGCGAAGGCGACGACAAACTCTCCGGCTCCAAAGGCGCCGACGGCCTCAACGGCGGTGGTGGTGACGACTACATCACCGGCTTCAAGGGTCCCGACAAGATCAACGGCGGCGCTGGCAATGACTTCATCGACGGCCAGCAGGGCAGCGACAAGATCGACGGCGCCGGCGGCAACGACAAACTGCTGGGCGACAAGGGCAACGACGAAGTCGAAGGTGGCGAAGGCGAAGACCTGCTCGAAGGCGGCCCCGGCGACGACAGCGAGCTCGAAGGCGGCCCCGGGGCCGACGAAGTCTTCGGCGGCGCCGGCACCGATAACGCCGACGGCGGCCCGGGCGACGGCGACATCGTCCGCGGCGACGCCGGCACCGACAACCTCTCCGGTGGCGAAGGCGCCAACGACATCGTCTCCTACGCCAGCGCCACCCGCGGTGGCATCGAAGTCAACCTCGCCGGCGGCACCGCCAAAGGCGACGGCCACGACAGCCTCAGCGGCTTCGAGGACGTGGTCGGCTCGCCGCAAGGCGACACGATCGTCGGCGACGGCCAGTCGAACCGGATCGACGGCGGCGTCGGCAACGACGACCTGCAGAGCGGCGGTGGCGGTGGCCAGGCCTTTGGCGGCCCCGGCACCGACGACTGCGAAGGCTTCGCTTCGGAGACCTCCTGCGGCCCCGAACCCTCGCCGCCGCCGAGCCTCGCCTACGGGACCCTGAACCAGGGCCTCGACGGCTCCAGCCTGATCATCCAGGGCAGCCCGGGCAACGACGAAATCCACATCTCCCGCGGCCCCACCGCTTGGATCATCTCCGACTCGATCCCGATCTTCTCCGGCGACGGCTGCGAAACGCCGCCCTCGAACGGCAGCGCGATGGTCTGCCCCGACTCCGGCGCGCCGCCGCTGATCGTCGTCACCGGCGGCAACGGCAACGACAAGATCGTCGTTGACGGCAGCGTCCCCGCCAGCGCCCACGTCCGCATCAACGGCAACGCCGGCGACGACGAACTTGTCGGCGGCGAAGGCGACGACGTCCTCGAAGCGGGCGAGAACTACAACAGCCCCGACCACGGCAGCGACGTGCTGATCGGCAACGGCGGCAGCGACGTCCTCTACGCCGACCCGGGTGGAGACAAACTCCAGGGCGGGCCGGGCAACGACCTGCTGGTCAACTCGGTCCCCACCTGCCAGGGCCACAGCTTCGACGGCGGCCCCGGCGAGGACACGGTCTCCTACGCCCGCTCGAAAGACAACCTGCGGATCGAACTCGGCGGCACCGGCGGCCCTCCCGGCTGCGGCAACCCCGACCAGGTCCTCGGCAGCAACGAGAGCCTCGAGGGCTCCGACGGCCCTGACGTCCTAGTCGGCGACAACGGCGACAACAGCCTGATGGGCCACCTCGGTGCCGACACCTTCATCGGCAAGGGCGGCGATGACTTCATCGAAGCGATCGACGGCCAGCGCGATAAGCAGATCGACTGCGGCGCCGGCAACGACGAAGCTGCCCACGACGGCAAGGACCCGCAGGCCATCAGCTGCTGAGCGGGGTCGGCGCTAGGCGCCGAAGCCCTCCTCGCCGATCAGCGGCACGAAGCGGCAGGGACCGAGGTCCGTGGTCTCAAGGCGATCGCCGCTGCGATACAGGAGCGTGAGCCGGTCGGCGTCACCTCCCGAGACCGGGACCACCAGCCGGCCGCCGTCGGCGAGCTGGTCGACCAGGGCCGGCGGCGCCTCCGGGGCGGTGGCGTGGACGGCGATCGCATCGAACGGCGCCCGCTCCGGCATGCCAAGGCTGCCGTCGCCGACGACGATCTCGACGTTCCTCGCTCCCAGCGATTCGAGGACCGCAGTCGCCCCGCGCGAGAGCTGCTCATGCCGCTCGATGCTGACCACGTGGGCGGCGAGCCGGGCGAGCACGGCGGCGGAGTAGCCCGAGCCGGTGCCGACCTCGAGCACCAGCTCCGACCCCTCCAATTCCAACGCCTGGCAGATCGCGGCGACAATCCACGGCTGCGAGATCGTCTGCTCTTCTGCAATCGGCAGCGCTGAGTCCGCGTAGGCCCGATCACGCAGAGCCTCCGGCAGGAACGCCTCTCGCGGCACCGCCTGCATCGCCGCCAGCACCCGCTCGTCCGCGATCCCCCGCCGCCGCAGCTGCCGCTCGACCATGCGGTGCCGGGCGGAGCGGGAGTCGGTCATGGCTCCAGCGGGTCCTCGAAAAACCCGGACGCGAAGGTCCAGGCCGGAAAGGCCCGGCTGAGGTAATCGCGGTGGCGGTCCCAGTCCGCCGGCCCCAACGGGTCCGGGCCGAAGAACTCGAACTCCCTCCCTTGCTTTGTGAATCCCCAGCTGAAGCCGAGGATGGTCCGGGCTTCCCGCCGCACTTCGTGCAGCTCGCCGCCGAGCCCGCAGAGGAAGGAGTGAGCGAAGAAGTCCCAGTCCTCGTCGGTGTGCGGAGCGTCGAACAGGGCGGGCGCCAGGCCGAAGTAGGTGAAGGGATAGGGCGCCGCCCCCAGTGGAAGGTACGGATCGATCTCGAACCCGTTGCCGGTGTGGAGCACGAGCTCGGTCTGGGAGAAGTTCTTCAGGTCGATCAGCTGCGTCCACCCGAGCAGGTCGGCGTAGCCCTTCCCGAGCGGCTCGACCGTGGCCCGACAGTAGGGAAAGCCGCGGGCGAGATCCGGGCAGTGGAGGGCGGCGGGGTCGTCGTTCTCGCGGATCTCGACCCGGACCGCGCCCTCGATCTCGCCCCACCGGTAGGGCAACTCAATGGTCCGCGGATACTGCGAGGGAGCGGCCAAACCGGCTCAGTAGATGTAGTTGCGCAGCTTCTCGGGCTCGAGCACGGTCACCCGGCCGCGACCGGAGCGGACGACGCCGGCGCGCTCGAGCTCGGCGAGGAAGCGACTGACCGACTCACGCGAAGTGCCCGCGAGCTGGGCGAGGTCGGTCTGGTTCATCTGGATCGTCACCTCTTCTTCGGGGTCCCCGTCGCCGTCCTGGCCCTCGCGGCTGAGTTGGGCGAGGATGCCGGCGACGCGGCTGGGGACAGTCTGGAAGGACTGGCGGGAGAGGCGGACGTTGGCGGCGCGGAGGCGGCGGACGAGGCCGGCGACGAGCTTGAGCGAGATCTCGGGGTGACGGGCGAGGAGCGAGCGCACATCGTTGGCTGGCAGCGCCAGCAGCTCGCCCTCGGTCAGCGCCTCGGCGCTGGCCGAACGTTTGTCGCCGTCGAGCATCGCCAGCTCGCCGAAGATCTCACCGGGACCGAGGGTGGCGAGGGTGATCGCGCGGCCGTCGGAGTGTTCGCGGGTGACGCGGAAGCTGCCCTCCTTGACGATGTAGCAGGCGTCGGAGTCGTCGCCCTCGTGGAAGACGCGGGTCCCGGCGGGAAAGGTGCGCGGCACGGCGACGTGCGAGAAGCGCTCCAACTCGCCCTCCTCCAGGTCGGCGAAGAGCGCCACGCTCTTCAGCAGCTCGACCGCGCTCTGATCAGTCTCAGGCACTACACCGATTATGGCAATGGTCTGGCCGAACGGCCAAATACGCCGCTCGGCGGACTCGAGATTTCGTCTAGGAGACTGGGCGCCGCTTGTGGCTGCCGCCGATGCGCTTCCGGTGGCGATGCCTGCGATGCCGGTGCCTGCGGCGGTGGGGAGCGACCGTGGGTGGGCCGACAGCGGACGGCGGGGCTGCCGCAACCGGGGCGGTCGCTTCAGGGGCAGGAGGCGGGCTCGGCGCCGTCACAGACACCGAACGGCAGGCGATTAGGACATTCATGCCCGGCCCGCTATTTATCGCATATACACAGACCGGCACTTTCCCCACCTTGCTGGTAGCGAAGGTGAAATCGAAGCCGTGAAAGTTCCCCACCCCTGGGAAGGCGTGCCCCACATCGGGCCTTTCCCCGCCCGCCGGGCCGAGGTTGTGCCCTTCCGTCCCGGGCTGGCCGGCTTCGCCGCCAATATAGGCATGAATGGTGGCCGGGGTGGTAAGCGAGTTGGGATCGAACGCCCAGCCGCCGACGCGGATGGTCCCCGGCTTCGGCGATTCCACCAAATCGAGGCTGCCCAGAGGGTTCGGGTCGCCGATCGCCACCGTCTTGCAACCGAGGAAGGTGTTGCCTCCAGCGCCGAGGTTGATCGCATAGACGCAGATCGGCTGCAGCCCGCGCTTTGGGGTTTCAAACGTGAAATCGAAGCCGTGATAGTCGCCAACTCCCGGGTAGGCGGCACCGACATCTGGGCGTTGATTGGAGGCCACGCCGAGGTTGTGGCCTTCGGCGCCAGGCTGACCCGCTTCAGCGCCGACGTAGGCGTGGATCGTTACCGGGCTCGTCTTCGCGTCAGGATCGAAGGCCCAGCCACCGATCCGGGCCATGCCCGGGGTGGGTGAGTTAGCGAGGTCGTAGCTGCCGAGCGGGTTATGCGTTTCCGTCGGGAGGTCGTGAGGGTGGAGGAAGGCTCCAACCGACGAGGCCGGGATCCAGCCCGCATCGGTGTAGCCGTTGGCGGTCGTGCCCGCGTAATTGTCGGCCCGGACGAACACTTCGCTCCCCCGGATAGCTTCCACATAAGCAACGTGACCATATGTTCCTCCCCACCAGGCAATCGAGCCGAGGGTGGGGGTGTGGTTGGAAGAAGTGTGTTGTATCCAGTCGACTGCATCGCCCCAGTTGCCGGGGTCGCCCATGCCATTCTGGGCCAGACGCCATGCAGCGTAGAGGGTGCAGTTGTGGTAGCCGTTGGCATTCACGGCCCAGGAACCGCCGTAGTGACTCCATGCCCACGTACCCTGAGTGTTGGTGGCGTTGTATCCGGGCGTGCAGGCGTAGCCGTAGCTGAGACATTCGGTTTGGGAGGCCGAGGCCGCGCTCGTGGCAAGCCCCGAGATCGCGAGCGATAACAGCGCCACTGCTCCTACGAACAGCTTGAAACGCAATTTCGGCCTTCCACGCCGAGGAGATCCGGGCGGGGACTCAGCGGTCATGAATATGGATGAAAGCTGATGGCCATCCGCCGGAGGTGCTGATCCTCCTCACGCGGAAACCATTGGCGTAGTCGTAGTTCATCTCCGCGATGACCACTTCGGTCCCGGAGATCACTTTCTCCACATAGGCGACGTGGCCCGGATACCAGGCAACGCTCCCCAAGGCGGGCGTACCGTTCACCGCAATGCCCTCAGCCGAGGCGGTGTTGCCCCATTTGCTCGCATCGCCCCACTGGCGGCCACCGTAATGATTGTTGAACACGAACCCGTTCAGCTGGTTGAGCCTGTAGGCAACCCAGGAAGTGCACTGACCCTGATAGAAGAGCCACGCGTCGGTGACGCAGGCGCCGCCGGCAGTGCATTGTGAGGCGTTCGGGTAAGGGTAGCCATAGCTGTCATGCGCGGCGACGGGTCCGGAGGTGCCCGGCCACTGACCTTCGGTGACACCGGCGCTGAGCAAACCATGCGAGCGATCCCAGATGGCAGAGCCCTGGTAGATCACCAGGTTGGAATCGTCCTGAAGGACGAGCAGAGCGCCGTTGAAGCCGTTGGTGTGGGAGTTCCACTTGGCGATGCCGCCGACGTAGACGACGAGGTTGCCGTCGCCCTGCATGACGGCGCGGGCGCCGGGGTTGCCGTCGGTGCCGGTAGCCCAGAGGGCGGTTCCTCCCTTGTAGAGGACAAGGTTGCCGTCACCCTGCATGATCAGGCGGTACTGGCGATCGGCCGAGAGTAGGAAGGCGCCGGGGGTCAAGGTCCAGCTGTTGCGGAGCGAGTTGCCCAGGTAGCCGGTGTTTCGGTCCCAGAGCGGATGGCCGGAGCCGTAGACCACCAGGTTCGAGTCGTTTTGCAGGGCCAGGTAAGCGCCGTTGAAGCCGTTGGTGTGGGAGTTCCACTTCGCGATGCCGCCGACGTAGACGACGAAATTGCCGTCGCCCTGCATGACCGCGCGGGCCCCGGGGTTGCCGTCGGTGCCGGTAGCCCAGAGGGCGGTTCCTCCCTTGTAGAGGACGAGGTTGCCGTCACCCTGCATGATCAGGCGATAGACACCGTCGGGCGAGAGCAGCTGCATCCCTGCCGTCAGGGTCTGCCCGGGAAGGAGCTGCGAACCGGGGGCCGGTTCAGTAGCGGCCCCCGCGGTAGAGGTGGCAGCGGCAGGAGGAGCAGGAGAAGTGAGGCTCCCGCCACCATCGCCCTTGCCAGGTACTGAAACGGCGAGTGCCTGCCCGCTGGAAACGATGCGTCCCGTCGAGAGGACCACGGGTCGGAGGACCGCGTGGTGAGCGGATAGGTGAGTACGCATCCGGAAGCGGCCACGGCTGCTCAAGTGGGAGATCCCGGGAATCCTGGTCCAGCCTTCCCCCGCGGACGCCGTGCGCACCTCGATCCCGACCGTCCACTTCGGCCGGGGCGGGATGACACGACCCCAAACAGTCAGTGCGCCCGACGCAGTCAGGTTTGCGTCGGCCTCGGCGATCGTCGGCTTCCCCTGAGCCCCGGCGGGGGCAAGGGTCGCGAGGGCGAAGACTAGAGCCACGACGATGATCAGAGGCGCCAGCCGAGACAACCTAATCCGCCCGACCTCCATCATCGCCTGATTACTGACCGCTTCACAGCGGCGGAACCCTACAGGTTCGGAACCACTTCGTACCGAGACAGTACTTTTAGGTATGGGCCGACGTGTCAGGCCGTCGCGGTTAATTTCCGCGGGCCGCGGCTGAAGCCGGCGCCAACCAGGGCGCCCTCGTAGCCGGAGCCGATGATCGCCTCCCCGTCGAGCTTCTCGACCGCCAGTTTCGGGAGGTGGCCTTCGGTCACAGCGTCGGCGAGGGCGCGCATCGCCTCCTCCAGCTCCTCGCCCTCGATCTGCTTTAGACGCAGGAGGCCGCGGCCGCCGCGCTCGACAAAGACGACCGGCTCGCCGTCGCGCAGGAGCAGATGGGCGCCGGGGGTGCGGCCGGGGCGGCGGCCGCTCTCCAGCTTCGGCCAGGGGAGCGAAGCGCCGTAGGGGTTGGCGGGGTCGGTGGCGGCGAGGACGAGGTAGGAGCCGTCGGCTTCGGGGAGCGAGCGCAGACGCTCGACCGCGCCAGGGAGGGCGAACTGGGCTCCGCCGAGACCCTCGACGAAGTAGCCGCGGCGGGCGGTGCCGAGCAGCTCGAGGTTGCCGAGCTCGCCGTAGAGGGTTGAGAAGCCGCCGGGGATGCCCTCGGCGAGGACGGTCTCGCGGGTGACGATGCCGTAGCGCTCGAGCATCAGCTCGGCCTGGGCGCGCAGCTTGGCGCCGGGCCCCGGGGCGTTGGCGAAGAGTGGCGCGGTCAGGCTCCAGCGACCCTGGACGGCGGCGCCGGTGGTCGAGCGGCGACGGGCGAAGCGACGGCCGGGCCGTTCGGACGGCGGCACCGCCCGCAGGCGCGGCGCCCGCAGCGGCGCGAAGGCGTCGTTGGTCACCTCCCCCGTCCAGACCAGGTCCCAGAGGGCGTTGTGGATGTCCTCGGCGGGGTGTTCGAGATCGAAGACGAGGTCAAGCCAGAACGAGGGGCCGGCGGCGAGCCGCTCGCGGATCGCCTCGTGCACCTCGCCGGTCGCCGGATCCAGCTTCGAGTTGGCGGGCGGCGGGCCGGCGAGGCGGACGTCCTCGCGGAAGTAGAGGGCGACGCGGCCGTCGTTGCGGCCGAGGGCGCCGGCGCCGATCCAGACCAGCTCGCCGCTGGTACAGAGCTCATCCAACCAACTCTGTGAATAGGCGCCGAGGCGGCGCGGTAGCACGTCTGACTCCCAAGTTTTCGGCGTCAACGCCACCCCCTGCAGCGGCACCAGCGCCTCGCGCAGGCGGTCGAGGCCGGCGCCGGTGCGGCGGAAGGCATCGACGTTCTGCCAGCTCGGCAGGAAGCGGGCGAGCTCGCGGGTGTCGGCTGCCTCGACCTCTTTGCGCAAGCGGGCGAGGCTGGCGCGGCGGACCCGGCGCAGGACTTCGGAGTCGCACCACTCGCGCTCGGTCCCCCCCGGCGCCAGCTCGCCGCGGACCAGCGCTCCTTCGGACTCCAGCTCGCGCAACGCCGGCGAGGGGTCGACGCCGTAGCGCTCGGCCAGCTGCTGGGTGGGGAACGGACCGTGGGTGCGGGCGTAGCGGCGGACCAGCGCCCGCATCGCGTCGGGGTGCTCCTCGAGGAAGGTTTCCGGCAGACCGGGTGGCTCGGGGACGCCGAGCGCGTCGCGGTAGAGGCCGGCGTCCTCGGCGGCGATGTAGCGCTCTTCACCGGCGACCCGGACTTTCGCCACCCGCCGCTCGGCGATCAGTTTCTCCAGCATCGATTTCGCCGAGTAACCCTCTTCGACTCGCGCCTCGCACTCCTCCAGGGTCAGGTCGCCGAGGTTGCGCAAGAGCTGCTGGAGGGCGTCGCGGTCGCCGGCGCGGCCGGCCTCGGTGCGGTGCTGCAGCTGCGCCTCGACTTCTTCCAGCGCCTCGGGGTCGATCAGTTCGCGCAGCTCCTCCTGGCCGAGCAGCTCGCGCAGGAGGTCGCGGTCGAGCGCCAGCGCCGCCGCCCGCCGCTCGGCGTTCGGCGTGTCCCCCTCGTACATGTAGGTGGCGACGTAGTCGAAGAGCAGCGAGGAGGCGAAGGGCGAGGCGGTTGGCGTCTCCACCTCGACCAGGCTGAGCGCCCGCGAGTGCAGTTTTTCCAGCAGCTCGGCGAGGGCGGGCAGGTCGAGGACGTCGCGCAGGCACTCGCGGTAGGTCTCGAGCACGACCGGGAAGCGGGGGAAGTCCCGGGCCACCTCGAGCAGGCTCTGGCTCTTCAGCCGCTGCTGCCAGAGCGGCGTGCGCTTGCCGGGGTAGGCGCGCGGGATCAAGAGCGAGCGGCTGGCGTTCTCGCGGAAGCGGGCGCCGAACAGGGCCGAGCCGGAGAGCTCGCCGACGACAAGGTCTTCGATCTGGTCGGGGTCGATCAGGACGAGGTCGGCAGGCGGCGGCTCGTCGGCGTCGGGGAGATGGATGACGATGCCGTCGTCGGACCAGATCGCGTCGGCCTCGAGGTCGCGTTCGTCGCGGATCTTGGCGGCGAGAGCGAGGCCCCAGGCTGCGTGGACGCGGCCACCGTAGGGACTGAGGATGCAGAGGCGCCAGTCGCCGATCTCGTCGCGGAAGCGCTCGACGACGATCGTCTCATCGGAGGGGACGACGCGGGTCGCCTGCTGCTGCTCGCGCAGGTAGCTGACGAGGTTGTTGGCGGCGCGCTCGTCGAGGTCGTACTCCTTCGCCAGCTCGGCCGGCTCGCGCGAGACCGCCTCGCGGGCGAAGGCGCCGATCGCCCGGCCGAGCTCGGCGGGACGGCCGATCCCGTCGCCCTTCCAGAAGGGGACCGCTCCGGGGGCGCCGGGGGCCGGGGTGACGATGACCCGGTCGCGGGTGATTTCCTCGATCCGCCAGGTGCTCGAGCCGAGCAAGAAGGTCTGGCCAGGGCGGGCCTCGTAGACCATCTCCTCGTCGAGCTCGCCAACCCGGCGGCCGTCGGGCAGGTGGACGCCGTAGAGGCCGCGGTCGGGGATCGTGCCGGCGTTGGTGACGACCAGCTGGCGGGCGCCTTTGCGGCCGTGGATCGTGCCTTCGGTGCGGTCCCAGACGATCCGCGGGCGCAGCTCGGCGAAGCGGTCGGAGGGGTAGCGGCCGTCGAGCATGTCGAGCACGTTCTCCAGCTGTTCGCGGGAGAGGTCGTGGAAGGGCTCGGTGGCGGTGACGAGGCGCTCGACCTCGTCGACCTCCCACTCGTCCAGCGCCGCGATCGAGACCAGGTGCTGGGCGAGGACGTCGAGCGGGTTCTGCGGGATCGTCGTCTCCTCGATTTCGGCCTCGCGCATGCGGCGGGCGACGACCGCGCACTCGAGCAGGTCGCCGCGGAATTTGGGGAAGATCCGGCCTTTGGAGACTTCGCCCATGCGGTGGCCGGCGCGGCCGATCCGCTGCAGGCCGCGGGTCACCGACTTCGGCGACTCGACCTGGACCACGAGGTCGACCGCGCCCATGTCGATCCCGAGCTCCAGCGAGGAGGTGGCGACGAGGCAGGGCAGCTGCCCGGACTTGAGCATCTCCTCGACGACCGAGCGCTCCTCGTGGGAGAGCGAGCCGTGATGTGCGCGCGCAATCTCAACGTAGGCGTCCGGGGAGTCGGG
>DASZNP010000029.1:0-7095 GCA_035551255.1 Solirubrobacterales bacterium
GCCAGCGGTTCGCGCCGAGGCCCTCGGAGTTGTCGTGCGAGCGTCCGGCCCAGGCGACGAGGTCGTCGGGCACTTCGTTCCACTCCTTGCAGGCGACCTCGCAGGCCTTGCAGCCGATACAGACCGAGGTGTCGGTGAAGAAGCCGACGCGTGGCTTGGCCTCCTCGCCGTAGGTGTCCGGCCAGGCCGGCGTCTCGAGGTCGAGCACGCGCCCCGCCATCAGGCTCCCTCCCTCGCCCGCCGCAGGTGGTCTTCGACGAACTTCGGCCGCTCAGGCCCACGCGGCCGCCGTCCCGGCTGGATGTCGCAGCTCGCCGCCTTGACCTCCTGGATGTGGACGTTGGGGTCGAGGATGAAGCCGAAGAGGTCGTTGGCGGAGTCGCCGGTGCTGATCCCTTTGTCGCCCCAGTGGTAGGGCAGCCCGACCTGGTGCATCGTCCGCCCGTCGACCTGCAGCGGCTTGATCCGCTCGGTCACCATCACCCGCGCCTCGATCGCCGCCCGCGCGGTGACGATCGTCGCCCAGTCGCCGTGCTCGAGGCCCCGCTCGGCGGCCAACTCCGGGCTGACCTCGCAGAAGAACTCCGGCTGCAGCTCGGCGAGGAGCGGCAGCGTCCGGCTCATCGCGCCGGCGGTGTGGTGCTCGGTCAGCCGGTAGGTGGTGACGACGAACGGGTAAGCGTCGGCCCCCGGCTCGCCGGCGCTCGGGTTGATCGGGTTCTCGGGCCGGGTGTACTCGTCGCGGACCGGGTTCGAGCGCTGCTTGTAGAGCGGGTTCGAGAAGGGAGACTCGCGCGGCTCGTAATGGGTCGGGAAGGGCCCGTCGACGATCCCGTTCGGTGCGTAGAGCCAAGCCCGCCCGTCGCCCTGCATGATGAATGGCTCGTCGCCGCGCAGCGCCTGCTGGGCTTCCGCGTCTTCGGGCGGCACGTAGTCAGGCGCCTTGTCGGGAGTGAAGTCGGGGACGTCGGCGCCGACCCATTCACCTTCCCCCGCGTCCCACCAGACGTATTTCTTGCGCTCCGACCAGGGCTTGCCCTCGGGGTCGGCGGAGGCACGGTTGTAGAGGATGCGCCGGTTCATCGGCCAGGCCCAGGCCCACTCGGCCGCCACCCAGTCCTGCTCGTCGCCTGGCTTGCGTTTGGCCGGCTGGTTTTCGCCTTCCTTGTAACAGCCGGCATAGATCCAGCAGCCGCAGGTGGTCGAGCCGTCCTCCTTCAGCGGCAGGTAGTCGGCGAGCGGCTCTTTCTCTTGGTCGAAGCCGCCGATCTCGGCCAGCACCGCTTCGGCGTCGGGCTCTTCGTCGGGGCCGACCGTCGGATAGTCCCAGGTGAGATCGAGGATCGGCCGGTCGCGTTCGGCCGTCGAGCCCGTCAGCTTCTGCCGCACCAGGCGCCCGAGGTGGTACATGAACCACAGCTCCGAGCGACAGTCGCCCTCGGGCTCGACTGCTTTGTGGTGCCACTGCAGCAACCGCTGGGTGTTGGTGAAGCTGCCGTCCTTCTCGGTGTGGGCGGCAGCCGGCATCAGGAAGACCTCGGTCCCGATCTCCTCCGTCTTCAGCTCGCCGGTCTCGATCTCCGGCCCGTCCTTCCAGAAGGTCGCGGTCTCGATTTCGGAGAAGTCGCGAACCACCAGCCATTTGAGTTTGGCCATCGCCAGCCGCTGCAGCTTCCCGTTGGAGGAGCCGACGGCCGGATTCTCCCCCATCACGAAGTAGCCCTCGAGCTTGTTGTCCTGCATGTCGGCGACGGTCCGGTAGTGCGAATGGTCCTCGTCGATCCGCGGCAGGTAGTCGAAGCAGAAGTCGTTCTCGAACTGCGCCGCCTCCCCCCACCAAGCCTTCAGCAGGCTGACCATGTAGGCCTTGGTGTTGCCCCAGAACCCGGTCGGCGGGGCGTTGCGCTGAACGTAGAGGTCGAGCCCCGTTTCTTCGTGTGCGTGGGGCATCGGCAGGTAGCCGGGAAGGATGTTGAAGAGGGTCGGGATGTCGGTGGAACCCTGGATCGAGGCGTGCCCGCGGAGCGCCATGATCCCGCCGCCGGGGCGGCCGATGTTGCCGAGCAGGAGCTGCACGATCGCGGCGGTGCGGATGTACTGGACGCCGACCGTGTGCTGGGTCCAGCCGACCGCGTAACAGAAGGCGCTGGTCCGCTCCCGCCCCGAGTTCTCGCAGAGCGCCTCGGCGACCTCGAGGAAGGTCTCCTTCGGCACCCCGCAGATCCGCTCGACCATCTCCGGCGTGTAGCGGCGGTAGTGCTTCTTCAGTAGCTGGAAGACGCAGCGCGGGTCCTGCAGGGTCGGGTCCTCGTGCTTGGTCTCGCCGTGTTCAAGTTCGCCGCCGTGGGCGCCGTGGGCCTGCTCGCCTTCGGCTTCCCCCATGTCGCGTTCGCCCGCCGAGGCCGCCTCCTCCATCCCTTTGTACTGCCAGCTTTCGCGTTCGTATTCGCCGCTTTCGGGGTCGAGGCCGGAGAAGAGACCGTCGAGGTCCTCGGTGTCGCGGAAGTCGTCGGAGACGATCGTGCGGGCGTTGGTGTAGGCCTGCACATACTCGCGGAACTCGCGTTCGTTCTCGAGGATGTAGTTGACGATCCCACCGAGGAAGGCGATGTCCGAACCAGCGCGGATCGGCACGTGCAGGTCCGCCATCGCACTGGTTCGGGTAAACCGCGGGTCGATGTGGATGACTTTGGCGCCGCGTTCGCGCGCCTCGATCACCCACTGGAACCCGACCGGATGGCACTCGGCCATGTTCGACCCCATGATCACGATGCAGTCGGAGTTCTGCAGGTCCTGCTGGAAGGTGGTCGCGCCACCCCTACCGAACGAGGTCCCCAAACTGGGGACCGTGGAGCTATGTCATATGCGGGCCTGGTTCTCGATCTGGACCGCGCCCATCGCCGTGAAGAACTTCTTGATCAGGTAGTTCTCCTCGTTGTCCAGAGTGGCGCCGCCGAGGTGGGCGAAGCCGAGCGTTCGGCGCAGTGTTTCCCCTTCGCGTTCGTCCTGCCAGCCGGCGTCGCGGGCGGCGAGCACGCGGTCGGCGATCATCTCCATCGCCTCGCCGAGGTCAAGGTCCTCCCACTCAGTCGAGTAGGGCCGGCGGTATTTGATCTTCTTCAGTCGCGTCGGGTTGTTGACCAGCTGCTCTGACGCTGAGCCCTTAGGACAGAGACGGCCGCGCGAGATCGGGCTCTCGGGATCGCCCTCGATCTGGGTGACTTTTCCGTCCTTCGACCAGACCCGCTGCCCGCAACCGACGGCGCAGTACGGACAGACCGAGCGGGTCATCTTGTCGGCGTCCTTGGTGCGCGGACGCAGCCCTTTGGTGTGCGGCGACTGCACGGCCTTCCCCCGTCCCAACGGATCCCCTTCCGTCAGTTGGCGGACGAGAGGCCATTTCCCTAGTGGACCCAGCATCTCTACCACGAAGCTTCCCAGCGCCTCCGGGCACGAAACCTGGGGTCAGCGTGCGGACCTTCTGGGTGCTGCACTTATGCCTTCAGGTGCTACACTTCGCCCCATGCCGACGACGAAGCCCCGCTACACGATCACCGATACCGGCACCGTCAGCGAACAGCTCGACGCGGCCCAACAGCGCTGGCCGGAGGTGCGCGACCGCAAGGAGCTGCTGCTCCGGCTCGCTGCTGCCGGAAAAGCTGCGATTACGCGGGAAATCGATCAGCGACGCCAAGCGGTGTGCGAGACGGCTGGAACCCTCAGCGGCGTCTACCGGGAGGACGAGCTGGAGCGGTTGCGCGAAGACTGGCCGGCGTGATCGTCCTCGACGCAAGCGTGCTGATCGCCCACCTCGACGCTGCCGATCGGCATCACGACGAGGCGAGACGCCTGCTCGAAGAACGGGGTGCCGAGCCGCTGGCATCGAGCGCGATCACCCTGGCGGAGACCATCGTCTCTCCGGCCCGGGCCGGAAGGCTCGAAGATGCCGAAGCCGCGTTGCGCCGACTAGGTGTCGAGGAACTGGCGATCGGGACCGGAGCGGCCGGACGGCTCGCCGCCCTGCGTGCAGGTACGGGACTGAAGATGCCCGACTGCTGTGTCCTGCTGACCGCCCTGGATCAGGAAGCGGTCCTCGCGAGCTTCGACGCTCGCCTCATTGCCGCGGCGCGAGAGCTCGGGCTTTCGACCGCTCCGTAGCCTCAGCCGCCGACGACGGCGTCTTGCCAGGCGTCGATCGTCGGCAGCAGCGCTAAGGCCAGGAGCATGCCGCTGCCGCAAGCGGCGCCGACCAGGCTCGCCCGGATCCCGGCGCCGCCGACCGCGCGGCGGCGCCGGGCGCTCCAGTCGTCGCGCAGGGAGCGCAGGACGCGCGGCAGGTAGGCGAGGAAGTGGATGCCGAAGGCGGCTCCCCAGACGACGAAACTCGCCTTGTGGAGCAGCAGCAGAGTGTCGGACTTGCGGCCGACGACCAGCAGGCCGATACCGGTGGCGAAGACACCGATCGTGGCGGCGACGAGGACCGGGGCCAGCAGCCGCAGAGGCAGCAGCGGCGGTCCCTTCTCACGGTAGGTGGGCGCGTGGGTGTAGTAGCGGACGAAGCGGTAGCCGGTGGCGCCGAGCTTCAGCCCGACCACCGGGATCAGCATCAGCCCGACGACCATGTGCGGGACCAGCAAGGGGCCGAGCTGCAGGATCGTGACCCCCTCGACCATCAGCAGGACGGTCAAGACCGCCGCCACCAAGCTGGTGAGAATCTCGTTGCCGGCGACCCCGCCTAACGCCCAACGTCGCTCCATCGCGCGGCAGGCTAGGAACAGAACCTGAAGCGCAGCTAAGGAGTTGCAATCCGGGCTCCGGGTAGAGGAAGAGCATGCTGAGCTGCCGCGTCTTCGGTCATCGCTATCGCTTCGGCGCCGAGGGGGCGACGATGCGCTGGAGCTGTGAGCGCGGCTGCGGCGCCGGCGGTGAGAAGGAGTACCCGACGGAGGCCGAAGCGCGCCGATTCGCGCGGGCGTTCGATTACGACGAGCGCGACTCGACCGGCAAGCGGGCGCCCCTGTTCGGACTGCTGCCATTGCGGATGGCGCGGTCGCTTGCCGACCGCGCCATCCGCCACGAAGAACGCCGCTAGCGAAACCGGTTGTCAGGAAAAGGACAGATCCCGCATTTCATGCGCCCCTCATGGGTAGTCAGAGAGCAATGAAAGAAAAGGGTTCGAACGAAATCATCGGAGCCCGGAGCTGGGCGATCGCCGAGGGCTACATCCCCTCGGAGAGCACCGGGGACGGGCGGGCGCTGGAAAGCCACGAGGCGGCCTGCATCCTGAACGCAACCGGCGACCACGCCGAGGTCGAGATCACTGTCTTCTTCTCCGACCGCGATCCCGCCGGTCCTTACAAGCTCGTCGTCCCTGCCCTGCGGACCGTGCACATGCGGTTCAACGACCTTGAGGACCCGGAGCCGATCCCGCGCGACACCTCCTACGCGGCGGTGATCGAGTCCGACCAGCCGATCGTCGTCCAGCACACCCGCCTCGACTCGCGCCAACCCGCGCTCGCCTTGCTCTCGACCGTCGCCCACCCCACCTGAGGAGGAGCACTCCATGTCCGAAACCGTCGGCGCCTACATCCTCAAGCGCCTCCACGACCACGGGATCGGACGCATCTACGGCTACCCAGGCGACGGCATCAACGGCATCCTCGGCGGCTTCCACCAGCACGGCGAAGACGTCGAGTTCGTGCAGACGCGCCACGAGGAGATCGCCGCCTTCGCCGCCACCGCCCACGCCAAGCTGACCGGCGAGGTCGGTGTCTGCATGGCGACCTCGGGGCCGGGGGCGATCCACCTCCTCAACGGGCTCTACGACGCCAAGCTCGACCACCAGCCGGTGGTCGCGATCGTCGGCCAGCAGAAGACGATGTCGCTGGGCTCCAACTACCAGCAGGAGGTCGACCTCGGCGTCCTGTTCAAGGACGTCGCCTCCGAGTTCGTCCAGGTCTGCATGTCGCCGATGCAGGCGCGGCACCTGATCGACCGCGCGGTCCAGGTCGCCAAAGCCTCGCGCTCGGTGACCGCGCTGATCTTCCCCGACGACGTCCAGGAAGCAGAATTCGAAGAACCCGAACGCGTGCACGGGGCGGTCTATTCGAGCGTCCGCGAGCCGGCGACGCCGCGGCTGGTGCCGGCCGAGAGCGAGGTGCGGCGCGGCGCCGAGGTCCTCAACTCGGGCGAGAAGGTGGCGATCCTGGTCGGCCAGGGCGCCCGCGGCGCCGCCAAAGAGGTCGAAGAGGTCGCCGAGCTGCTCGGCGCCGGCGTCGCCAAGGCGCTGAACGGCCGCGACGTCCTCCCCGACGACCTCCCCTATGTCACCGGCCCGATCGGCCTGCTCGGCTCGAAACCGAGCTACGAGATGATGGCCGGCTGCGACACCTTCCTGATGATCGGCTCCAGCTTCCCCTACGCGGAGTGGCTGCCGGAAGAGGGGCAGGCGCGCGGGGTGCAGATCGAGATCGACGGCCGCCTGGTCGGGATCCGCTACCCGATGGAGGTGGGCCTGGTCGGCGACGCCCGCGACACCCTGCGCGAGCTGATCCCGCAGCTGGAGCGCAAGCAGGAGCGCGGCTGGCGCGAGGAGATCGAAGGCGAAGTCGAGCGCTGGTGGGACGTCCTCGGCGAACAGGCGATGATCGCGGCGCAGCCGCTGAACCCACAGCGCCTCTTCCACGAGCTCAGCCCGCGCCTCCCCGATGACTGCATCCTCACCTCCGACTCCGGCTCGGCGACCAACTGGTGGGCGCGGCACCTGAAACTCCGACGGGGGATGCGGACGGCGCTGTCGGGCACGCTGGCGACGATGTGCCCGGGGGTGCCGTATGCCTTTGCGGCGAAGATGGCCTACCCCGACCGGCCGGTGATCACCTGCCTCGGCGACGGCGCGATGCAGATGCTCGGCATCAACGCGCTGCCGACCATCGCATTCCACTGGCGCGAGTGGCAGGACCCGCGCCTGATCATCATGGTCCTGGACAACGGCGACCTGAACATGGTGACGTGGGAACAGCGCGGCATGGCGGGCTCGCCGAAGTTCCAGGATTCGCAGGACCTGCCGCGCGTGCCCTTCTCCGAATACGCGAA
>DASZNP010000030.1:0-9348 GCA_035551255.1 Solirubrobacterales bacterium
TCTCCGCCTCCTCGGGGTCGATCGCCTCGGGGTCGATGACGATCTCCCGCAGGGTCAGGTCGCCGCCCATCTTGACTTTGACCATGCCGCCGCCGGCGCTCGCCTCGACGACCTCGTCTTTCAGTTTCTCCTGCGCCTCCATCATCTCGGCCTGCATCTGCTGGGCCTGTTTCATCAGGCCCTGGATGTCGAAGCCTCCGGGTCCGCCTCCTCGCGCCACTTAACCGACCTCCTCTGCGTCGAAATCGCTCTTCAGCCGCTCCAGCAGCTCTTCCTCGTCAACCTCATCACTACCCGGCGCCGGCGTATCTGGTGGCGGCGGCTCGTCCTCCGCAAGCATCACGTAGCTCGGCCGCAGACCAACCCCGGTCACCGCCGCGAAGGCCGCCGCCAGAGTGTCCCGGCGCTCGGGGCTGTCGGCCTTCTTCTTGTTGAAGGTCATCGCGGGGGGGAACCCAACTTGAAGGCCGTCGTCGTCGAGGCTGACGGGGCGGGCGCCCTCGAAGGTGGCGGCTAGGGCTGGGGTGGTCTCGCTCAGCTTCTGGAGGACGGCGGGCCAGGCCTGTTGGATCTCTGCGAAGGACAGAGCGTCCTGGCCGGCAGACGGTGGCTCCTGGCCGGCGGGTCCTGTCACGGCAGGGGACCCACCATGTCCTCCGGTAGCTAAAGCTTCCTCAGACATGGTCCCCCCTACCGTGCCACCCGCCGGAGGATCGGGGACTTGGGACTCTTCGGGTTCGGGCGTTGGGGTGGCTTCGGCCTCTTCCTCTTTCGCCGGGGGTGGCTCGGCTTGGGGTGATGCAGCTACGGGCGTAGGGGCGGTGGGTCTAGAGCTTCCGCTCTCCAGTCTCTCGATCCTTCGCAGCAAGCTGGCGGTATCGGGGTCGAGATCCGGACGAGCTGCCTTGAGGAGCGCTCTCTCCACAGCTAGCCGCGCGTCGTCGCCCTCGCGTACGGCGGTGAGTGCAGTCGCTAGCTCGTCGATGGTGCGGATCAGGTTGGCTGGTTTGATCGCTGCCGCTTGTGACTGCATGCGGGCGGTGTCGGTGGCCGTTACTACGAAGGTGGTGGGGACCTCGCCGGTGGTCTGGGCGATCAGGAGGTGGCGGAGGTGGGCGAGGAGGTCGCGGGCGAACTGGGAGGGGTCGCGGCCGGAGCGGGCCATCTTCTCGACCCCGAGGAGGACGCCTTTCGGGTCCTCGGCGATGACCGCGTCTACCGCCTCGAAGAGGAGGTCGGCGTCGGCGGCGCCGAGCATCTCCAGTACGTCCTTCAGCTCAACCTGGTTGCCTCCGAAGGCGACCAGCTGGTCGAGGGTTCCGAGGGCATCGCGGAAGCTGCCCTGGGCGGAGCGGGCGATCATCGCGACGGCGCCGTCGTCGACCCCGATCGACTCGGCCGCGGCGACCCGGTTCAGGACCTCGGAGATCTGCTCCAGCGAGGGGCGCTGGAAGTCGAAGCGCTGGCAGCGGTCGGCGATCGTCGCCATCACCTTGTGCGACTCGGTGGTGGCGAGGACGAAGACGGTGTTCGGCGGCGGCTCCTCGAGCGTCTTCAGGAAGGCGTTCCAGGCCTCTTTGGTCAACATGTGCGCCTCGTCGAGGATGTAGACCTTCCAGCGGCCGCCCGAGGGCGCGTAGGCGACGCGCTCGCGCAGGTCGCGGACGTCATCGACCGAGCGATTGGAGGCGGCGTCCATCTCGATCACGTCCATCGAGGTGCCGGCGGCGATCGTCACGCAGGACTCGCATTCGCCGCAGGGGGTGACCGTCGGCCCGCCGCGCTCGCAGTTAAGCGAGCGGGCGAGGATCTTCGCCATCGAGGTCTTGCCGGTCCCGCGCGAGCCGACGAAGAGGTAGGCGTGGTGGACCTTGCCCTGCTCGACCGCGTTGCGCAGGGTGCGGACCACGTGGGTCTGCCCGACGACCTCATCAAAGGACCCGGGACGGTGGCGGCGGTAGAGGGAAGTCGACTCGCTCATCGGCTGTCGAGCGAGTGTATCTATGGGCACCCGGCCACTCCGGGGGCGGCAGCGATACCGTGCCGCGCGTGCCGGAACGGGCCCGCAACTGGCTGACGCCCGCCGCCTGGGTCGCCGGGATCACCGCAGCGCTGCTGCTGATCTTCCCCACCGGCTTCCCCAACTACGACACGATTTATGCCCTGCTCTGGGGTCGGGAACTGGCGCATGGCCATAGCCCCGACTACGGCGCCGCGCTGCCGCCGACCCCCCATCCGCTCGCCGACCTGCTCGGCCTGATCACGACGCCGATTGGCGACGGGGCGATCACGGTGACGATGATCGTCGCCTACGTCTCCCTCGCCCTCTGCGGCTATCTCGTCTACCGCCTGGGGGCCATCTGGTTCGACCGCTGGATCGGCATCGCCGCCGCAGCCATAGTCCTCACCCGCGCCCCCTACCTCTCCAACGGCCTCCGCGCCTACGTAGACCTCCCCTACATCGCCCTCTGTCTAGGCGCTCTCACCATCGAGGCCAAACGCCCGAAGGCAGGCTGGCCCGTCCTAGCCCTCCTAGCCCTAGCCGGCCTCCTCCGCCCCGAGGCCTGGGGCTTCTCGATCGCCTACTGGTTCTGGCTCGTCTTCGATTTCCACCGGCCGACGGGACGGAAATACCTCTATATGGAGAGAAATCGTCCCGTCGGCGAGATGGCTTGGCTTGGCGTACTAGCTTTGGCGGCGCCGATCGTCTGGATCCTCTTCGACGGAATCACCACCGGCAACTTCCTCTACTCGCTCACCGGCACCCAGTCGACGGTGGAAACGCTCGACCGACGCACCGGCCCCGTGGACGTCGTCCTCTACGGCCCCCGCGCTCTCGGCGAAGTCCTCCAGTGGCCCGGGATGGTCGGCGCCTTTGGCGGCGTCATCCTCGGCTGGCTCTACCTACGCCGCCGCTCCGCCCTCGGCATCGCCGCCGCCCTCCTCGCCTTCCTCGCCTTCGCCTTCCTCGGCGCCGCCGGCCTGGCGATCATCGCCCGCTACACGATGCTCGCCGCGGCGATCCTGGCGATCTTCGTCGCCGTCGCCCTGCTCGGCTGGCGCTTGCTCGAGCCCGGCCATCCGGGTCGTCGCCCCTGGCAGATCTTCGCCGCGATCGTCGCCCTGATGTTCGTCCTCTGGCTACCGAACCAGTGGGACCTCGACTCCCGCGTCGACACCGACCTCACCGACCAGGGGCGGATCGAGAACGACCTCACCGACCTCGTCAACGCCGGCGCCTTCAACCCGCTCTGCGGCCAGGTCGCCGTCCCCAACCACCGCGCCGTCCCCCGCCTCGCCTTCGGCCTCGAAGTGAAGCCGACGCAGATCATCAGCGCCAGCGAGGAAGGCATCCCCAAGCACGGCTACTTCGTCGAACCGGCGAGCTCCTTCGTCATCCACAACTACATCCTCGACCCCAACGACCCGACCCGGTTCGCGGTGAAGAAGCCGCCGCCGGGGTTCAAGGAAGTTGCCCGCAACGAGAGCTGGCGCGTGTACCAGCGCTGCTAGCCGCTGCGCTCGACCAGCTCGACCGCAGCATGAGCCTGGGCCGCCAGCTGCGGGTCCTCCAAATCGACCTCGGGCGGCAGCTCGACGTGGAGGTCGTTGGAAGCGTCAATGCGGACGCGCAGCCCGCTTGAGCGCGAGTCGAGGACGTGGCCGCCGCGGCTGCGGTCGGCGCTGATGAAGTGCAGGTGGTAGCCGGCGACCTCGATCCCCTCGGCGTAGGTCGGGAAGCGGAAGCCGAGCATCGTCCCCTCAACGTCGTGCAGCTCGAAGACGTGCTGGTCGGCGACGACCTCGGTCAGCGGCCGGTAGGGCGGCTCCTGCCGGGGGACCGAGCGGGCGCGGACGAGCTCGAAGCGGCCGTCGAGGCGGACCGCGCAGGAGGAGGCATCGGCGGGGACGAGCTCGTCCAGCCGCGCCAGGAGCTCTTCGTGCGAGCGCTCCTCGTCGGAAAGCCGCTCGTCCACCGTCGCCTCGAACTTCGTCACCACCGCAAACGGCGTCCGCTCCTCCGGATCGACCGCGGTCACCTTCCCATCGACGTCGGCGCGGAAGAACTCGCCGTCGATCGCGATCATCTCGCCATCGAGGTGGTTGAGCGTGCCGAGGCCGAAATCGCCGTGCTCTCCTAACTCGTGAAAGCTGAGGTCGCCCTCGAAGGCGCCCTCCAGCAGCGCCCCGATCGTCGAGGCCTGGAAGAGGACATGCGGCTCGCGCTCCTCGTGCAGGTCGGCGCGCCGCATCGACTCCACGTGCAGCGATCGGATCCAGCGATCGTCCAGCATCGGCGCGAAAGTCTTTCAGGCGGGTCCGCCCAACCTCACAGAAGTCAAAGGTCGGCTCATGAAACCATCGGTGGCGATGGCGGCAATCGAGCTGAAGAACGTGGTCAAGACCTTCGGGCCAATTACGGCCGTGGACGGCCTCGACCTCGAGGTGCCGGAAGGCATCTGCCTCGGCCTACTCGGCCCCAACGGCGCCGGCAAGTCGACGACGATGCGGCTGCTGACCGGTCAGGCGATCGCCGACTCCGGCGAGCTGCGAGTGCTCGGCCACGAGCTGCCGGCCGAAGCGAAGACCGCACGCGGGCAGATGGGCGTCGTCCCCCAGCTCGACAACCTCGACGTTGACGTCACCGTCGAGGACAACCTGGCGATCTTCGCCCGTCTCTACCGAGTGCCCGACGTCGGCAAGGCGATCGATAAAGCGCTCGACATCGCCCGCCTGCGCGAGCGTCGCCGCGACGCCGTTGACGAGCTCTCCGGCGGGATGCGGCGGCGGCTGCTGCTCGCCCGCGGGCTCGTCCACGAGCCCCGCCTCGTCCTCCTCGACGAGCCGACCGTCGGCCTCGACCCGCAGATCCGGACCGAGCTGTGGACGCTGATCGGTGACCTGAAAGCGCGCGGGACGACGATCCTGATGTCGACCCACTACATCGAGGAGGCCGAGCGGCTGGCCGATGAGGTGGCGGTGATGCACCAGGGCAAGGTGATTAGCCGCGGTCACCCGGTCGAGCTGATCAGCGAGCACGCCGGTCGCTTCACCGCCGAGGTCTACGGGCCGCCCGACCGGCTGGCGCGGACCCGCGCGGAGGCTGAATCGCAGGGGCTGGTGGTGCGCCCGGCCGGGCCGGCGATCGCGATCATCGGCTCCGAGCGGGCCGAGAACGGCGCCATCCCCGAGGACGCGGTCACCCGCGCCGCCACGCTCGAGGACGTCTTCGTCCTGCTGACCGGCGAGGAGGCGGAGTGATGGAGGCGATGACGCCCGCTGCTTCGGAGGCGCCGCGCCAGATGCGGCGCCTGGAACCGACCGCGATTGCCGGGGTGATGAGCCGCGAGGTCGCCAACTTCCGCACCTACTGGAAGGGCACGACCTTCTCCAGCGTGATGGAACCGCTGGTTTACCTGCTCGCCTTCGGCCTCGGCCTCAGCGCCACCCTGGTCGACGAAGTCGACGGCGTCCCCTACATCCAGTTCGTCGGCACCGGCATGGTTGCCACCGCGGTGATCTTCTCCAGCGCCCTGCCGGCGATGTTCGGAACCTTCGTCAAGCACCGCTTCCAGAACACCTACGACGCGATCCTCGCCGCGCCAGTCGACGTCGAGGAGCTGGTCACCGCCGAGATGCTCTGGATCGGGGTCCGCTCCGGCACCTACGGCTGCGTGCCGCTGCTGGTAACGATCGCCTTCGGCCTCGACCCGGCGCCGGGGATGTTGCTGACGCCGCTCTTTTGCTTCGTCACCGCTCTCGGCTTCAGCGGCTTCGGGGTGGCGATGGCAGCGACCGTCGCCAAGATCGACCAGTTCAACTACGTGACCGCGCTCTTCGTCACGCCGCTGTTCCTGGTCGCCGGCACCTTCTTCCCGATCGAAGGCCTCCCTCACGGGTTCCAGATCGTCGCCCAGGTCAACCCCCTGCACCAGTTGGTTGAACTGGTCCGCGGCGGCGCCTTCGGCTACGAATGGACCGACATCCTCCGCTTCGCCTTCCTCGTCGGCTTCGCCCTCGTCACCTGGCGGGTAGCGATCCACCAGATGCGCAAGCGGCTGATCGACTAGCCGGCGTTCGTCCTTGGGACGGACATACCGGCACAAGGACGAACGCCGCTGAAGTTATGGACCGTGCGCCCGTTCTCTGAAGCGAGGTCACCGGGCGTGTCCGTGGCTTGAAGCTCGGGTCGGGCTCTCCTGCGGCACCCGCGGCATCCGCTTAAGGCTGCTTCCTTCCGGACCTGACCTGATTCGCGTGCCCACGTCGCGCAGGACCCGGCCGTCATCGCCGCCGCCACGGCACTGACCCCAATGGCCAGCCCCTCGGAACGGTAATCGGCCCCGCTAAGCGGATTTCGGGTGATAGGGCACCGCTGATTCCCCACCTAGCACGGTCCACTGGTGATCCTACCCGCCCCGGCTTAGGATGATCCCCTTGACCGCCCTGCCAGTCGCCGCGACCACGGTCGATACCGGTTCCTTCTTCGCGATCGTCGTCGTCGCGGCGATCGCGGCCGTAATCGTCGCCGTCGTCCCCAAGCGCTTGGCGCCGCCGGTGGTGGTGCTCGAGCTCTTCCTCGGGATCCTGATCGGCCCCGAAGTCCTCGGCTTTGCCCATCCCGGCGACTTCATCGAATTCTTCTCCAACCTCGGCCTCGGGATGCTCTTCTTCTTCGCCGGCTACGAGATCGACTTCCAGCGGATCAAAGGGTTGCCGCTGGAGCTGGGCGCCTGGGGCTGGCTGCTCTCGGTCGGCTTAGCCTTCGGGATCGGCGGCATCCTCGTCGGCCTGGGCATCGTCGTCTCCCTCCTCTACACCGGGGCGGCGATGGCGACGACCGCGATCGGCACCCTGATTCCGATCCTCCGCGACAACGGCGAGCTGAAGACCGGCTTCGGCAAATACCTGCTGGCCGCGGGCGGGGCCGGCGAGTTCGGTCCGATTCTCCTGGTCACCCTCTTCTTCTCGACCGAGAGCCCGCTGCACGAGGGCGGGATCCTGATCGCCTTCATCGCCCTGGCGATCGCGGTGGCGCTGCTCTCGGTGCGGTTGGCCTGGAAAGGCTGGCCGGCGCTGGAAAAAACCTTCGAGGCGAGCAGCCAGCTGGCGGTCCGGGTCACCGTCGTCCTCGTCTTCGGCCTGGTGCTGCTGGCCAGCAACCTCGGCCTCGACGTCCTCCTCGGCGGCTTCGTCGCCGGCCTGATCACCCGCATGGCGCTGAAGGGCCACGAGCTGACGATCTTCGAGTCGAAGCTGACCGCGGTCGGCTTCGGCTTCTTCGTCCCGTTCTTCTTCGTCACCAGCGGGATCGAGTTCGACCTCGCCGCCCTCGGCTCGGCCGAAGCGATCGGCAAGCTGGCGATGTTCTTCGTCCTCTTCCTCGTCATCCGCGGCACCCCGGCGCTGCTGCTCTACCGCAACCAGCTCAACCTCCGCGACCGCGCCGCCCTCGCCTTCTACAGCGCCACCGAGCTGCCCCTCGTCGTGGCGATCACGACGATCGCGATCGACGCCGAAAAGATGCGACCCTCGACCGCGGCCGGCCTGGTCGGCGCCGCGATGCTCTCGACCCTGGTCTTTCCCTTCGTCGGCATGGCCCTCCGCAAGGACGCCCTCGAAGACGAGGCCGACCGCCCGGACCCCACCGGCCCGTTCCCAGAGGGCGAGGGACCGATCCCCCAGCCCGGCCTCGTCGCCTGACCCTCCCTAGCCCGCGTCGTATCATCAGCGGCCCAGGGCGCGTAGCTCAGTGGGAGAGCGCTCGCTTCACACGCGAGAGGTCGCTGGTTCGAAACCAGCCGTGCCCATTCTCGAAGGCCGAATCGAAATTCGGCCCCAGGCAGGGCCGGAACCGCTACGGATTCCAGCCGACAACTTGTTCGCCGCGAACTGGCGGACAGGTCGAAACCGTGATCGGAGGCTGATTCATCTCGTTCTTGAAACGAATCCAGACACCAGTGTGCGTCATGTGGTCGTAATTGCAGACGACAATTTGCGATCGAAGGTGCCTGCCCGGCGGTTCCCCGAGGGCCTTTAGCGGCACGAAAAGAGCATTTTGGATCCCGGCGTGACCGTGGCCGTCGACGCTACGGTGATCCGCGTCAGCCGTCACTTCGCCCGAGAAGATCACCAACTTGTTCGAGCGGCTCGCAATTAACCAGTTGCGGAGGATGATCGATAGGTGGTACTCCTGTGCGCATTTCGAGTCGGCCCATTCCTTCGCATTACCGGGATCGAAAAGGATGATGTAGTGGATCCTCGATTCCCATTCCGGGTGTCCGGCAAGAAATACGAAGGGGGTTGCCCGCGCCTTACTCCAAGCGGCTAACGTCGAGATCTGGCCGCTGTCGAAGGCTGGCTGATTCTGCGGCGTCAGCGAGCTCGGACTGGGACAGCCCTTCGCGTCGAAGTTACGGTCCCATTCATCGTCGTTCATGGTGATCGTCGCGGGGGAGGGAGCATGGGCCCAGCTGACCCCGTCCTGGGCCTTAATGTCGCCAGTGGTTCCGGGCCCGTGCGGGTTCTTGGGGTACGGTGAGAAATAGAGAGAACCGGGGGCGGAGCCCGCGCCGCCGGCCGGGGGCGAGCTTTCTGCGGGGGGTGGGGAGGATGGCGGTGCCGAGCCGCAAAGTGGCACCCCGTACTTGGCAGTCAGTTCTTCGTTGGAGTGGTAGCTGCTGTCGTCGAAGAACGACGCGTAATAGCCAGTCACGCCTCCATAGTTGACGTTGAACCAGATCGGTACGCCGTTGATGTTCTGACCCCATGCAAAGCAGTTGTAGTCGGGACTGGCGCCTTCCGGCATCCAGCCGATCGGGGCATCCGAGGTATTCGGTTCGGGACGGAGGTAGACGCCTTCGCCGCTGGTGCCGGCGATGTGAATAGGGGCGGAGATCGCCGACGCGCCCGCAGCGTTGGCCAGCACCCACACAAGGGCAACAACAGCGATCAAGGTTGAGGTCATCGCAGAACGTTTCGGCAAGTAAGAGCTGGACACCGCGCCTCCCAGGGCAGTTACAGCGTGGATAGGACTCGGGAGCCTATGTTTCGGGCGACACAGATTCAATACTCAGTTTTGAATCGGGTAGACATACGTGGCTTACGCTTCCGCAGTGACCCGCATCCACGCCCTCGAGCGCACGCAACGCGTCGTGCGGCCTATCGATCAGACGTTTGCCTTCTACGGCGACGCGCTCAACTTGGAGCGGATTACGCCGCCTTGGCTTGGGTTCGAAGTGACGACGCCGGGACCGATCGAGATGGGCGTGGGAACGCGGATCGAGTACCGGCTCCGGCTGCATCGGGTGCCGGTACGATGGCGGACTCGGATCGAGGTTTGGGAAC
>DASZNP010000031.1:0-18811 GCA_035551255.1 Solirubrobacterales bacterium
CCTTCCTCTGCCCGGAAAGCGGCATGTTGCTGATGACGTTCAACATGGAGACAACAAGTGGGACGAAGCTGACCGTGTCGTAACCACTCCCTTTGTAGGTATGTGGGAGGGGCGGCCGCCCATAGCGGCGGCGCCCCTCCACAAACTGATCCGTGGCACCTTCCTCTGCCCGGAAAGCGGCATGTTGCTGATGACGTTCACTTTGGAGGATAGGACCGGCGCCAACAACCTGACTATGTCATAGGTAAAGCACCCCGAGGCACCAGTTCCAAAAGCCAAGGTTCCCCAGGGGCCAAACATCAAGGGAAGGAAATATCTCAGATGTCCAAGAAACTCATCACTGCCTGCCTGGCGCTGGTCGCGTTCGCGGCCTTCATCCTGCCGGCGTCTGCCTCGGCGGCCAACGACCCGCAGCTCACATCGAGTGGCTCCTTGGTGCCCGCGGGCACCTCGATCATCGGGACACTCTCAGGTGGGTCCGTGGTCTTCTGGAATACAGCAACAAATATTCAACAGTTGGTATGCAGCAACTTTAAACTGGACGGCAGCGTTCTAAGAAACTCAGGCTCGACGGTTGAAGTAGAAGTAACGAGCTATGGATTTTGGGGCACGGGCGCAGCCAACGTAGACAATGGACTGCCCGAGTGCACAGGCAGCTTTGGCAACCTATTCTTCACAGCGAGAAATCTGCCATTTCTTCTTAAGTCGCTACCCACTTACAATACGGACGAAGTCCAGCTATCTGCCAAAATCGGCAATATCAAGTTCCTACTCGGTTCGACAACGGCTGGGGAATGCGAATACGAGACGGCTGCCAGCATCAAGGCTGACACCACCACAGGCGGGACCGAAGCTCAGATCACTACCAGGGATACTGCTGCCGGCAGCGGTTTCAAACTGATCCGTGGTGGCTTCCTCTGTCCGGAAAGCGGCATGTTGCTGATGACGTTCAACATGGAGACAACAAGCGGTACGAAGGTGGTCGTGTCTTAGCCACCAGGATAGGGTGGATGGGCTGGACCACCGCGTGGCGGTGGTCCTTTTAATGGCTGAACACGATCCTTACATGATGGGTGCTGGCGTAAGGACCAGACCCCTAGGCGGGACCTATGTCACTCAGCACCCGGCGCCGTTTCAAGCCAAGAACCGAGGACAAACTTCCGGGGAAGGTTTCTCCGTGGTCCAAGAAGCTCACCGCTGCCAGTACGAAGATCGTTGCTCTGGCGACGTTTATTTTCCTCCCCAGCGCTCTGGCAGCCAACGCTCCGCAACTCACATGGGGGGAACCCTGGCGCCCGTGGGCACCTCAGTCATCGCGAGACTCAAAGGCAACGCGATCGTCTGGAACACAGCAACAAGCGTTGAAGAGATCGTGTGCTCTTGCGCAGAAATGGTCGGAACTGTCACGAAGAACTCAGGCTCGATGGTGGAAGTGGAATTTGTTAGCGTTGACGTTTCTGGCACCGGTGCCAAGAGTGCAGACAACGGATTAGGTGAGTGCACAGGCATGTTCGGGCCTGTATACGTGACAGTAACTCGCCTCCCGTCACTGTTTAGAGCCTTACCCACGTATAGCGCCGACGAAGTGCAGAGTTCCGCGAACCGAAGCCGAAGTCACGACCAGGGACACCATCGCTGGCAGCGGCTCGAAACTCATCAGCGGTAGCTTCCTATGCCCGGAAAGCACTGTGCTTCGGATGACGGTTACTCTCGAGACACCAACCGGCTCGAAGCTGACGATCTCGTAAAGTGTCGACAAAGCTAAGTCACTAAGCGACCGTCCCGAAAATTCGACGGCAGGCATTTTGACAACAGCCTGCCCGAGTGCACAGGCACCTTTGGCTGCGGATGACGCTCACCCTCCAGAACGGAAAAGGGTGCCAAGCCGGCACTCTCTTGAAGGCACCGACTATGCGTTTCTCCTTCGCACGGGATCGAAGCGGTCGAGCGGGTAGAAGTTGGCCATGGAATCAAGGTCATCAGGTAGACTCGGCGAGTACGAGCGGAAGCGGGACTTCGGGAAGACCAAAGAGCCGACACCGACGAAGCAACGTGGAAACGGCGGTCCTTTGCGCTTCGTTGTCCAGGAACACAGCGCTCGGCGCCTTCACTGGGACCTGCGGCTGGAGCATGAGGGAGTCGCCGCCTCATGGGCGATTCCGAACGGGATCCCCGAGAGCCCGGATGAGAATCGGAAGGCGGTGCATACGGAGGATCATCCGCTCGAGTATTTGAGCTGGGAGGGGGAGATTCCTAAAGGGGAGTACGGGGCCGGAACGATGGTCGTCTGGGACTCCGGCACCTACGAGCTGGAGAAGTGGGAGGCGGGCAAAGTCGTCGTCGACTTCCACGGGGAGAAGTTGCGGGGGCGGTATGCGCTGTTCCGGGCCGGCAAGTCGGAGAAGGACTGGATGATCCACCGGATCGATCCGCCGGCGCGGGAACGCGACCCGTTCCCGGAGAACCTGGTGCCGATGTTGGCGCGGCTCTCGGAGCTGCCGCGGGACGACGGCAAGTGGGCGGTCGAGGTGAAGTGGGACGGGATCCGCGCGCTCGCCTACTGCCAACCGGGCCGGGTGCAGTTGCAGACCCGCAACCTCAACGACGTCACCGTCCAGTACCCCGAGGTGCGGCGGATTTCGCGGGCGCTGGGGGCGCAGGACGCGGTCCTCGATGGCGAGCTCGTCGCCTTCGACGAGAACGGCCGGCCGAGCTTCGAGCGGCTGCAGCAGCGCATCCACAACAGCGACGAGAACGTCGTCCGGCGGCGGATGAAAACCCATCCCGTCGTCTACGTCATCTTCGACCTCCTCTATCTGGACGGGCAGGACCTGACCTGCGAGCCCTACTCGCGCCGGCGCGAGCTGCTCGAGGGGCTGCAGCTGTCCGGCGACGCCTGGCAGACGCCCAGCCACTCGGTCGGCCACGCCAAAGAGCTGTTGGCAGCGAGCAAGGAGCAGGGCCTGGAGGGCGTGATGCTGAAGCGCCTCGACTCGATCTACTGCCCCGGCAAGCGCACCGGCACCTGGCTGAAGGTGAAAAACGTCAGCCGCCAGGAGATGGTGATCGGCGGCTGGACCCCCGGCGAAGGCCGCCGCAAGGAACACCTCGGCGCGCTCCTGGTCGGCTACTTCGAGCGGGATGGCGGCAAACCGGTCCTCCGTTACGCGGGCAAAGTCGGCACCGGCTTCAAAGCCGCTGACCTGACCGCGATCGCTGCTCGGCTGGCGCCGCTGGAGCGCAAGACCAGCCCCTTCGGGGCCGGCCCAAAACCGCCGAAAGGCGCGCAGTTCGTCGAGCCGCGCCTGGTCGCCGAGATCGAGTTCCGCGAGCTGACCAAGGAGGGCATCCTGCGCCACTCGGCCTACAAAGGCATGCGCGAGGACAAGGCCGCCGACGAGGTAGTGCTGGAGCAGGCGACCGACCCCGAAGGCGAGTCGCTCACCGCCCGCGCGGTCAAGCGGCCGCGGAACAAAGCCGCGGTCGAGGTCGAAGGCCGCGAGCTCGAGCTCTCCAACCTCGACAAGGTGCTCTTTCCCAAGGCCGGGTTCACCAAGGGCGAGCTGATCGACTGGTACGCCCGCATCGGCGAGGTCCTGCTTCCGCACCTGCGCGGCCGGCCGCTGACCCTGAAGCGCTATCCCAACGGCGTCGAGGGCAAACACTTCTACGAGAAGCGCTGCCCCAGCCACCGGCCCGACTGGGTGACGACTGCGAGCGTCTGGAGCGACCGCAACAAGGGCGAGGTCGACTACTGCGTGGTCGAAGACCTGCCGACGCTGGTCTGGCTGGCGAACCTCGCTGACATCGAGCTCCACACCTCGCTGGCGCGGGCCGAGGCGATCGAGCGGCCGACGGCGATGGTCTTCGACCTCGACCCCGGCGCGCCCGCGGACATCATCGACTGCGCCCAGGTTGCGGTTTGGCTGCGCGGCCTCTTCGAGCAGCTCGGACTCAACAGTTACCCGAAGACCTCCGGCTCGAAGGGGATGCAGCTCTACGTGCCGCTGAACGGCGACGTTAGCTACGACGACACCAAGCCGTTCGCCAAAGCCGTCGCCGAGGTGCTGGAGAAGAAATTCCCCGAGCGCGTCGTCTCGCAGATGTCGAAGGCGAAGCGGCCCGGCAAGGTGCTGATCGACTGGAGCCAGAACGACCAGCACAAGACCACCGTCTGCGTCTACTCGCTGCGGGCGAAAGAACGGCCGACGGTCTCGACGCCGCTGGAGTGGGACGAGGTCGAGGCCGCGCTGGAGTCAGGCGAGGCGGAGGCGCTGGTCTTCGACCACGCCGCAGTGCTCGAGCGCGTCGCCGCCAAAGGCGACCTCTTCGCACCGCTGCTGAGCGAAGAGCAAGAGCTGCCTTCGGTCTAGCCCCGGTTAGGAACCTCCTCCTAACGGGCAAAGGAGGGCATGGGTTCGAACGAGAGGATCGAATCGCTGGCGCGGGAAAACCCGGCGCCGATCGCGCTCGCCGCTGCGTTCATCGCCGGCGTCGTCTTCGGCCGGACGTTCTCACGGTAGGCGGGGAAGGGACGAAATGGCCGAGGAGAACGGGCACAGGGACACGCAGGTAGGCGAGAACGCCAGCCGCGGGCACGAGAACGTCGACCCCGTGCGCGCCGACTACGCGCCCGAGGGGGCGGCCTCAAAGACCGGCCTCGGCGCAACCCTGAAACGGACGCTGACCGAGTTCCAGGAGGACAACCTCAGCGACTGGGCGGCGGCGCTCACGTACTACGGGCTGCTCTCGCTGTTCCCTGCCCTGATCGCGATGGTTTCGCTGATCGGCCTCTTCGGCGATCCCCAGACGACGACCTCCAAGCTGACCGAAATCATCACCGAAATCGGCCCGAGCTCGGGGGCGGAAACCTTCGAAGGCCCGATCAAATCGATCGTTGAAAACCGCAGCGCCGCCGGCTTCGCCTTTGTCCTCGGTCTCGGCGCCGCGCTCTGGTCGGCCTCCGGCTACGTCGGCGCCTTCACCCGCGCCTCGAACATCATCTACGAGACCCCCGAGGGCCGCCCGTTCTGGAAGCTGCGGCCGCTGCAGATCGGGGTGACCCTGGCGATGATCATCATGATGGCCCTGCTCGCCGTCGGCCTCGTCCTCACCGGCCCGGTGGTCGAAGCAATCGCCAACCCGATCGGCCTCAGCAGCACCGCGGTCGACGTCTGGAACATCGCCAAGTGGCCGGTGATGGCGGCGATCTTCATCCTCATGGTCGACGTCCTCTACTACACGACCCCGAACGTGAAGCTGCGCGGCTTCAAGTGGGTCACCCCGGGAGCGATCCTCTCGATCGTCGTCTGGGCGATCGCCTCAGCCCTGTTCGCCTTCTACGTCTCCAACTTCAGCTCCTACGACAAGACCTACGGCACCCTCGCCGGCCTCGTCGTGCTGTTGCTCTGGTTCTGGATCACCAACCTGGCGATCCTCTTCGGCCACCAGATGAACGCCGAGCGCGAGCGCAGCGAGGAGATCAAGGAAGGGCAGCCGCGGGCCGAGAAGGAGATCCAGCTCGAACCGCGCGACGAGCCGAAGGACCAGAAGACCACTTAAGGGCAACGAAAGGAAGGAGAGGTCGATGCGAGGAACTAAGAGGGTGAAGAAGACGGTCTCGCGGGTGCAGCCGCTGGTCGTCGGGCTGGCCGAGAACGACTACGCCCGTAAGAACCTGCAGCGCGGCGCGGAAACGATGCGAGAGGGCGCGCGGGCGCTCGCCTCGGGCCGCAACCATCCGAAAGGCCGCTGGCCGAAACGGATCGCCGCGGTCGGTCTCGCCGGCGCTGCGGCCGCCGCCGCGGTGGCCAAAAAAGGTTCGGGCTCTGAAGGCGGCGCCCAGCAATGAAGGTCATTTTCACCCCGATCAGCATCGTCCTCGGGCTGATTGCCGGCATCGTCGGCAAGAAGGTCTTCGAACAGATCTGGGGATTGATCGACGACGAGGAGCCGCCGAAGCCCGAGCACCGCGAATTCTCCTGGCCGAAGCTGGTCACTGCGCTCGCGGTCGAGGGGGCGATCTTCCGTCTGGTGAAAGGACTTGTCGATCACGGCAGCCGCACCTCGTTCGCCAAAGTCACCGGCAAATGGCCGGGCGAGGAAGCGCCGGAACCGGAGTAGTTCCGCCCGTTCCCGGGTAACTGTTGGTTCGAAGCACTCGTCCAAAAACCACGAACGGAGGAGCAGATGAACAGCAGGGCAGATAGAGGAGCCGGCATCGGCGGCATTTCGTTGGGAGGCATCCTCGTGATCATCGGGATCATCTTGATGATCGTCTGGAGCTTCTGGATCGGGTTGATCATCGCCCTGATCGGGTTGATCGCTTTCGGCGGCTTCGCCCGCGGCAAGTGGTACTAGCCGCGCCGATCGCCCGCATCTGAGCCCCGTAGTTCTTCAGGCCCCGTCCACACCAGCAGGTGGGCGGGGCCGATGTGTGTTGCTCATGTATGGTCAGAGCAAGTTGTCAGGGGAGGCTTCGCGAACCGTCCGCATCGTCTGGATCGCCGTCGCGGTCCTGACTGTCTTCGTCGCCTTGATCGCGACCGGCTCCACGACTGCCGGCCTCGCCTTCTTCTTCTGCGTCCCGATCGCCCTCACCGCCTGGTGGTTCGGTCCGCGGGCCGGGCGGGGGCTGGCGCTCATCTGCCTGCTGCTCTTCGCGATCTCCCACGTCGTCCACCCGCGCCCGGAATTCGGCCTTGCGATCATCGTCCGCGGCGTCTTCTTTCTCGCCGTCGCGGACGGCGTCGCCTGGATCGCCGAGCGGGTGCGCGTGCTCGAGCACTCGGCCGAGGAACTCGAGGCGATCCGCGCGGCGTTGGCGCCGGCCGACCTACCGGACATCCCCGACCTCGACGCCGCGGCGGCCTTCGTGCCTTCCGAGCTCGGCGTCTCGGGGGACTTCTACCTGCTCACCAACGGGCCCGACGGCTCGACCGTGGCAGTAGTCGGGGACGTCGTCGGCCATGGTCCGGCTGCCGCTCGCCTCGCCACCTTCATTCGCGCCCGCTTCGCGGCTTTCGCCGCCAACACCAGCGACCCGGCGGAACTGCTGACGCTTACCAACACCGCGCTCGTCGATCGTCCCGGCCGCCAGCAGGAGCTGGTTAGCGCGGTCTGCCTGCGACTGCACCCGGCGGAGAGGAAGGTCTCCTGGGCGCGGGCGGGGCACCCACCGCCGCTGCGACTGCCGGGCCTGGAGGAACTGCCCGTCGACGGATCGACCTTCCTCCTCGGGGTCGAGAAGACTCTGGAGCTCCAGAACGTCGAGTGCCCGCTCCTGGAGGGCGACGGGTTGGTCGTCTATACCGACGGCGCGACCGACGTGCGTCAGGGCCGGGAAATGCTCGGGCTCGAAGGACTGCGCGACGTCCTCGGACCGCTGACCGGGTTGGGAGCACGGGTGATCGTCGCCGAGGTCGAACGGGCGATCCTCGCGTGGGCGGACCGGCCGATCCGCGATGACCTCTGCCTGGTGGTGCTGAAGCCCCGTCCCGGGTGACACGAGGACCGGGGTGCCAAATGGCACTTCCTTACTTTGGTACTCGCGATTACTTGACGTCAGAGGTCTGACCTGGGACAAATATGGAGCTTCATTATTTCTCCTGGCTCCCGAGGTGCCCTCACATATCAGGACGTCTCGGGAGCTTCTTAGCTTCTTCTTTTTTTCTTGGTGGCGAGCGGCCCGGTAGCGTCGCCCTATGCCCTCCGCTCCCAGGCCGATCTTCGCGGTGACCAACCGCTTGCCGGAGCCGGCGCTGCAGGCTCTGCGCGAGGCGGGTGAGCTACGCCTTGACAACCGCGCCGGGCCGATTCCACGGACCGACCTGCTGGCGCTGGTCGGGGGCGTCGAAGCGGTCGTCACGCTCCTGCACGATCAGGTCGATGAGGAGCTGCTGGAAGCAGCCGGCCCGCAGCTGCGCTGCGTCGCCAACGTCGCCGTCGGCTACGACAACGTCGACGTCGCCGCGGCGGAGCGGCGCGGGATCGTCGTCACCAACACGCCGGGGGTGCTTGACGACGCCACCGCGGACCTGACCCTGGCGCTGATCTTGGACGCGACGCGTCGGGTCTCGGAGGGCGATCGGCTGATCCGCGCCGGCAAGCCGTGGGCCTGGGGGCTGTCGTTCATGCTCGGTAGCGGCCTGCGCGGCAAGCTGCTCGGGATCGTCGGCCTCGGCGGGATCGGCCGGCGGGTGGCCGAGCGGGCGCGCGCCTTCGGGATGGAGATTGCTTATCACCAGCGCCATTCCGCCTCGGCGGAGGTCGAGGCTGAGCTGGGGGCGGAGCGGCTGCCGCTGGAAGAGTTGCTGGCCCGCGCGGACGTGGTCAGCCTGCACTGCCCGCTGACGCCGGAGACCCGTCACCTGATCGGCGCCCCTGAGCTCGCCGCGATGAAGCCGAGCGCGGCCCTGATCAACGCCGCCCGCGGCCCGGTCGTCGACGAACCGGCGCTGGCGCAGGCGCTGGTGGCGGAAGAGATCGCTGCCGCCGGGCTCGACGTCTACGAGCACGAGCCGCAAGTCGAGCCGGCGCTGCTGGAGCTCGAGAACGTCGTCCTCGTTCCGCACCTCGGCTCGGCGACGGTCGAAACCCGCACCGCGATGGCCGAACTGGCGGCCCGCAACGCGATTTCTGTACTGCGCGGCGAAGGGCCGCTGACCCCCGTCACCTCATAATGGACGGGTGGCTTCCGTAGCTACAAAGCGGACGATCCGCCACCGGATCGGCGGCGAGGAGACGAGCGGTTCCTCTACCCGCAGCTCGCCGGTCTACGACCCCGCCACCGGTGAAGTCCAGGCCGAGGTCGTGCAGGCCGAGCCGGCTGATGTCGACGCGGCCGTCGCCGCCGCGCGCGAGGCATTTGCCGAGTGGTCGCAGGCCTCGCTCAGCCGCCGGGCCAAGGTCATGTTCGCCTTTCGCGAGCTGCTGAACGCGAACGTTGAGGAGCTGGCGCGGATTGTCTCCTCCGAGCACGGCAAGGTGCTGGAGGACGCGAAGGGGGAGGTCTCGCGCGGTCTCGAGGTGGTCGAGTTCGCCTGCGGCATCCCGCACTTGCTGAAGGGCGAGTACTCCGACCAGGTCTCGACCACCGTCGATGCTTACTCCTTCCGCCAGCCGCTCGGAGTCTGCGCCGGGATCACGCCGTTCAACTTCCCGGCGATGGTGCCGATGTGGATGCACCCGGTCGCGATCGCCTGCGGCAACACCTTCGTGCTGAAGCCTTCTGAGCGCGACCCTTCCGCCTCCAACTTCGTCGCCAAGCTCTACGCCGAGGCGGGGCTCCCGGCCGGCGTCTTCAACGTCGTCCACGGCGACAAGGTCGCGGTCGACGCCCTGCTCGACCACCCCGACGTCGCCGGCGTCTCCTTCGTCGGCTCGACCCCGATCGCCCAGTACGTGCACGCCCGCGGGACCGAGAACCGCAAGCGGGTGCAGGCGCTCGGCGGGGCGAAGAACCACGCGGTGGTGATGCCGGGCGCCGACCTCGGCTATGCCGCCGACCAGCTCGCTGCGGCGGGGTTCGGCTCGGCCGGTCAGCGCTGCATGGCGATCTCGGTCGCGGTGGCGATCGGCGAGGCTGGCGACGAGCTGGTCGACGAGGTGGCGCGCCGGGCGCGGGAGATCAAGGTCGGTCCTGGCCTCGATCCGGCCTCAGAAATGGGCCCGGTGGTGACGCCGCAGGCGCGCGAGCGGATCGTCAACTACATCGGCCAGGGGGCCGAGGCTGGCGCGCAGCTGACCGTCGACGGCCGCGAGCTGGAGATGGACGGCGGCGGCTTCTGGGTCGGGCCAACGCTGATCGACCAGGTCAACCCGGAGATGTCGGTCTACCGCGACGAGATCTTCGGCCCGGTGCTCTCGGTCGTCCGCAGCAGCGACCTCGATGGGGCGATCGAGCTGATCAACCGCAACTCCTACGCCAACGGCGCCGCGATCTTCACCGGCTCCGGCTACGAGGCCCGCCGCTTCCAGCGCGAGGCCGAGATCGGGATGATCGGCATCAACGTCCCAATCCCGGTCCCGATGGCCTTCTACTCCTTCGGCGGCTGGAAGGACTCCCTCTTCGGTGACCACCACATCCACGGCCCCGAGGGCGTCCGCTTCTACACCCGCGGCAAGGCGATCACCAGCAGGTGGCCGGCAACGCAGGCGACCGCGGCAGACGCGGGTTCGATGCACTTCCCGACCTCGAGCTGAGTCAGGAGACTGAGGGCGGGGTGCCCTTGACCCACTGCGCGCAGTCGCCTTCGACCTCGCGCTTCCAGATCGGGGCCTCGGCCTTGATCCGGTCGATCGCTTCGCGGGCGGCGGCGAAGGCGGGGCCGCGGTGGGCGGCGGCGATCGCGACGATAACGCTGGGCTCGCCGCGGGGGACGGCGCCGGTGCGATGTTCGGCGGCGGCGTGCTCGATCTCGTGGCGGTCGAGGACGTCTTCGAGGATCGCCGCGATCTTCTCTTCGGCCATCGGCTCGTAGGCCTCGTAGTCGAGCCGCTCGACGTCGCGCGTGGTGCCCTGAAAGGTGACGATCGCGCCGGTGTGGCTGGTGGCGGCGAGGGCGTTCAGCCGGTCGGCTGAGAGCGGCTCGGTCGTGACGCGAACATGCGGTTGCGGCCGCTCTGCGCCGCCGCTGACCGGCGGGATCAGCGCCAGCTCGTCGCCCGCCGAGAGCGGGGCGTCCTGACTCACGTAGGAGCGGTTGACCGCCATCACCACCGGCATCGCCTCCAGCGCCGTACCCAGTGGCTCGCTCTCTGTGGCGAGCGCCTGCAGCGCGTCGGCAACCGTCGCCCCCTCGGCGAGCTCGACCTCGAGGCTGTCCCGCCCGGCCCGCTCGCGCAGGACCGCGAACAGGCGTACTTGCAGCACCATCGCCTTATCCTAGGCCGATGGACCGCCCCGCCGAGGTCACCGGACAAGGCGCACTGACGCACCTCGACGCGAGCGGCAGCGCCCGGATGGTCGACGTCAGCGAGAAGCCGGCGACCCGCCGCCACGCGCGGGCCGAGGTGACGGTGCGGATGTCACCGGCGACGGCGGCGAAGGTCTTGGCGGGTGACGCGCCGAAGGGCGACGTGGTCGGGACGGCGCGGCTGGCCGGGATCCAGGCGGCGAAGCGGACCGACGAGCTGATCCCGCTCGCTCACCAGTTGCCGCTCTCTCACGTCGACGTCTCGGTCGAGGTTGACGCCGAGAGCGGCGAGGCGCGGATCGAGGCCGAGGCGGCGACCACCGCCGGCACCGGGGTGGAGATGGAGGCGCTGACCGCCTGCTCGGTCGCGGCGCTGACGCTGTACGACATGGTCAAGGGCATCGAGCGCGGTGTCGTCATCGACGGGCTGCGGCTGCTGGAGAAGAGCGGCGGCAAGCATGACTGGCGCGCCGAGTAGCGAGCCGCTGCGGGCGGCGGTCGTCACCGTCAGTTCCTCGCGGGCGCGGGACGGCGGCAGCGACGAGTCCGGCGAGGCGCTGGTGGCGTTCGTCAGCGAGTTAGGAGGGACGCTGGCTGGGCGCGAGCTCCTCCCGGATGACCGCGCCGAGATCGAACGCTGTCTGGAGCGCTGGGCTGACGAGGGGGACTGCGACCTCATCCTCACCACCGGCGGTACTGGTTTCGCCGCCTCCGACGTGACGCCTGAGGCGACGGAGGCGGTGATCGAGCGCCGGGCACCGGGTATCGCCGAGGCGATGCGCGCAGCCTCGGCCGAGCACACCCACCACTGGATGCTCTCCCGAGCGACCGCGGGCATCCGCGGCAGCACCTTGATCGTCAACTTCCCGGGCAACCCGAAGGCGATCGCCGAGACCGCCGGCGCCATGCGGCCGGCCCTGCCGCATGCGGTCTCGCTCCTGCGCGGCACGCCGACCGCGCACCGAGCGTGAGCGAGGGCCCGCTGGCGCCGGAGGCGGCGCGCGAGTTGGTGCTTGCCGAGGTCGTGCCGCTCGCGAGCGAGCGGGTGTGCCTGGAGGAGAGCCTCGGCCGCGTCACCGCCGCCGAGGTGAGGAGCGCGGTCGCGATCCAGCCCTTCGACAACTCGGCGATGGACGGCTACGCGCTGCGGGTCGCCGACACCGAGGTCTCCCAGCTGCGATTGCGGCTCGTCGGCGAGTCCCGCGCCGGTCATCCCGCCGAAGTCACGGTGGGGGAGGGCGAGGCGATCTGGATCTCGACCGGTGCAATGGTCCCGGAGGGCGCCGACGCAGTCCTGCCGGTCGAGGACACGAGCGAGGAGGACGGCCACGTGTTGCCGGCGCGCCAGGCGCGCGAGGGCGAGAACATCCGCCGCGCCGGCGAGGACGTCGAAGCGGACCAGGTTCTACTCGAACCAGGGCACCAAATCAGCGCCGGCGAGGTCGCTGTCCTAGCCGCGGCCGGAGTAGCGGAGATCGAGTGCACTCAGCGCCCGCAGGTCGCGATCCTGGGTAGCGGCGACGAGCTGATCCCCCCAGGCGAGCCCCTGGGCTCCGGCCAAATCCACGACTCCAACACCTACGCCCTCAAGGCGCTGGTGCAAGAAGCGGGCGCCGAGCCAATTCACGTCGCCCACCTTCCCGACGACGCTACAGAGACCCACCGCGCCCTCCATCGAGCGCTCTCCCCCGAACTGCATCAAATTTCCGGGCCAGCAGGCCTGAAATCTGATGCAGTTCGCCAACTGGACGTCCTGATCGTCGCCGGGGGCGTCTCGGTTGGGCGCCACGACCACGCCAAGGGGGCGCTCGCTGAGATTGGGGTCGAGGAGCGGTTTTGGCGGGTTGCGATGCGGCCCGGGGGGCCGACCTGGTTCGGCGTCCTCGCCCGTGAGGGCGGCCGGCCGACCCTGGTCTTCGGTCTTCCCGGCAATCCCGTCTCGGCGATGGTCACCTTCCACCTCTTCGCCCGCCCGGCCCTATGCGCCCTCACTGGCCTCGACCCATACGCCGGTCGCACGCGGGCGACCCTCGCCACTGCCTACCGCAAGAGGCCCGGCAAGGCCCACTACCTCCGCTGTCGCCTCGAGCTCACCGAAGACGGTTGGCGCGCCCAACTCACCCGTGAGGCCCAGGGCTCCCACGTCCTCACCTCCATGCTCGGTGCCGACGCTCTCGCCTTCATGCCAGCAGCGGCCGAAGAGATCGCCGCCGGGGAGCAGGTCGAAGTCGAGCTGCTGCGCTAAGACGCAGCCTGTCCGACTGCCAGCGCCAAGCGCCGGTATATGACCTCGGCACGCTCGCGCGAGATCGTCGCGGGCTGCTTCGAGAAGAACCAGGCGAGGCTGCGTGCCGAGAGGATGACGACCCCGCGCCGTCGCGCGATCGGCTTGGGGACGATGTAGGCGCGGCTGAAGACGAGCAGCGCCTGCACGTCCATCAGAGTGATTTCCTCCAGGCTCTTCTTCTCCGCGTAAGCCTGGCTCAGCATCTTCTGGTCAAGGTGGTCGGGCCAGACCTTGCCGCCCCGGCTCTTCGTCTCGATCGTGAAGATCCCGCCTGGGCCGACGACGATGTGGTCGGTGTTGCCGCGGCCGAAAGAGACGTCGTGGATCACGCACCAGCCCTGCTCGCGCAGGCCCTCGAGGATTGCGCCCACCGCTTCCTCGCCTTCGGCGCCCTGCGCCCAGCCGTCGTAATCGCGCTTGAGGCTGCCGCCGAAAAAGCGCTTCCACGACTTCGCTTTCGCCTGGGCACGAACGTGCTGTCCTGCGACTCGTCTCGTGCCCGACTCCATACCTAGATGTACCTATCGGTGCAGGCAGGCGAGGCCTGAGCGGAGCAAGCGGATGTTCGGTTTGATGGACTAGGCGGATGGAGCTGCTTGAGACCAAGCCCTTGCACGAGGGCAAGCACATCGACTTCGTCGCCAAGCGCTACCGGCACGCGGATGGGAGCGAGGTGGAGCGGGAGATCGTTGAGCATCCCGGCTCGGTCGCGGTGCTGGCGCACGACGAGGAGTTCGCTTACCTGGTGGCGCAGCCGCGGGAGGCGGTCGAGGAGGAAGAGCTGCTGGAGATCCCGGCGGGGACGCTCGACCACGAGGGGGAGAGCGAGCTCGAGTGCGCGCAGCGCGAGCTGGCCGAGGAGGCGGAGCTGCAGGCCGAGGAGTGGAGCGTGCTGCACGTCATCTACCCGAGCCCCGGCTTCCTCAGCGAGAAGGTGACGATCTTCGAGGCGACCGGCCTCTCGCCGGCATCCGGTGAGCGCGACGAGGACGAGGAGATCGAGATCGTCCGCCTCGACCTGGCGCAGCTCGACGAGGCACTGCCGCAGATCCGCGACGCCACGACCGTAATCGCGCTGCAGTACCTGCAGCAGAGGCGCTAGCTGCGCCTAACGATGTGGGTGCTGCCGGACCTGCCGCTCGCGAGCGGCAATTTCGCGCATCCGCCGTTGCGACTCGGCTGCGTTGGCAAGGGTAAAGCTGGCGAGGAATCTCATGATCGGCTCCTTTCGGACACCATCTAAAGCAAGTTGCTGGTGTCTTCAACACTAGCTAAGCTAGATAGCTGGTGTCAAGGGATCTTCACAAAGGTGAGCTGAAACAGGACATCGACCTCCTCGTCGACTTCGTCAACACCCGGGACGTGGAGGAGGGGACCGACGCGATCGCCGAGCCGGCGCAGCTGGGCGAGTGGATTGCCGATCACACCGGTGAGGTCCCGCCGAAACTGGACCCGACTGACGTCCAGCGGCTGCACGACCTGCGCGAGTCGTTGCGCGGGCTGATGCACGCCAACAATGGCGGCGAGGTCGACGAGGCGGTCCTCGGGCCGGTTCGCGAAGCCGCCGAGCGCAGCCGCTTCCGCCTCTCCTTCGACGCCGAGGGCGGCTTGGAGCTAACCCCCGCCCGCGCCGATCTCACCGGATTCGAAGCGAGCCTTCTTCTCGCCGTCGAGCACCTCCAGTGCCACGATGCCTGGCCCCGCCTCAAGGCCTGCATCGACGAGGGCTGCCAGTGGGCCTTCTACGACGCCACCCGCAACCGCTCCCGCACCTGGTGCTCGATGGACGTCTGCGGCAACCGCCAGAAGACGAAGCGCTACCGCGAGCGCAAAGGCACCGGCCGCTGAGCGAGCTCCTCCTCGGCCTCGCGCTCACGGGCCGGCTTGGTCCGCTCGCAGAGATCGGCGAACTTGTCGAGCAGCGCTTCCAGCCGGGTCAGGGTGGGACCCTGGCGGCCAAGCGGTTCCTGGTGAGCGGCCCCTGAGACCTCGCGGATCGCGATGTCGATCTCCTCGGCAAGCTCGGGGGTCCAGCGGATCCCGTGCAGTTTCTGGACCCGGATCGGCAGCGACTGGCGCTCGATGACGCTGTTCAGCAGGTAGACCTCGATCAGTCGCTCGTAGCCTTTACGCAAGTCGAGCAGCCAGAGCTGCGCTCGCCGCTCGTAGCGGGAGTCGCGCCCCTTGTAGAGCCCTCGCAGCTCCGCCTTGAGCTCGTGCCGCAGCGCCTTCAGGCGCTGCATCGGCGAGCGCGCCTCCCACGGCAGGCTGTCGCTGACCACGCCGACCTCGCCGGCGGCGCGGATCAGCGTCTGCGCGTGCAGCTCCACCCCTAGCTCCTCGGCCGCTTCCAGCAGGTAGTAGACGAAGACGATGTCGTGGGTGAGGACGACGACCTGCCGCCGGCCAGCTTCTTCGACCAGCCGGGTGGCGACGTGCTCGCGGCGCTGGTGGTCGAGCGAGGAGACCGGGTCGTCGAGGACGATCGCGCTGCGCTCGTTGCTGACCCGCAGCTCGGCGAGGAAGAAGGCGGTCGCGAGCGCCGTCTGCTCGCCCGTGCTCAGGACCTTGCCGACCTTCTCGCGGCCCTCGCTGCGGAGCTTGAACTGGACCGCCGGCTTGCCTTTGCTCGCCGAAGCCTTCAACTCGACCCGGTTGGCGATCGGGTCGAGCTCGCCGATCTCCTGCTCGAGCGCCTCCTTCAGCCGATCGGTGATTGCCAGGCGGCTCAGCTCGCGGATCCGGTGGGAGATCGACTGGGTCGAGAGGGCGCGCCGCGCTTCTTCGCGGGCGGCGACCGCCTCCAGGCTTTCGAGGTGGGCGAGGACGTCCTTGTGTACCTCGCCGATCGCGCGGCGGGCACGCAGCTCGCGCAGCCGCGCTTCCACCCGGCTGCGCTCCTCCTCGTTGCGCAGCACCGCGAAGCCTTCGGCTTCGGCGACCTGGACGGCGACGTAGTCGCGCAGCGGCTTCAGGTCGAGACCACCATCAAGCGACGGCTCGCTGCGGCCGGTGACGATCGCCAAACGGTCGGCCAGCGCCTGCAGCGCCGCGTCCGCCGGCCCCTGCAGATGCTCACCCGCGGCGGCCACGGCGACCTCCGCCGTATGGGCGACCTCGCCGAGGTCGGGCAGCGCTTCCAGGTGCTCGGTCAGCGCCAGGTCAACCAGCCGCACCTGCTCGCGCAGGTTGCCGGAGATGAACGCCTCGAAGCGCCGCATCCGCTCGCGCGCGGCGGCTTCCAAATCCTGCTGGCAGAGCGGGCAGGTCGCGTCGTCGGCGTCATCCGGGAACGTTCCCTCGCCCGCTTCGACGAAGCGCCGCGCCGCCTCCCACATCTCCCGCCAGACCTCGCCGCCGGTACCCGGCTGCGGCTGGTCGGCGAAGGCTTCGGCAGCGACCTGATCGACCGCGGCGGAGGCGCGGGCCAGCCGCGTCCGCAGCTCGGCAATCTCCTCCAGTGCTTCGTCGTCGAGCCGCCCCCAGGCGTCCTCGAGCTGGGAGGCAAGCCGCTCGACCGCCGCCGCCCGCTTGCGCGCCGCGGTCTCGAGCTCGCGACTCTGATCAGAAGCAATCGTCGCCTCCGCCTTCTCCAGTTCGCGCAGCTCCGAGAGCTCCTCCTCGCTCAGTCGGGCGAACGCCTCGACCTCCTCGCGGGCGGCCTCACCCGCTTCGATCCGGGCCAGCAGCGCCGCCGCCTCCGGGTCGTCCAGCTGAGGCAGCTCGGGGAGGGCGTCGCGCAGCGCGTCGATCTGCTCGGCCAGTTCCTCGGCCAGCTCGCCCTGCGCCTCGACCAGTTCTTTCAGCAGGCGCAGCGGCCGCGGCGTGTGTTCGATCGTGTTCGAGCGGCTGACGCAGAACTCGGCGCAGCTGGCGTCGAAGGCGGTGACTGCGGAGAGGACCCGCGGCGGCTCTGCGGCGAGGTCGACCTCGATCGTCTGCTCCTCGCCATCAACCGCGATCACGAACTCGGCCGTCTGCGGCGCTTCGGCCTTGCCGGGATCGAAGACGTCGTGCAGCACCTCGCCCGGTTCGGCGGCCCGGCAGACCCGGCGCGCCAAGCGCCCGTAACCACTCTTCCCGGCCCCGTTCTCGCCGAAGACGATGTTCAGTCTCGGGCCGAACCTCAACGCCTGGTCGCCGGCGAGGCTGTTGATGTTCTGCAGGTTGCGGATCTCCCGCAGCTCGACCGTCCCGTAAGCACCCTCGTCGGCCGGCAGGTCAGCCAGCTCCAGCGGCGGCAGCTCGGCGGCATCGACCTCGCCGAGCAGAACCGCCAGCACCCGCGCCCGCCCCTCCTCGTCGAGCGGCCCGTCGCAGAGCAGGCGCATCAGCCCACGCTGCCAGCCGGGCAGCTTCTCGGACCAGTTGAAGATGCGCTTCTGGAGGAAGACGTCCCGCTCGGGCATCGGGGAAGTTTCTCAGAACGGTCCAGCCGGGCCAGTGGAAATTTGCTTCATCCAGAAGTCGTGCACGGCAGCACGCGGGCGAGGTCGACGACGGTGCCGTCGACGAAGTCCACGCGACCCTGGATCAGGTGCCGGCCGCTGGGGCAGCTGGCGCTGAGGAAGCTGCGCTTCTCGCCGCGGTAGGTGAACTTGCGCCCGATCGCGAGCTTCGCATCGGTCAGCGAGCCGGCACCGCCGGAGATCGGGGGGATCTTCGCCACCACCTCGAGGCCGTAGGGACCGCGGTGGATCCTCGTGATCTTGACCGTGGTGACGACTGCCGCCGGCACCGGCACGGTGATGAAGGCGTGGATGAACAGCGTCGTCGTCTTGCCCTTGACGCCGCCGTTGAAAATCGTCAGCGGGCTGGACGCCATGATCGGCTGCTGTTCGGGGAATTCGATCTCCGCCCGGGCCTTGCCCGTGCCGACGATCGCCGCGCTGCAGGCTTTCCGCGCGGCCCTGGAGTCGCGGGAGCGAAGCTGGCCGAGCCTGCAGACCGGCAGGCCCTGCGCGTCGACTCGGACGTCGTTGTCGACGTCGATCACTGCTTCGCGGACAGCCGGGACGTGGCTGCCGTCCTTGGTCGCGACCGAGGCACTGATCCAAGCCCTGATCGGAGCCTGGCGGTGCCGCGGCAGCTTCGTCGGCGAGACCGCGCCGTCGTGAGTGAGCACGAGGTTCCCGACCTGAACGGCTTCGGGCTTCGCGAGGGCGCCGGTGGCGACGATCAGTGCGAGGGCGAGTGCGGTGGCCGTACTGCGGATCAGGTTCTTCATGTCCCGATCCTCTTCGCCATGGTCATCCTGCCGCTTCACCAAGCTGGGGAGCCGGTTCCGCAATCCGGGAAAGGCCGCGCCGCGAACGCGGTGCTCAGGCGGCCAGCCGCAAAGCCATCTCGAGGTCCGTCGCGAAGTCCGCGAGGGGACGCCCGAAGAGCTCCTCGACAGCGCGGAGCCGGTTGGTGACCGTGCGCCGGTCGACCCCCAGCGCGGCGGCGGTCGAGGAGACGTTCCGCTGGGTGGCGAAGTAGGCGCGGAGGGTCTCCCGCGCCGCCTTACCTCCATCGCGCATGCTTTCGAGTGGCTCGAGGTAGAGCTGGCGTAGCGAAGTGGCCCCGAGGTCGTCGCGGAGGAGCGAAGCGAGGACCGCGACGTCGG
>DASZNP010000032.1:0-1748 GCA_035551255.1 Solirubrobacterales bacterium
GAGATGGTCCTCGACGAGGTCCTGCGTCTCTACCCGCCGGCGTGGGTCGGCCCCCGCCGGGCGGTTCGCGAGTACCAATTCGGCGGCTACACCGTCCCCCGCGACGCCTACGTCAACTACTGCTCCTGGGCCAGTCACCGCCTGCCCGAGGTCTTCCCCGAGCCCGAGGCCTTCATCCCCGAGCGCTTCACCCGCGAGCGCAAGGCGGCGCTACCGCGCGGCGCCTACGTCCCCTTCGGCGGCGGCTCGCGTATCTGCATCGGCAAGCGCTTCGGCCAGACCGAGGTGAAGCTGGTGGCGACGAAGCTGCTGCAGCGCCTGCGGATGGAGGCGCTCCCCGGTCGCACCGTGACGATCCGCCAGATGCCAACGCTCTCCCCCGGTGGCGGCCTGAGGATGCGCGTTAAGGCACGGCCGTCATGATGGCGCCCGGTGTTCCCCTTCGCCGCAGCTGAGACCTGGTGGGCCGTCCTCGGCGGCCTGATCCCAATCATCGGCCTCGGCCTACTCGGCTTCTTCATTTGGCGAGCGGTCAAGGACACCGGCGACGACGGCCCCTCCAGCTGACCTACGCCAAGCGGGAGGGGTGGCCCTCTCCAGACACTCAACCACGAGCCATTGGCGAGTGGTGTCTGGAGGGGGTCACCCCTCCCGCCCCAAACCCCTACTTGATGAACAGCATCTCCTCGTACTTCGGCAGCGGCCAGAGGTCGTCAGCGACGACGCGCTCGAGCTTGTCGGCCGCCTCGCGGACGGTGTCCATCGCCGCCAGCTGCTTGTCGCGGGCGTGGACGGCCATCTCCAGGCCCTCGAGGCCCGGGTCGGCGTTCGCTGCTTCCAGCTCGCCGAGGCCGGCGACCAGTTCGTCGACCAGCCCGCGGACTTCGCCCTCCAGGGAGGAGACGCCGGCCTCACCGATCAGCGCCAGGTGGCGCAGCGCAGCCGGTAGGATCATCGTCTTGGCGATCGAGAAGGCGGTCTCCGCCTCGATGTTGGCCCGCAGCCAGTACTGCTCGACCCAGACCTCGTAGCGGGACTCCAGCTCCCCCTTGGAGAGGACTTCGTAGTTCTCGAAGGTGCGGACGGTCTGGTCGGAGATCACCTCGGGCAGCGCATCGGGGGTGGTTTTCAGGTTTTTCAGCCCGCGCTGCTCGGCCTCCTGGTGCCACTCCTCGGAGTAGTTGTCGCCACCGAAGCAGACCACCTTGTTGGCGAGGTAGCTCTCTTTGACGATCTCCATCACGGCCTGCGGCATCTGCTCGCCGCCGTTCAGCTTCTCCTCGAGCTTGCCGGCGAGCTCGTCGATCGCCTCGGCGGCGATCGTGTTCAGGACCGTGTTCGGGAAGCCGAGCGACATGCTCGACCCCAGCGCCCGGAACTCGAATTTGTTGCCGGTGAAGGCGAACGGCGAGGTGCGGTTGCGGTCGCCGCCGTGCAGCGGCAGCGGCGGCAGCACCTGCGCCCCAAGGTCGAGGAACGAGGCCGGCGTGTTCGGGTCGCCTTCGCCGGTCGCGATCGCCTCGAAGGCTTTTTCGAGCTCGCCGCCGAGGAAGATCGAGATGATCGCCGGCGGCGCCTCGTTGGCGCCGAGGCGGTGGTCCTGGCCGATGTTGGCGACCGAGGCGCGCAGCAGCCCCTGGTGCTTGTTCACCGCCTGGATCACCGCGGTGCAGAAGAACAGGAAGTGGATGTTGTCCGCCGGCGTCTCGCCCGGGTTCAGCAGGTTGGCCCCGGTGTCGGTCCCCATC